>NZ_JBQAEF010000005.1:0-346061 GCF_051915185.1 Bacillus cereus group sp. MYBKT14-1 | reverse complement strand
AGCAAAAGCTAAAGAAGAAGAGAAAGCAAGAGAAATAGCAAAAGCTAAAGAAGAAGAGAAAGCAAGAGAAATAGCAAAAGCTAAAGAAGAAGAAAAAGCAAGAGAAATAGCAAAGGCTAAAGAAGAAGAGAGAGCGAAAGAAGCATCTAAAAACAACATACAGTCTGCTAAACGTGAATTAACGGTAGTAGCGACAGCGTATACTGCTGATCCAAGTGAAAATGGTACATATGGTGGACGCGTTTTAACTGCGATGGGGCATGATTTAACGGAAAATCCGAATATGAGAATTATCGCAGTTGACCCGAAAGTAATCCCATTAGGATCTAAAGTATGGGTAGAAGGCTATGGAGAAGCGATCGCTGGTGATACTGGAAGTGCAATTAAAGGTAATCGTATTGATGTTTTAATGGGTTCAAAAAGTAAAGCTATGAATTGGGGAAGACAAACTGTTAAAGTGAAAATTTTATAATAACAATAATTATCCAAATAGAAGTCAGTTCTCTTTATTGAGGCTGGCTTTTATTTTTTTAGTAGAAGGATAATAGGATTTTTAAATGACTTATTAATAAACCTGTAATAAAACATAAAAATTGTCTCATGTTTAGAAAAACTATTAAGAATGAGGTAAGGAAGTAAAACAGAAGGTTATTGAGAAGTAGAGAAGAATAGTATGTTGAAAACGAAGGGTTAACGTATAATGAAATATATAAATCGGATCAAATCGTTTACTAAACACTTTCACTCATAATAGTGTAATTAAGTTCAAAGGATAGGTGTATTTCATGAAAGAAGTAAGAGAATATATTGAAACAAAGAAACAAGGTGTATTGGAGTTGCAAATAAAAGAAACGGAAGAAAAGCTAGGTGCTGCTTTCCCAAATCAATATAGGGATCTTATTAAATTAGTTAATAATGCTGAAATAGGGGAATGGATACTATATCCGATTAAAGATAATAGAAATGTAACGAAAACTTGGGATGATATTGTTAGACAAAATATTGACATGAGAGATGAGTCTATACCAGAAAATCTTATCATAATTGGTGACGATGGTTCAGGGGATAAATTGTGCTTTAAAATAAATAATGGAAAAATGGATGATAAAATATATATTTGGTATCACGCGGATGACGAAATGGAAGAAATATCTCCGAGTTTAAAAGAATTTATTATGGAAACTATTCAGGAAGACGATGTTTTTTAGTCTTAATTATTATCATTTTGTGAATCATTCTTATAAAAGGCGAGGATAGAATATGACAATAGAATTATATGGCGCACATTGTAATGAGCGGAAAGGGTATAGAGTAATTGAAGGAAGAGGTTCATATAATCATTACTTTGGCGGTCAAGATTGTAATTTGCCAGTATGTAAGTTATGCGGTGAGAAGATGCATCAAATTCTCTGTTTTGATTTAAAAGATGGGAGACTTGCTGAACTTAAAAGTAATGAACTAAATATTTTACCATTCGTTTCATGCTTGAACTGTGCGATGGTGTGGGAACCGCAATATTTTCAGTTAAGTGATGGAGGTAAAACAGTTCAAATCATAAAGCAGCAAAATACAGAAGAATGGATAATGGAAGAGGAAGATAAGTTACCAGTTTCATTACCAAAAACAACGGTAAAGCTTATAAATATGAAAAATGAAGATATACCTACAGATGAAGATAGTTACTGGGAAGCTTTTGACTTGTTCGGTTCTGAATATGTATGTAGATTATTAGGGGCACCATTATATGCGGATCTTTCAGAGCATTTGGCGTGTCCAACTTGTTCTAAAGAGATGAAGTATGTTGCTACAATTACACAAGATATCGAGGAACGTGAACTTATTTCAGTAGTTGATTTCCAGTTTGGGGAAATGAATATATACTATTATTTATGTAAAGATTGTTCAATTATAAAAACGGAAACACAAAGTACATAACAAGACTAACATATTATATTAGTCTTGTTTTTGTATCGCAACATCATTAAGAATCGCATCAAATATATCTTTTTGCGTAAAGTTATCTGTAAAAATAGTTTCTGTGGCAACCTCAATTGTATCGTGCGGATTATACCATTTTTGGAGGGAATCTTCACCAAATTCATATCGTTTGTCCCTTGTGTTATGTCGTCTAATAGTTTCCTCTAATGATAAATCAAAGTAATATGCAAATGCATTTTCATCAAAATAACGAATTAATTCTTTTAACATCTCACCATACCTATGACTGTTCAATATACCTTCTAAAATAACAAATTCACATTTTCCTTTTCCGTACTTCGTAATTTCAAATAGTAAATCATGTGATAAATTACCCATTGTGTCGTGTACTCTAAGCATATCTCTACGTACAACATCCTGTGATACTAAAAGTGTTCCTTGTCCGAAATGTTCTTGTAGTTGTTTTGCAATCGTTGTTTTACCACTTGCGGAGTTTCCTCTAAGAATGATTAAAGTGGATGTAAGTATAGGATTAGACATAATGTATTTCCCCCCAACAGCATTAATTGTATAGAAAATTTTAACAAATAAAGTGAGGAAAGTGTATAATTAATATGATGGATATTTAAGGAGGGGGTAAGATGGGAGATATATTAAAAAATGCACAACCTATATGGAAACGGACTTGGTTTCGTTATCTAGGGGCATTTTTTATTGTTCAGTTACTGTTTACCCCGCATTAAAGGGCAGTAAGACCCCCACCTCAAAATTCAGCGAAAGCGAAGAAGTTAGGTGGGCGCCAAACTTTAGGCCAGGCGGAGAGTTTTTTAATAGAATATTAAATTCTCAATTTTTCACTGAATGGTTCACACTCTATACAATCCCGCAATTTAACGTATTTACAGCATTTTTTGCGATTACATTACTACCATATGCATTAGTAGGTGCAATGAAAGATGTAACAGCAAGAAAAAATATAAAGAAATAATAGAGGTATAATATGCTTTTTCAAAAAGAAGGTTTATTGATTAGATACGTAATGGAAGATGATGCATCTATCATTTCTAAATGGTTAACGGACCCAGCAGTCCTGCGGTATTACGAAGGACGAGATAATCCGCAATCTGTAGAAAAGGTGCTTGATCATTTTATACATAGTCCAAACAGTAATGAAAAAAGATGTTTAATAGAATTTGATACCATTCCGATTGGTTACATACAAATGTACCCAGTGGATTCAGAGTGGAAAGCGTTATATGGCTATAAAGAATCACAAAATGTATGGGGTATGGACCAATTTATCGGTGAACCAGCCTATTGGGGAAAGGGAATTGGAACAAAACTCGTTCAGGCAGCAATTACATATATTATGGGTGAAATGGGAGCAGAAGCAATTGCAATGGATCCGAAAGTAAATAATGAACGAGCAATAAAGTGTTATGAAAAAAGTGGATTTAAAAAAGTAAAGATTTTAAAGGAACATGAGTTGCATGAGGGGAAATTAGAAGATTGTTGGATGATGGAATATAAACAATAATAATGGCTTATACAAATAAAGGGGGATGTGTGAAATGAAAAAAGCATTAATCGTAATTGATGTGCAAGCAGGTATGTATACAGCTGGAATGCCAGTACATAATGGGGGAAAGTTTTTACAAACATTGCAAGAGCTTATTAGGGAATGTCGTTCAAATGATATTCCAGTTATTTATATCCAACATAACGGTCCTAAAGACCATCCGTTAGAAAAAGGTACGGATGGATGGCGAATCCATGCGGCCATCGCTCCGCAAGAAGGAGATAATATAGTTGAAAAGACGACTCCAGATTCATTCCATAATACAAACTTAAGCGAAGTGTTACAAGAGAAAGGAATTGAACACGTTATTCTTTCGGGAATGCAAACAGAGTATTGTGTAGATACGACAACGCGCAGAGCATGTAGTGAAGGGTATAAAGTAACGTTAGTGAGTGATGCGCATAGTACATTTAATACAGAAGTGTTACGTGCTGAAGATATTGTGAAACATCATAACGCAGTATTGGGAGCGTTTGCGGATGTTGTTGCAGTAAAAGACTTAAAAGTGGCTGCCTCTAAATAAGAGGCAGTTTTTTATTAGAAAAAATAGCGTCAAATATTGTTAGTAATTCGGTATTTTGAAATAATCACTTATATAATTTCACGTACCATAATGAAAAAATACAAAAAAGGAGCACCACATAATTAAAAAGGGCGCTCCTGCATTAAAACGTTACTTTTTCTTATCTTTATCCAATATATTTTGTTCTTCAGCAAACTCTGTACCATATGCAAAGCGGCGATTAATACGAATGTTATCATTGTTGTGCCTTGTATGAGAGTTAGAGAAGCGATGAACGATTACTTCAGATAAAGTGAAGACGATGGCAGAAAGGATACTGCCCCATGCAATTTGCATATAGTTGTCTAATAAAATATTACCGAAAATCCATACGCTTAAATATGTTAATAAGAAATCCGACATAATGGCACCAGTATTGCCAATTCGATTTAAAATAATTTTATCAACGAACATGTAGGATACGATTGTAACAAAGAGACTGAATGAAATAATTTGAACAAACGTTGCAGGGAAAAATAAAGCAAGCCCAATGCTAAATGCGATAATGCACGATATAAACTTGATAAGCACTACTGTGAAATCATTCAAAATTTACACCTCCGATTTATACATAGTTTTTCAATAAATTCTGGAGTTCATACATTGTAACGGATTTATTTACATAAAACTTTTTCATGTTCGGAATTTAGTCTAAATATTATAAAAACAATGAAAAAATGTTATAGTAAAATGAGAGTGTATGACATTTTTAGGTAAGGGGGAATCCAAGATGTGGATTACTTCAGAAGTAGAAATTCCAGATGAGTTAATTGATCACCTTGAGCAAGGAAAGTTAGTATTATTTGTTGGAGCGGGAGTTTCTATGAAAGGGAAATCAAACTTACCGAATTTTGATGATTTAGTTGATGAAATTGCAAAAACGTTATATGTCGAAAAACGTGAAATAACAGAGCCACATGATTATTATCTTGGCAAAATTGCGAAAACAAAAGATGTACATCAAGTCGCAAGAGATCTCGTTCATATAGAGAAATCAAAACCGAATCCATTGCATTATGCAATTCCAAGGTTATTTCCTTTAGATACAGATATCCGCATTGTAACAACAAATTTTGATCAACATTTTACAACTGCAATTAAAGAAATAAATAGAGATATCAATGTTTATTACGCTCCAGCTTTACCGACTGGGAGAGCTTTTAAAGGTCTTGCTTACATACATGGTAATGTAGAACAGGAGAAAGAGGCTTTAATTTTAACAGATGGTGATTTTGGAAGGGCTTATTTAACGGAAGGGTGGGCGAGAAGGTTTTTAGTTGATCTATTCTCAAATTACACCGTTTTATTCGTTGGATATAGTCATAATGACCCAGTAATGAAATATTTAGCAACTGGTTTACCACCAAGTACAAGACGATTTGCTTTTGTCGCACAAGGAGAAAATACATACCACTGGGAACATTTAGGGATAAGACCAATTGTGTATCCGAATAAGGTGAATAATCATCAATCCCTTGTAAAAGCGGTAAAACGCTGGGCTGAATTAATGGGTGATAATTATATTACGAAAAGAATGCGTATTCGGGATATTGTAACGGTTCCCCCGTCAGTAGAACAGGAACAATTATCATACATAAAGCAATCAATTAAAAAAATTGAAACAGTACGTTACTTTGTGGAATTTGCTCATGATTATGAATGGGTCGAATGGTTAGAAGCAGAAGGTAAATTACAAAATTTGTTTATGCTTACGCCAAACTATAATGAAGTAGATGAATTACTTGCAGAATGGTTAGTGGAACAATTTCTTTTTAGTCATCAGAAAGAATTATTTCAATTAATTTATAAAAACTATTCTAAAATATCACCGTTATTATGGAGAACAATTTGTAACTACTTAAACGAAACGAAGAGTAAGATGGACCCGTTGTTGTTTGCAAGGTGGACACTCCTTTTATTAGAAACAGCTGAAAAAGATAGTAGCTCTATAGAAAAGATTTCTAAGTTACTGCAAAAATGTTCTTTTCCTGAGCATAAAGAAATTGCCTTATTGTTACTAACTTTTATTTTAGACGGAAAACTGAAGTTGAAACGTGTAAGAAAATGGGGAAATGATACGCAAGAATCAATAGAACTCGAGGAATCGAGTCGCTTACCAGTATCTACATTTTCTCATGTGGAGCAAATTTGGAACGAAAAGATGAGGCCATATATCGCTTATTATGCTGTTCCAATTATGATGATTGGATTAGAAAAATTGAGAATGTTGTCGTTAAGACAAACGGCACTGAAAAAAAGAAATAAGGAAAATGTAGAGAAAGAGTTTCATCAAAATGATCTTGCATTTTTAATACGAATTGTAAAAGAGTGTCTAACTTATTTATGCGAAAACAATGAGAAAAAAGCGGATTATTATATTACAGAAATGATAGAAGCAAATAGTGTACTTCAAAAGCGAATTGCAATTGATGCGATGAATAAAAATATTTTTGTTCGTGTAGATGACAAAATGAAATGGTTGTTACATGAAGGACTTCTTTTAGATTTCACTTATAAACACGAAGTTTTTCAACTTTTAAAAAGGCATTATGCACATTGTTTAGAAAAAACAAAAGAAGAAGTCACTCGAACTGTAATAAAGCATCTTACAGAAGAGAGGGTATTTGATGCATGTCTCGTATTAGACTTATTATTCAAGTGTGATTCAAATAGTCCATCTACGGCAAATGGGTATGAGTTAATGAAGCAAAAGCATCCTCATTTTTATTCCGAACGATACAGTGTACAAAAGAAAGAGGATACAGAGCAAAGTATTACTTGTAATGTAACTGCTGACGGATTATTGCAACTGAAAGATGTTGAAATTATGAAGCAAGTTCAGCAATTTTCGCAAGATCGTGTTTTTGAACAACGCCATTTTTTAGAGATGTTATCAAAAGCATGTAAATTAAACACAGAGTGGAGTATTTCATTTGCATACCAATTAGTAGGAGTGCAAGAAATAAGTAATGAAGTATGGTTTGTTTGTATTAGAGAATGGCGAAATAATCGAGGATTGACAAATGAGCAAATCCAAAAAATTATTCCGCTATTGCAGAAATTTGTTAGAAATACTGCTTTTCATTGGTTAATTAGTAGTTTTCTATATGAAATTAGTAATCGACTAGAAGAGTTAGAAGAGAATAGTATACGTGTTGTAAAACGATTTGCTTTTTCAGTGTTTCCTCAAGTTATGAAGAGTGATACAGACTTTAAGCTTGGGAAACAAGATTTTTATAATGAATCAATTCAGCATCCAGTTGGAAAAATGACGGCTGTATTATTAAAGTTGTTATCATATGATCATTTATACGATCGTAATGTATATGAATATTTATTTTTATTTGAAGAACAAGTAAGAGTTAATTCGGAACGAACAAACTTTATGTTTGCTCGTTTAATAGCAGATATTACATTCCTATATCATATTGAAAAACAATGGTGCCGAAAATATTTGTTACCATACTTAGATTTAAAAAAACAAAATGAGATTACGGAATATGCATGGGCCGGCTTATGTTACACGCAAATAAATCTACCTTTATTTACAGAAATGAAGCGATTTATTAAGTATGCGATAGAACATTTGGAAGTATTACATCCGCATACGAGAGAAGCTTTCTTGAAATGGCTTAGCTTTGTATTTATTAAATGTGTACTATATTGGGAGCAAAAAACAGATTGGTTATACCCGTTACTCATACTAGAAAATGAAGAAAATAAAATTAAGTTTATGCAGTTTTTATGCTATTACGTCAAAACATTAAGTGTAAAAGAACAACAAAAATTTTGGACAGCTTGGCTCAGTGTATTTTTGCGAGAACGACCAAAAATGGGTGAGATAACTGCAAGAGAATATGTAATGCTTTTACGTATTATTTTATACATGGATGAAATATTAGAAAAAGGATTATGTATTATGTCTCGTGCATTTTCAAGTGTACATGGTAAATGTGCAGGTGAGGAAATGAAGCAGTTATTGATTGAAATGCTTCATAAAAAAGAAAGTATGAAAGCGCATAAAGAAATATTTGCAAATGTGTTTTTTATTTTACTACAAACATGTCACGAAGCCGTTTTATTTGAAAAAGAAATCATAAAAATAAAAGAATTATTAGTTCAGTATGAAGTAGAGGAATATGTTTTACATTTACTAGAAAATGAAATGATTCGCATAGGAATTGTAATGGGTGATTTACAAAAAGAATTATAGAACGAAAGTGGAATTTTAAAAAATATATAAAAAGTTGTTGACAGTGTTTTGAAAAGCGTTCTATAATACGAATCATACTTATTCAATTTCAAAAACATTTGAATAAACAAAGTGCAATGAAGAGATCACAGTAGTGGTTAGTCTTACTGTAACAGAGAGCTGGTGGTTGGTGTGAACCAGTACAGGGATAATCATGAATTACAGTCTTGGAGCATCTTTTTCGTAATAAAGATAGTTTTTCTTTATTACGAAAAAGCGGTCAATTGATCGTTAACAGTGAAGAGAGGTAGACGGAAAGTTAGTCTACAACTAGGGTGGTACCGCGATAAATATCGTCCCTACTGATTTATTCAGTAGGGACTTTTTGTATTTTAGTGGTCCAACTTGAAAATTAAATAGTCATGCATTGAAAGGAAAAGCAGTAGTTGTTGTTTCCCTGTAACAGAGAGCTGGTGGTTGGTGCGAACCAGTACATAAACAAGAGCGAATTACAGTCCTAGAGCATCTTTTTCGTAGTAAAGATAGTATTGTCTTTATGAAGGGAAAGACGGTCAGATGATCGTTAACAATGAAGAGAGGTAGACGAAAGAAGTCTACAACTAGGGTGGTACCGCGATAAATATCGTCCCTACTGATTGGATCAGTAGGGCTTTTTTGTACAAAAAAGTGGATTTTTAACTAGTAGTTTATGTCTGTGTACGAATTATTAGTTTAAAATAAGAAGAGGTATCGATTCCACTATAAATTTGTATAATTAGTCAGTTCAGAAAATAGAGAATTTTTTATTCTCTTACTATACTTTTAAAACATTAGAGGAGGATTTCCAAATGGCAAATCATGAATTAGATCAATTACGTAAACAGGTAGATGAAATTAATTTACAACTATTACACCTTTTAAACAAACGTGGTGAAATTGTTCAAAAAATTGGAGAGCAAAAGCAAGTACAAGGCACGAAACGCTTTGATCCAGTACGTGAGCGTGAAGTACTTGATATGATCGCAGAGCATAACGAAGGACCATTCGAAACATCAACAGTTCAACATATTTTCAAAACGATTTTCAAAGCAAGCTTAGAGTTACAAGAAGATGATAACCGTAAAGCGTTACTAGTATCACGTAAAAAGAAACAAGAAAATACAATCGTTGATGTAAAAGGTGAATTGATTGGAAACGGAACACAAACGTTCATCATGGGACCTTGTGCAGTAGAAAGTTTAGAACAAGTTCGTCAAGTAGGGCAAGCGATGAAAGACCAAGGCTTAAAATTAATGCGCGGTGGTGCATTCAAACCGAGAACTTCTCCATATGATTTCCAAGGTTTAGGAGTAGAAGGACTTCAAATTTTACGTCAAGTAGCAGACGAGTTTGACTTAGCAATTATTAGTGAAATTTTAAATCCGAACGATGTTGAAATGGCATTAGACTACGTTGATGTAATTCAAGTTGGCGCACGTAACATGCAAAACTTCGATTTATTACGAGCTGTAGGTAAAGTTAACAAACCAGTATTATTAAAACGTGGATTAGCAGCAACAATTGATGAGTTCATTAACGCAGCGGAATACATTATTGCGCAAGGTAACGATCAAATTATTCTTTGTGAGCGCGGTATCCGCACATACGAAAGAGCAACACGTAACACATTAGACATTTCTGCAGTACCAATTTTAAAGAAAGAAACACATTTACCAGTTATCGTTGATGTAACACATTCAACTGGACGCAGAGATTTATTATTACCAACAGCGAAAGCGGCACTTGCAATTGGCGCAGATGCAGTAATGGCTGAAGTTCATCCAGATCCAGCAGTTGCATTATCAGATTCTGCACAACAAATGGACATTCCAGAATTCCATAGATTCATGGATGAGTTAAAAGGTTTCAAAAATAAATTATCTTAATTCCATATCATATATGCGTTGAAGAGGAAACAGTAGTGCTTATCTCACTGTTAAAGAGAGCTGATGGTCGGTGTGAATCAGTACAAAGGTAAGCATGAATTACAGCCTTGGAGCATCTTTCCCGACAACTTTTGGAGGGGAAGACGGTCAAACGATCGTTAAAGAAGAAGAGAGGTAGACGAAAGAAGTCTACAACTAGGGTGGTACCGCGATAAACATCGTCCCTACTGAGCGCTCAGTAGGGACTTTTTTGTACAAAAAAATAGTAAAGGGGCAAGAGAAATGAGATACATTACAGCTGGAGAATCACATGGACCGCAGTTAACAGTTATTTTAGAAGGTGTACCAGCAGGTTTGACACTTACGGCGGAACATATTAATAAAGAATTATTAAGAAGACAAAAAGGTCATGGACGCGGAAGACGTATGCAAATTGAAACAGATACAGTTGAAATTGTAAGTGGTGTTCGTCACGGGATGACACTTGGATCACCGATTACGTTAATTGTAAAAAATGATGATTTCAAACATTGGACGAAAGTAATGGGTGCAGAGCCAATTTCGGAAAAAGAAAGTAAAGACATGAAACGTACAATTACAAAACCACGTCCCGGACATGCAGATTTAAATGGAGCAATTAAATATGGTCATCGTGATATAAGAAACGTATTAGAGCGGTCATCTGCAAGAGAAACGACAGTTCGTGTAGCTGCTGGTGCAGTTGCAAAACAAATTTTAAGCGAATTAGGCGTGGAAATTGCAGGACATGTTCTTGAAATTGGTGGAGTAAAAGCAAAACATATTTCAAACTTATCAATTGAAGAAATTCAAACAATTACTGAAAACTCACCAGTTCGATGTTTAGATAAAGAAGTAGAGCAAGAAATGATGAATGCGATTGACAACGCAAAAAGTAGTGGAGATTCAATCGGTGGTATTGTGGAAGTCATTGCAGAAGGTATGCCGATTGGCGTCGGTAGTTACGTCCATTACGATCGTAAATTAGATGCAAAACTTGCTGGTGCAATTATGAGTATAAATGCATTTAAAGGTGCTGAAATCGGCGTAGGTTTTGAAGCGGCACGACAACCAGGAAGCAAAGTGCATGATGAAATTCTGTGGGATGAAGAAAAAGGATACACGAGAAGAACGAATAATGCCGGCGGTTTAGAAGGCGGTATGACAACAGGTATGCCAATTATCGTAAGAGGCGTGATGAAGCCAATTCCTACTTTATACAAACCGTTAGCAAGCGTTGATATTGATACGAAAGAAGCATTCCAAGCGAGTATTGAAAGATCTGATAGTTGCGCAGTACCAGCGGCGGGTGTAGTAGCTGAATCTGTTGTGGCATGGGAACTTGCAGATGCACTAGTCGAACAATTCGGAAAAGATCGTATGGAATTATTAAAACAAAACATTATGCAACACAATAACTACGCAAAAGAATTTTAATAAAAAGGTGGGTTTAACGTGCAAGTAAAAGATCAACTATCATCATTACAACCATATAAACCAGGTAAATCACCAGAACAAATGAAAGAAGTGTACGGAGATCATTCGTTTGTGAAATTAGCATCGAATGAAAATCCATTCGGCTGTTCGTCACGTGTTTTAGATGAGTTGCAAAAATCGTGGTTGGAACATGCTTTATATCCTGACGGAGGTGCTACAACGCTCCGTCAAACAATCGCAGATAAGTTACATGTGAAAATGGAACAAGTACTTTGTGGTAGTGGTTTAGATGAAATCATTCAAATAATAAGCCGCGCCGTATTACGAGCGGGAGATAACATTGTAACAGCAGGTGCAACATTCCCACAGTATCGTCATCATGCCATTATAGAAGGTTGCGAAGTGAAGGAAATTGCGTTAAATAACGGTGTATACGACTTAGAAGAAATTTCTTCAGTAGTAGATAACGATACAAAAATTGTATGGATTTGTAACCCGAACAATCCAACAGGCACATATGTGAATGACCGAAAATTGACTCAATTCATTGAAGGTATTAGTGAAAATACGTTAATTGTCATTGATGAAGCGTACTATGAATACGTAACAGCAAAAGATTTCCCAGAGACATTACCGCTTTTAGAAAAACATAAAAATATTCTTGTACTTAGAACATTTTCTAAAGCGTACGGATTAGCTTCTTTCCGCGTTGGATATGCGGTTGGACAGGAAGAGTTAATCGAAAAATTAAATGTCGTTCGTTTGCCATTTAACGTATCTTCATTAGCGCAAAAAGCAGCGACGATTGCTTTTGGTGATGACGAGTTTATTGAAGAAATAGTTCGTGTGAATACAGAAGGATTACAACAATACGAGAGCTTTTGTAGGGAAAATGATATTCCATTTTATCCATCGCAAACAAATTTCATCTTCTTGCCAGTTGAGAATGCTGGAGAGATTTATGAAGCTTGTGCACACGCAGGATTTATTATTCGTCCGTTCCCGAATGGTATCCGTATTACAGTCGGAACAAGGGAGCAAAATGAAGGGGTGATTTCAGTGTTACAACAACACTTTGAAAATAAAAAAAGAAAGTCTCGAGATGAGGAAAATGCGTAAAAAGGTAGTATTAATTGGAACTGGTTTAATCGGAGGCTCTCTCGCATTAGCAATTAAGAAAGAGCACGATGTAACGATAACAGGTTATGATATATTTCAAGAACAAGTAGAGCGTGCAAAAGAATTACACGTAATAGATGAAATAGCAGTTGATTTACAGCTTGCATGTGAAAAGGCACATTTAATTGTTTTTGCTTCTCCAGTTGAAGAAACGAAGAAGCTATTACACAAACTTGCGTCATTCCGTTTACGAGAAGATGTTATAGTGACTGATGTTGGTAGTACAAAAGGCACGATTATGAATGAAGCAGAAACTTTATTTTCAAAGGAAGTATCTTTCATTGGTGGACATCCAATGGCAGGTTCTCATAAAACGGGAGTTGAAAGTGCAAAAGCGCATTTATTTGAAAATGCATTTTACATTTTAACACCGATGCATCATGTGCCAAATGAACATGTGGAAGAGTTAAAAGATTGGTTAAAAGGAACGGGATCACATTTCCTTGTTTTAAATACAGAAGAACATGATTATGTAACAGGGATCGTTAGTCATTTCCCGCACCTTATCGCAGCAGGTTTAGTGAAGCAAGTAGAGAAACATGCAGGAGATAATCCGCTCATTCATCAGCTAGCTGCTGGAGGGTTTAAAGACATTACACGTATCGCATCTAGTAGTCCGAAAATGTGGAGTGATATTGTAAAGCAAAATCGTGAGCATTTAATGGTATTATTAAAAGAGTGGATCTCTGAAATGGAAGATTTATATAAAACAGTTTCTACCGGAGATGCATGCGAGATTCAAAACTATTTTGCAGATGCGAAAGAATACCGTGATTCTTTACCAGTAAGAAAGAGAGGGGCAATTCCTGCCTATCACGACTTATACGTCGATGTATTAGATAAGGTGGGGGCATTGGCTCATATTACGAGTATTTTGGCGCGCGAGGAAATTAGTATTACGAACTTGCAAATATTAGAAGCGCGTGAAGGACTGCTTGGGGTATTACGTATTAGCTTCCAAAGGGAAGAAGATCGTATGAAAGCAAAACTAGCGCTTGGAGAAGAAGAATACCAAACTTATGAAACAATTTAAATGAGAAGGTGAAAAACGTGAAAGAAAGAACAATACAACCTGTTAATAACGGATTGAATGGCAATATTACAATCCCAGGTGATAAATCCATTTCACACCGTGCTGTTATGTTCGGTTCTATTGCAGAAGGGAAAACAACAATTAAAGGTTTCTTGCCCGGTGCAGACTGTTTAAGTACGATTTCATGTTTTAAAGAAATGGGAGTAGAAATTACGCAAAACGGTGATGAGGTTACTGTAGTTGGTAAAGGATTAGAAGGTTTACAAGAACCGAAAGCTGTATTAGATGTTGGTAATTCTGGTACAACAATCCGATTAATGTCAGGTATATTAGCTAACACACCATTTTTCTCTTGCGTACAAGGTGATGAATCTATCGCAAAAAGACCGATGAAGCGTGTAACAAACCCATTAAAACAAATGGGCGCAAACATAGACGGCCGAGAAGAAGGAACATTTACACCGTTAACAATACGTGGCGGAGATTTAAAAGCAATTGAATATATTTCTCCTGTTGCAAGTGCACAAGTAAAGTCAGCTATTTTACTTGCAGGTCTTCGTGCAGAAGGTGTAACAGCTGTTACAGAACCACATATTTCACGCGACCATACGGAAAGAATGCTCGAAGCATTTGGTGTTAAAGTAACTCGCGAAGGGAAAACAGTGAAGCTGTCAGGTGGACAAAAATTAACAGCAACAGATATTCAAGTGCCCGGTGACGTATCATCAGCAGCATTTTTCTTAGTAGCAGGTGCAATCATCCCAAATAGTAAACTAGTATTACAAAATGTAGGAATGAATCCAACCCGTACAGGTATTATTGATGTTTTAGAAAAAATGGGTGCTACGTTCACTGTAGACCTAATTAACGAAGGGGCATCAGAACCAGCTGCAAATATTACAATCGAAACATCTTCATTAAAAGGAATTGAAATTGGCGGAGATATTATCCCTAGATTAATCGATGAGATTCCTGTAATCGCATTAGCGGCAACGCAAGCAGAAGGAATTACAGTAATTAAAGATGCACACGAATTAAAAGTAAAAGAAACAAACCGTATTGATACAGTAGTTGCTGAGTTAACGAAACTAGGAGCTCGAATAGAAGCAACTGATGACGGTATGATCATTTACGGAAAATCAGCTCTAAAAGGCAATACAGTAAATAGTTATGGTGATCACCGTATCGGAATGATGCTTGCAATTGCTGGCTGCCTAGCAGAAGGAAAAACAATTATTGAAGATGCAGAAGCAGTAGGTGTATCATATCCTACATTCTTCGAAGAACTTCAAAAGTTAGCTAAATAAAGTAATGAGAAGCAGATACAGGATGTATCTGCTTTTTTATATTGAATTTGTGTCGTTAAGTCATTATAATTTCATTCACCGCACTGTAATATTTTAAATTATGGTACAATTCAAATAAAGGAGGGGGGAGAAACATATGAACGTTATACGATTAAAAGAAGATAAATTTAGAGAAGCACTACGCTTATCAGAATACGCTTTTCAATATAAAGTAGAAGAAGAACGAATGCAGCAACAACTTACAAAAATGAAGGAAAGTCATGAAGTATACGGTATTATGGAAGGTGAGGACTTAGCTGCAAAACTACACCTCATCCCGTTTCATATTTACATAGGTAAAGAAAAATTTAAAATGGGTGGCGTTGCAGGAGTAGCGACGTATCCAGAGTACAGAAGAAGTGGGTATGTAAAAGAGCTACTTCAACATTCACTTCAAACAATGAAAAAAGATGGCTTTACAGTCTCTATGTTACACCCATTTGCTGTTACATTTTACCGTAAATACGGCTGGGAACTTTGTGCGAATCTTCTCGTATGTCATTTGACAAAGAGTGATTTAGTTATGAAAAAACAAGTGAATGGTACTGTGAAACGTTTCAATAAAGAAAATCACCCAGAAGAGGTCGAGAAGCTTTATGAAACATTTGCAGAACGTTTTTCTGGTATGCTAGTTCGCAATGAAAAATGGTGGTTACAAGCTGTTTATGAGGATTTAACATTAGCAATTTATTACGATGAAAATAAAAGTGCAGCCGGCTATATGTTATATAAAATAGAAAACTATAAAATGACAGTAGATGAATTTGTTCCACTGCATAATGAAGCACGAAATGGTCTATGGAATTTTATTTGCCAGCATGATTCTATGATTAAAGAGCTTGAAATGACAGTAAGTGAAAACGAACAGTTGTTATATACATTGCAAGAACCACGTGTGAAAACAGAAATAAAACCATATTTTATGGGAAGAATTGTAGATGTAGAGCAGTTCTTAAAACAGTATGAGTTAAACTGGAACAATGTACAACAAGAAGTCATTTTACATATTACAGATTCATTTGCACCGTGGAATAATGTATCGGTGAGACTTGCAAATTATGAAATAGCAATTATAGAAGAACCAATGGATAAAGGGATCAACCTAGATATAAATGCACTATCTACAATACTGCTTGGATACAAACGCCCATTAGAACTAAATGAATTAGAATTAATTAGCGGAAGCGAAGAGGAAATACGGGCATTTGAGAATGTAGTACCAGTGCGCAATTCGTTTATTTATGATTTCTTTTAATTTGCATATAAGATGGAGTTGTTTCGAACAAAATTTTGGGATAGCTCCATCTCATTGTATTAATTTTTGTCGGTAAGTTGATATATCCTGAAAATCGCTGATATAATTTTATTCACATACAAGAGAATAGAATCGCAACTATACGTTGTCACGCACTTGACTTTTATTCCCTGTAATTTATAATTAAAAACGGAATGAATTTTCATTCCTGAAAATAGAGGTGGAAAAAATGGCTAAAAACAAACAAGAGGATATTTTTGATGCTGCGATGCAACTTTTTGCAGAGCGTGGTTACGATGGTACGACAATTCCAATGATCGCTGAAAAAGCAAATGTCGGTGCGGGTACTATTTATCGCTATTTTGAAAATAAAGAGGCGCTTGTTAACTCATTATTTTCAAAAAGTATGTTACAGCTTTCTGAAATGATAAAAACGGATTTTCCTGTTGAAGCAAATATTCGTGAACAGTTTAGTCATACGTATAACCGTTTATTTGAATTTGCGAGAAACAATGTGGATGCTTTTTTATTTACAAATTCTCACTGTGATAGTTATTTTCTTGATGAGCAGAGTAAGAAAATATTTGACGATTTTATAGGCTTCTTTATGAATATTATTGAAGATGGAATCGCAAAAGGTTTTCTTCGTCCATTGCCTCCAGTTGCTTTAATTATTATTGTATATCAACCGTTAGAAAAATTAACGAAAGTAATTGCAACAGGGCAATTAGAATACTCGAAAGAGTTAGTAAAAGAATTGGAAGAAAGCTCTTGGAACGCTATTAGAATCATTTGATTCTATAGCTTTATAAGGACAGGAATGAATATTCATTCCGGAAAGACTAGTTTAATAGAGTTTACAAAATAATGTAATAGAATAATAGGAATGAATATTCATTCCGTAACTAACGTAAATTTTAATCGCGGGAGATGATGCAAATGAGCAAGCTGAAAAATTGGAGAAGTTTATCTTTTCTATTATGGATAGTTATTACCATTACAATGATCGTAACGATGCCTAATATGGATAAATTAGTGAAAGAAAAAGGGCACATTACGATTCCTAATACAGAACAAAGTAGTATTGCTGACAAAATGATAAAAGAAATGGATAAAGACGGGACAGAAAAGTATGACATTATAGTTGTTTTTAATAGTGACAGTAAAACAGCTTTAATGACTGAGCAAAAAGAGGAAATAATAAAAACAATCAACGCTTTGCAAAATGAAAAAGAACAATTAGGAATTAAAGAAGTTGTTTCACATTTAGATAATAAAGAATTAGAGAAACAATTAGTTTCTAAAGATAATACGACTATTTTAACGCAAATATCGATAGATAAAAAGCATGGTGAAATATCGAAAGTTACAAATAACCTTCATAATAAAGTGAAAACGAAAGGGGTAACAACGTACTTAACAGGAAGTGATTTAATAGCAGGAGATTTCCTTACATCTTCTCAAGAGGGAGTGAAAAAGACTGAAGTTATTTCAATCATTTTCATTCTTGTAATATTAATCATTGTATTCCGTTCACCTATTGTTCCAATTGTTTCTCTTCTTACTGTTGGGGTATCATATTTAGTTTCAATGGGGATTATTGCTCATTTAGTAGATCAATTTAATTTTCCATTTTCTAACTTTACACAAGTGTTTGTCGTTGTTGTCCTGTTTGGGGTTGGAACAGACTATAACATTTTATTATTTACGAGATTTAAAGAAGAATTAAGTAAACAAGAAAACGCATTTTTGGCTACGAAAGAAACATTTAAATCGGCAGGGAAAACCGTTTTATATAGCGGGATAGCAGTACTAATTGGTTTTGCATCTCTTGCTTTAGCGAGTTTTAAACTATATCAATCTACTTCAGCGGTAGCAATTGGTGTCGCAGTTTTATTACTAGTATTAACTACGTTAAATCCGTTTTTTATGGTGCTTTTAGGAAAAGGGATGTTTTATCCCGTTAAAACATTTAAAGGTCATGAAGACAGTCGTCTATGGGGATTCTTTGCGAAAAACTCAGTAGTGAGACCATTTGTAGCTTTAATTATTGTATTCGTGATATCAATTCCTTTCATATTAAAGTATTCTAATACACTTAATTACAACGATTTATTTGAAGTAGACAATAAATATGAGTCGAAAATGGGGATTAACGTAATAGAAGAACATTTTCCACCTGGTTTTTCTTCACCAAGTACGTTAGTCATTCAATCGAATAACAAGTTAGATGAGGCGAGTTCGCTTCAAACTTTAGATGAACTAACTGATAAGATTTTGAAAGTAAAAGGTGTTTCAGAAGTATATTCACCGACACGTCCAACTGGTGATAGGATTAAAGAACTATATATAAATAAACAAGCGGGTGAACTAAATACAGGTTTAGGAGATGCCAATGGTGGTATAAAGGAAATTAATGATGGATTAACTACTGCGAAAGATAAGATGGGTAATAAGGACTCAAATAGTCTTGCGAACGTTCAAAAGTTAATTGATGGAACAAATGAAGCGAAAAGTGGTGTATCAGCATTAGGAACAGCTTTAAATCAACTATCCAATGGCATAAATGACGGAGCACAAGGTGCGCAGCAAATTGAGAGTGGGTTAACTTCAGTAAATGAAAATATAAGTGTATTATCTCAAGCAACTTCACAACTTCATGCTGGCTATACACAGTTAGAAAAAGGTTTAAGTTCTTACGATCAATACTTCGGAAGTATTTCTCAAGCGATTGACGGTGCGAAGAAAGGTTATGAACAAATTGAAATGTTAATGAACAATTTCATTCAAACGAAACCAGAATTAGCAAATGATCCTAACATTCTGCAGACGATAGGAATTGCTAAAGAGGCTCAAAAGCAATTAGGTGGGCTTTCAAATGAATTAAATAAATTGAAAGCGCAGCATAATGCGGCGATGGGATCATTTAAAGAAGCGAATCAATCATTATTGAAAGTGGATAATGGCTTAAAAGAAATGAACAATGGAGTTACTAAGTTACAAAAAGGAGCAGCTGATCTTAAAAATGGATTAAATGAAGGTGCTTCAGGTTCAAAACAAATTGCGAACAAGTCATCTGAGTTACAAACCGGATTAACGAAAATAAACGATGGGCAAGGTCAGCTATTAACCGGACTGAAAGACTTGCAAGAACAGATGGGTCAATTACAATCCGGACTAACTAAAAGTACAGAAGGCCTTGAAAAGGTAAGTAATGGCCTAGGGGATGCTCAGAAATATTTAGGAGAACTGAACGAATCAAAAAGCTCTGAGAAATTCTATATTCCAAAAGAAGTTTTGGAGGGAGAAGATTTCCAAAAAGCTTTGAATACGTACATGTCACATGATAGAAAGACTGCTAAAATGACAATCATTTTAGATGTAAATCCGTATTCAAAAGAAGCGATGCCAATTATTCAAGAAATCAATAACACAATAGATGGTACTTTGAAGGGGTCGGAATTAAATCATGCGAAAACAGCAATCGGAGGAACGACAGCTAGAAACGTTGATTTAAAAGAAGTAACTGGGCAAGATTTCTTACGTACAGCTACAATTATGTTAATTGGAATCGCGATTGTATTAATTGTGATTACACGTTCATTATTAAACACCATCTTTATTATTGGATCGTTACTATTAGCTTACTTTGCATCATTAGGGATAAGTGAACAAATTAGTACGCATATTTTACATGTAGATTCATTAAGCTGGAATGTTCCATTCTTTAGTTTCATAATGATTGTCGCTTTAGGAGTGGATTATAGTATTTTTGTAATGATGAGATACAATGAGTTAGAAGGGGACCCAGCGACGAAAATTGTAACTGCTTCTCGTCATATCGGAGGAGTCGTATTATCAGCGGCACTTATTTTAGGTGGTACATTTGCTGCATTAATCCCTTCAGGTGTATTAACGCTTATACAAGTAGCATCCGTAGTTGGCGTTGCACTTCTTCTATTAGCTTTAATTGTGATGCCGATATTATTACCGGCGTTAATAGGGTTAACGAGTAAAATGAAGAGTTACAAAGAGAAAATAAGAAATAAGAAGAGACTGTAGGGAATGATTTCTCTACAGTTTTTTCGGTATATAATATTTCAGATGAAAATGAATCCGATGTATGACAGAATGAGCAGTGAAAGGTTATATGAGAAAGAGGTCGATGATATACATACAATAGCTAGGGGAATGGACAAAAACTATCCGATTTCATTGTAGAAAGGTAATCAACCGTTGCTATTCATCCAGCTTCTACTATATAATAGCTATAGTCTACAATAATTGAGTCGTAATATGCGATTTTTTAAGACAATCGGTGAGAAAACGCTGAAATAAGCGGTATTAGTAGGAGGACACAAATGATTACAGTAAGTAACGTTAGTTTGCGTTTCGCGGATCGCAAATTATTTGAAGATGTTAACATAAAATTCACGCCAGGTAACTGCTACGGTTTAATCGGAGCAAACGGTGCTGGTAAATCTACATTTCTAAAGATTTTATCTGGGGAAATTGAACCATCAACAGGTGACATACATATTACGCCAGGTGAGCGTCTAGCAGTATTAAAACAGAACCATTTCGAATATGAAGAGTTCCCAGTATTAGAAACAGTAATTATGGGTCACACGCAACTTTACAAAGTAATGCAAGAGAAAAATGCTATTTACATGAAAGAAGACTTTAGTGATGAAGATGGTATGCGTGCTGCTGAACTTGAAGGTGAGTTCGCTGAGCTTAACGGTTGGGAAGCTGAGTCAGAAGCTGCAATCCTTCTTAAAGGTTTAGGTATTGGTGAAGATCTTCATGATAAGAAATTGTCAGAATTAACTGGGGCAGAGAAAGTAAAAGTATTACTTGCTCAAGCTTTATTCGGTCAACCTGACATTCTATTATTAGATGAGCCTACCAACCACTTGGACTTAAAAGCGATTCAATGGTTAGAAAACTTCTTAATGAACTTTGAAAACACAGTTATCGTAGTATCCCATGACCGTCACTTCTTAAATAAAGTATGTACGCACATGGCTGACCTTGATTTCGGTAAAATTCAACTTTATGTTGGTAACTATGACTTCTGGTATGAGTCAAGCCAATTAGCTTTAAAATTAACACAAGATGCTAATAAGAAAAAAGAAGAGAAAGTAAAAGAGTTACAAAACTTCATTGCACGCTTTAGTTCAAACGCTTCTAAAGCGAAACAAGCAACTTCTCGTAAAAAATTATTAGACAAAATTACATTAGATGATATTAGACCGTCATCACGTCGTTACCCATTCGTTGGCTTCACACCTGAGCGTGAAGTAGGAAATGACTTATTAACTGTTGAAGGTCTTTCTAAAACAATTGATGGTGAAAAAGTGTTAGATAATGTGTACTTCACTTTAAATAAAGGTGATAAAGTTGCATTTATCGGCCGTAACGATATTGCGATGACAACATTATTTAAAATTCTTATGGGTGAAATGGAGCCGGATAGCGGTTCATTCAAATGGGGTGTTACAACCTCTCAGTCTTACTTCCCAAGAGATAACTCTAAGTACTTTGAGAATAGTGATTACAACTTAGTTGAATGGTTACGTCAATTTTCTCCACAAGATGAGTCTGAAAGCTTCTTACGTGGTTTCTTAGGCCGTATGTTATTCTCAGGTGAAGAAGTTAAAAAGAACGTTTCTGTATTATCTGGAGGCGAAAAAGTTCGTTGTATGTTATCTAAAATGATGTTAAGTGGTGCGAACGTAATCACACTTGACGATCCAACGAACCACTTAGACCTTGAGTCAATCACAGCATTAAACAACGGTTTAATTGCATTCAAAGGTACAATCTTATTCACATCTCATGACCATCAGTTCGTGCAAACAATTGCAAACCGCATTATCGAAGTAACACCAAACGGTGTAATCGATAAAGAGGCTACTTATGATGAGTTCTTAGAAAATGAGGAACTTCAAAAACAAGTAGATGCAATGTACAAAGGTCAATAATATATAATGAAAAAACTCGCTCTTTTTAGAGCGAGTTTTTTTGTCGAGAAAACGTAACATCGCTGGTCGGTCAAATGAATAATTATTCAAATATAATATTAATGAACAGGAGAATTTTTTCATGTATGAAGGGATGTAATGACTTTAAGATTTAAAGAGTTAGTTGAAGAAGGGAAATGTAAGTGGAGTAATATAATCAAATCGTATTATTTTGTCATGTGAAATATGTACCAAATTTGGAGATAGAATAGTTTGCGAATGAGTTTATAAAGGTATATAGTATGGGGTGTCATAATTAGGGGATGAATCTTGGGAGAAAACAGGAAATGTTACAAATTTATTTTGTTAAATAGAAACCAAGGTCAAAATGTCTAGAAAGAAATAGTTGAATAAATACTAGCTTCAAATTATAATTACTAATATTCTTCATATAGTTAAATAAAGATAATCTATTTGAAGAAGAAAATTTGAATAGAGAGACAGACTTATAAAAAAATAAGCCTTGGATGATCAAAAGAGGTGGAGAAATGAAACAGTTCTTATTAAAGAGCAAAAGTGTGTTAAGCAATCATTTTGGATTCTTTCTGTTTGCCGTTATTTTATTGTGGCTCAAAACATATGCAGCTTATGTAACGGAATTCAATTTAGGAATTTCAAACACAATTCAAAAATTCTTGCTGTTTTTTAACCCGCTTAGTTCAGCAGTTCTATTTTTAGGACTTGCATTATTTGCAAAAGGGAAACGATCTTATATTTGGTTAATTATCATTAATTTGTTATTGTCGATTCTTTTATACGCAAACGTCGTATACTATCGCTTTTTCAGTGACTTTATTACGTTCCCGACATTAACACAAACGAATAACTTTGGAGATTTAGGTGGTAGTATTGTTGCGTTGCTACATCTTTATGATCCGCTATACTTCTTAGATACAATTATTTTAATTGTATTAGTAGCAACGAAATTTGCAAATCCGAAACCAATTCGTGTTGCGAAATATAAAGTATCATTAGTATTTGTAGCAGGTATTTTATTATTCAGTGTTAACTTAGGACTTGCAGAATCTGACCGTCCTGAATTATTAACAAGAACGTTTGACCGTAATTATATTGTGAAATATTTAGGTGCATACAACTACACAATTTATGATGGAATTCAAAGTGCGAAAGCATCGACAGAACGAGCATTAGCTGATGGCGATAATATGACAGAAGTACGAAATTATTTAACATCAACTTATGCAAGTCCAAATCCTGAGTATTTCGGTAAAGGAAAGGGAATGAACGTAATTTACATTCATTTAGAGTCATTCCAAAACTTCTTAATTGATTACAAATTAAATGGTCAAGAAGTTACACCGTTCTTAAACTCATTTACAAAAGATGCGAATACACTATACTTTGATAACTTCTTCCATCAAACAGGACAAGGGAAAACATCTGATGCGGAGTTTATGTTAGAGAATTCAATGTTTGGTTTACCGCAAGGTTCTGTCTTTACAACGAAATCTCATAATACGTATCAATCAGCACCAGCTATTTTAGGACAACAAGGATACACATCAGCAGTATTCCACGGTAACTACAAAACATTCTGGAACCGTGACGATATTTATAAATCATTTGGTTTTAATAAATTCTTTGATGCGTCATACTACGATATGAATGAAAAAGACGTAGTAAACTACGGGTTAAAAGATAAACCGTTCTTTAATGAATCTATTCCGTTATTACAAACGTTGAAACAACCGTTCTATACGAAGTTTATTACGTTATCGAACCATTTCCCTTATCCAATCGATAAGGCAGAAGCAACGATTGAACCAGCAACAACAGGTGATTCATCAGTAGATACGTACTTCCAAACAGCACGCTATTTAGATGAATCTGTAAAAGGCTTCATCGATTACTTGAAACAATCTGGTTTATATGATAACTCAATTATTGTTATGTACGGAGACCATTACGGTATTTCAGATAATCATAACGCAGCAATGTCAAAAGTAATGGGTAAAGAAATGAACTCATTTGAAAATGCACAGTTACAACGTGTACCATTAATCGTTCGTGTACCAGGAGTGAAAGGTGGCGTACAACATCAATACGGTGGTGAAATTGACGTTCTTCCAACGCTATTACACTTACTAGGTACAGATACAAAGAATTATGTTCAATTCGGTTCTGATTTATTATCACCAGATCATAAACAAGTCGTTGCGTTCCGTAACGGTAACTACGTAAGCCCAACAGTTACTGCACTAAACGGCAAATACTATGATACAACTACTGGAAAACCTGTAGAATTTACAGATGAAATAAAGAAAAATGAACAAATGGTTCAAAACTCACTAAAATACTCTGACCAAGTCGTGAATGGTGACTTATTACGATTCTACACACCGGAAGGATTCACTCCAGTAGATCGTTCGAAGTATAACTATAACAACCGCGATAAAAACAAAACGAAGGTAAAAACGACTCCGGAAGGGGAAGCTAAATAAATAATAAAAGGCGCTATTCATATGAATAGCGCCTTTTATTTGTAAATATACCATCATTATGAGACAGAACCAGCTGTTGCTTTTTGTTTAGCCTTTCCGAAGAAAACTACACCGATGATGATAATAATGATAAATGCCCATTTAACGAAAGGGTTACTTTCGAAAAATCCAGCGAACCATTTCTCATCTACAATCATTTTCGCGGCAGTATAAGCTAAAACGGCTGCTCCAATCGTAATGATGACAGGAAAACGATCCACCCATTTTAAAATCAATGTACTGCCCCATACGACTACTGGAATAGACACTAATAATCCGATGATTACTAAAGAAAAGTTACCATGGGCAGCTCCTGCAACAGCGAGTACATTATCGATGCCCATTAACGCATCAGCAATAATAATGGTTTTAATAGCAGACCAAAATCCTTCTTCGGCCTTAATATCATGATCTTTGCCTTCAGCAATTAATTTATAAGCAATCCATATAAGGAGTACACCACCAATTAGAAGTAGCCCTGGTATTTTTAACAACCAAACAACAACTAAGGTAGCGAGGGCTCTAATCGCGATTGCCCCGATAGTTCCCCATATAATAACTTTCTTTTGCTGATCTTTCGGTAATCTTCTTGCTGCTAATCCAATTACAATGGCATTATCACCGGCTAACACTAAATCAATTACAATGATGGCAAGTAGGGCGGACAAATATTCGGCTGAAAGAAAATCCATATACACATCACTCCTTAAGAGTAATATGTGCTAAAGTGTTGATAATATAAAAAAAGGATTGAAATTGTATATTCAATCCTTTTTTTGTCTGAATTCTGATATGTATGTTTTTATTTTGAATAAGTCGCTTTTGTAGTTTTTTACTTATCGCGTTTCTTTCTTAAATTGATTCCAAGCTTCTTCAGTTTGTACTATAAATACGATCATATAATATCGACTTATTTAAACTAGGTTAAAGATAGCATGTGATATTTCAAAGTTAAATTTATTTGATAAAAGGGAAGGGATGTATAATATTGATATGGTGCAAGCGTGTATAGGTTTTCTCTATAAGGAAATTCTAAAAACGATAAAAAAGACTTGATAACCTACTAGAGGGAATCAAGTCTTTTCATTACATACGATTATCATGCCAGAAGTTTAATGGGAAGTGTTCGTTCTCATTATATGCTTCTAATTCATATCCTTTTTCTTTCAGTCCTTTAATAATTCCAGGAACTGCTTTTACTGATTGTGGATGAATATCATGCATAAGGATAACTTCTGTTGGATTTGTAGCACCATGTAACACGTTTTCTACAATTTTAGCAGATGCAGCATCAACTTGCATTTTGTTATATTTCCAGTCTAAAGAATCAATTGTCCAATCCCAAACTTTTAAGCCATTTTCTACAACTTTGTTGCGAAGAGCTTCGTTTAATCCCGGCATAGAGCCGTAAGATGGACGAGTTAATACTGGTGATTTACCTAAAACACCAGAGATTAAGCCTTGGTCTTCCTTCATTTCATCTACGTAATGACCTTCAGTGTAGAGTTTTTTGTAGTTATGAGTCATACTGTGCATCCCAACGTAGTGGCCTTCAGCATCTTCGCGTTTTACAAGATCAGGGAAAGCTTTTACGTTTGAACCAATTAGGAAGAATGTTGCTTTTGCATTTTCTTTCTTTAACATATCTAAAAGCTCAGCTGTGTATTTTCCAGGACCGTCATCAAATGTTAAATAAGCGACTTTTCTAACTTGCCCGTTATAATGTTTTGGCGCTTCTTTCGGAGCAAGAGATGTTTGAATCTCACTTACAAGTTGAACAGATTTTGCTTCATCCTCTGTACTAGCTAGAGCAGTATGTACTGATCCAAAAGCCACTTCGTATGTGAATAATACCCCCGCACAAACTAACATAGCCCTTTTTACTAAAGTTGTCATTCGAATTCCATTGTGCATAATTTTCCTTCTCTCTATAAAAGTTCTACTCTACTATATTAGCAATTATAGGTAGGGAAATGCAAAGAAACTTTTTTACAAGTGTAAAAAAGTTTAGCCAAAAGTATGCAAGATTTTAAAGGAATGTCATTTTTAAAGAAATGTCACAAATAATTGGATAAATTGAATTATTAATTGGAAACAATATAAGGGATATTAATTTTAGGAGGTGCTTTAATTGAATTATAAAAAAATGGTTTCAATATTTATGACAAGCATATTTACAGTAGGATTATTAATTGGTTGTAATCCAGCTCCAAAAGACGAAAAGGAGCCAGATCCAACAGAGGAACCTTCTGAACAAAGACAGGAGGAAAAAAATGAAAAACAAGATCCTGCTAAAGAAAAAAATAATGAATTAAACAAAAAGGATGAACAAGAACCAGACCCAACAGAAGAACCTTCTGAGGAACAAAAGAAGAAAAAAGAAAACGAGTAGTTGTAGTTTAATGAAATATGTAGCGTGACTTTGTAAAAAAGAATATTTTCTAACACATACAACCACTTTTCTTGTTTTATAAAAAGTGGTTGTATAAAACTGTATATGAATTTAAAAATTTCATGGATATAAATTTTGCTTTAAGGCTATTTATTAATTCATATAGTTTGTAATATTTATTTCCCCTAAAATGAAGCTTGAAATCAATATTAATCTCTCTTTACAAACTCTTCAATTATCATATTAAATTCACCTGTTAGTTTTATCAACAAACTTTACATTGTTACTGCCTTTCGTATTAAATACTTCATACAGCATAATTATCTCTCCTTAATTTAAACCTAATACACTCCTGATGTGTAATAGTAAGTATGGTTGTGTTAAAGTTGTGACAAAAAATTAATTGATTCTTTTATTTTATGAAGATTTGTGCTTTCTTTTAACGATTAAAGTGTTAAATATATTAGAAAGTTTTAATAAAATTAAAAACTACTACCTTGGAAGTAGGAAATAAAAAATTTATAGGAATGAGACTAAAGTCTTAAAACCGAAAGGAGGCTAATCATACTTTCGTATCACTTCATTTTCGTTCTAATTATTGATTCGAATATTTGTATTTAGCCGACTATATAATGCATTTCATGGTGTGGTGGAAGATACGAATAAAGCTGTACAAAGATCTGCTGATCGGTATATAAAGGCTCTGCAAGGAGAACTATTTCATACGTAATAGCTTATATTTCATCTCTACATTTATATAACTAGTTTTATATGAATTTTATACTAAAGTCCTATTGTTTATTAATTAATAGGTCTTTCAACTTAGGAAGCTCACACTAATGAGGGGTGTTAAAGGGAATATATGTAACCTATACTAATTACTATAAAGCTTTGGAAAATGAAAAGGAGGAGATTTGCATGAAGAATTGGGTTCAATTTAGAATTGCAAGACCAACAGATAAATTTGAAGAAGTGATAAGTTTTTATGAAACAGGATTAGGATTAAAACGTATAGGGGAATTTCACAATCATGAAGGATATGACGGGGTTATGTTTGGGTTACCAGATGAAGAGTATCATTTGGAGTTTACTTCACATGTTAATGGAAGTCCATGTCCGGCACCGACAAAAGATAATTTACTAGTTTTTTATATGCCTAATAAAGATGAAATTGAAAAGATAGTAAATCGATTAAGTAATATAGGCTATCATGAGGTGGAACCAGAAAACCCGTATTGGATAGAGAAAGGAACCACAATAGAGGATCCAGATGGTTGGAGAATTGTGATTATGAATGCATCTGAATAAGGAAACTATTTTTATATGAAATAGAGTGTAACAAAATGATTTAGACATAAATCCCTACAGTGTTTGTAGGGATTTTTATATAAGAAATTTTTATTGAGAGAGTTATTAAAATGTAGAAAGTATTTTGGCTAAGAACAAATGTAATAAACATAATTTATGAAGGAGGTATAAAAGTATGATAGTAAACCATTTTGAAGAGTTTTCTAAACATGTTGGAAATACACATCTCATTAAAAGTTCTTTCGTAGTTTATATCTTATTCTACGTAAAATTGATATCATCAAAAAACTGTATGTTTAACATATATAGTTTTTTGATGGTGTAGCTGTGCAATGTTTAGAAATTTCACATACCGTATTTTAAAAATAAATATAGGAAAAACAAAAAGTAATGTAGAATATATCGTACATACATATATACAGTCAACATAAAAGATAAAGAGGTGGGTATATGTTACTTGAGGAAGTAATGCAGCAACTAGAGGAATATGGAACAGAACAAAATCGAAAAACGTATAAAAACCACGGAGCGAAAGAGCCGTTATTTGGAGTTAGTTTTGCGAATTTAAAATTGTTAAAAAAGAAGATAAAAAAAGATCACGATTTAGCAGTTGGATTGTGGGAAACGAAAAATATGGACGCAATGACATTAGCAACTTATATTTTAGATCCGAAAAAAATAACGACAGAACAGCTTAATAGTTGGATTCAGGATGTTGATTATTACTGTTTAATGGATGTTCTTATGACATCTATATGTACTTCGCCAATTGCAATAGAAAGAATGGAAGAGTGGACAAAGTCTAATGATGAATGGATTGGAAGAGCTGGCTGGTCTTTATTAGCAAATATAGCGATTAAAAATAAAACGTTACATGATGATTTCTTCTCTCCGTACTTAGAAGAGATTAAAGAAAATATACATAATGAAAAAAATAGAAAAAAAGAAGCGATGAATAGTGCTTTAATCGCAATAGGAATTCGTAATGAAGACTTAGAGCGACAAGCGATTGAAATTGCAAGTGAAATTGGAAAAGTAGAGGTTGATCACGGTGCAACATCATGTAAAACACCAGATGCAGAAAGCTATATAAAAAAAGCGAGAGAAAGAGCTGAAAAAAAGAAAGTGAAATAAGAAAAGAGGATGGGTTATGAAAGCAATTGACGCAGCACAAAACATAATTACATCACAATTTCCGAATTGTGATGTAGCTTTACTCGGCGGAAGCGTTGCACGAGGAGAAGCGACGAAAACATCTGACCTTGATATTGTAATAGTTGACCACAGTTTAACTTCTTGTTATAGAGAATCTTTCTATAGTAATGGATGGCCTGTTGAGGTGTTTGTTCATAATTTCGAAACATATAAAACCTTTTTCAAAATGGATTGTGATCGAGGGAGACCGTCGTTACCACAATTAGTTTCAGAAGGGATTGCCTTAAAAGGGGAACAGGAAATTGTTGAGAAATTAAAAAAAGAAGCGAATGATTTACTACATAAAGGACCGGCTAAATGGACCGAAGAAACGATTAAGCAGAAGCGATATTTTATTACGGATACTTTAGATGACTTTATTGGTGCAACAAAAAGAGAAGAAGAATTGTTTATCGCTAATTTATTAGCCGATTTAGTACATGAATATGTATTAAGAGTAAATGGTAAGTGGCTTGGGAGTTCAAAATGGTTTATTAGAGTGCTAAAAAGATATGATGAGCAATATGCAAACAAATTTGTAGCGGCTTTTGATCATTTTTATAAAACGGGAGGGAAAAATGAATTAATTCATTTTATAGAAAAGACGTTAGAACAGTATGGTGGAAGAGTGTTCGAAGGATTTTCTATTGGTAAATAAAAAGGGGAGAGAACAATGAATGTACCATATGTTCAATTAAGAGAATTGACACTAGATGATGTAGAAGATCGCTATCAATGGTCATTAGATAGAAATGTAACAAAACATTTAGTTGTACCAGATCAATATCCCCCGTTCACTCGTGGAGATACGAGAAACTGGATTGAAGCTTGTATAAGCCGAAAAAATGGTTATGAACAAAGGGCAATCGTTACTGAGACAGGTATACATATTGGATGGGTAGACCTTAAAAATTTTGATAAAACAAATAAAAATGCTGAACTAGGAATTGCGATTGGAAATAAAGACTATTGGGGTAAAGGATTTGGAATGGCAGCTCTAAACAGCATGTTACAAATAGGTTTTTCTCAGTTTGAATTGGAGAAAATTTGGTTACGTGTAGATGAAGATAATACAAAAGCTAAAAAGAGTTATGAAAGTGCCGGATTTGTATGCGAAGGGTTAATGAGAAATGATCTATTGAGACAGGGAAAGCTCATTCATCGCTATCGTTACAGTATATTAAAAGAAGAGTATGAATCAAAAAATAATAACCTATAAAAATATTATGTAAATTAAAAAGGGGAAAATAAAATGATTCGATTACTTACAAAAGCGGATGCAAAAAAATATTGGGAGTTGCGTTTACAAGCACTACAAGTAAATCCAGAAGCATTTATAACGACTTATGAAGAAGCAGTACGTCAAGAAAACCCTCTTAAACGAGTTGCTAGTAATCTTTCATCCAACAGTAGTTTTACATTTGGTGCTTTTAATAATGAAAATCGTTTAGTTGGGGTTGTTACTTTATTAACAGAAGAAAAAGACGCATATAAGCATAAAGGACATATCGTTGCAATGTATGTAGATACTGAAAATCGAAGAAGTGGTCTTGCACGTGATTTAATACGTAAAGCGATTGAAAGGGCAAAAGAGATGAAGCTAGAGCAATTGAATTTAGGGGTTGTGTCAACGAACGAACCAGCCAAACGATTATATGAATCAATGGGATTTAAAACATACGGAATTGAAAAAAGGGCTATAAAAATGAATGGTGTGTATAGTGATGATGAACATATGGTGTTGTTCTTTTAAGAGAGGAAGTTTTGTATGAAAGATCTCCATTTAGAAAGAAAAATGGACCCTCAAGTAGCGATTTTGTATGCGACGGTTGCTGATACGTTTAATAGATTGCAAAAGTTAGTCGAAGGTACTGAAGAGAACGAACTATCCTATAAAGGATCTGAAAATAATGAAAATAGTATTGGGCAGTTACTTCAGCATTTAGTAGTTGTTGATTTACATTGGGTGTATCGTTTCAAGGGAGAAGATGTTCCGCCAGCATTTGAAAATAAATATGGTCCTATGTTAAATGAAGTAGGAGAATTACCAAGTTTAAGAAAAAACACATTGCAAGAGTTAATGCAAGATTATGAAGCAGTGCAAAAATTGTTTTATGAAGAATGTATGAAACTATCAGAAACTGATTTAACGCGGGAAGTTTTGTATGAAAAAGGGGAAACTGCGACAATAAGATGGGGAATATGGCATATAGCAGATCATAATCGGTATCATCAAGCTCATATAAGTCGACTGAGGAAATTATACAGAGAATATAAACTACATATTCTTTAATTTTTGAATGAACGAACGCCTCTAAATAATAATTAAAGGAGGCGTTTGTTTTTATTCGTTCGCTTTTCTTCCCAAGCTATTATTAAATTTTTATGATAATCTTTTGGTTTTTCAATAAAAAACATGTCAATTGAATGTGTTGGTGTTGGAAGCCATTTTTTACGACGTTCTTGTATCTTATTGTGATGAGTATAGTGAGGATAAATGACAGTGGATTTCATTCCTTGTGTTTTGTAAAATCGAATATCCTCTATCTCATGCCAAAAAACTTTATTTCTATCTAAATCAATTATAATACCTTCATCATCCCAATAAAAAACTGTGTTTTCTCTTCTTTTTTTCAAAAGATAGAAACCATAGTATAAAAAAAGTACTGGAAAGATTATTAATAGAGTATCTAGGAAAGTAAACTCTTCGATTAATGCTAAAATATAAATAAAAAGAAAAGAAAATTCAGCAGCTAACACCATTAAGGTGAATAGCATGGGAATTTTATATGTTTTTAATATGATCACATCCAAATAATTGATTTATACCTTAAATTAAAAGTCTTCATTTGTACGATATACACTAATCATTATGCATATACAACTCGATTAACGGAATCTATGGAACGAATGATATATCTTATTTCTAATATGTTATCTTGTGTGCTCATTTAAGAAGGTATGTTAAAATGCTTCCTTCTAGTGTTATTTTAATATATAGTATAATAAATGAAAATATCATTATTTTATAATTTAATGTTCTGTTAAAAAAATTAACATTTGAATGATTTGAAAGTTATTTAATAAATAAAAAACTATTATAAGGAGGTTTAAAATGAAAGCTATTGCAGTAGGGATACTGGCATCCTTTTTCTTTGCCTTTACTTTTGTTTTAAACAGGGCAATGGACTTAGAAGGTGGAAGCTGGATTTGGAGTGCATCATTACGGTATTATTTTATGGTTCCAATGCTATTACTTATTGTTATGTATAGAGGGAACTTAAAGCAACTCTTTCAATATATGAAAAACAATCCGAAAGAATGGTTAGTGTGGAGTATCGTTGGATTTGGTCTCTTTTATGCACCGCTTAGTTTTGCTGGAGCGTTCGGACCAGGTTGGCTCGTTGCATCAACATGGCAAATTACAATCGTTGCAGGGATTTTGTTAACACCATTTTTTGCGGTGGATCCACTACATAAAAAACTTCCGATGAAGGAATTAGTAATGTCGGGCATTATTTTATTCGGTGTCGTTCTCATGCAAGTAGAACATGCTTCTTCATTAGGTATTCGTGAAACCGTTTTATGTGTAGTTCCTGTACTTATTGCAGCATTTGCGTATCCTCTTGGAAATAGAAAAATGATGCAAGTTTGTAAAGGGGAATTAGATGTATTTCAGCGAGTACTCGGTATGACATTAGCAAGTTTACCATTTTGGTTTTTATTATCTGGTTACGAAGTATCAACAGGCGGATTACCGTCAAGTAGCCAAGTTTTTCAATGTTTTATTGTAGCAGTTAGCTCTGGGTTAATCGCGACAGTATTATTTTTCTTTGCAACAGATCTTGTGAAAGATGATCCGCAAAAATTAGCAACAGTGGAAGCGACGCAGTCTGGTGAAGTTTTATTTGCGCTAGTAGGAGAGTTGATCTGGTTATCTGCACCAATCCCATCATCATTATCTTGGATTGGTATGAGTCTCGTTATTATTGGAATGATACTTCATAGTTATGTGGCTGTCGTTGTAAAAAAAGAAGAAAAAATAACGGCGTAATGAGATTAGCTCTTTTTATTAAGAGCTAGTCTTTTTTCATAGAAAGGGATGAAAGTATGAATTTACAGTGTGTTAAACAAATTGAGAAAGATTCAATATTAAATGTGCTACAATATGCCGTCGGTCCAAATGAAATAAGCTTAAAGAAGGCAGTAATATTTTATCAAAGTAATAAAGGGACTTTGTACAAATATGAAGAAAAAGCTTGTCTAGGTATTGAAATAATCGGAGAAACTAAAGCACGCATATGTCATATAGCAGTGGCTCCAGATTATCGTCAAAAAGGAATTGCACTGCAAATGATTAAAGAAGTGGTAAGGATATATCAATTGACTTATATAGAAGCGGAGACAGACGATGGGGCGGTAGAATTTTATAAAAGAATTGGTTTTCAAGTTAAAAGTTTAGGAGAAAAATATCCAGGGATAGAAAGACTTCATTGTTACATGGAAAAATAGTATAAAATATGCATATGGAGTATAGTTTGAAAAAATAGGATTTACATTTTTCTTCATTTCAAAAAAACTCTCGCTCATCATTATCTACGATTTTAATAGAGTTTTGAGGCTTCAGTATAATAATATACATATTTTTGTAGTAATGAATATGATTAAGTTAAAAATTGAGAAAAATATGATAATATATTTATATAAAAGTTTAAATTTACGTGGCTAGTGGGGGAACCAATATGAAAATGAATGAAATAGTAGCAAGTACACAATTTCCAAATACAATCGAAACAATAACAAAAGATTTAAAAGCATTAGGAGTCGAAAAAGGAATGACAATTATCGTTCATTCATCACTAAGTTCTATCGGGTGGATATCTGGTGGTGCCGTTGCTGTAGTAGAAGCATTAATGAAAGTTGTTACGGAAGAAGGAACGATAATAATGCCAACGCAATCTTCGGATTTGTCCGATCCGAAACATTGGTCAAGACCACCTGTACCGGAAGACTGGTGGCAAATTATCCGAGATAACGTCCCAGCATTTGATTCACGTATAACCCCAACAAGGGGAATGGGTGAAATAGTTGAATGTTTTCGTACATATCCGAATGTAGTACGTAGTAATCATCCGTTAGGAAGTTTTGCTGCATGGGGAAAACATGCAGTAGAAATAACAATGAACCATTCGTTATCAATGAGCTTTGGAGAAGAATCTCCATTAAGAAAAATATATGATTTAGACGGGTACGTATTATTAATTGGTGTTGGATATGATTCCAATACGTCTGTTCATTTATCCGAGGTGCGTTCTGGTGCATGTGAGTTAATACAAGTAGGAGCACCTATTATAGAAAACGGTGAAAGAGTGTGGAAAGAGTTTGTTGAAATGGATTACGAATCTGAGAAGTTTGTAGAAATTGGTGTGGAGTTTGAGCGAAAAGGAACTGTAAAAAATGGGAAGATAGGGAATGCAACGTGTCGTCTAATGAAACAGCGTGATATAGTTGACTTTGGAACAGAATGGTTTCGTAAGAAAAATTAGTAAGGGATGGTTACAATGAAGGGGAAAAAGGTATTAATTACGAGCGGTGGTTGTCTAGAAAAATGGGATCAAGTACGCGGGCATACGAATATGGCCAAAGGTACAATCGGAAGGATAATCGCAGAAGAACTTCTAGCTAAAGGGGCACATGTTATATATTTACACGGTTATTTTGCGGAGAAACCGAGTGATGTACATAGAGGGTTAGAATTACATCCATTTGAAGGAATCGTTGATTTACAAGATAAAATGAAAAGTATCATATCACATGAAAAGGTTGATGCAGTCATTATGGCAGCGGCTGGATCAGATTGGATTGTAGAGAAAATTTGTGATCAAGATGGTAATGTTCTTAATATGAACGGAAAAATTTCAAGTGATATAGCACCGATTATTCACTTTCAAAAGGCTCCAAAGGTATTAAAACAAATAAAAGAATGGGACCCAGAAACAGTACTTGTTGGTTTTAAACTTGAAAGTGATTTAAATGAAGAAGAACTGTTTGAAAGAGCAAAAAATAGAATGGAAGAAGCAAGGGCGAATGTAATGATTGCGAATTCACCACATTCTTTATATTCGCGCGGGGCTGTGCATTATGTAATTGGACAGGATGGTAAAGGGAAGTTGTGTAATGGGAAAGATGAAACAGCGAAAGAAATTGTCAAAAGCTTAGAGGTATTATGTAATCGTGTCACTGCTTTTTAAAATTAAGTTTTTAGATGAGAATGAATCCGCATAGTAATAAGTAAGCGAAACTTTAATTGGTGGGAATTTTACTTTTACACGAATGTGAAGCGTATACCAATCAAGAGCTATACACAGAATAATTGGTGAGGAGTGGATTCTATGGAACATTTATTAAAGCAAGCTATTAAACTTAGAAATGAAAAGAAATATGCGCAGTCTAAAGAGATGCTTATAGGATTAACAAACTTTACAAAGGATGCAGAAGTACTGTATCAGTGTGCGTGGATACATGATGTAATGGGGCTAGAAACAGAAGCAGTTCCGTATTATGAGCAGGCAATCGCAAATGGACTTGATGGCGAATCGCTTTGCGGTGCTTATATTGGTTTAGGAAGTACATATCGTTGTATAGGGGAATATGAAAAGGCAATTACAGTATTAGAAGCTGGGGTGAAAAAATTTCCAGAGAACGCTCCGATGAAAGTATTTTTATCATTAGCAAAATATAACGTAAACGATCACGAATCAGCGATGAAATTATTACTTGAAACTGTCGTGAAAGTAGAGGAAGTAAAAGAATTTGAACGTGCCATTTCATTTTATAAAGACCATTTAAATGAGGTTTTTAAATAAAGGAGTGAACGTATGAAGGTTACACTATCACGAAGGCGAAAAGGTATTTGGATTGGACTCGTCTCTTTAATTATGCTATCAAACTATTTATTGTATGCCCTTCCAATTGTACCAGTTGCGCCGAAAGAAGTTGTGCTTGGGTCATTATTAGATTGCATGTTTGTCATTCCAATCATCACGTATTTCTTCATTATTCGAAAAAGATACTCGTTAACATATATAGTTCCTGTTGTAATAGCTGGTTATATTTTTGCAAGATTTATTATTCCAAGTGATTATTTACAAGCTTTTTCATTCATCTCTTATATTATTGTTGCGGCTGAAATTGCATTTGTATGTCTAGAATTATTCCTTCTCTATAAAATTGTTAGAGTGCTTCCTAAAATAATAAAAAAATATAAAGAATATAGAAGAGAAAATTATTCCTTTTCTTATGCAATTGATGCAGCGTTTGACGCTACTATGAAAAGAGGTAAGTTAATAGATGTCATTCTAACAGAGTGTAAGTTAATCTATTATGCGTTTTTATCGTGGCGTGAAAAAGTACCAACAGGTAAATCTGTATACTCATATCATAAAAAGACTGGTGCTATAGGTGTGTATATCATGATTATTCATGCAACAGCAATTGAAAGCATTGGTTTTCATTATTTACTACATCAGTGGAATCCAGTAATAGCATGGATTTTACTTATTTTAAATGTATACGCGATGATTTATTTTATAGCTGAAATACAAGCGATGCGCAAAAATCCACTTGTCGTAACAGAAGAACAAGTAATCATTCAAATCGGATTAGGAAAGAAAATTGTTGTGCCATTTACACAAATCGATAATATTGCGTTCTACAAGGGTGAATTGCTAACGGCAAAAGAAGGGAGACAGGTATTGGATGCAACTGTTATGGAGTTCATAAAAGAACCTGCTACTTTTGAAATAACATTAAAAGAGTCAGTGAAAGCGCAGTTGTTATACGGATTTTCTAAAACAGTAAGTCGTGTTTACTTAAATGTTGATGAAGAACGAAAATTTTATGATGCGGTTAAGGAAAAGTTAAAACATGAGTAATAGTACTGTTAGTTGCATAAAAACAAATGAGCTTCCGTTAGAAGTGAAAAATATGAAACATGGATAGTGAAAAACTCTTTCTAAATAAGAAGGAGTTTTTATTATGTACTTGTATAAAGCATTATATAAAAAACTATACACTTCTTTATTACTACATAAATGGATATAATTAAGGATAGAACTAGCATAAGGAGAAACAAAATAATGAATAAGTTACTTACATCGAAAATTGAAATTATAGAAAGAAAAATCCGGTATAACTCAACAATAGTAGATCACAATTGCTTATTACTTGAAAAGCAATCACAAAGTATCGTTTTATTTCACGAGGTGCAGTATTCATTTACAATGACTGCAAATGATACTAAGTTAACAATCCCAAAAGGGAGTTATACAATCGCATATTACTGGAGAGATCGTCCGTACAATTTATACGTATGGAGAGATATAAAAGGAAAGTATTTAGGTTCCTATTTTAATATCGTAAAAAACACACAAATAAAAGATGAAGTGGTTTCCTTTGAAGATTTAATCATCGATATTATGGTACTTCCAAATGGAGAATATTTCATATTGGATGAGGATGAATTACCAGAACCATTAGGAAATTTCGAAGGTGGTTATGTGAAGAAAGCTCTTTATGAATTAAAAGAAATCATTCAAAAAGAGCTTCCACCAATAGTTTTGGAGACAGCCAGGGTGCGGAGGAAATAAAATTTAATTACATAAATATTTTGAATGGAAATGAGTAGTCTCAAGTTATATGATCTAACTTTTTTGATAAATCTAAGGTTAGTAGCATATCTCTTGAGATTACTCTTTTTTTGTAGAAATTTCGTCGCTTAGTTATTAAATCGATTTTAAATTTATGAAATAATATTGACTGAATCAAGTTCAGTCGTTTATGATTGAATCAGATTCAGTCGTGGTGAAAACATTGTAGGAGATGACGTATGAAAAGAATATCAAAAGAACCAGATGTAAGACGCCAAGAGTTAATGGATATTGGTTTTGAACTATATATGAAAAATGGTATGAAAGGATTTGGCATAAAAGATGTTGTGAATCATGCAGGTGTAGCAACGGGCTTATTTTATTATTACTTCAAGTCTAAAGAGAATTTTGTTGATGAAGTTTTAAATGACTGTATTGTGAAAAATATGGAGTTAATTGAAGAAATACTTGTTTCAAATGAACGGTCTGTCATGCAAAAGATGAAAGATTCACTAGATATATTTTGGACATTTATTGAAAAGTTAGCACCCTATAAAAATGTGAGTTCGTTTCAGACGGAACAACATTTTCAACTGGAACAGAAATTATTCGCACGTATGCAACCGTTAATTAGACAAGTAATTGAAGAGGGAGTAAACATAGGGGTTTTTTATACTGATAACTCATTATTAGCTTCTGGGTTTATTCTATACGGTCTTAGCAGTATTGCTCATTCAGAAGTAAAGTTGAATCTAGATACAAAACATGAAATGGTTAATTTAGTATTAACTACACTACGATACAATCAAAAGGAAGGAGAAAGTTTATGAAAATTATTATCGATGGAAATAATATCTCACAAGAGCAACTTATAAAATGGAAAAGAGAACGGATAAAAAAAGTAATATATATATTAGGACATAAAGAGCCTGAAATAAATGATACAGACGTCATGATAAAACAGCTAACGGAAATAAAGTTGCGATATACATACAATGAAATGTACGAAAAGTTGAAATCAAAACTTAGATTAAGTGCGATAGGTATGCGTATCTGTACTCTTTTATCTGGCGATAGACGAAAATTTTCAAAAACTAGTATTTATTTAGATGGGATTACAGCAGAAGAAGCCATACATGGAATTGATAGTTTGATGCTTGAACAATCACGTGAAAATAACAAAGTGAATTTATCTGCTTGTCCTGATCACTATGTACTAAGACCCTTTGGGGAAAATGAATTAGAGGTTATCGAAACTACTGGTAATTCTCCGTTTCCAGTTCAATTTTTCATTGTTTTTGGTGACGAAACCGGATTGAAAACACCGAGAGATAAATCTTATCAATACCAATCAACAGGTGTTGCACGTATGAAAGATGGTACTACTATTGGTGGAGTTCGACATCAATTTAAAGATACTGATACAGGGATAGAAGTAAGTCTAGTTGTTGAGTTCCCAGCCCTTTGTCCTAATAGTCTAATTAAATCCCATCAAATGCATTTAGCGTGTGAGTTTTCTTATTGGTTACAGTGGATTAAAGATCAGAAAAAATAGTAAGTAAACGTCGTTTAAATAAACAAAAGTAAAATGTTCAAACAAATCATATGTATGTTTTAATAAAACCTAGTTGACTTATCGGAAATATTTGTATAATATGTACTTAATTCCATAACGTATTGCTGATTGGAGAAACCAAAGGCATTTTATCAACAGATAAAATGCCTTTGGTTTTTTTATTGCACAAATACTGAATCTGTTCATTTATATGAATCATTTTAAGGAGGGGAAGAAATGACTGTTTCAATTGATGGGGTATCAAAATATTTTTTGAAACAAACTGGTACGGTTCAAGTGCTAGAGAATATTAATTTTCAATTAGAGGAAGGGGATTTTGTTACAGTAATTGGTCCGAGTGGGTGCGGAAAAAGTACATTACTAAAAATTGTTGCAGGTCTAGATAATGATTTTGAAGGTGAAGTTGTTATTGACGGGGAGCCTATCTTAAAAACGAGCAAGAAACAAGGTTTTATTTTTCAAGAACATAGGCTTTTTCCATGGTTAACAGTTGAAGAAAATATAGCGGCAGATTTGTCGTTAAAAGATAAGTATGTGAAAGATAAGGTGAGAGAATGGGTTGAAATCGTTCGGTTAGATGGCTTTGAAAAATCGTATCCGAAAGAAATTTCAGGCGGGATGTCACAACGTGTTGCGATAGCGAGAGCGTTATTAAGAGATCCAAATGTATTATTACTTGATGAACCTTTTGGAGCGCTGGATGCTTTTACTCGAAGTCATTTACAAGAAGTATTGCTAAATATTTGGGAGCAGAAGAAAACAACAATGATATTCGTTACACATGATATAGACGAAGCGATATATCTTTCAAACCGAATCATCATTATGAGTGCAAAACCAGGGAAAATACATAAAGTGATTGAAAATAATTTGCCTTATCCGCGAAATAAAACTTCTCAATCGTTCCAACAACTTCGAACGAAAGTATTACAGCAGTTTGAATATGGAGGGTTGATTCAAACAAGTATATAGGAAAAGGGTGATTTTATATGTATAAAAAATTTAAAATTCTTTCTTTTGCTTTAGCTATATCAGTATGTTTATTAGGATGTGAAAAAAGTACAGCAAGTAGTAAGAAAGAAGATGTAACAATACAAATTGGTATACAGCAAGGGTTAAGCCCGCTATTACTAGCAAAGAAAAAGGGGTGGTTTGAAGAGGAGTTTAAAAAAGAAGGAGTTAAAGTGAAATGGACAGAGTTCCAAAGTGGACCTCCTTATTTTGAAGCAATCGCATCAAACCGATTAGACTTTGGTGAAGTAGGGAATTCTCCAGTCATTTCAGCGCAAGCAGCAGGTATTGGGTTTACCGAAATCGCCAATACAAGTTATGCGAGAAAAGGAACTGGAATTCTCGTTCAAAAAGATAGCAAGATTGCGAGTGTAAAAGAGTTAAAAGGTAAAAAAATTGCAGTAGCAAAAGGAAGTAGTGCCTTTAATTTATTGTATCGAGCACTTGATAAAGAAGGGATTGATGCAAAAGAGGTAAATGTCATTCAATTACAACCAGATGAAGCGCAGCCTGCATTCGAATCAGGATCAGTAGATGCATGGGCGATTTGGGACCCTTTCATATCATTACATACGTTAAATAAAGGTGCGAAGGTGATTGCAGACGGTGAAACATTAAATGTCTCTTCACCAGAATTTTTAATTACGAGAACAAAATTTGCGAAAGAACATCCAGAATTAGTTGAGAAATTCCTCAAAGTTTATGAGAAAGCACGTGTATGGCAAGATGCTAACTTAGATGAAGCAATAAAAGTATATACTTCTGTAAAAAAGATAGATGCGGAGATCGTAAAAGAAGTGTTTAATCACGACAAACCAATTTTAGTTCCGGTAACGAAGGAAATAATAGCAGAACAACAAAAGACAGCGGATTTTCAATATAAGCTCGGTTCTATAAAGAAAGAAATTAAGGCGGAAAAAGTTGTAGATAATTCTTTCGTAGAAAAAGCATTGAAAGCGAAGTGAAAAGAGGTTTTGTATAGTGGAAAATACGAAAGCTGTTATGAAACCAGCGAGTATAACGATTGAGAAAAACAGAGTTAAGAATGTGCGAAAGTTAAATGTAAAAGTTTTAGTAAGGGCGATTACTATACCGGTTATTATATTAATAATTTGGCAGTTAGCTGGCGTATTCGGTCTTGTTTCTAAAACAGTTTTACCAACACCATTAGATATTTTTTTAGCTTTCCAAGAGCTTATTAAAACAGGAGAGTTATTCGGCCATTTAAGTATTAGTGTATTCAGGGCTGCGGCTGGTTTCTTTATTGGTGGGGGCTTAGGAATCATTTTAGGAACGATTGTTGGATTTTCAACGAGAAGTGAGCAATATTTAGATCCATCTGTGCAAATGTTAAGAACTGTACCTCATCTAGCTGTTGCGCCACTTTTCGTATTATGGTTCGGTTTTGGTGAAACATCGAAAGTGTTATTAATTGCAGATGGTGCATTTTTTCCTTTATACGTAAACGCATTTTTAGGTATTAGAGGTGTGGATTCAAAGTTATTTGATGTAGCGAGAGTGTTAGAGTTTAGCAAAAGAAAACTAATTACGAAACTCATTTTACCATCTGCATTGCCTAACCTTTTACTAGGAGCAAGGTTATCGTTAGGTGTTGCATGGGTGAGTTTAGTAGTAGCAGAACTTATGGGATCTACAGAAGGTATTGGTTATATGATTATGGATGCAAGGCAATTTTCAAATACAGATATCGTATTTGTCGGCATAATTATCTTTGCATTTGTTGGGAAGTTTTCTGACTCTCTAGTACGTTTACTAGAAGCGAAGTTTTTAAGATGGCGAGATAATTTTAAAGGTGAGACTGGGAATTAACATATAAATTATTAGGGGTAATTTATATAGAATGTGTTAGTATACGATTCAAAATAAATAAGGGGTGTGTAAAGGCATGGAATTATTATGGTTTATTCCGGCTTATGGAGATGGTCGATATTTAGGAACGACAAAACGAGGAAGAGCAGCTGAATATGGTTATTATAAGCAAGTTGCTGCGGCAGCTGATTATTTAGGATATACGGGTGTTTTACTTCCAACTGGTCAAGGATGTGAAGACCCTTGGGTGTTAGCTTCAGCTCTTGCTGCTGAAACAGAAAAACTAAAATTTTTAGTAGCAGTAAGACCAGGACTAATGTCCCCTACAGTTGCAGCGAGGATGGCATCTACATTTGATAGAATTTCAGATGGGAGACTGCTTATTAATGTAGTAGCTGGAGGAGATCCAGTTGAACTACAAGGAGATGGATTATATCTTGATCATGATGAAAGGTATGAAGCAGCGGATGAATTTTTAAAAGTTTGGAAATCGACATTGCAGGGTGAAACGATCTCTTTAGAAGGAAAACATATTCAAGTTACAGATAGTAAAGTTGTCTTCCCACCAGTTCAAACGCCATATCCTCCTATATATTTCGGAGGATCATCAACTGCTGGAAAAGAAGTAGCAGCTCAACATAGTGATGTATACTTAACGTGGGGAGAGCCGCCAGAGCAAGTGAAAGAGAAAATAGAAGAAGTAAGAAAACTTGCAGAAGAGAAGGGGCGTACAGTCCGATTTGGCATTAGATTACACGTAATTGTAAGAGAGACAGAAGAAGAAGCATGGGAAGAGGCCGAACGTTTAATTCAATATGTGGATAATGAAACAATTGAGCTTGCTCAAAAGACATTTGCAAGATATGATTCGGTTGGTCAAAAACGGATGACACATTTAAATAAAGGTACGAGAGAGTCGTTAGAGATAAGCCCTAATTTATGGGCTGGAATCGGACTTGTAAGAGGTGGGGCAGGTACTGCACTTGTAGGCAATCCATATACAGTAGCAGAAAGAATAAAAGAATATGAATTGTTAGGAATTGATACGTTTGTTTTATCAGGATATCCACATTTAGAAGAAGCATATGAAGTGGCAGAATTGTTATTCCCATTATTGAAAGACGAGAAGAAAGAAGAAAATAAAATTGTTGGTGAAATGATTGCTGATGCATATGCATTAAAAAAATAGTCAGAAATAAAGTTTCACCTATTTATTGCTTCATTTTGTTTACTGTCTGTTAATACGGGATAAAAAATCCGCAAGTTATTCGCTTGCGGGTTTTCATCGTAAATTATTAGAAAATATGGTAAAATTAAAGGGTAACTTAAGGTGCGGTTGGTTGTTCAATTATCACTTCTCCGAGTAGGAGGGGGGTGATAATACGTGAGTGAAATAGCGTTGCTACTGCAGGGTGGACTGTTTCTCGTTGCATTGTTAACGTTCGTCGTCGTTTTAATAGACAAGCTCAAAAAATAACAACCCACCTATGCCTATAGAATGTGGGTTGTTTTGTTTGTAAGAAACAAATAGGATAAATGAACAATCCAATCTGCTAAGTTACGTGGACTAGTGTGTAGCCGCACACTAGTCTTTTTTATTTATTTACAATTTATAATTGGTTTATGTGATTGTATTGTTCTTTTCATACTCATTATAACACAGTGTCTTTTCATCAAGAAAGGAGACCGTATGTTCTGGTATCTATTATATAGTAGGTGCTTTTTCTTTGAACAGCCCATCCATATACTGTTTTAAACTTTGGACATAAAATTTCTGTGTATTCACATTATTTACACCGACAATGGGTGATGGAAGGTCAAATCTTTTTTCTGATAAATGAACGACAACATCAAAGATGTCAAACAAGCGAATGAAGCAAAACAGACCGTCTTTATCGCTAAGTAAAATAAAGTAATGATTTTCACTACTTGTATTTAGCGTATTCCATAAAGAACTTTTGCTTAAATCACGTACAATGCTTTTTTCTTTTAGTTCCACGAAATCTGCATTTGAGAGAATGGTAGAAATATCAATTGCATCTTGATCTTCAAAGTAGCCATCAACTGCTTGTACAGCGAATGTATAAGCCATTTTTAATATACTCATTTTATATTTACGGTTATCTAATAGTAATTCACGTTGAATAGAACTCGCTACTTTTGTTACACGTTCCTCTTTCCAAATTTCATTATGTAAGGAAATATCGTGCTTTTTACATAGTTTCATAATTAATGCATTAGAATAAAGAATTTCGTCGCTTACTTCGACAACATCAGTCTCAGCAGCCGCAAGTTCCTCACCGTGCTCATTCGTATAGAGTGGGGAATCAATTTGTCTTTTCATTTGTTCAATCTTAAATTGACTCAATTTATGCCTAATTAAAGGGCGATCAATATTTGTTGTCATTTGTTCATGACAAGTATCACAAATTGAGTTTGTGAAATAATATCCACATAATATTTCTGGAATGACATATTGTTCACTAAGTTCTTTCGTATCTTTTCTGCAAATGATGCATTGTGTCATTTTTATCACCTTTACCTGCAAATTTGTATGTAATCTCATTGTAGTGTATTTATTGGTATTTTGGAATATTGTAAAGGAAAATATTATGTGAAATTCATACTTATTTTGGTACAATGAAGAGAAGTGCTAGTTTAAAGGAGGCCATTTTTTTGAAATCAAAAGTGCACTTTTGGACATTAGAAGTGCTAATGGTTGTAGGAATCATATTTATTTGCACAAAAATATCATTTTTATTTCAACCGATTGGTATCTTCATATCAACATTATTTTTCCCAATCTTAATCGCGCTTTTTTTATACTTTATATTTAATCCTGTATTAATCTTTTTGGAGAATAAAAAAGTACCTAGAAATTTAGCGATATTGCTGTTATATCTTTTTATCATAACATTAACTGCGGTTGGCGTTGGAGTAGTTGTTCCTACGATTTCACAACAGCTAATGGACTTAGTAAAAAATATGCCAGGCTACATAAAAGAGGGAAAAGTATACATACAAGAATTATCACATCATAGGTTGTTTGAATGGTTATCTACACAAAACTACGTTTCCATTGAAACAATTGAAAAAAATGCGATTGAATACTTAAAAGATATACCAAATACAATTACGTCGAGTGCAACGGCTTTATTTGGTATTATCACGAACGTTGCATTAGTTGTATTTACTGTACCGTTCATTTTATTTTACATGTTTAAAGATGGACATGCCTTTCCAGGAAAAGCGGTAAGTTTATTACCAGAATCTTACCGTGAAGAGGGGCTTCGTATCATTAAGGAAACGAACGAAACATTATCTGCATATATTCAAGGGCAAGCGCTCGTTTGTATATTTGTAGGTGCGTTTACTTTTATCGGTTATTTAATTATTGATTTACCGTACGCTTTCGTTTTAGGGATTATCGCAGCATTTACAAACATCATTCCTAACTTAGGTCCATTTATCGGGGCAGCACCAGCTGTTATTGTAGGACTGTTCGTATCTCCGATGCAAGCCTTATACGTAATTATTATCGTAACAATTGTACAACAGTTTGAAAGTAATATTATTTCACCACGTATTATGAGCTCGAAATTAAATATTCATCCACTAACAATTATTATTTTAATTTTAGGGGTAGGTAACTTTGCGGGAATTATCGGAATGATTTTAGCAGTACCAGTTTATGCAGTAACAAAAACAGTTGTTTCGAACTTAGTGAGATTGTTTAAGACGAAGAGAAGTAACCGAAAATAGTAAAAACTGAGGAAGATACACCGCTTTTTAAGTGGTGTATCTTTTGTTTATAAATAAATAATTAAAAGTGGGTTGATTTGATTTTATTATATATTTTTTATACATCAAATTCAGTGATAAACTTGTGTGATATAAGCTCTATAAAACTATGTGGAATCCCTCTGAACTATCCAAATCATTTCCTTACAGCGTGCTATCAACATCATAATCGACTCCTTTCAATTCTATATAGTTAAACGATTAAAGGTGAGTGTAGTACTTGCTTCTACGATCTCGAATTTCATCAATAACTTGTTTATATTGTCTTTCTTGTTTTAATTCATTTTGAGATATTGTTTCTTTTTGAATCGTAATCGTTAAAAAGAAAAGGTGAAACTTCATATGTGAATTCCTCCTTTCGAATTGGAATTACAGATGACTACAGTAATGACTTTGTCTTTCTTTTACAGAATTCATAGCCTGATTAATTTGTCGTTCATGAAGCATTTCAGACTCAGAAAATTTATTTTTTTGAATGGTAATGGTTAAAAAGAATACTTTAAATTTCATAAAATAATTGCCCCTTTATAAATGATTTAGAAAAAACGAGTGTAATAAGAAATTATAGGTGACTACAGTAATGACTTTGTCTTTCTTTTACAGAATCCATAGCCTGATTAATTTGTCGTTCATGAAGCATTTCAGACTCGGAAAATTTATTTTTTTGAATGGTAATGGTTAAAAAGAATACTTTAAATTTCATAAAATAATTACCCCTTTATAAGTGATTTAGAAAAGACGAGTGTAATAAGAAGATTGGCGCTCTTTTACTTCGTCCATAATGCTTTGGATGTGTTGTTCACGTAAAATCTCTTTCTGTGAAAGCTTACGTTTTTGAATGGTGATGGTTAAAAAGAATGCTTTAAATTTCATGAATATATGACCCCTTTAAAATATATTTTTAATACATTTGAGTGTAGTATGAACTTTTAATGTCAGTTATTTTATCAGTCAGTTGTTTTAACTGTTGTTTACGATTGATTTCAGTTTCAGATAAAGTATGTTTTTGAAGCACAGTCGTAAAAAAGAAAATATGAAAAGTCATAAATGAATTCCTCCTTTCAAAAAGGAATTACAGGTGATCACAGTAAAGTGCTTGGCGCTCCTTAACATCATTCATAGCTTTTTCAATTTGCTCATTATGAAGAATTTCATCTTTGGAAATTGTATTTCTTTGAATCGTAATACTTAAAAACAATACGCTAATAGTCATTGAATGTTGCTCCTTTCTTAGAAAAATAATGTAAGAGACTAAAAAATCGCGCAAAAAAACCACAGGAAGATACAGTTCTCCTATGGCTGGGCGTGAAAAAGCCACAGGAAAGTATACGACCTCCTGTGGCGAATTTATGAATTAAATGAAATAAAGTACGATTTTCAATTCTCCATTAGGGTGGTCGAATTCATATTTAATTGTCCAGAAAACACAGGTGCAGTTAACGCTAAAGTTAATGCATGTAATTGTAATTTCATCATTTCCTTCGACCTCCTTTTAGAAATTTTTTCTTACGTTAGTAAGTATATACAATTAATGGATAATTGTAAACATAAAAAATGAAAATTTTTAATTTTGATTAAAATGCGTATATTTAAAAAGGGATTTGAAAGTAAATATTGTAATTAACGAAATATCGATAAAAATGGGGGATGCTAAATGAAATATATGCATCATAACATAATCGTTATGCTAACAATTTTTTTATTCATTACGGCTTGTTCTAACGGGGAAAGAATAAAAGATATATATGATGTTAGGTCAGATGATTTTAAGAAATATACTGGGACATACGTTGGTAATAATTCAGATGTGGTTGCAATTATTAATCATTTACCCGGTGGTGGAACAGTTCAAAGTATAAGTTTAGAAAATGAAAATATAAAAGTGAACTATGGTGCAAAAGAGAGTGGAGCTCTTACAGAAGAAATGATTGAGACGTATTGGTTTGATGAGAAAGATACGATGAAGAAGAATTTTCTCTTTAATGCTACCTATCTAGTAATTTTAGTACCAAACGCAAAAGCTTATGAGTTTCAAATAGAAAATAAAAACTTTAAGATAACGAGGGAAGAAATGTTATCAATTTTGCATAGGGAATTCGATGATTTTACAAAAGAAAAAGATATATGGGATAAAAATAAAGTTATAAAGTTCTTTAACGGCAATGAAGAAAAAATTAAAATGCTTGTGGAAGATAAAGATTTTCGGAAATCTTTATTTGCTAAATATCCAGTGAGCCAGTTGAAATAATGGAGGGGAGAAGATGGAGTTAGTATACAAAATTTCTTATCATAGAATACAGGATCATTATTTACCTAAATTAGTACAGGCAATTAGGCTCGTTAGTGAAGAAGATTTGTGGAAAAAAGAGACCTCTGTTAATTCAATTGGTGGAATCGTACTACATATTTGTGAACATTTACAGAGAAATACAAGGCGTTATAAGGATCCAAATACAGTTTTTGAAAATGGAATTGAAGAATATTTTCCAGTGAAACAAATAAGCTCTGAAGCTTTGTTAAAAACTGTTGAAGAAATATTTGATGAGTGGGGCAAAGCATATATACAGGTCTGGGAAGAAAAAAGGCATATTGATCTTCAAAGTCTATTACATTTGGTTGAGCATACAAGCTATCATTTAGGGCAAGTAGTAGATCGTACAAAATGTATTGAGGGACAACAGTTAAATTTTTGTCAAAATGGTATAAATGAAAAGAATTTGAGAACAAGAGTTGAAACTTCGAATTTTTAGAAAGAGAGACATTCTTAATTGAATGACTCTCTTTTTTGTAAAAGAAATTTATGGAAAAAAATAATTCTATGTGATATGGTTAATTACATAAGTAATGAACCTATGAACCTAAGGTGGTGAAAATGTGAAGCCGACTCTAGAACAAAATAAATTAATATACATACAAATTGCAGAAACGATTGAATCTGATATTTTAAAAGACATATTGCTTGAAGAAGAACAAGTTCCATCGACAAATCAATTTGCGAAGATGTTACAAATAAATCCGGCTACCGCAGCTAAAGGGGTGAATGTATTAGTGGATGAGGGGATTTTATATAAAAAGAGAGGGATCGGGATGTTTGTTGCAAAAGGAGCAAAAGAAGTTGTACTAAAAAAAAGACAAAATACTTTTATGACTGAATATTTACCTAAAGTGTGGGAAGAAGCGAAAGTACTAGAAATATCAAAAGATGAATTGATGGATATGATTCAAAAGATTACGAAGGAGGGGAAAGAGGGATGATTGCACTTGAAACGAAAGATGTAACGAAAAAGTATAAAAAGAAAATAGCTGTAAATGAAGTAACGATTTCATTGGAAGAGAATAAAATATATGGTTTGCTTGGAAGGAACGGAGCAGGGAAAACGACTTTATTAAATTTACTAGCAGGACAAATTACTTCAAGTAGTGGAAGTGTATCAATATTTGGTGAAGATGTTTTTGAAAATAGTAAAGCGATGCAAAATATTTGTTTCGTTAGAGTAAAAGAAGAGTCTCATTTAAGTTATAGCGTAAAAGAAATTTTTAAGATATGTAACATGTTTTATAAAAATTGGGATCAGAAGTTTGCTGAAGAACTGGCGGGTAAATTTCAGCTTAATATAACAGAGAAATACCATAAACTATCTCATGGCATGCAAACAGTTGTAGGAATTATTAAAGGGTTAGCAAGCAGAGCGACAATTACTATTTTTGATGAACCAACTACAGGATTAGACGCAGCACATCGTGAGTTATTTTATAGTTTACTACTAGAAGATTACGGGGAGTATCCCAGAACAATTATATTATCAACACATCTGGTAGAAGAAGTAACCCATGTTATTGAAGAAGTAATTATCATAAAAGAAGGTGCACTTGTTGTTCAATCAACAGTGGAAGATTTATTGCAACAAGGTCATATTATTTCAGGGCAAAAAGGTAAAGTGGAGGAGTTCTTGATTAATAAAAAAGTTATAAATAAAGAAATTTATGGGAATAAAGGTATTGCTGTTATATGGGAAGAGCTTTCTAATGAAGATTGTTACTCTCTTGAAAAAGAAGGTTTAGTAATTGATAGAATTACATTACAAAAACTATTTATTCACATGACTGGTGGTGAAGTGGAATGACGATGTTAATGAAACAATTGAGGTTACATATAAATTTTCATTATAAAGCAATTTTAATATTTTGGATTGTAGCTTTATTAATAAAAGGAGCTTTATATGCTGCTCATTTAAATGAAGCGAAAGTTGGTTATTTACCCGAAATTATCAATAATCCTTCAATTGCAATTATGATTTTTATAGTAGGGAGTGTTTTCATTGTTCAAGATGATTTATTTCGTTTAGCAGTTTCATTTGGTATAACGAGAATACAATATTTTATCGGAGCGATTTGTTATATTGTGTTGCAATCCGCATTGTTTTCATTCCTTCAAATACTGTTTTTACAAGATATAAAATATAACTTAGTAAATGTTAACTTTGGAGAGCAATTAATACAACAGTTTATTTTACAATTTTTATTTTATGTTACGATAGCATGTTTCTTTCAAGTAGTAGTAATTTTTAAGCAAAGATTTCAATGGATTGGTCTCATGATTGGTGGGTCGCTTTTCCTTTCAACAAATAGTGTGCTGTATGGAGAAGTAGGGATAAAAGGATTGTTATTTACAAATGATGTATCTTTAATAGATATCCCTTATTTTATTGTTATTTCAATTGGATTAACAATTCTTTATATCATAACTAGTAGTATATTTATTCGTAAAGTATCATTTGAACGAACAGTTTAAAATAGTGATAGATTATTTTTTTAGGGAGAAGGAAAATATATGGGAGACACGTCCTCACTAATAACCGTCTTTTTATGCATTGCACTACTAATATTTTGGCGTCGTTATCGCTCCATGCATAAGTCAATAAAGGGATCGGGAAAACGTATTTTATGGCCATTACTATTTTTAACACCAGGTATTGTATGGTTTTTAAGTCCCGTACATCCAGCTATATTGCAAGTAAGTATAGCGGTATTCATTGGTGTACTTTTTGCTGTGCCGCTTATAGTATTAACAAATTATGAACGAAGAGATGATGGGAATATTTATACGAAAAAAAGTGCAGCTTTTTTAATTACTTTTATTGCACTTGTCGTTTTGAGATACGGTTCAAGAAAATATATTGTTGACTTAGATCAGCAAACAATAGGTTTATTATTTTATGTTGTTGCAGTATCGTATATTTTTCCTTGGAGAATTGCCTGTTATATAAAGTTTAGAAAAGTTTGGCGGGAAAATAATAATCATGCTATATGAAAACTTCTCATTTGAGAAGTTTTTTTATTTTTACAGGTAAGCAAAACAAGTTGTTGAAGGGCAGGCTGTCATAGAATATGATACATATTATAATGAGGAAAAGTTGAGGGGATAAAAATGCGTACAATTTTACTTTTTCTAAACAACATGTTCATTAGCGAAATCGAGGACATTAGGCAAAAACATGATCCTTTATTTGGATTAATTTTACCGCATATTACAATTGTATTCCCATTTGAAAGTTCGATTTCAAATGATGAGCTGAAATTACATATTATAAATGTATCAAAACCGATACAGAATATAGAAATTGAATTTACGAATCAAATTACAAGTGAAAGAGAATATTTGTTTTTACGAGTTGAAAAGGGGAAAGAACAAATAGAGGAACTACATAATATTCTATATACAGGACCTTTATTACAATTTTTGAAAGAAGACATTCCGTACATCCCGCATGTAACAGTCGGAAGAAAAGAAAGTGCCGAATTAGCTGCTGAAGTAGTGAAGGAGATTCCTAGTTTTCATGGGAAGTTAAATTGTGTGATTGATAGAATAAGCGTGGAGCGAATTGGAGAGAACGGGGAATCAATTATTGAATTTGAAGTGCCATTTCTAAAAAGCTGACAAAAGTCAGCTTTTTATTTCGTAGCATGAAGTAATGCACCAATTGCACCGCTATTACCACCATCTTGTAAAAAGATTGGTGTTTTATTTTGATATTCGGTGTAGCTACTAATAATATGTTGAAGTTGTACGTTATTACATAAAGTCGAACCAATATAAATAATATGTTCAATGTTTTTTGTTTCAGCGAATTGAAGGCTTAATGCAGTAACGACTTCACCGACAAGTCCTTGTACAGTAGCTAGTATATCGGAGCTACTATTATTTGATTCTGTAATGGCTGCTTTTCCGAAGTTACTAGCAGTTAAGTTATTATCGATAGGGGAAAGAATACCACCATAAATATCTCCAACCGTAATATCTAGCTCTTTTCTAGATCCTACTTTTGTTAGAGGTATTATATCTTCAAAATGATCTATATTTGTTAACAATTTTGAGAGTCCCATAATAGTCCCACCGCCAACTCCGGTTCCACCAGCGCGAATATATTGTTCATTATAAACATAATGGATAGAAGTACCTGTACCGATATTGGTTAAAATAAAATTGTTTATAGTATGTTGTTCTTCTTTTAATATGAATTGGACACCTGCAAGAGTAGCTTCAAATTCGCTTAGCTCTATTATTTTATATGAACCTGTAAGCAGTTGCTGTAATAGTTTCGATTTACCACCCGTAATACATATTTGTTTTATGCCATTGTTGTTTTTAATCCAATCTATTATTTTATGTTGTTCATGCGAATAAAATTTTTCAAAAGTTAATAGCTTTTTTTTGTTAAAATAAGCTATTTTCGTTAATGTGCCTCCAGCATCGATACCGATAGTACGTTCCATTTTCCTGCTCCTAACTACGTAATATGTTTTCCTATTTACTTAATCGGTTGAGAATAGATATTTCCAACTGATATAAGGAACACTTTAATCTGCTTGATATATTAATAGTTTTTCTATAGTTACAATAGGCTGGTCGTTTACAGTTGCAATACCTTTACCAAGAACAAAACCTCGGCGATTGCGCGTTAGCTCATAATGTAAATCAAGTTTATCACCGGGATATGCTTTTCCGTGGAATTCAACTCCATCTAAAGAGGAGAGGAATCCTAGTCCTTCAGAATCACTTGTATGTACAAATGCACTAAGCTGAGCAAGTGCTTCTACAATTAACATATGAGGCATATGTTTGTGACTATCATTTATAAACCATTCGTTATTTGTAATGAGTTTATATCCTGTAACGAATTCATCTTGTTTTACATTTGTTACTTTATCAATCATTAAAAATGGATAACGATGGGGAAGTGTGTCTTTAATATGCATATGAAAGTACCTCCAATTAATAATACCCCTGCTAAAGTTAAGCAGGGGAGCCGGAATTAATTTTTAACTAATTCATTTACTTTTTCAAGGACGAAAATGCCGCTATTTCTAATGTTTTCAACAACTTGTTGCAACACTTCTTTATCTTGAACGAGTGCAATACGTACGAAGCCTTCTCCGTGAGGTCCAAATGCATGACCAGGTGTAACAACGACATTCGCACGATCCATTAATGCATAAGCGAAGTCTAGAGAAGTCCATCCTTGTGGAATTTCTGCCCAGACAAACATACTACCAGCTGGCTTATCGACATTCCAGCCAAATGTTCGGAATCCATCGACTAAAGTATCTCTCCGTTCTTGATAAATATTGCGGTTTTTCTCACAAAATGCAGCGCCATTTCTTAGTGCTGCAGATGCCGCTTTTTGAATTGGTAAAAATACACCGTAATCGGTATTAGATTTAAATTGAGTAAGTGCACGAACAATTTCTTCGTTTCCAATCATATATCCAATACGGCTACCTGCTAAACTATAACTTTTTGACAAAGAATTGATTTCTACGCCAACTTCTTTAGCACCAGGTACAGAGAGGAAGCTAATTGGCTTATTACCATCAAAATAAAATTCGGCATAAGCAAAATCATGGACAACGATAATATTATGCTTTTTCGCGAATGCGATTACTTCTTTAAAGAAATCTTCATGAGCCATTGCTGGAACGGGATTTCCTGGGAAGTTTAAAATCATCATCTTCGCTTGATCGGCAATTTCTTCAGGGATGACTTCTAAGTTTGGTAAGAAATCATTCTCTTTCTTTAAAGGCATGTAGTAAGATGTTGCACCAGCCATTTGAATACCTGTTTCATAAGCTGTATATCCTGGATCAGGAACTAATATAATATCACCTGGATTTGCATAAACCATAGGTAAATGAACGAGCCCGTCTTGTGAACCCATTAATAATAAAACCTCTTTATCCGCATGTAATAAAACGTTATGAGTGTTGTTGTAATATTCAGTTACAGCTTCGTGAAATTCTTGAATACCTGATAATGTATACCCGTAGCTCTCTTTTTCACTCGCTGTATGTACCATTGTTTCTCTTACAAAATCAGCGGGCGGCATATCAGGATTTCCGATGCTCAAATCAATCATGTTATGACCTGCTGCAATTTTTTCTTTTTTATAGGCTCCTAATTCACTAAATATAGAAGATTGGAATGCTTTCATTCTGTGTTTTTAATTATTCTGAAAACACATGTTTATATTTTATCATTTTTTTATGAAAATTAAAATGATTGACAAATTTAGAGGAAGGATTAGCCTATTTTGAAAAGTATCGATGTAAATAGCGTAGATGTGTTAATTGAAATGTCTATTATAGGATTCATTTTATATAACTTAAGGTATTTTCTAGTTTTTATTAAGTATATTTCTCATGTTTTGAATGAAAAAGAATACGAAAACAAGGGCTATTTTTGTGGCCGATTTCTAAAGTGAAATAACGCAGAAAATATTTTCTGCGTCTCCTCTGAAATGTAATCATTTCTTTTTATATGTGCATAATTTTTCGGCTGTCAAAAAGTATACATTTAGTGTACCGTCGGCAACTTTTAAAGTTTGGTCCGATGTAAATGAATTACCATAATCAATGTGATATACATTAGAATTTTTGACAAATGAGCCTTTATATAAATCGTCTTTATTCTTTGTTGTTTGCATTTCTACTAAATTTTGCACAATCTTCTCTTTATTTTCTTTTTTGACAACTGTTTCAAATTTATAATATACAGGGCATTCACCTTTTTTATTGTCAACGACTTCCCAAGAACCGTATATATCGTTATTGCTGCATCCACTAAGTAGGATGATTAGTATAGGAATTGTAAGTAGAACCTTTTTCATTTTGTACTCCTTTCTTTTAAATTTGAATAAACGTGCGAATACGATAGGGATATTATAATAAATAAAGTTTAAATTTTTTTAAAGAATTATTTAATTTCATATAAAAATTTAAGAGAAATTAAATAAGCATGAATCTAGTGTAAAGTCAGATTCATGCTAGTACTATAGCCTATGTTATGTCTTTTTTGAGGATAAATAAAGAAGAAAGCAGAATCACTATTCCATTTAATATATATACGCTTGCGATCATAAAGGCTAACGTACCTGCGCCAAATCCTGCTTTATCGAATATAGAAGCAAATGTTGCGATAGTCAAAAAAATAATGGGAGTCAGTAGTAAAAATATGAAACCTGCCACGATTCTTTTTTTAAAACTATGTCCAGATAAGGAAATGGCTAAAAAGTTTAGGATGCTAAACAGAGCAATTGCAAAGAGCAGGACAATAAATACTTCGATGCCATCAGACATTTTACCACTCCTTTTATAAAGAGTACTTTTTATAATCTATTCGAAATAAAAGGGGGATACTCCTTTAGGTAATTTCAATAAACGTAATAAATAGGCGTATTATAAAACAAAGAAGTATGGATTCAATATTAGATCCATACTTCTTTGTTTATTTTATAAATTCGCAGATTGCGAATGCTGTTTTTCATAATGTTTCTGCTTAGAAAGGGAAATAGAAATAATCAATAATGAAACGACTCCGAAGATGAGAACCATATATTGTAACCCAATTGTATCTAAGAAGAAGCCTGTGCCAAGTAAGACGATTTGGAACATAACCCTCTCAAACATATTACGGAATGAGAAGAGGCGACCGTGATAACTTTTTTCCACTTTCGTTTGGAAAATCGTCGACATAATAGGGAAGAAGCAGCCAACACTAAACCCAAACAAACCAAATGATGTAAGAGCCATCCATTTTATATCGCTAAAGAACAATGACAGGTGTGCAAAAGCAGTACAAACTGCGAAGAAATATAGTAATTTTTCAGGTTTGAAATGATCAGATAGACGTTTAATTACGAAGGCACCTAACATAAATGCGACACCTTCAATTGTATATATGAACCCTTTAATCGTAGGATCATGTTGCATTTCGCTAATGTTAATAACCATTAAATTAAACCCAGCTATAAATAATAGAGGGATGATACTTAATATAAGTGCTGTAAAAGCAATAGGAATTCCTTTTAAAATACGAAATACTTCCATAAAGCTATTATCTTTTGCAGCTTGTTTACTTGGTGTTGTTGATTTCTTGTCTTCGAATTGTAGGAAGAAAGTCGAGAGGAATAATAAGGCGTATGCTGCCATTGAGAAGGCATACATGTACTGTAAACTCATCACAACTAAAAGAATTCCACCTAGTGAAGTACCTGCAATACGAGCAATTGTACCAACATTCATATGTATACCGTTCATTTGTAATAACTCATGCTCACGTACGATGAGTGGAATTACAGATTGTAATGCAGGGAAATAAAATGCTGCTGAAATTTGAAGAGCAACCATAAATGCGATCATAAATGCGATACTTTCAAATTGAATAGCGAAAAACATAAAAATAACACTTAAAACTCGACCAAACCCAGCGTAAAGAAGAACTTTTTTCTTTTCATACTGATCGATGACACGGCCAGCCATAGGTCCAACTAGAACACCGGCTAATAGTCCGATAAATAATATAACTGATTTCATGAAATCAGAAGGGACATATTTTTGCATAAATTCAAGGTTGCCAAGAATACCAAGCCATAATCCTAGACCTGCAATAAACTCCCCAATTAAAACAATCCAAACGTTTTTATTACGCCACATAACATAAAACCTCTCCGTCTTTTAAAATGAAAAACTCGTATATAAAACCTCCTTATTTATGTAGTATTTTTATACAAACTTTTTTAGAGTCAGAGTCTATATTACGTGTTTCATAATTGGATTTCAATCTTTTTGATTTGTAAAAAATTTGATGTATTAATTGATGAAATAAGTGAATCAAAACGCAAAAAAATTATGATTAAAGCTAATAGAAAGTAAGGATAAATATAAAATTAAACATTAATTTCACTTAGCAACATTTACGCTCTTGTCCAATATATAAAGCGCTAAAAGATAGAGGACCAACAACTTCTGCACTTGCACCACTAGTAAGGTTTTCTACAGTTAATGAATATTCGTGTGTCCCACTGCCAACGTTTTGATCTATAGCTTGAAATGTTTGTACGTACAATTGCTTTATTTGGAGAAAAAGGGACTACAAAAGTTGTTTCATCAGTTTTACTTACAGGATGAGTAGTTTGGACAAATACTAGAATATTTTAATAAAGTCGAAAACAAGTGTTGGAAAGAAGTAATTCACATAAAAGCATCAAGAATATATCACAATAAGATGATATTTTTCTTAATGCTTTTTGTAATTAAGCAGAATATTCTTCTTTACGTACTTCAAAAAATTCATTACGTCGTAAGTAATTATAAATTTTCTCTGAAACCTCTTCTTCTTCAGACACTAAGAAACGATGATCAAAAGCGTAGAAAGATTGACCTTTAATTAATTTTACGTAATACATATTAAACGCCTCCTGACACTAGATTATTACTTGCTTCGTATTATAATGGCCTATATGTCTGCTAAAAATACTTGGAGTTTCAAAGGGGCTAAGTAAAGGAATGAAAGAGCTTACAATTCTGTAAGGTTTATGTCACCTTTTTCGATAGTTTACATTCACCAATTTCTTCTATACTACAAATAAGTTACATAAAATAAGGGGGGTAAAAAGATGGATGAAATAATTGGAGAAGTTGTAGCTGGTATTTGTGAATTTGTAGTGGAAGTAACAGCGGATGCTATAGGAAGTTTAGTTTCCGGAAATGATGAGGAAAAAGAAACATTATAATAATTTGTAAAAGAATAAAGTTGATCAAATTATAAAGGCTGATTTCTAAAGGGAACTCAGCTTTTTTATTTTTTACATTACATTAACTTAATTTGAATATTCATTTGTTATCATATTTAAGAAGCCTATATAAGGAGGTGAATAAACGAATATGTCGAATTCAGGGCCTGATTTATCTGTTTCTCGTTTGATTGTGGTAAATATAGAGGAAAAAGAATATCATTTTATTGTTCGTGAACATCCGATTGTAGGGAAATTTATATCGCTATTTGAAAATGGAAAAGAATATGGTTTAATAGATAAACAAATCGCTAATAAAGATAAATTTATTACATCGGAGCTTACTAAATTAGATTATTTTAATATAGATGTTTTATATCGTACACCTGGGTGGATATGGATTGGTATGGATCAATTTGGTTTACATGCTCGTGAGGCTACTTATAACGAAGTAGATGTTATTATGAAGTTGAAAGAGGATTTGTATTATATAGATATATACGAAGAAATAAAAATGTAGTAAATATTTAGTCAGGTTAGGGGGCAAGTTCCCGTAGCCTTTTTTTGTTTAATAGAAGAACGTATAATCATATTATTTTGATTATAAGAGAATGTTATGAGAAGTGAGATGAAAAGAGGATTTGAAAATACATGAAGAGAATTGTAATAATTATATGAGTCGTATATGTAAATAATAATAGAAAGAAGATGATAATATGAGTAAAGAAGAGCTTGTGAAAAAACAGTTTGGCAGTAATGCAGATAAATATGTAAATAGTAAAATACATGCTAAAGGACTGGATTTACAATATGTAGTTCAACAAGTTGAGTCTCGTCATAATAATCGTCTTCTTGATGTTGCCACTGGTGGCGGACATGTGGCAAATATGTTAGCACCCATGTTTGAAGAAGTAGTTGCACTTGATTTGACAGAACAGATGTTAGAAAAAGCCAAAATTTTTATAAAGCAGAATGGGCATGAAAATGTATCTTTTGTAGCAGGAAACGCAGAGGATTTACCATTTGCAGCCCATTTTTTTGATACAATCACATGCCGGATTGCAGCCCATCATTTTACGAATCCGGCTCAATTTATTTATGAAGTAAATCGTACATTGAAGGATAATGGATTATTCATCTTAATAGATAATGTTTCGCCAGAAAATAATGAATATGATACATTTTATAATTTTATAGAAAAAAAGCGAGACCCAAGTCATGAACGAGCTCTAAAAAAGACAGAATGGCTTACTTTATTAGAAAAAAACGGTTTGCAAATGCAGTCATGTCTTACTTTTGATAAGAAGTTTGATTTTGACTGGTGGTGTAATATGATGGATGTCCCTTTACAAAAGCGTGAAAAATTAACAGAATGTATGATGAAAGCACCAAACGAAATGAAGGGATATTTTAATATTCAATTTAAAAATAATAAAGTAGAATCGTTCTATACTGAAATGGCTATGTTTATATGTAAAAAAAGTACAACGTTAAAAAGATAAATGTGTTGCAGTCTTTCTGAAGTACGATATACTTAGTACAGAGAAACTGAGAATTGAGGAATAGTTATAATGATTCGTGTACGCATTGAAGGTTCTGAGGAAGAAATGCTTGAATTTATGGGGAAAATGCCAGACATTCCTGGATTTGAAAAGACACATATGAGAGAGCCGAGAAAAGGAAATAACCCGAAATACGATTCAAGTAAAAATGTACTTGCATATTTGTCTTATAAAAAGATTGAAGTCGCCAATAAATAGGCGACTTTTTTAGTTTGCGCTGTTTCACCGCCTTGTCTTTTTCACATAATAATAATAGTAGATTATGCTTAAGAGGGGTGAGAATAGTTAATAAGAAAATTATCTTTTTTGGAGACTTTGGTATTGATGACGCCGTAGCGTTAATTTATGCAAATAAAACATGTAAATTAGATATTCTAGGTATTGTTGCTGAGTACGGGAATGTATCACGAGATATCGTTACGGAAAATGTTTATTTTTTAGAAAGGTACTATGCTACACAAGTGAAAATTATTGAAGGTGCGAGTAGACCGATGACAGCTGAAGAGCCTTTGTTTTTCCCTGAAATCCACGGGGATCACGGTTTAGGTCCTATTATTCCACCTGAGATGAGAATTTGTAAACGAGAAAATTTTTGTGAATTAATCAAATTAATCGAACCTTGTCCAGAAGATATTATAATTGTGGCGACAGGGAGACTAACGACGCTTGCTACGTTATTTTTATTGTATCCAAATATAATGGATCGTATTTGTTCGTATTATATAATGGGCGGCGCTTTCCTATTTCCAGGTAATGTTACACCAGTATCTGAAGCGAATTTTTATGGTGATCCAATTGCAGCAAATATTGTTATGAAATATGCGAAAAACGCTAGCATATACCCGTTAAATGTAACACAGGGCGCGCTTATTACGCCTGAAATGGCCAATATAATAGATAAACAAGGAACTGGACAGGCGAAACTCATTAAACCAATGATTGATTTTTATTATGAGAATTTCTATAAAAAAGAATATCCGGGTATTGGTGGAAGTCCTATACACGATTTACTACCGTTTATCTCGTTTATAAATGACAGTATTTTCGAATATAAAAAATCGGCAGTGTGGATTAGTACGACAAATGATGTGACTAGGGGCCAAAGTGTAGCAGACTTTAGAAAAATAGCTGAGCCAACAAGGTTTGATGATCGGCCGATTCAAAGAATTGCTGTTGGTTTTAACTATGCAGCTTTTAAAGAAGAGTTTATGCGAACAATATTGAAGCCAGATTGTTCTTAATGTGTGTAATAACAAGTCGGATAAATCGTTAGTTCAAAAAAAGGTTTAATCTGTGTGTATTATTCTCAAAAATCTTAAAGTTGAACAACATGAATAACTTATGAAAAATGTCACATAACTAATGGTAAGCAATTGTTTCTAATTATATTTTGATTGGTGAAATGTAAAGGAGGTTATTATATGATTTGGTCTTTAATCGTCGGTGGTATATTAGGATGGCTTGCGAGCTTAATTACTGGAAAGGACGTACCTGGTGGTGTAATTGGTAATATTATTGCTGGTATTATCGGTTCTTGGGTTGGTTCGAAATTACTTGGTAGTTTTGGTCCAGTCATTGGCGGATATGCAATTATTCCAGCTTTAATCGGTGCGATTATTTTAATTTTCATCGTAAGTTTCTTATTACGAGCAATGCGAAAATGAATGTAAGGACTGTTTACATTTGTAAGCAGTCCTTTTTATATGTTATGCTAGTATTATACAATCAGGAGGTGTCAGCATTGAAATCATTTACAGTAAATTTCCATCAAGAAGATAATGCAAAAGCGACAACAGTACATAAATTAAGTGAAGAGGACTTCAATAAAGCAACTGAAAAAGGTACTCGTCATTTATTTGATTTAGATACAAACGTTGGCTTCTTCGTATTCTTTGATGCAGAAGATGCAGAAGGAAATGATCAATACTTAATGTTACAATATGAAGGGGATCATGAAGAACCAACTGCATGCTACGGATTTGATTTAAAACTATACTATCAATTTTTAGCACTATACTTAAACGATCTTGAATTCCAAGGCGAAACAGATGAGGAAGAGGAAGAATACGGTCCAATTCATCATTTAGCGCATTTACTTTATCATATTGTTGAAGATGGTAAATCAATCGAAGTGTAATATACATATTTGAAGCTGCTCTTTTTGGGCAGCTTTTTTATATGACATTGAAATGGTGTACTGTAAGCTAAATAAGGTGAAATTTTAATCAGTGGGGGTTTTGTTCATTCCCACTGATTATCAGCCCTCACCAATTTAGCTTTTACGGGTAGCAGGGCCCCCACCTAACTTCTTTGTTTCCGCTGAATTTTGAGGTGGGGATCTTACTGCCCGGCAAATAGCGAGATAAATTAATAATAGAAATTTATTTATTACTTTCATGTTAGCGTCGTAAAACACCTGTTATAATGATTGTAATTAAATTCTTGGAGGCTAATTCTATGCTTGTAGATGTAAAAGCTTTTATTAAAGCTGCAGGTTTAACATGTATTTCATCATTAAGTGGAGATAACACGTTTGCTTATAATTTTGAAACAGTAAAAAACACTATCGCTACATTTTTTAAGAAGCTAAGATTTACCGTTTAATTTCATTTCAACCAGTAGGAAAAGAGTAATCACTTCCTACTGGTTTTTTTGTTTCAAGGAGCTGTTGTGACAGCATGTTTTAAGTTATAGATAGAGGATATTATCATTGAGAAGAGAAGGTTTAAAGAAGGAGATGAATACGATGATTAACAATATAATTCCAAGTTTTTTAAAATTATGGGAAAGTGACGATTTAGAATTAGAAGTCCTTAATTAATACTATACTTCGCATCCGGTTGATTATCGAAATGAATAAAATACAATAGGGGGTAAAAATGATGAAGGTATATTTGAAAATAGTTATGTTATTTCTTGCTTTTACATGCACATTTGCATTAGCAGCATGTAAAGGGACAGACGAAAAAAAGGAAGCAAATCCAGCCTCGGAAAATCATAAAAATGAACAAAGCAATTCTTCAGAAGAAAAGAAAAATCTTGAAGCAAAACCAAGTAATGAAAAAACAACAAAACCATCAGCTGAGCAAGATTCGAAAGATAGAACACTTAATCAAAAATCAATTAACCACGTTAAAGATTTGTTTGAACTAGCAAAAGAAGGAAAGGTACCTAATGTGCCATTTGGAGCCCATACAGGGGATATTGAAGAAATTGAAAAAGCGTGGGGGAAAGCAAATAAAACCGAATATGCAGGGAATGGAATGTACGCAACTTTTACAAATAAAAATGTTGTTTTCGGATTTAATAAAGGGTCACAAGTTTTTGATGTACGCTCATATCATGCAGAACTAAAATTGATTACATTACAAGAAATTGAAAAAGCATTAGGAAAACCATCTTCAGTTAAAGAGAATGGTGAAGATAAAATATATGTATACAAAGTAAATAACCAGTATGAATTGAAATTTGTCATTCCAAAATCGACTGGTAAGGTCGATCATATTTCCGTATTTTCGCCAGAGGATAGTATTAATAAAATGGCAGGATAAGAAATTAAGTGATTTCAAAAACACCTCACTTTCTTGAAGTGAGGTGTTTTTAGTTGTAAACAAGGAACGTCTCCTGTCATATAAAACATACTTTCATATGCGAAATACTTCACTTTTATTTTTTAGCATTTATCCAATAAGAAATGTTGATTTACTGAAAAAGTAGTAACCTATAAATTATGTGTAGGATGGTTCACGATTTTTTTACGTTCCAAACTTTGAACAAATAGCGCTTGAACAATACCTCCAACTAATAAGAAGCTAGCACAAATATAAAACAGCATACTTCCATTTAACTTACTTAATATAACTGCACCAATAACTGGTCCACACGTTCGAGATATATCCCAGTGTATACCGTAAATTGAAAAATATAAACCACGTTTATCATGAGGTGCAATTTCTGAAACGAATCGTAATAAATGGTTTAGAGCAATACTTTCTCCAATGACTAAAAAGAGTAAGGTGAAGAATAACGACAATATCGTCGTTGAATAACTAAAGCCAACTGCAGCTATTGTATAGCAGGCGTAAGAAATAAGGATGATTTTCGCCATAGAAAATCGTTCAGACCATTTTACGAGGAAGATTTGTAGAATGATTTCCAAAATGGCTTTGCATGTTGAAATAAATGCGAGTATGAATACGAGATTAGGAAATACATGTTCTGCAAAAATACGATAATTCGTCTCAGTTTGTGCATAAAAAAAGCTAATAGGAAGTGTAGAAACCATAAGACCGAATATGGCGTAATGTTTAAAAACAAATTGCTTTGGTGAACTTGCCTCAACTGTTTGTTTCGACTTACTTATAGGTGGAACAGTTTCTGGGAGCTGGGTCCAAACAACAACAGCATATATCGTAAGAGTTACACTTTGCACGATAAATAAATATTCTGGGTGAGTATTATAAAAACTTGCACCGATTAAAGGGCCGACTACGGATCCGATTGCTCCCATCGTTTGTAGGAGAGCAAAAATCTCTGCTTGCTGCTCTTGTTTTGTTAAATCAGCAATTTGTGCACGCTGAGCTGGAATGTATAAGGAACGGCCAATACCATTAATGACATATAACAGTGCAAATATAAAAACGGATTGAGCGAAAACGAAACTACCGATTGCAACACCTTGTAGTAATAATCCGAGTAACATAATCTTTTTTCGGCCATATTTATCAGTAATTCCTCCAGCAATAAGTGTAAATAAAATGTCTGAAAGTGGCTGCAGTCCGAAAATCAGCATAGTTATTATTACATTGCCGTTTAACATTTTATTGACGTAAATAATCATAATGAGAGCTAACATAGATTCAGTCGTTCGGGTTAATAATTCACCGCACAGTCTAATAAAAATAGGTTTATTGTAACGAAGTAAGAGATAATTCAATATTAATTCCTCCTTTCTATATTGAAATGATAAGATGAAAGGAGAGTTGGAAAAAGGGTAGAAACAATAGGGAGTATTTTTCACCTTTTAGGGGGAGTATGATGTTTATTTTAGATCAATACATTGAACTATGGATTGCTTATGGAAAAGGGAAAAAAGAGGGAGAACGATTGGAAGTAACAGTGCAAAATATATCTAGAACACTATTTTGTACAGAGCGTAATAGTAAATTAATTATAAAAAAATTAGATGAGTTAAATTGGATTAAGTGGTTTCCAGGTCGCGGCAGAGGAAATCGTTCTAAGTTAATATTTCAAAAGCACCCGATGTCTTTAATTTTAGATAGAGGAAAAGAAATAACGAAAAAAGGGGATGTGAAAAGCGGAAGCATATTTGTGGAACGCTATAGCTCACATTTTCCATCGGTAAAGGGAGAATATCACTCCTGGGTGGATTCAATATTTGGTCATAAGGTTGAAATGACATCTGAAGGGAGAAGAGATGTACTCCGGTTGCAAGTACAAATGAATTTAGATATCACATTAGATCCTGTATACGCTACAATGCGTTCAGAATGCCATATGGTAAAACATATATTCGACACACTCGTGTATGTAGACGGTAATACAAACATTATAGAGCCAAGACTTGCATTTCACTGGGAATATAATGACGCTGAAAAAATATGGACGTTTTACTTACGAAAAGGAGTTCACTTTCATAATGGAAAACAACTTACTGCACATGATGTTATATACTCGTTGAATCGATTTATGAAGCTGGAAAATAATGCACACGCATGGATGTTACAACACGTTGAAAATATCCGTTCAGTGGATGACTACGTTTTCGAAATTCAATTACATACGGAAAATCGAATGTTTTTACATATGCTAAGTGCAGAACAGTGTTCTATCGTGAATGAAGATGAAGCAGGAGGGTTAATTGGAACAGGGCCTTTTCAATTATATAAAAGTAATGAAAATCTGTTCATTTTAGAAGGACATCCTTTATATTTTCGTGAAAGACCTTTTTTAGATCGTATTGAGTTGTGGAATGTAGAACAAGGTGTAAGTACATACGATGTTTTAGTAAAGGCGCAGTATAAAGATAAAGAAAAATATAATAAAGAATTGTCTCGGCTTGAGTCGAACGTGACATATATAACATGTAATCTTACGAAAGAAGGACCAATGCAAGATGCGTTATTTCGGAAAGCGTTATATCAAATCATTCATGGTTATACAATCGTTCAAGAACTCGACGGAGAACGTGGAGAAGTGGCAAAGAAACTAATATTAGCAAATGAAAGCATAGTAGATATTGACGAAGATATCGAAAGTTTAATTAAAAGGAGTACTTATCATAGTGAAGTGCTACAACTCTACACATTTACAGGACGAGATCATGTTGAAGATGCACAATGGATACAAAAAGAGTGTGCGAAGTACGGGATTCGTGTAGAAAATAATTTTCTTGAGATAGAAGAGCTATTGGAAGTAAGTACGATACAAAAGGCCGATATGATGCATGATAGTGCCACAATAAGTGAACGAATAGAAGATAGTTTATTATATATGTTTCTTACAAAAAATAGTTTTATTCATGGACAAAGCAGCATGGACTTTCATGAAAAGTTGTCTCCTTATTTTAGACAAGAAGAATTAGAGAAAAGAGTTACACTGTTACGCGATATCGAGGATACTTTGTTACGTCAAATTCATATTATTCCTTTATATCGTAATAAACAAGAGGTAAGTACACATGAAAAAGTTCAAAATATAATGATTAATTCACAAGGTTGGATTGATTTTTATAATATTTGGTTTAAATCTTGATATATAAGGGCTTTTGCACATTTTCATAAGATGTGTAAGAGCCTTTTTGTATGTGAGAATAGGTTTGTTTTACACATTGTTACGCTACTTGTGATAAAAGTCTATTTACAGCGTAACAGTGTTATGTTACATTGTTATCAGGAAGGAGTGTTATACAGTTGAGTACAGATTTAATTTCAAAAAAAGATTTATTAGAACTAACTGGTATTTCATACGGACAGTTATATAGGTGGAAAAGAAAAAATTTAATTCCGGAAGATTGGTTTGTACGAAAATCAACGTTTACAGGTCAAGAGACATTTTTTCCGAAAGAAAAGATATTAGAGCGTATCGATAAAATCCAAACGATGAAAGAGGATTTATCACTTGATGAACTAGCGAACATGTTTTCACCGAGTGTGAGAGAAATTCTTTTAACAAAGGAAGAGATTTTACGCAAGGGGATTGCATCAGAACCAGTTTTACAATTTTTCATAGAACAAACGAATAAAACAGCAGAGTTTCAATTTGTAGACATTCTTTATGTGTACATGTTAGAAGAATTACTACAATCAGGAGAGATTAGTTTAGAAGAAGGAAAAATGGTCTTGCAAGTTTTACGTGAAAATTATGAAGCAATGAAACATAAAACTTGTGACTTAATCATTGTCCGAAAGTTAGGTATTTCGACATGTTTATTAGTTTCAAACGTGGACGATTTAATTTTTGAAAAAGGCACCAAAATCGTTTTACGCGAAGCGATTATGAAATATACCGAAGCATTAAAAACTAAATTGTTGTAGTGGAGGAGAAAGTATGCGTACAGATAATTTGATTATAAATGGTTACGGTTCATCGAATGGTGGCGAGTTTCATAAAGTGCAATTAAACGGAAAAGGAACTGTGAATGGAAATGTTGAATGTGAGCAATTTGAATGTAACGGTTACGGTGCAGTTACTGGCGATTTGAAAAGTAGCAGTGCACGAATTAGCGGATCTGGTAAAGTTGATGGCACAGTTCATGCTGAAACGATGCGAATTGATGGAAAAGCAACAATTACGCAAAATGTAAAAGCAAACAGTTTGAAAATTGCAGGAAAAGGTACGATAGGTGGAAATGTTACTGGTGAAGAATTTAAAGTCAATGGTCAAGCTACAATTGACGGTAATTGTGAAGTGGATACTTTTTCTTCAGAAGGACAATTTACAATCGGTGGTTTATTAAGCGCAGATGAAATTAATATAAATATTCACGGTACATGTCGAGCGAAAGAAATTGGTGGTCAAACGATTAAAGTAAGACATAGATCAGGTACATTTAGTAGGCTATTTAAAACAGTATTTGGCTTGCAGTTAGAAGCTGAACTATTAGAAGGTGACAATATCGATATTGATTATGCTCACATAAGAACGGTAAGAGGAAACAATGTTACAGTAGGAGCAAACTGTGAGATTGAACTGATTGAATATACGGGTGTTCTTACTGTTGATAAAAATGCAAATGTAAAAGAAATTAAGCAGGTTTAACGGAAGGGAGAAATCAGTATGGAACATCCACATAGTCTCACAGTAAATGGTTCTGGTAATTCAGCAGGCGGAGATTATAATAAAGTGAAGATTCGCGGTGAAGGAACAATTACCAATGATATGAGTTGCAATGAGTTTAAAACGTACGGAACGAGTGATGTACGCGGTAATGTGAAAGTGAAAAACTATGTCGTGTATGGAGATAACGAAGTACAAGGAAATGTAGATGCGGAATATGTAAAAGTATATGGTAATACACAAATTCATGGTGATGCTCATATTGAAAAAACAAAAGTTAGAGGTATGATAGATATTGCAGGAAAGTTTTCAGGTGATTTCGTAGATGTAAAAGGTGCTTTAAATGTGAAGGGAGATATTGAAATAGAAGATTTATCATTAACTGGTGGTCTTGAAAGTGCTGGATTACTTAATGCTGAAAATATTCAAATCTCACTTCGTTATGAAGGCAGTAAGGTAAGAGAAATTGGTGGTAAAAAGATTACTGTTCGTAAAAAAACGAGATTTATTCCTTTTACTAGTCATGCTGGAAACCTCCAAACTTCGATTGTTGAAGGAGATGATATCTATTTAGAACATACGATTGCTGAAGTTGTAAGAGGCAACAACGTCACAATTGGTCCTGGATGTGAAATTAGTGTTGTAGAATATCATACTAGTTTTAATCAAAAAGGTAATGCAGTCGTAAAAGAACATAAACAAATATAAGTAGTATGAGGGAGAGCAAGAGATATGGTTGAGAAGAATAATAAGCTCGGCTTTGTTGTGGCGGGCTTATTGCTAGGTATTTTAATGGCATCGATGGATAATACCATTGTCGTAACGGCGATGGGAACAATCGTTGGTGACTTAGGAGGCCTCGAAAACTTTGTATGGGTCGTTTCTGCCTATATGGTCGCAGAAATGGCAGGCATGCCGATTTTCGGTAAGCTATCAGATATGTATGGTAGAAAGAGATTCTTTATTTTCGGTTTAATTGTCTTTATGATTGGTTCGGCACTTTGTGGTACTGCTGAAAATATTACACAGTTAGGTATTTATCGTGCCATTCAAGGTATTGGCGGCGGGGCATTAGTGCCAATTGCGTTTACTATCGTTTTTGATATTTTCCCACCTGAAAAACGCGGGAAAATGGGTGGCTTATTCGGAGCGGTATTTGGATTATCTAGTATTTTCGGGCCATTACTTGGCGCTTATATTACCGATTACATTAGCTGGCACTGGGTATTTTATATTAACTTACCACTTGGCATTTTAGCACTTATTTTTATTACATTCTTTTATAAAGAATCACGCGTTCATAGAAAGCAAAAGATTGATTGGTTTGGTGCAATTACTTTAGTTGGTGCAGTAATTTGTTTAATGTTTGCTTTAGAACTAGGTGGACAAAAATATGATTGGGATTCTAGCTTTATTTTAAGCTTATTTGGTGGATTCGCCATTTTAATCATCGCATTCATTTTTATTGAACGAAAAGTAGAAGAACCAATTATTTCATTTGAGATGTTTAAGCAGCGCTTATTCGGAATGAGTACAATTATTGCTTTATGTTACGGTGCTGCATTTATGTCAGCAACTGTGTACATTCCGTTATTTATTCAAGGTGTATACGGTGGTACCGCAACAAACTCAGGATTATTACTTTTACCGATGATGTTAGGATCAGTCGTAACAGCGCAGTTAGGCGGATTTTTAACAACTAAACTTAGCTACCGAAACATTATGATTATTTCTGCGGTTATTATGCTAATTGGACTATTCTTATTAAGCACGTTAACACCAGAAACAAGTCGTGCATTATTAACAGTTTATATGATTATTATCGGATTTGGAGTCGGTTTCTCATTCTCTGTACTAAGTATGGCAGCTATTCACAACTTCGGTATGGAACAGCGCGGGTCTGCGACTTCAACGAGTAACTTCATTCGTTCGTTAGGAATGACACTAGGCATTACAATCTTCGGAATGATCCAAAGAACAGGTTTCCAAGAGCTATTCTATCAGAATCGGCAAGATCTCAAATCCCTCCGCAAATATTAGATAAGATTATTGACGCTCTTTCTAGTTCAATTGTTCAAACATTCATGTGGGCATTGGTACCAGCTGGATTAGCATTCATATTCATTTTCTTTATGGGAAATGAGCGCATGGTAATTAAGAAACAACAAACGAATAAAAAGAGTGAAACATCAAAAGCGTAATGAAAAAGCTCCTTTCTAATTGGAAAGGAGCTTTTTCGTATGTACGGATTTAGATTAGCCTTCGATAATTTCGTATTCTTCGTCTGCTAATAGTAAAATTTGTGTTTTCTTACCTTTGTTTTGAACTTCGATTACATCGTAAGCACCTAAGTCTCTTACTTTGCTTTGAGAAGCGTTAACCATAACTTCAATAGAATCAATTAAGATATCTTCTTCAATGTATGATTCAGGCAATGCCATATCTTCAGTATCTAATACACATGCGTATAGATTTTGTAAGTTTTCAGCAGTTGGGTTTTGTTCCTCAACATCAATGATGTTTTTTACTGCTTCCATATTTTCCTCTTTTGCTTGGTATACTTTAATTTTAGCCATTGTTTTAATCTCCTTTATAACGTAATCGTAGAGGCTACACCTTATTATAACGTTTTTTTTATGAAAGATGAAATTGTTATATGTATTTATAGTAAAAATTATGTGTCCTTACTCAAAAATGGTGTGATTTCCATATAAATGTACGAGTAGGTAACGATATTACTACGTTAACGTTATATTGTCCAAGCTTTTCTTATTTTCTTCTCATATATATGTAGTAGCAATTCTATATAGAGAAGGGATGGAGTGTAAGTGGGGTGTGAACCGAAACGTGATTGTGGGTGTTGCCAAAATAGTATATGTGAGTTTTTACAGAGTCTAGAACCGTATACAAAAGTTGAAAGTATCATAATAGCAGGAAACGAAATTGCTGTATCTTATTTTCTTTCATTTAATAAGAAAACAGGTATCGTATCATTCGTACAAGAAGACAATGAGGTTATATTTGTCGATTGTTCAAAGATTGATGCAATTCGAATAGGGAAAGTATGTAGTTGCAAAACAAAAGTTAAATATATTGAAGAGGACTTTAGCTTGCTAGGAAATGTTTGCCCGCATTGTTTAACGGAGGGGAGTACAATCTTTTTCGATTTTAACAATCCTGAATTAAATGTGTCTTTCCAAGCAACAACAATTAATCCACCTAGATGTACTGAATTTACAGATGATCTCGGGAATGTAGTAAAGCAAATTACTATAGTAGGTGAGGCGAGAGTTTCTAGAGATTTTGTTCAAGTACCTGAACTGGTAGGTTTTCGATTACTTTTATCACATCCAGCTGGAGACCCTTTAAACTACGGATTATTATTTATTAATTTTCCTGATACGATTTTTATTTTTATATTGGCATCAAGCGGATACCTTTCCATTTCGAACTGTTTAAAAATAGAGGGCGGAACTGGTGATGCCGAAATAGAAGAGATGAAAAAAATGATAGAGGATGACGTTAACACGTACAAATCAGTTGTTAAATTGACTAAAGTATATAAGAACGGTGAGACGGAATCTTTTATTTATAAAAATGAGTTATAACACATGTATTTAAATGCACCCTCAAACTATTGTTGAGGGTTGTTACATAATTAATTATGTTGGTCCTTCAAACCGTTTGTTAACGGGTAAGAAATATATTTATTGTTGACTTATTTTATATGTTGATCATTTCATAGTTAGTAGATGTTATAATCATTTTATGTTTACTGATATTTTATAAATATTCGAAGTTTTAATTTAATAGTCAATTGCTTTTATGATGAACAGGTGGGTATGTATATGAATACGAATTATGGAGCGCTCATGAAAATGTTAAGAGTAGTTGATTCTAAAGAAGGCGGGAATGTAAATGATGTATGAAGCGAATATACATACAAGAAAAAAACTAGTTTCTATGTTTGAGGATTTCAATAACGTTGTTTTACTTTCTTATTTACAAGGGCATATGGGTACTGCTTGGGTAAATGATCTTGAAAATCCAAAAGTAGCACAAGTTACGGTAGGGATTTTTACATTTTACGCTGGAGACCCAAATACGAAAGAAACAGAAGAGTTATTACGTAATATTCCAGAAAGAATTTTAGTTATCGTAAATAGTGAAGAGTGGAAACAACGCTTAGAAACATTCCATGAAAGAAAAATAGATAAGTTTTTACGTTATAAATTCAAACGAAATCCAGAAGTTTTTAATCGTTCAAAATTAAAAACTTTTATATCAGCACTTCCAAAAGAATATGAGTTAAGAAGAATAGACGAGTATATCGCAAATAGCCCTACATTACATAAGATATCTGAAGATTTCACAAGTCAATTTCATTCGGTAGAAGATTATATAAACCGTGGTATAGGTTATAGCATTTTATATAACGGAGAAGTTGTATGCGGTGCATCCTCGTATAGTATTTATAATGATGGGATTGAAATTGAAGTTGCGACTGATCACAATCATAGAAGAGAGGGCTTGGCAACTGTAGTAAGTGCAGCTCTTATATTGGATTGCTTAGAAAATGGAAAGTATCCAAACTGGGACGCAGCGAATACTACATCTGCTAAACTAGCAGAAAAGTTAGGATATGAATTTGATAAGGCATATGATACTTATTTTGTGGATAATAGATGAGTGAAGGAGTTACATACTAAAAAATAAATACGCCCTAGTACGTAAGTCTAGGGCGCATTTATTAGTTGGTAAATATCTTCATAACAATCATATCATATTTTATCTTTTGAATGTTTGGAATTAAAGATATTTATGTGACTTTTTGAAAAAATAAAAGAGCAGCTAGCAAAAGCCAACTGCTCCTCTCCAAGGGGAAATGGAGAAATACAATCATCTTATCTATAGTATTGACGGAACATAGAGTTTTAATCAAAGCCCGATTGGTGAGGGATTTGATTAAAACTCCCACTGATTAAAGTTTCACTTTATTATATTTACAATTTAAATAGTAGAACGTGTTTATCGTAGTTCTCCAAACACCAATTATATTTTTTTAGAATAATTGGATGGACTGCTTCTGTCGTAGTATCGACTTCAGTATATCCATATTTCTTATAAAAGTTTTCTAATTCCTCAAAAGGAAGACAATATACATTTTGTATTTGTGATTTTTTCGCAGTTTCTACTAAAAATGAAACAAGCTCACCAGCTAATTGAAGCCCTCTAAATTGAGGCAGAATAAAAATCCCGCCCATTTCTAAAGTATCTTCATCTATTTGGACTAATCGGCCAACACCTGCATACTCGTTGTTATATGTAATAATTGCAACTTTATCTCTCTTTAAATCACTTCGTACAAATCCTATTGAGTCATATTGACTATTAATCCATTTTAAATCGTTAGATGTGGCCAATTGAATACTCATATATATCCTCCTTCGGAATACTAGCGCTCTCTTCATTATATAGAACATAAGATACTATATCAAAGGAACCTTGAGGTAGCCCATTTGTTTAAGTTATTAGTTAAAAGTGTGGGGTTGCTGGCATTGAAATGATGGCTTCACCAAACATAGGATAATAATCTTGTGAATTTAGTGTTACATAGTCAAAATAAAAATTAATTCATGCGTTCGGTAACGCGCGATGGTTTAAGTGTAGAGAAGATCATAGGGGTATTTTAATTAGTAGCTACTGTATTCATTGAATTTATTAAGGAAATGTCGTAATCCCTAGCCTTAGTGATACAAATCAGGGTTTAGTAAAAAAACTCTTCCTGAAAAAGAGGGGGATTAAAGATAGGAGCACTTCGAAAAGTGCCCTTCAGTAAACGACTACTTATTCTAAAAAGAAAGGATGCAATATATTATATGAAGTTTAGTGTATTTAAGTATGGGTCTTTTATATAAATGTGAAATAAAAGAGGGGTGTCTTCTTATTAGAAGGCAGCCTTTTGTTATTAGAAAAAAGAATTAGAAGTAAAATAGAAAATCAAGTTACTTGTCCAAACAAATTTTTAAAAAATACATAAAATGCTAGTAGTTAGCCAATATTTTCATATTGCTAATTTTTTAGTCTAAAAGGGGTGATTTTATGTGTGAATGTGAAGTTTGTAGAAGAAAGAAAAATCGGGATCCATTAAACCGGGAGTTTGAGCCGAAAAAACGAGTTCCTGAGCCAAAAAAAGAGGATTGCGAGCCAAAAAAAGAAGATTACGAATCATTAAATGATTATTCGTTTAGTAAAAATGCAAATTTTTTAGAGGAAGCTATACAAACAGATGAAATCGATCAAATTTCTGAGGAATATATTGAAATAGTTGATTCAGCAGATGTACAAGTTACTACTACAGATACAAAAGCTGCGCTATCTATCCAAGCGGCATTACAAGCAGCTATCGTAGTTGTAGTAAGTATTTCTATAGCAGATAGTGAAAAGGCAGATAAAATAACACAAGAATTATTTCAAAAATCAGCTATTAAACAAATTAATAGACAAAAAACATTTATTAAAAATTCTAGAAACGTAACCGTAACAACTACTGATACAGATATTGCAGTGAATATTCAAATTCTCCTTCAAATTTTATTAGCGCTACTAGTTAAACTAAACATTTTATAAAGTTTAGCTATAAGGGTTCACTCTAAGTAAATATTTTTTGTTGTAATATGTGGTACAAGCTTGGACTTCTCATTATGACCGAATTAATATTCAAGATTTATGGGAAATTAAGTGTGGAAAACTACACAATAACAAAGATGAACTTATTATTTAACAGTGAATAAAACTTAAATATGTGAAGTAAAGGAGGGCTGTCTTCGTATTAGAAGACAGCTTTTTGATTTTATTAGTAAAAAAAGTAAAAATAGAAGATTAAGTTACTTGTCCAAGCAATTTTTATTTAAATACATATAATGCTGGTAGTTATTTGAAATTTTTATAGAAAACTGATAGGAGTGAACATTGTAAATGGATGATTTAAATAAATTTTCTTCCTTTAAGTTTGATAAGGATCAAAAGAATATAATTATAGACCTTTTACTCTCAGATATTTTTAATAGGCATGGGATAAATGAAGAAAAATTAAAAAATTTATCACCAGAAAAAAAGCAGCAAATTAAAAGTATTGTTTCTGAAATACAATCACAAGTTAATAATTATTTAGATTGAAGGGGGGTGAACATATGGACAAAACATGTCATTCAGATGAAAATAAAAAGTGGAGTGCATTAGATTCCTCAAATCCTCATCCATCTTTTAAAAATGCTAGCGTTTCAGAAGCAGCTGCGCAAGAAAGTAAAACGTATCAAATTTCTGAAGAATCTATTACAATTGTAGATTCCGCAGATGTAGAAGTTACTACTACAGATACAAAAGCTGCTTTATCTATTCAAGCAGCATTACAAGCAGCTATCGTGGTTATAATAAGTATTTCTATAGCAGATAGTGAAAAAGCTGACCGTGTAGCACAAGAACTGTTTCAAAAATCATCTATTAAACAAATTAATAAACAAGAAACTGTTATTAGAAATTCTAGAAATGTTACAGTTACGACTACGGATACAGACATAGCAGTAAATGTTCAAATTCTTCTCCAAATTTTATTAGCTTTACTAGTAAAATTAAATATTTTATAAAATGTTTAACTTGTTTTTATCTAGTGATTCTTACAGGTGAATATTCACTGTTTTAATTATAGTACAGGCTATAAATATTTATCATAACTGGACTAATATTCAACATCACCAAAGTATGAATGTAAACAAACAATTTGATGGAAAATAAAGTTTGGTTATTTTATGAAAATGTAAAAGCCATTTCCTTTATTGGATTTGGCTTTTAAATTTTAAACAGTATGAATTTGAAAAGATTATATTAAGATAAAGAATTAAAATATAATGATACAAAATACTTATAAAATTATTCGTGTTTTAGAAAAATAATAAGAAAAAGGTGTTTAAAATAGGATCATTTTCATTAATAGTTCAAGTTTTGAAGAATAGTGCATACAATATAAAGTGTTTTCCTTTCTTCATTTAAGTTTTACGTATATAATTTAAAAGTACTATTTTTATTTTATTATTTTATATTTATAACAGAATAGAGGTTTAAAAATGGGTGTTAAAATCATTACGGATAGTGCGGCGGATTTACCAGTAGAATTGCTGCAAGCATATGATATTGATTTAATTCCACTCCGTGTATATGATGAAGCAGAAACAGAGTATTTAGATGGAGTAACATTAGAGTCAGTTACATTATTGCAAAAAATGAGAGAAGGCGCTGTTTATAGAACATCATTGCCTTCACTTGAAACGTTCCAAGAAAAATTTGTTTCTTATGCAAAAGAAGGTAATCCTTGTATATATTTAGCTTTTTCATCTGAACTGTCTGGTACATATCAATCATCAGTTGTCATTAAAGAGGAAGTAAAAGAAACATATGCTAACTTAGATTTAGAAATTATTGATACGAAATGTGCTTCGCTTGGTCAAGGTCTTGTCGTTTTAGAAGCTGCTAAAATGGCAAAAGACGGCGCATCAAAAGAAGATATTTTAAAGCGTGTTGATTTTCTAATAAGCCATATGGAACATATCTTCACTGTAGCTGACTTACAGTACTTAGTGAGAGGTGGACGTTTAAGCAAAGTCGCAGGATTTATCGGTGGTTTACTAAACATTAAACCGATCTTAAACGTGGAAGAAGGAAAACTTGTACCACTTGAAAAGGTACGAGGGAAAAAGAAAGTATTAAGCCGTATTGTTGATATTATGGAAGAACGTGGTAAAGACCTTAAAGGTCAAACAATCGGTATGACTCACGGTGACGATTTAGAAACAGCGGAAGCATTAAAATCATTAATTACGGAAAGATTTGGCTGTGAAGTATTTATCGTAAATACAATTGGTGCAGCAATCGGTGCACATACAGGACCTGGCGTTATAACGTTATTTTTCTTAAATGAAGTAGAGTAAAGGATTGATCTTTTGATCAATCCTTTTTTATTTTTTAATCTGTGATAATCGGTCGATATGGTATTGATGAAGATAAAATCTTTGAAGTTTTCCTATATCAAATGCAATCTTGTAGAGGGAGTATTTTTTATATGTGTAATGATACTTAATGGTAGAAGAAAAGAGTATAAATAAGAATATATTTATAGGAATTTAAATATTTGGAGATATCAAAATTTTGCCATTTCATATATAATTGTGTGGGGAGAAATATCTGTAACTATTTGTAAAAATAGGAGGCGGCTATAAAAATGCAAGAAAGTGCTAGATGGGATTTAAATCGTTTGTATTTGAATGAGGATATTCTATTTCCGATTTTGGAGTTGAAAGAGCAATATTTTGTAACAAAAGATGTAGAGATTCTTTCAAAGCTTATACAAGCTATTGAAAAAGCAGAATACTATTTGTACTGTCGATCGGTTGAAGAAAGTGTTCCATCTGACCTTACTAAATTGACCGTGAAAGTGAAGGAACTAAAAAGTGAATTACAGCAAGTAATAAAACATAATGAAGTGGAAACTTCAGATAATACTAAGTTAATAAAAGATGAACTTAATGCGTGGGAAAATATGTACATACAATTACGGGATAGGATAGAAATAGAGCACAATAATAAACTATTATCCTTTGGACAAGCAAATACTATTGCAATGAATAGTGATAATGAAAAGGAAAGATTAGAAGTATTCGAGTCATTAACATGTGCTTTACATAAGGAAAAAGAAATCTTTGCTACTGTATTAAATCAAGTAGGGAGATTGCGTAATGCAAAGAGTAATGAAATAGAAGATAGAGAGATTTTAACACAATCTTTTCATGCGAATGGCATTTCAGAAACTGTATTATTCCAAATGTGGAATGCGACAGAAGAAAACCTTGATAAATTAGTAAGTGCTTTAAACGTGTATAAGAAAGGGAAAGCTTCAATTACATGGCATGCACTTATGACGGTAAAGGAAAGTAATGAGGTCATGATTCCTTTTTCAGTAGCAATACAAAACGTTTATGATGCATGTAAGAATATTGATGAAGAATTAGCAGAATTTGCACGTAATGCGATAGAAAGTGGTTGGGTAGATGCTGAACCGAGAGAGAATAAACCACCAGGTGGGTTTTGTGCTCCATTTTTCAGTGAGAAAGAATCGAGAATCTCCATGCGTTATGATGGGAGTATAGATAGTGTAAGAGTGCTCGCTCATGAATTAGGACATGCTTGGCATTTTTATAATATGAGTTTTGAACAATCTACATCTTTTTTAGATGATTATTTGCCGATGAGTACGGCTGAATCAGCATCTATTTTCTTTGAAACGGTACTCTTAAATTATCTAATTGAAACAACGGATAGTAAAGATATGAAAAAGTCATTACTTAGCTGGAAAATAAGAAATAGTTTTAATTATGTAATGGCAATACGAGCATCGTATCAGTTTGAAAAAACATTTTATGAAAAATGTAAAGAGGGTCCATTAAGTGCTGATGAAATTGAGAAATTATCTATAATGGTACAAAAAGAAGCTTATGGAAAAGCTTTAAGTGAATACCAGCCGTTTGTATGGATGAAATATATTCAATTTTATATAGCAGATGTTCCTTTTTACAATTATCCATACACATTTGGATATTTAGTAAGTTTTAGCTTATTAGAAATAGCTCAAGAAGGTAAAAGTACTTTTCATTCGAAATATAAAGAGTTCTTACGAGAAACAGGAAAGGCTCCAGTAGAGGAGCTTATGAAAAAACATTTTGAAATAGATATAAGAAATTATGAATTTTGGAATAAAGCTTTTATTCAAATTTCTAAAGACATTGATGAATATTTACAGCTTATGTAAGGGGAGAGTATAGTGGATCAGCAGTTTATAAAAGGTATACCTTTTTCAACTTTAGAATATGCAAAAGCTATAAGTTTATTAAAAGGTTGGCTACATGAACAACAAGAGAAACCAAGGTTTGTAGTAACTGCAAATCCTGAAATTGTTATGTCTGCAAAGGAAAATACGGAAAAATCAAAGCAGTTTAAAAAGATGTTACTATCTGCGGATTTAATAACAGCGGATGGGATTGGTGTCATAATTGGCTCGAAAATATTAAAAGGAACTTTGAAAGAACGTGTTACTGGGGCGGATTTAACTCACGATTTAATAAAATATTGTAACGACAATGAATATCGTGTCTTTCTTTTTGGAGCTGCGCCAGAAAGTAATAAAAAGGCATTAGAAAAATTAAATGAGCAGTTCCCAGGAGCACAATTTAAAGGACAGCATGGCTTTGTAAATGGTGAAGAAATAGAAGAAATAAAAATGAAAATTAAGCAATTCAAGCCGCATTTATTACTTGTAGGACTAGGTTCACCAAAACAAGAAGAGTTCATTTATGAAAACATACAAACATTAAACGTTCCGCTATCTATTGGTATCGGAGGAATGATTGATATAATATCTGGTACTGTAAAAAGAGCACCGAAAATAATGAGGGATACTGGAACTGAATGGCTGTATAGGTTACTCTCACAGCCGAAAAGATTAAAGAGACAACTTGTACTTCCGAAATTTTTATTGTCGGTTATGTCAGAGAGGATTAAAGGGATTAATTAATAAAGGGGACTACATACATGAACAGAATCGGCATTATCGGAGCAATGCAAATTGAAATAGATTTACTTTTAGAAAAGCTAGTAATACAAGAAGAACAGACAATAGCGGGAATGCCATTTTATATTGGAGAATTCATGGGAACAGAAGTAATTATTGCACGTTCTGGTGTAGGGAAAGTAAATGCAGCTGCATGTGCGCAAACATTAATTCATAAATTTAATGTAGACTCTATCATCAATACGGGCGTTGCTGGTGGATTACATCCAGATGTAAAAGTTGGTGATGTAGTTATTTCAACGAATGTTACTCATCATGATGTAAGTAAAAATCAAATGAAAAAATTATTCCCGTTTCAAGAGGAGTTTATTGCAAGTAAGGAATTGATAGAGTTAGCACGTAAAGCATGTAACAGTAATAGTTCAAATATTCAAGCTCACGAAGGAAGAATTGTAAGTGGTGAATGTTTTGTTGAAGATTCAAAGTTAAAGGCAAAATTAATAGACGAATACGCACCTCATTGTACAGAAATGGAAGGTGCAGCAATTGGACATGTTGCCTACATAAATGATATACCGTTTCTTGTTATACGATGTATTTCTGACAGTGCAGATGATGAAGCTCAAGTTTCTTATGATGATTTCGCGAAAACTGCTGCAAATTATTGCTCAGAAATTATTATTGAGATTCTTAAAAATATATCTGGTAAAACTATAGTCCAAAAGGAGAGATAAGAATGTTACAAGCATTAATTTTTGATATGGATGGAACATTATTTCAAACAGATAAAATTTTAGAATTATCGTTAGATGATACTTTTGATCACTTAAGATCACTTCAATTATGGGATACGGTAACACCGATTGAAAAATACCGTGAAATTATGGGTGTGCCGCTACCGAAAGTTTGGGAAGCTTTATTACCGGAACATTCTATTGAAATAAGAGAACAAACAGATGCATATTTTTTAGATAGACTAATTGAAAACATAAAAAGCGGAAAAGGCGCTTTATATCCAAATGTAAAAGAAATATTTATATATATAAAAGAAAATAATTGTTCAATTTACATTGCTAGTAATGGTTTGAAAGAATATTTACGAGCAATCGTAACGTATTATGCTTTAGACAAGTGGGTGACTGAAACGTTTAGTATTGAACAAATACAATCGCTAAATAAAGGTGACTTAGTTAAAAGGATTATGAACAAATATGATATAAAAGAGGCAGCGGTAGTCGGTGACCGGCTATCTGATATAAATGCAGCGAAAGATAACAGTTTACTTGCAATTGGATGCAATTTTGATTTTGCGCAAGAAGAGGAACTTGCTCAGGCTGATATAGTAATAGATGATTTAATAGATTTAAAGCGGATACTGCCTGCTGTACAGAGATAAATAAAGTGTGTGCATTTTTTTCGAGTCCTATATGTCTTATTTTATGGAGGGGAATATGCTTAAAAATAATTTTAAAATTAGTAATATTCCTGCGGTTTTGTGGGGAGATAAGAGTGAAAAAATTTTTATTGCAGTACATGGAAATATGTCAAATAAGGAAGATGCAGTTATTCAAATATTAGCTGAAGAAGCCGATCGAAAAGGTTATCAAGTATTAAGCTTTGATTTACCTGAGCATGGAGAAAGAAAGAATGATAACACTCCTTGTAAAGTACAGTTTTGTGTTAATGAATTATCTATAATTATGAACTACGCAAAAGAACATTGGAAAGAAATAAACGTGTTTGCATGTAGTATGGGAGCGTATTTTAGCCTTTTAGCTTTTCAAAATGATGTGATAGAAAAGGCATTATTTTTATCACCAGTAGTTAATATGGAACGAATTATCGAAAATATGATGAAATGGTTTAATGTAACACCGGAGCTTTTACAAAAAGAAATGACTATAGAGACACCTATTGGTCAAAAGTTATATTGGGATTATTTATGCTATGTAAAAGAGCATCCTATTAGTACATGGAATACAGATACATATATTATGTACGGAGCTAAGGATGAACTGTGCGAATTTGAAACTATTAACTATTTTACAAAAAAAAATCGTTGTGAATTAGAAGTTATGGAGACGGGTGAACATTACTTTCATACTGAAGAACAGTTAAAAATATTTGAACAGTGGTTACACAAACATATTGATTAACAAATTACAATTTATCTTGAACCTGTTAGAGAAGAATGGGGAATATATAAACTGATATTATATTTGAGAGACATTATAAATGTGTATGTATTCATTTAAGTAAACAGGTGCTTTAGTTCAATAAGAATTACACAACTTTAAAGAGCCTTACCACACACTAGATTGTAGCAAGGCTCTTATATTTTCATAATAAAATTAATTAACTGTATTATCGATTTACATATGAAGTGAAGTATATGCATACTATGAATTAAATAAAGTAACAACCATAAAAATGCTCAGAATAAATGATTCTCGAGCATTTTTATGTATTTTCGTACTTAGGGGGAATGGACTTGAAAGATATACATATTCAACAAATAGAAAATTTAATGGAATATGAATTCAGTCATCTCGTTCAAGACAGTGAAGAAGAAGGGTTTAATTTCCTTATAAGACTAATAAATGAATATAAAAACAAAGTAAATGTATTCAATAAAACTGGAGAATGTTTATATGGTATTTTCCAAGGGGATATGTTAATCGGAGTTGGAGGTTTAAATAAAGATCCGTACACAAAAGACAATAAGATTGGGCGGTTGAGGAGATTTTATATTTCCAAGGATTATCGGCGTATAGGGTTAGGGAATTTATTATTAAATCAACTATTATGTCATGCGGAAAAGTATTTTGAAGTGATTGTTTTACATGCTGACACGAAGCAAGGGGATGTGTTTTATACTTCAAATGGATTTGTAAAAGGGGGATTATATAAGGGATCGAGTCACTACAAACTATTATAGAGATTGCTATCCAAAGAATAGCTACGGAAAGGTATTTTCGTTGATAAATCGATATATTTTAAAAATCCCTGATATATATGAAGGTGCGACCCTTATATTAAAAACAACTTTTATAATTTCATTTACCAAATTGTTATTATAAAAAAGAGCACCTTAGCTTTTAAAATTTAGCTTATAAGGTGACTCCTTTTCATTCAATTACATTTTAACCTTCATTTGTTTCAATAATAATCCTGGTTTACCTTTTACATAATAAAAATGCGGATTATTTTCATCATCATAAAGCATAATATAAGGCTTTTCATTTAGTGGGAGCAGTATAAGTACTTCGTCTATTGTAGTGTGTAACCATTGATTAGTAATAGAAACCGGCTTAGATAAAGGGATTTTTATCATATAGCCATCTTTTGGAACGACATTTAAGTTTTTAAATGGACCAGTTATTGCTTTAGCGTATTGAACTGCTTCTTTTTGGATTACTGGATCTAAAGATTGCTTTTGAATGACCATTTCTTTTTGACAATCAAATACTTCAATTTGTTGATTTGTATTTGCGAACGCATTTGTTGATAATAGAAATAGAAGAAGAGAAATGACCCCGATTTTTTTTATCATAGTACAACACCTCACCATTACTATCCCCTCAAAAGCTTTAAATATTTTTCTGTCACATTCATGTAACAAAGATGTTGTATGATACAATTGGTTTTTGTTTAAAAGCAATGGAGGAAAAAATATGAAAGTTTTAATTGCAGATGACGAACAAGATATGTTAAGGATTTTAAAAGCTTATTTTGAAAAAGAAGGATTTGAAGTTTTTTTAGCAAAAGACGGGGAGGAAGCACTTCAAATATTTTATGATGAAAAAATTGATTTAGCTATTTTGGATTGGATGATGCCAAAACATAGTGGTATTACTGTCTGTCAGGAAATAAAAAAGAATTCAAGCGTAAAAGTATTAATGCTTACGGCGAAAAGTGAAAGTGAAGATGAATTAGCAGCGCTTCAAAGTGGGGCAGATGAGTACGTGAAAAAACCATTTCATCCAGGAGTACTAATTACGCGAGCGAAAAAACTTATTCAGCATGATGATATTATTCAAGTACAAGATGTAAAGATAAATTTCGCCAAAAATAAAGTATATAAAAATGATATAGAGTTAGAAATTACAAAAACAGAGCTCGAATTAATAAAATGCTTTTTAAATCATAAAGGAACGATTTTAACTCGTAAAAAATTGTTAGACATTGTATGGGGATTTGACTATTTTGGAGAAGAGAGAACGGTTGATACACATGTAAGAAGGCTGCGTAAAAAAATTGGAGAAAATATTATTAAGACGCATCGTGGGCTGGGTTATAGTTTGGAGGAACAAAGTGAATAAACTTGGGAAAAAGCTATTTCTCAGCATTTCTTTAACCGTTATTCTTATATTTACAATTTCTTTATTATTAATTAACTTTCTCCTGCCGAAATATAATATTTATAAAACACGTGAAAACTTAAATGAATTTACAACTCAAATACAAAATGCGCCAGTCAATGATTTAGAAGATGTTATTCATACAATTGAAAGTGAAAATAACGTTACAATTGCGTATACGCCAATTAATCAGTCAGAAGATGCTATGAACGACGAGTTACGCATGCAACTTACGAAAAAGAAAGTAACGTTAAATAAGCTCTGGATTACGAAAGACGAAGTTATGAAAGTGAAGACGGAAGGGCAATCGAATAAACTGTATGATCAAGGAAAGGTAAAAGCGAGTTTTTTTGCTAAATATATTGCGAAAGATGATACGATAATTTTAATTGGGACTTCCATTGCGAATTCAAATGAAATTATAAATACGTTAAATACATTTTACTTATATATCCTATGTTTCTCGCTCCTTCTTATTATTTTACTTGTGTGGATACTTTCAAAAATAATAACGACACCACTGAAAGAGTTAAGTGATGTGGCTCAGGATATTTCACATTTGCAGTTTAAAAGAACGAAAGTGAAAACGAATGATGAAATAGGAGAGTTGGCCAATAGTATTAATATCATGAGTGAAAAACTACATGAAGCACATCAAGACTTAACTGATCGTAATGAACATTTAAAACGATTTATGGGTGATGTAACGCATGAATTAAAGACACCGATCGCATTAGTAAAAGCATACTCTATGGGGATTAAAGATGGATTAGATGATGGGACTTATGTAGATACAATTATTAAACAAACAGATCAAATATCAAACTTAATTGAAGAACTATTACGATTTTCTAAACTAGAAAGAGATATTTTACAAAAAGAAGAATTCCCCATTGAACCACTGGTTCAGAGTATATTAGATAAGCATCAGATTGAACTGGATTCGAAAGAAATTAACTTGCAAGTAAATTGTAATGCAGGCAATACAATCGTTTATGCAGATTTAAATAAAATGAGAATGGTGTTTCAAAATTTAATTTCTAATGCGATAAAATATACAGCAAATCAAAACATAATAATTACATTAGAAGATAGAAATAAAAGTATATATTTCCAAATAAAAAACGGCATTCCTACGGATAAAATTAAGGATATCGAGAAAATTTGGGAGCCTTTTTATGTACTAGAATCTTCTCGTAGTAAAGAAAAATCAGGTACAGGATTAGGACTAGCGATAGTGAAAAGTATTTTAGAAAGGCATGGTTTTGAATATGGAGTTTCCTCTATAGATGGAGAAATTCAATTTTATATAAATGTGAAAAAGGACTAATGAAAATATTAGTCCTTTTTGCAGCTTTAGAGATTAGCGATATAGGATGAATCACCATAATTTTCGAAATTGATGCATTAAATAGAGAATTAGCAAATGTTCTACTTTCATTAAATTCACGTGAAGTTCACAGGAAAACGTTATATTTACATAGTTATATTTGAATTTAATGAAGTGAGGTATTCAGATTTGAAAAGAAAGAAATTAGTAATTGGTAGCATTTTAATGGGTATGACGTTATCTTTATCTGCATGTGGTTCATCAGATAATATTGTAACGACAAAATCAGGAAGCATTTCAGAAAGTGATTTTAACAAAAAATTAAAAGAAAACTACGGTAAACAGAATTTATCTGAAATGGTAGTAGAGAAAGTATTACATGATAAATATAAAGTTACGGATGAAGAGGTAACGAAACAACTAAAAGAATTAAAAGACAAGATGGGCGATAATTTTAATACATATATGGAATCCAATGGTGTGAAAAATGAAGATCAGTTGAAAGAGAAATTAAAGCTTACTTTTGCTTTTGAAAAAGCTATTAAAGCAACCGTAACGGAAAAAGATATTAAAGATCATTATAAGCCAAAGCTTCAAGTTAGCCATATTTTAGTAAAAGATGAAAAGACAGCAAAAGAAATTAAAGAAAAATTAAATAGTGGCGAAGATTTCGCGGTATTGGCTAAACAATATTCAGAGGATCCAGGTTCTAAAGAAAAAGGTGGGGAACTATCTGAATTTGGACCTGGTATGATGGTGAAAGAATTTGAGGATGCTGCGTATAAGTTAGAAGTTGGTCAATTGAGTGAACCTGTTAAATCTTCTTTCGGATATCATATTATTAAGCTAACGGATAAAAAAGAGCTTAAACCGTATGAGGAAGAGAAAGAGAATATTCGTAAAGAATTAGAACAGCAACGTATACAAGATCCTCAATTCCATCAACAAGTTACTAGAGAACTGCTTAAAAATGCAGATATAAAGGTATCTGATAAAGACTTGAAAGATACCTTTAAAGAGTTAGAAAAATAATAAATGGAATGTAAGGCAAGCGATAGAAATATCGGTTGTCTTTTTCTCTATTTATCCCGCTATTTGCCGGGCAGTAAGACCCCACCTCAAAATTCAGCGAAAGCAAAGAAGTGGCCCTGCTGATCGTAAACGCCCAATTGGTGAGGGCTGATTAAAGTTTCACTTTATAAAGAAGGTGGGAGTGGGAAAATAATTTCACACCTCCATTAAATTTTACTTAATAAGAAATCTTTGAGTTTCTCAACTTTTATATAAAAATAAAACTGAATTTTCAGTTATTTTGTTATATAGTAAAAGAGAACGAATAAGGGGAGGGAATATTTTGAGTAAAAAGAAAATGGCAATTACACTGTCAGCAATGCTATCTGCAACAATTATACCTAGCTTTACTATGGATGTGCATGCAGAGAAGAAGGAAGAGACTAAAAATACGAAAATTGAATTAGAAAATGGGATGACAAAACCGATTTATTCTCTCGATGAAGCTATTATCGAAAATTTATATGTAGAGACAGAAGTTGATAGTGATCGAGACGGTAAGAAAGACAGAGTATCGATAAAAGTTATGCGTCCAAAGACAGATCCGAATGTGAAAGTTCCTGTTATTTATGAAATGAGTCCATATCGATCTGGATTAAAAGATGTTCCTGTATATAATGTAGATAAAGAATTGTATGCGTATGAAGGAAAACCGTATGGAGCGATTAATCTTGGTTCGTATGGGAACTATTACGTGCCAAGAGGTTATGCAGTTATTTTAGGCGAAAGTATCGGTACTGGAAAATCAGATGGATGCCCTACAACTGGAGATGAACAAGAGATACTCGGGACAAAATCTGTTATTGATTGGGTAAACGGTCGCGCGAAAGCATTTACAGAACAGGGTGAGGAAGTTCAGGCAAATTGGTCTACAGGCAATGTAGGTATGACTGGAGTTTCTTATAATGGTACATTACCAAATGCTGTTGCGACTACTGGAGTTGAAGGTTTAAAAACAATTATTCCAATCGCAGCAATTAGTAGTTGGTATGATTATTATCGTGCAAATGGTGCAGTCATTGCTCCAGGCGGGTATCAAGGAGAAGATACAGATAATATGGCAGAAGCAGTACTGACAAGGGAAACCCCTGAAGTTTGCGGACAAGTTATAAAAGAGTTAACGGCTGGACAAGACCGAAAAACAGGTAATTATAATGATTTTTGGGATAAACGTAACTATGTAAAAGATGCTAAAAATGTAAAAGCGAGTGTATTTGTTGTTCATGGTTTAAACGATTGGAATGTTAAAACGAAACAGTTCGCGCAATGGTGGGAAGCACTTGGAGAAAATAATGTTCCGCGTAAAATGTGGCTACACCAAGGTGGTCATGGTGGGACATCAAGTAATAACTGGCAGCAAACACAAAATAAATGGTTAGATTATTGGTTGTACGGAATTGAAAATGGAATTATGGATGAACCAATGGTTGATGTGCAAAGAGAAAATAAAACGTGGCAAAAGATAAAAAATTGGCCAGATCCAGCGGCTGTACCTTCAAAAATCCGTATGTATTTAAGCAATAAATCAGTCAATTTGCCACTAAGTATGGGATCGGCTAATAAAGTTTTCTCATTCTTAGATGATGCACAAATAAAATCAAATCAATTAGTAGCAAACCCAGAATTAGAAGTAGCAAATCGATTAGTATATACAATGCCTGTACTGCAAAAAGATACGCGTATAAGTGGTACACCAAAGATTTCAATTACAGGAAATATTGATCGATCTGTATCAAATTTAACAGCGTTACTTGTTGACTATGGAGGAGCGAAGCCGGAAATCGTAACGAGAGGCTGGATGGACCCACAAAACGTAAAGAGTATAGAAAATTCAACAGCGATTCAACCGGGCAAAGATTATACATTCACATGGGACATGCAACCAGATGATTATGTATTTAAAGCGGGGCATCAAATCGGAGTTGTTTTAATTGCAAGTGATTATGATTATACAATTAGACCGAAAGCTGGCACGAAACTTACAGTGAAATTAAGTGAAGTGACATTGCCGATTGTGAAATAAATATTTTTTCTAAAGAGCTTACTAAAGTAAGCTCTTTAATTTGTAGTCTGAATTTTTAATTTTTATATTTCAAATTGGAAGGTTATGTAATACAATATCATTATATTCTATGGAAAGTGAGTGATATATTATGATAGTCAGCTCTTTCGAAATCTCATTAAAATTAGAGGTACAGGAAGATTAGTTGAATTGAAATCTTCCGTACGTAAAAACGGAGGAGAAAATAAATGTTTAGCTTTTATAGTACACTTTGTACGGAACTGTATGATTACACAAAACCAGTCGGTTATTCTTTAAATGGTGATATTGAGTATTACAAAGAACGTTTAAAAGATTGTAGAGGAAGAATCCTCGAAGCTGCAGTAGGTTCAGGGCGTGTCATCATTCCGCTTCTAGAGGCTGGTTTTAAAGTGGATGGGATAGATTATTCGCCTGAAATGCTAGATTCTTGCCGTAAGCGCTGTAAAGAGAGAGGCTTACATCCTAATTTGTATGAAGGAAGCTTGCAACAATTTTCACTTCCGCATAAATATAACGCAATTATCATTCCTACTGGATCTTTTTGTTTAATTGAAAATCGTTTGGATTCTATAAATGCATTGAAATGTTTTTATGAACATCTTAATCCAGGTGGACGATTAATCGTAGATATTATGCTCCCGCATAAATGGAAGACTGGGGAAATTCATACATCGACTTTCTCTTTGCCAAGCGGAGATGGAGTCACATTAGAAAATAAATCAATTGAAATAGATTGGCTGAACCAAGTTACTGTATCATATTTGAAATATGAAAAGTGGAGTAAAGGACAGTTAGTACAAACAGAATTGCAACGCTTTGCGCTGCGCTGGTATGGAATAGAAGAGTTTATACTTCTTTTAGAAAGTATAGGTTTCTCAAACATTACTCGCTCTGCTGAATATGTTTATGAAAAAGAACCGTCAAATGCAAATCAAACGATTACTTTTGAAGCTGTGCGAAAAGAATAGAACTAAAACTATGAATAAAAAATAAGGCAATCGATTAAAAATCGGCTGCCTTATTTTTAATTTTATGTAATGGTTTATAGAGAAAGATTGGAGGGAAATAAATGAAACTTATATTAATATTTGGCCCACAAGCAGTTGGAAAAATGACAGTGGGGGAAGAATTAGCAACATTAACCGGTTTAAAACTTTTTCATAACCACATGACAATTGATTTAGTAAGTCCAATTTTTGATTACAGTACGAAAGAAGCAAAAAGACTAGTAAGTTTATTTCGTAATGAAATATTTGAAGAAGTATCTAAAAGTGATTTATCTGGAATGATTTTTACGTATATATGGGCATTTGACCTCCAAAAGGATTGGGATTATATACATCATGTAGAAAATATTTTTGAATCAAAAGGTGGGACAGTGTATTTTGTAGAGCTGGAAGCGGAATTAGATGAAAGATTAGAACGAAATAAAAGTTCGAATCGATTAGAACATAAACCGAAAAAAAGAGATATTGAGTGGTCTGAAAATAATTTGAAAGAAACGATGAAAAAGCATAGATTAAACTCTCTTCATGGTGAAATTGAAAAAGAAGAGTATATAAAAATTAATAACACGTATTTGAGTGCAAAAGAAGTAGCGGAAATGATTAAAGAGAAGTTTCAATTGTAAAATTCCCGAAGTCTATTTCGTTTCTATTGTCCAAGCATTCTCCTACTAATTACATATACTATTTATGTTAAAATCGGTCACTATTTTAGATGGTGCTATTTTAATATATATAACTATGCAGGGAAGAGGGGAGAATAAATTTGGAAAACGTAGAACAAGATAGAATTGAAAATCAAGTGTATTCAAATCGTGTAGTAAGATCAGAATTTGATGCGAATTGGGAAACTTGTATATCAAAGAGTGGTTATGTAATTTATGTAGCAACAAGTAATAGTGCTGAAGTAATAGTGCTTCTTGCAGATGGTTCAAATAAATTATTAATTTTCGAAAAAGGCGGTAAAGTAGTAGTAGGTGGCGGTGGAACAAGTCATTACAGTAAGCCGCATATTGCAAGAAATATTTAAGATAGAACATGTTAATTAAGAAGAAGCTGGAAAACGGTTGTCATTCATGTTTAGGGCATGATAGACGAACCGTTTTTTATTTGTTTATAAATTTAGAAGAACTTCATTGATTACAAATACATCAGGATGAGCAGCGAAATTAGAAGAAAACTTGGCGGGTAATGGTACAAAATATTATGTACATTTGCAAGAATCTTACAGCGATATAAAAAAGCATTTCCTATTTGGGGAAACACTACTTCTATGTTATAGTATAATAGTGTTTTTAGATGGTACTATTTTAATATATCTATAATTTTGTTATGTATTATTTTCATATTAAATTAGCACCTAAAGTATTTTTTTATATAAGGAGTAGTAATTAGAGAAATGAAAAATATAGACTTTATACTAGAAAGTGACGAGGCATTAAAACCGTCTGAACGATTAGTACTATTATTATTAGAGAAGCATAGAATGTTATATACGAACGATCTATTGGCATTATCAAATTTATCATATAAAACATTAACAGATTCATTAACGGCGCTAGTTTTAAAATCGTATGTGTTAAAGGAAACAGGTAAGGGAAGAAGACAGAATTGCTATAGATTAGTATGATAAGGCAGCTGTTTTAGAAACTTTTACATATGTTTTTTTCAATTGTAAGGTGAAATTGTATTTTTGTTTTCGAACTAAAAACTTACTATAAGAGGGGCTAAGATAGTAGCGTTTCATTTTTGTAAATATAATTATTCTATCATTGAAAATACAAAAATAAAATAAACCGCATAAAACAGAAATAAAAAAACAATCCATTTTTAAAATGGATTGTTTTTTATTGGAATAATATTATTTGATATGTTGAAAGCATAAATAGCAGAATAAACATTACCTGTTTTAGTTCATGCAACTGAACAAATATGATGAAAACTATGTGTATAGTTTTTTGCTTGCTTTTTCAGTCATTCTAATGAAATCATGGTCTTCATTGTTTAAAGGCAGTATTTTTAACATTATTGCTATTCAGCATTAAGCACAAAAAGTGATATATAATATTATTATGTAAACTTAAGATTTTAAAAGGAAAATATAATAATGAATAGAACATGTAGAAGGAGATGCTTAAATATTTTGAAGGATGGGAGATTATTATGGAGCATTTACAATCAATAGCACAAGCTGTTATAAGTGGTAATAAGGAAAAAGTAGTGAAGTTTATAAAGGCGAGTCCAAGTATTGTTAACGAATGTAGTGAAGATGGATGGACACCACTTCATTTAGCAGCTTATTTTGGACAGAAAGAAATAGCGAGTTTTCTTTTAGAAAGTGGTGCAGATATACATAGTAGAGCGAAAAACGAAAATGAAAATATGCCTTTGCAAGCAGCAATTGCGAACAAGCAAAGTGAACTTGTTGCTTTCTTAATTGAAAAAGGATCAGATGTAAATATTATGCAAAGTGGTGGCTGGACAGGACTTCACGAAGCGGCATTATTAGGAAATGAAGAAATAATTATGTTACTCTTTAAAAATGGAGCTAATAAGATGATAAAGAAAAATGATGGGAAAACAGCGTATGATATTGCATTAGAAAAAGGATATTATCATCTATTACATCATTTGAAACAGGAAGTGAACTTATGATGAATAAATGGAGTGTTGGTATATTTTTATTTAATGAAGTAGAAGTGTTAGACTTTGCAGGGCCATTTGAAGTTTTTTCTGTAACTGAGGTGAATGAAGAAAAACCATTTACTGTTTATACAGTTAGCGAGAATGGGGAAATGATTACAGCAAGGAACGGATTGAAGGTACAGCCAGATTATAGTATTGAAAATTTACCACCAGTGGATATTTTAATAATTCCGGGTGGGCTAGGTGCTAGAGAATATGAAATAAAAAATGAAATAGTAATAAAATGGATTCGCCAACAAATGAAAGAAGTAAAGCTGATGACTTCAGTTTGTACAGGAGCGCTATTACTGGCGAAAGCAGGTTTACTGGAAGGTTTAAAAGCAACAACACATTGGGCTAGTATTGAAAAGTTTAAAAATGAGTTTCAAAATGTTGAAGTTATAGAAAATGTAAAGTTTGTAGATGAAGGACATATTATAACATCTGCCGGAATTTCAGCTGGAATTAATATGGCATTTCATATTGTGAAAAACTTGTTAGGTGTGCATGTTGCGGAGGACACAGCGAAGCGAATGGAGTATGATATTAGTTTCCCAAATTAAAAAGCCCGGATTGGGCTTTTTATATTGAATGAATATAACTAAGCTCTTCATCACTCAACATAGGGCGAACAGATGCATTTGCATTTTCTTGTGCTTGTATTCCTGTTTTGGCACCAGGAATTACAACACTTACTGCCGGATGAGAGAGTACATAGCGAAGTGCAAGTTGCCCTAAGGTCTGATTTTTATTTGAGAGCAACCGAAGTTTCTCTACAGTTTGTAAGTCTTCTTGAAACCAAGTTTCATTTGGCCAATCTTTACGTAAATCTCCATCCGGAAAAATTGTTTTATTTGTGAATTTTCCAGTTAATATGCCCATTTTTAATGGGCCACGAATAACAGCTCCTAAATTTTTCTCTTGTAAAAATGGTAATATATCTTTTTCTGGTTTTCGATTTAATACATTGTAATCAAGCTGTACGATATCAATTTCGTTGTTGTTATTGAAATGATGAATGTATTGTAAATCATGAGTCGAAACACCGACTGCTCTTACTTTGCCATCACGTTTTAATATGTCAAATGCACGTAGAAATGCTTCTGTTTCCCTACGATTATGCCACCAAATATGACAAAAATAAAGATCAATATAATCTGTTTGAAGACGTTGTAAACTTGTTTCGAATACGGCGATGATTTTTTCGGGAGTATCATATACAGGAACTCCATTAGGGTCGTAGTGATGCCCGATTAAACCACCTTTCGTTGATAGGATAATATCATTGCGATGTCCTTTAATCGCGGTAGCCACCAACTTTTCGCTATGTCCTAAACCATACACATCCGCAGTATCAATAAAATTCACACCACACTCAATTGCTTTTTTTATAGCAGTTATAGATTGTTTATCGTTAACAGGTCCCCATTCATCACCACCGATTGCCCATGCGCCAAAACCTATTTCAGAAACAGTTATTCCAGTTTTACCTAATGTGCGGTAATGCATATTTCTCCTCCTTGTAAGCATGTTATAACATGGATATGTGGGGAAGGAATTTTTTGTGTGAAAAAACTCTTCTACAATAGTAGAAAAAGAATTACAGAAACTACTATTTTATAGCAGTATGTATAAAAAAAAACGGTGTAAATGTAGAAATGTCGTCGAATGCTATCTTTAATTGGTTAATTTATGGGATATTTTTGTGAAGGAGTTTATTTTATAAGAATAGAATTTAGTTTAGTAAGAAAACGTGCCGATGGTAGTGAAAAATATGGGTTAGGGGGATTTGAATGAGGAAACTCAAACGAGTAAATGTTCCTAATATACCAGAACAATCATCACAACCTAGTGACAAGCGTAAGATAAATAAAAAGAAGTTAAGGCGTCTTATTTTAATGGTCCTTTTTATTGCAGCAACTACTCTGTACGTTCAATATATTTTAACGAAACAACAAGAAGTAATTGATAAAAAGAAAGATACGATTATGGATCAAAAGAAACAATTAGTATCTTTAAAGAAAGATAAAGATTCTTTAAAGACTAACATAGAAAATTTAACAGACGATGAGGAAGAAATTTTGAAGTTAGCGAGAAAAGAGTATCAATTTTCTAAGTCAAATGAAACTATATTTGTGATGCCAAAGTAATAAAAAAACAGTTAGCCATTGAACTGCACCTCCAATTGTTAGGCAGCGTCTAACAATTGGAGGTGCAGTTTTTTATGTATGAATGTCATGGTACAAGGAACAATCACATATTGTAAAAATGAAGAGTTTAAGCTGTTTTCATAAATATGGAATATACACTAAAATAAATGTTGTTAAAATTCTGTCAATTATATTATAATACAAGGTAAGCGGATACATTTTTTAATCAACGTTGAGTTCCTCGCTCATACGACTATTAAGAAACCCGTTATCCTCGTATAAGAAAGGAAGATAGCTGTGTACGCTTCAAATACAATTTATATCGTAGGGGATGCGAAAGCACCTCAAAATAATCCCATTACTGAAAAGTTTAAAAGCTATTTCGTAGCATTTATCCTTGTTAAGGATACAGGGGAAATTGTAGATGCAGACTGCTCAGCGACAATTGCATTAACATCTCAATTTGTTAAATATTTATTTCTACATAAAAATATAAATGACCCGGCGTTAGTAATGGAAGTAAAGAACCGATATTTCGGTTCTTCTCAAAAAGCGTTACTTGTAGCGCTAAAAGATGCACAGAAAAAATATAATCAGATTGCTGCTTTGTCTACTCAATCATAGACAAAATCCAGCCGTAAGAATCATTCTTATGGCTGGATTTTTTTATTTCACATTATCGTCCTACATTAAAAGTAAACGAAAATAAAGTAGAGAGATAGGAGAATAAATGCCCAATGGGTTTACCTAATAATCCGTGGGTATAAATCTCCGGTGGATTAAAATTTCACTTCATTGGAGAACGAAAGGATGAACAAAATGAAAATTACAGATGTAAAAGTAAATCGTAGACGTGTAAAACTGCATACACCGTTTAAAACCGCGCTTCGTACTGTAACCGAAATTGAAAGTATAGATGTTTATATTCATACAGACGAAGGAGTGATTGGTAAGGGGGCTGCAGCCGCAACGCCAGTTATTACGGGGGATTTCACCAGCGGAATGGAAGAAGCGATTTTAGGGCCGATGCGTTCATGTTTAATTGGTCAAAATATCATTCAATTTCAGCAGTTACTACAGCGCATTCAAATGAGTTGTATTGGAAATTCAAGTGCGAAAGCAGCGGTAGATATCGCTTTATATGATGTATATTGCCAATATCAAAATCTGCCGTTATATGCATTGTTAGGCGGGAAGAAAGAAATTCATACCGATATTACAGTGAGTGTGGATGAGTCTGTATTAATGGCAAAAGAAGCGAAGAAACATATAGAAAAAGGATTTCAAACATTAAAGATTAAAGTGGGTAAAGAGGCGCATTTAGATTTGGAACGTATTGAGGCAATTCGAAATGTGGTACCAAGAAATACGACATTACGTTTAGATGCGAATCAAGGTTGGAGTCCAAAAGAAGCGGTCTCTATCATTCAAGAGATGGAAAATCGTAATTTAAATATAGAATTTATTGAACAACCAGTACACGCGAAAGATTGGGATGGGTTAAAGTACGTCAAAGATCGTGTGCAAACGCCAATTATGGCCGATGAAAGTATATTTTCAGCAAGTGACGCATTAAAGCTCGTTCAAGGAAGATATGCAGATTTCATTAATATTAAATTAATGAAATGTGGTGGCATACGTGAAGCATGGCGTATTGCTGATATCGCAGAAACAGCTGGTGTGAAGTGTATGGTGGGCAGCATGATGGAGTCTTCACTTTCCGTTAGTGCTGTTGCGCATTTAGCGGCAGCGCATCCTAATATTCATTATTTTGATCTTGATGCACCGCTTTGGTTAATGGAAGAGCCAGAAGGAATGACTTATTCTGGATCAAAGGTAAACCTTCAATCGACAGTGAATAGTAAATCTTAGGAGAAGAGACAAGTAAACTATCTTTTAAGGGGGATATATATGAAAAAAGTAGGAACTGCATTTTTAACAACTTTATTTATATTTTCATCGTTTACAGCGGCAAATGCTGAAGAAAAGAAGGATAATAAAGCATTTATAGATGTATCTGCTGCAACGTTATGGACAGCACCTGATTCATTAAGACCAATCGATACACCGAGTGCAACAAATCCAGTGGATCTATGGAAATGGACGAAATCAATGACACTTGACGAGAAACTATGGTTAACAAATGCAAATAAATTAGAAACACAAGCTTTACTCGGTCAAGAAGTAACTGTTATTGATAAGAAAGGTGAATGGGTGAAGGTATTAGTGCATGGACAGCCAACACCACGAAATGAAGAAGGTTATCCGGGCTGGATGCCTGAAAAACAATTAACATATAATCAAGAATTTGCAGATAAAACAAATGAACCTTTTGTCTTAATAACCAAACCAACAGCGATTTTATATATAAATCCTTCTGAAAAACATAAATCACTTGAAGTCAGTTATAATACAAGACTGCCGCTATTAAGTGAAGACACAATTTCATACCGTGTATTGTTGCCAAACGGTCAGAAAGCATGGCTACGAAAAAATGATGGAACAGTTTACCGATCTCAAACTGATATTCCAACTCCGGCGGCCAATGATTTAATTAACACAGGGAAAATGTTTTTAGGCTTACCGTATATATGGGCTGGTACAAGTGGTTTTGGATTTGATTGTTCTGGCTTCACACATACGATCTATAAATCGCACGGCATTACAATTCCGCGAGATTCTGGACCGCAATCAAGAGCAGGGGTTGCAGTTGATAAAGAAAATCTACAAAAAGGAGATTTAATTTTCTTTGCACATGATCAAGGGAAAGGTAGTGTCCATCACGTTGCAATGTATATTGGTGATGGCAATATGATTCACTCACCAAGAGCTGAAAGGTCGGTAGAGATTATACCGCTAAATACACCAGGATATATAGAAGAATACGCTGGTGCTCGTCGTTACTTACCTTAAAAATAGAAGGGGGTTTTTAAATGAAAAAAGTTATTCGTTACTCATTAGTTAGTACTCTATTAGTTTCTTCATTTTTAGTTGGTTGCGCAAAAGAAAAAACTGCAACAAAGCCGAAAGATGAGAAGAAAGTATTACAGTTACTAGAAACAGGTGAAATTCCGTCGTTAAATTCAGGGAAAGTAACAGATGCAGTCTCGTTTAACGTTTTGAATAACGTAATGGAAGGACTATTCCGTCTATCGAAAAATGATGAAATAATTGAAGCCGGCGCACAAAAATATGAAGTGAGTAAAGATGGAAAAACATATACATTCCAATTGCGTGATGCGAAATGGTCTAACGGAGAGCCAGTAACCGCTCATGATTACGTATACGCTTGGAAGCAATTGATAAATCCAGATACTGCTTCTCAATATGCATACATTGCGTACGATGTAAAAAATGCTGAGAAGATAAATAAAAAACAACTAGGTCTAGATGAATTAGGAGTAAAAGCGAAGGATGATAAAACATTCGTCGTAGAGCTAGAACATCCTGTACCGTATTTTACGAAATTATTAATTTTACCATCCTTCTATCCAATTAACGAAAAATATGCGAAAGAGCAAGGTGATAAATATGGATTAGAAGCAAATAAAGCGGTATATAATGGACCGTTTACATTATCAGAGTGGAAGCATGAAGCTAGCTTTACAATGAAGAAAAACGATAAGTATTGGGATAAAAAAGAAGTGAAGTTAGATGAAGTAAACTATCAAATTGTAAAAGAAATTTCAACTGCGGTAAATTTATATGAAACAGATAAAGTTGATAGAGCTGTTATTTCTACAGAATTCGTAGATAAATATAAAAATAATAAAGAGCTAAAACAATATACAGATCCAGTTATGTACTTCTTCCGATTTAATGAAAATGTACCGATTCTTAAAAATAAAAATGCACGTCTTGCGCTAAGTACAGTTTTTGATAAGAAGGGACTCGCAGATTCATTTTTAAATGATGGATCGGTTGCAGCAAACTATTACGTACCAAAAGGATTTTTAAAGGGGCCAGATAAAAAAGATTTTAGAAGTACGGCAGGTGAGTTTAATAAAACTGATGTAAAAAAAGCGAAAGAATATTGGGAAAAGGCAAAGCAAGAAACAGGTACAGATGAAGTGACGTTAGAACTATTAAATTATGACTTGGAAAACTTTAAAAAAGTTGGAGAGTACATTAAAGAGCAGCTTGAGAAAAACTTACCAGGATTAAAAGTGAATGTGAAATTACAACCACATACGCAAAAATTAGCACTTGAGAAGAAGAAAGAATATGAAATGTCGTTATCACGCTGGTTACCAGATTATCCAGATCCAATGACTTACTTAGAAGTATTCCTTTCTGGAAGTAGCGTCAATAATACAGAATATGCAAACCCAGAATATGATGCGTTAATTAAGAAGATTAAAACAGAATTAGGTAATGATGAAAAGGCTCGCTGGAAAGCAATGCAAGAAACTGAAAAAATGTTACTTGATGATGCAGTAATTGCACCGGTATTCCAGCGCGGATTATCTTACTTACAAAAACCATATGTGAAAGATTTATATGTACATCAATTTGGTCCAGCTACAAGTTTAAAATGGGCAGATGTACAAAAATAAAAGAATGGAGAAACAGACTTCATGTATGTGATAGTCTGTTTTTCTTATTTAAAGTTAGAAAAATAGTTCATGGTATAATTTATTAGTCTGTAAACAGTATTTGGAGGGGAAATGATGTCTATGTTTGAAGAAGAGAAAGTAATTTATACAAAAAGATTATTTATGAGGAAACCAATTGTAGAAGATATTAATCAGTTTTATAACATATTAAAAAAAGATACTGTTGGCAAATGGTTGGCTAAATCAAGAGGAATGTCGAAGGAAGAAACAAATGATTATATTGGGCAACTTATCTTACATTGGGAACAGTATGACTTCGGGGTATGGTTGTTATTTAATAGTGAAACAGGAAAGCTTTTAGGACATTGTGGTTTAAGAAAGGTAGATGAAACAGGTGCAATAGAAATTATGTATCTCCTTGACCCAGAACATTGGAGGAATGGGTATGCATTAGAAGCAGCAGAGGCTTCCATTAAATATGCAATAGAGACTTTGAATGTAACAAGAATAATTGCTAGAGTTAAAGTAGCAAATGAGAGCTCGAAAAAACTTTTACGAAAGCTCGGGTTTATATATACTCATGAAGTTAATCATAGCGGGCGTTTATTATCATATTTTGAACTTCATACATCATCCGAAGAATTCTAGACATTTCATATGTTTTTTTATTGTTAAAAAATAAAATTATTACTAAAATTCCAGTGTGAAATTTATGTAGAATCTTGTATAATTAACATGTTTCTATGGAAACATTTTCTTGCGCTATTTATATAGGGCTTAATAGAACAAGGAAGGAAATACATACATGTATATAATAGATAAATAGAATGGAACATGTATAGAGACAAAGGAGAGAAAAGATGACGTGTCAAAAACAAGGGTTACAATTTAATAACGATAGAAAGAGGGACAGAAGATGAAAATGAAGCATGCTTTTGGTCCTATAATTTTAGCATGTGTGCTTTTTTTCATTATCATTCTAATCCCATCGAAAAGTTTAGTATCACTTATTAGTGATAAGAAGGTAGAAGATGCGGCAACTTCTTTACAAAAAGAGAAATTACAAAGTGTTTTCTTACAGCAAAAAATGTTAGAGAATTCACAGTATTTACCGATGTACGGTTCATCAGAATTTTTACGAATGGATGCATATCATCCGTCTAATTATTTCAAAGTAAATCCAGCTGGTTTTACACCGTTTTTAATTGGAACTGGCGGTACACAAAGTTTAGCTCATATTTTAAATATGACATCTACTATGGATGAATTAGAAGGTAAAAAAGTAGTCTTTGTTCTTTCACCACAATGGTTTACAAAGACTGGTGTCTCACAAGGGGATTTCACTAATAATTTCTCCAAACAACAAGCATATCATTTTATTTTTAATGATGAGATAAATCCAGGAATGAAAAAGCAAATCGCGAAACGACTATTAGATTATAAAGTTGTTCAAGAAGATGATATATTAAAAAATTCATTAGAAGGTATTGTATATAATGATACGAAACATAACATAAAAGCAGGTTTAGTTAAACCACTTGCTTATATGCATCGAAATATTTTAGATCATAGAGATATATTTAACTCTTTATTTAAAATCGAACCGATGAAGGAGAAAACAAATATCAGGCTTCGTTCAATTTCTTGGGAAGACGCACGTAAACACGCAGAACAAGAAGGGAAAGCTGAGTCTACTACAAATACATTCGGAATTGAAAATCCGTATTATCATAAGAATAATCTGAAGAAAAAACTAAAAGGTTTAAAAAACTTTAGAGCAAATGAAACATATGATGAATCACCAGAATACGATGATTTACAAATTATTTTAGAATTATTTAAAGAGAAAAATGTCAAACCACTCTTTATTTCTGTACCTGTAAATGGGCCTTGGTATGATTATACTGGCTTCCCGAAAGAACGCCGTGAAGTGTATTATAAAAAAGTTCGAGAACAGGTTGAGAAAGCAGGATATCCAGTAATTGATTTCTCTGGTCATGAATATGATAAGTATTTCTTAAAAGATACGATTCATTTGGGCTGGAAAGGTTGGATTTATTTTGATGAAGCAGTGCAGAAATTTAATTCTGAGAAATAAAGTATAGAAATCGGAATGGCTATGAGCCGTTCCGATTTTTTTAGTATAGAGGATTTTGGTGAGGACAATTTGGGAATGCATGTATATCTTGAATCTGTCTATAATTATAATGTTTCATTGCAAACTGAGCTTGATAAAGGTATTCATACACATATAATTGACCATCATGCGCTGAACATAATACACCAGAAGTTCCTTGCCCATTTATGAAGGAAATGCCGATAGGGCGTCCGATTAAGTACGGTATTTTTTGCTGCCAATGCATAGGGGAATCACTCCTTTTTGAGATAATATACGAAAGAAATGATTAAATGGTTGCTTATCCATGTAAATGTAGAGGGAAAGGTATTATATAATTCCTGAAGATTAATTCATATATAAATAAAAACCGCTATAATTCCGAATGAATTTATAGCGGTTTTTATTATATTCTTAAGCGAGATTTTTACGCTTTTTTGTCCATTTTTTTATAACGAAGTATAAAAGTATAAGTGCGACGCCACCAATTGCGAATGATTTCACATACGGACCAGCAATATCATTTATATTCTCCCAATTTTCACCTAGTTTTTCACCTAAATAAATGAAAATAATAGACCAAGGGATAATCGCAAGTGCTGTTAATGTAGTGAAACGTAGTAATGGCATTTTTGTAATACCAGCAGGAATTGAAATCGCATGACGCACTACTGGAATGAAGCGTGCTGTAAAAATGACGCCAGTCCCGTAACGATTAAACCAATCTTCTGCAGCATCTATTTGTTTTTTATGTATGAAAATATATTTTCCGTAACGTTCTAATATAGGGCGTCCGCCGTATCGTCCAAGCCAATAAATAAAGATTTGAGCAATAACACCGCCAATTGTACCGAATACAACAGCGCCTATAAATGAGATACTTCCATTGAATACTAAGTATCCTGCATAAGCAAGGACAATTTCACTTGGGATAATTTCAATCATAAGTCCAAGCATAATGCCCCAATAACCTAATCCTTCAAAAAACGTTAATACTGAATGAATAAAACTACTTAACATTGTTGCACCTTCTAGTTTATGAATTTTTGAGTATAAGAACCTTTTATTTAACGACGTAAAAGTTTCACTATATGTAAATTATACCTTATTTACATAGGGGATTGCTATTTCAATTCTTTTATGTCTCTCATAATTATTATAGTAAAAGATATAAGCCGCATTTTCATGAAGGGTTAATGAAAAGATTATTAAAAATTTCTCATATATCAATGATAATAGACTGAAAATTAAGTATAATGGTATAGGTCTTTCATTTACAAAAATAGGAGGAGAACGTATGTATATTACAGATCCGATTTATGGACCAATCTCTATTCGTGATAGAGATATCCTTCGATTGATAGATACAAAAGCATTTCAAAGGTTGGCGAATATTAAACAACAAGGACATACTTATTTTTTACATGAGAACGCAATACATACGAGGGAAGAACATTCGATAGGTGTATATGTGCTAGTAAATAAAGTGATAGAACATCTTACTGAGATTGGTGACATACATTTATCGAAATATGAACGAAAGCTAGTATCTACTGTAGCCCTTCTACACGATGTTGGACATGGGCCATATTCACATTGTTTTCAGCAAATATCGGGTGAAGATCATGGTGAGTGGACGGTACGAATCATTCAAGAGGACGAAGAAATACGTACGATTTTAAATCAAACACATAGATTATTAGATGATGTAACGAAAGCTTTAACAGAAGATGGAGTTTTTCCAATTATAGATGAGCTCTTATTTAATTCATTAGGAATGGATCAATTAGATTTTTGGAATAGAGATTTATATTACTCATCGCTTGAATTAGAAGGTTTACAGATAGAAGAATTGATTGCTAACATGCGTTTAATTGACGATAAACTTGTTATTGAAGAATCAGGAATCCCCTTCATCGAACAATTAATGAAAATGAAAGAAGAGCTTTACAATAATGGATTTGGCCACCCGTTTGTGATAGGAAAAGACATATTGCTGCAAACAATTTTAAAAATGATAGAGGAGAAAAATCTTTCGTTCTATACTCCTGAACTTCAAAACTTCTTTCATAAAGGAGAGAAGTTAGAAGTAGAAGACTTTCTTCCGTTACAAGATGAAATGATTTTAAATGAAATAAAGTACTTTGCAAAATCAGAGGACGTACAATTAGCGACGTTAATTCACCTTTATTTTTCAGAAGCCAAAAGTTTATCTTTTGAAAAAGGACTAGAGGGTGATTTTAAAAAGGAAAATAGCACCTTAGCAGTAATAACTGAGAAAAAGGCGTACAGTTCATATGTAGGTGGTATTTACGTCTATAGTGAGGGGCAGTTAGAGGACATTTTAGAGAAATCAAATTTCATTCAAGAGATAGTAAAATTGCCTAAAAAAGAATATGCCTATTCAATTTGATTTGGTTCGAAAATAAAAAATGAATGAGATGGAAACGTAAATTTAGAGGAGGGAATAAAATACATGAAACATAAAATTGCTGTACTGGCAGATGTACATGGAAATGCAACTGCTTTAAAAGCAGTTATCGAAGATTCTATGAAAGAAGGTGTGACTGATTATTGGTTTTTAGGAGATTTAATTATGCCTGGTCCTGGATCGAATGATTTATTTGAAATATTAGAAAGTATTAACGTTGATACTTATGTACAAGGAAACTGGGAAGATAGTTTTCTTGACGTTCTTAATAAAAATATTGATATTGATAACGCAACTGATATTTATGTTTCTAGATTAGTTCAGTATCAATGTGAAAACTTGGATGAAAACTATATTAAGCATGTTAAAAATTTACCATTACATATAACAAAACAGGTTAATGATTTATCAATCAGTATTAGTCATAATCTACAAAATAAAAATTACGGGGGAGATTTGTGGCCCACTAATAATCAGGGACAGTTTGATCGGTTATTTGATCGTGATTATGATATTGCGATTTACGCTCATACCCACCATCAATTATTGCGCTATAGTAGCAATGATCAATTAATTATTAACCCAGGAACAGTTGGACAACCTTTTTACAAGTGGAATAAGCTAAACTCTGACTTACGTGCTCAGTATGCAATTCTTGAAATTGATGAGGCAGGGATTACTGATGTGAGGTTTAAAAAGGTTTTTTACGATGTAGAAAAGGAATATAAAAATGCCATAAATAAAAATCTTCCTTATATTGATTTATATCGTGAGCTGTTAGAGACAGGAAAAACTCATACGCATGATATTGAATTATTACAAGAAATTAATGACAAATATAATTATAAAGATGAAGTAATTAAGTTTATTGAGAAAATCTGATGGGAATTTAATAAAAAGAAATGAACATTGTTGAATGTTAGGTTAGTCATGATTTTTACATAATCAAGAGCTATTGTAGAATGAAACTTAGATGTAAAATGATTTTTGTATTTTATATTGATTGAAAACAAGCATCCCCCTGTACTACGTATATGACGGGGGGATGCTTGTTTTTTAAGGCTTCACATCTAAGTTCTGTAAAAATAAAGTTGCTGTTACGTAACGTTTTGCTAACATTTGTACATATGCGGTATGTACAGAAAGGGTCGCAATAATAATAGCGTTACGAATTGCTTCACGTTGTTCGTTATTAATTTGATCGAACTTGCTTGCGATTTTATCAGCTTTTTCTTTTACGATGTTTTCAATTGTATGAACGGTATCTGTTGCATTTAATTGTAAGCAATTCCCTTGATTGAGTTCTTCAAATAGAGAAGAGTATGCTACATATAAATGAACAGGATTGATTAAATCATCACTTCGATCGGCTGGGTCATTTACAATAAGGCGTAATAGCTTACGAATGGATTCAAAATCAAGTGCTGTTTTTAAATCTTCGACAATGAATAGTAAGGCTGCTTGTTCAATTGAATATTTTTTCCCCTTTTGAGGAGAGCCAATCATTTCTTTTATATCTCGTTTCACCCAGTTTTGCATAGCAGTTACAGAGAAACTTGTGTTTTCAATCTGATTGCCAAGCGCAACTATTTCATTTAAAGAAAAACCGACATCAGTATCGTCAATTTTAATCAGCTTTTCAAAAATAGGTGAAAGTGCGGTAGTAATAAAAGCTGTAACGCTTTGTCCGCTTTCAATATCTTTTTTATGTGACTTTGCCCAAGCTTCTTGTAAAATACCGAGAGGCTTTTTCGTATTCCATCCTCTTAGTGATAGAAGAAGGGCAGCCATTTCGTTTCGTGTGAGATGAAATGTTTCCATCTTTTCACCTCCAAAATAATAAAAAGTTCTTATGAACTTATAATATGTTTTGTTTCATTTAAAGTCAATTCTGTTTTGCTTAATTTTTCCTTTGTCACCAAACTGTCGGAAGTAAATAATACTTGCATATTTCGACAAAAGTTCATATAATAAGTTCATAAGAACCTTTAAAATGTTCTTAAAAGCAAATCTATCATTCTGAATTTACTAGAAAGATAGATTTCACATATATCTATATAAAAGGAGAATGGATATAATATGTTGAAAAAACTTGTAGCAGTAATGACAGCATTCATGGTTATCTTTGGGGCTAGCAGCTTTATGTTCGTAGATCATGCGGCAGCGAAAAGTTACAAATCTGGTAAAAAATCATTTACACCAAGTTCAGGTCAAAATTCAAAAGTTGATTTAAACAAAAAAGACTCAAATGTAAATTCTCAAAAAACGACTCCAGATTCAAAAACGAAAGCAACAAATACAGCACCAAAAAGTAATAAAGGAAGCTTTATGAAAGGTTTATTACTAGGTGGTCTTGGTGGTTTACTAATGGGTAGCTTATTTGCAAATATGGGAGCTCTTGGTTCTGTATTAGCGTTTATGGTAAATATGTTAGTAATGGCTGGTATCGTAATGTTAGCAGTTCGTGCATTTAAATACTTCAAAGACCAACGTAAGAAGAAGGCAGATGAAGTAGCATGGAAACAATAAAAATTTCTGAACAAGAGCTTATAAATGCGCTTTGTATATATATCGCTGAAAAAAGACAAGTGGGTCCAGAAGAAGTATTAGTTGAACTTATGTATGATGATGACTACGGTTTCTCTGCGGAAGTAGAGGTAAATGGTCGCCAGCAAATTTTAATTCAAGCAAACTTAATCGAAGCTTTACGCTTATTGCTTGACAGAGAATATAATGTCAATCCATTCGCAGCGAGATTGCAACTTGAATTAGATGATGAAGAAGGAATTTATGCATTAGCGAAATTTAATAACTCAGATGAGTAGAGAAAAGAGCTGTTGAGAATAATCTCAGCAGCTCTTTTTAGTATGTGCATATGTAGAAGAATAATCACGCCAAATTTCATTCATTTTTCGTCTACCGATATCTACCATCGGATTAAACTGAATTGCAGCTTTCTGACGAACAAAGTGAACGTTTTGCATGGCGTGAGATAATTGTTGGTCGACTATATCACGTTTTTTACTTGCATATTTTGCGATAGATAGACCTGCAACTGTTCCTTGCGCCATCGCAATTTTTCCGCTTTCAATGCCTGTAATATTGCCAGCTACAAATAAACCAGGAAGAGGAGTTTCCATTTTTTCGGAATGGAGAGGAACGTGTCCGCCTAATTCTGAAATGTAATGGAAGGGACAACCGGCTACAGCTGCAAGTTCGGCAAGTGGGTATAATCCCCCAGCAATACAAACAAAATCTGCTTCATATATTTTCTCTGTTCCATTAATAACATTTCCTTTAGAGTCAATATTAGCAACACGTACACCTTCAACTTGATCTGTTCCGATAATTTCAAGAGCTGCTTTCCGAAGGTGAAGTGGCGTTCCGTTTATTTTCATTCCGCTGTTTGGATAGAATGTTAATCCAGCTTTTCGAATCCAATCAAATTTCATAAAGTGGCTACCTATACGCAAAATAGCAGAAGGAGCGAGATGTGCTGCATTTAAAAGAGAGTTTAAAACTTCTTCAGGTTCACCAGCTTTTTGACTTAACTCGCTTTTTTCAGGGAGTATAATATGATCTACTTTAATTCCCGCTAATTGCAATTCACTTAAAATGGCGAAAGACAAAATGTTAGCACCAATAATGATTCCTTTTTTTCCAACTTGCACGCGATGAACATTTGTCATAACTTGAGCTGCTCCAATTGACATCACTCCTGGAAGTGTCCAGCCTGGAAGGGGAATAGCATATTCCGCAGCTCCAGTAGCAAGTAGTACGAAAGGTGCTTCTAACGTACCGATATTAGTATGTACAAACCAATTGTTTTCATCTTTATCTAAATTATAGACCGAAACACCGCACCTGATATGTACTGAAAGTGATTCTGCTTCTTCATGAAGTCGCTTCGATTCTTCTATTCCGTTCCACCATTCTCCAGTAGGCTCTTGATGCAACTGTCCTAACAATCTCCCGCCCGGCTTCATAAATTCATCAATAACGAGCACTTTTAGTCCGAAACGAGCACAAGAGATAGAAGCAGATAATCCCGCTGGTCCTGCACCAATGATAATTACATCACTCATCGTTTTTTCACCATCCCTCTCACGATATTCGGATGCTGTTTCCCGCTTTCAACAACCATGTTTTCTTCTACAACAGTTAAGCATGCACGTACATTTGTTTGATTATTTACTGTCACGCGGCATTCGGAACAGTGCCCGATATTACAATAAATACCTCGCGGTGTCCCGCTATCTTCATGAACTCTTAATGTCCGTATTCCATTTGCTAACAGGGCAGCAGCAATCGTTTCATGTTCATATGCTTCGTATTGATGACCGTTAAATTGAAAGGTAGTACGCTCACTACTTTGTAAAGTACCTAAAATAGGGTGATGTGTAATTCTACTCATTTACTTTCACCTACCGATCCAAAAGTAACTGCACGTATTGGTGGTTGATATTTTAACGGTATTTCATTAAGAGTTACGTCAGGATTCGCATTTTCAATCATTCGATCTATCATCATTCTGCATGTGCGACCACCGCAAAATCCCATGCCAGCACGTGTTCTTAGTTTTAATTCTCTTGCCGAGCAGTTATATTCAGCAATTGTCGATTGAAGTTGCCCATATGTAACCTCTTCACAACGACAAACGATTAAGTTGTTTTTATTTGTCATGTGTATTCCTCCTCTAGTTCGATTTTCACAAATTATATATGCAAAAATCATGCCAATATAGAGAGGAGATGGCTACCTGTAAACGCCTGATTGGTGCATAATGATTCTTTATTGAAGTCCAAGTTTCTTTAAACGGTTATATAAAGTAGCCCTTGTTACGCCAAGTTGTTTTGCGCATTCTAATTTATTCCCATTTAAAATTCGTAAAGCCCTTTCAATAACTTTTTTCTCATGCTCATCCATCTCTTCTTGTAAAGAAAGGATTGTATTATTGTTGCTGAGTAATAGGGAATGAGATGTATGGTTGTCTAAAGTTTCAGTCGTATGAAATGGTAGATATTCTTGTTTTATAATTCCGTCTGTTGCGAATACCACAAGCCGTTCAACAACGTTTCGAAGTTCGCGAATATTACCTGGCCAATTGTAATGAAGCAGTTCATGCATAATGCTTGAAGGTAGGTCACGAATTGGTCGGTTATAGTTGATTGAAAAATCATTTAAGAAAGAATAAGTTAATTCAATAATATCCTCGCGTCTTTCGCGCAGCGGTGGAATATGCAAGCTAACTACATTTAAGCGGTAATATAAATCTTCTCGGAAAGTTCCTTTTCTCATTTCTTCTTGTAAATCACGATTTGTAGCAGCGATAATGCGGAAATCAATATTAATTTCTTTTTCACCACCAACTCGGTAATACTTTCGCTCTTGCAGTACACGTAACAGTTTTACTTGCATATCAAGTGGCATTTCACCTATTTCATCAAGAAATAAAGTACCGCCTTGCGCGAGTTCAATTTTCCCTTTTTTTCCTTTACTATTTGCTCCAGAAAACGCCCCACGCTCGTAACCGAATAATTCACTTTCAAATAACGCTTCTGGAATTGCCCCGCAGTTAATCGAAATGAAAGGCGCCTTCGCTGCCTCACTTGCTTCATGAATTGCTTTCGCAAATACTTCTTTTCCAACTCCGCTTTCCCCAAGTATTAAAACAGTTGATTTTACCGAACAAACTTTTCTAGCTAATTGTATCGTTCTTTGTATAACAGGACTTTTCCCATTCATCGCAAGGAATGGATCGGATTCATCTTTATACTTTGCCACTTCTTGTTCTAAACGGTGCATTTCATGTGACATATTAAATAGTTTTTCATTTAAAGCGACTTGATTTGTAACATCTGTTTCTGAAACGACTGCTCCTATAATTTCATCATTACAATAAACTGGATTTGAATTAATTAATACGAATAAATCGGGACGAGGCTGATGGAACTGAGCGACTATGCTTTTTCCATCATGTAAAGATTGTAAAATTTCCAAGTCTTTATAATCAAAAAAACGAGTAATCGGTTGCCCAATAATCTCATTATGGTTGACTGAAAATATTTTTTCAGCGCCATCTGTCCAAGTTCGAACGTATTCTTTACTATCAATGACTGTAACAGAAGAGTCAGTTGTTTGTATTACAGTGTCATAAAATGACTGTAGTTCATTGTAGGACTTATAAAGAAATGGAATCATTTGCTGAGAAGTTATACAGCATAGCGGCTCATCGTTTTCGTTAAGGATGATAACAGCTAATTCATAAGAAAAAGCGTCAATTAATGCAGTGAATGAGTCATCTACATAAATAATTGCGCAATTATATTCTTCTGTAGTAGAAGGGAGATAATAAAACCTTTCGTTTATTTTCTTAATGCGATCAAGGCTACATGTATGATTGATTAAAGCGCTTTCCAAAAATTCTTGTATAGTCGGAAATGAAAATGCCATAATGTCCTCCTGTTATGTATAAAAATTTTGACAGTGATAAAAAAATAATACACCTATTTACTATAAATTTAAAATATTTTTACAAATAAAAATATTTTTTATAAAAATTGTATATGTACAGAATTGGCACGTCAATTGCATAAAAGAAAGTGAGAGGTTTAGGGAAAGGAGGAGTATAGTGTGAGGCACTGCGACGTTTTAATTATAGGTGGTGGAATAATAGGGTGTTCTATCGCTTATTACACTTCAAAATACGGAAGAGACGTAACAATCATTGAAAAAGGAGAATTTGTCAGCGGGACGTCTTCACGGTGTGATGGGAATATTTTGGCCATTGATAAAGACCCAGGGTTTGATAGTCAAATGTCTTTAGTAAGTCAAAAATTAGTAACTGATTTAAGTGAAGAATTAGAGCATTCATTTGAATATAGGGCACCAGGAAGTATTCTCGTATGTGAGTCAGACGAAGAGATGGAAGCTGCGCAGCAATGGGTAAATCGGCAAAAAGAAGCTGGATTACCGTTTCGAATGCTTGATAGGCAAGATATAAGAGAAGAGTCGCCTTTTTTTGCTGATGATTTATTAGGCGGTTTAGAATGTGCGACGGATTCAACTGTGAATCCATATCTCCTTGCATTCTCGCTTCTGTCAGAGGCACAAAAGTTTGGCGCAAAAGCTTTTAAACAGACCGAAGTAAAGAGTATAAACATAGATACGAATGGTTCATTTGTTGTAGAAACTACGAATGGAACTTTTACAGCACAACAAGTTGTAAATGCAGCGGGTGTGTGGGCTCCTAAGATTGGTCAGATGTTAAATGTAAATATACCAATTGAACCGAGAAAAGGGCATATTATTGTAGCATCAAGACAACAACACGTAGGGTGCCGTAAAGTAATGGAATTCGGTTATTTAATTTCTAAATTTGGCGGAAAACGAAAAGTAGATGCTTTAACTGAAAAATACGGGGTTGCGCTCGTATTTGAGCCTACTGAAAGTCAAAATTTCTTAATTGGAAGTAGCCGTGAATTTGTAGGGTTTCATACGAGAATAAACAATGAAGTCATTAAATGTATTGCAAATAGAGCGATTCGCTTTTATCCGAAAATGGCAGATATGATGGTAATTCGTTCTTACGCTGGTTTACGTCCGTGGACAGAAGATCATTTACCGATTATTTCACGAGTGGAACATATTCCAAATTATTTCATTGCCGCTGGGCATGAAGGGGATGGGATTAGTCTTGCAGCAGTTACTGGGAAAGTAATTGAAGAGTTATTAAATGAAAAAGAGACAATTATTCCTATTGAACCACTTCGTTTGAGTCGTTTTACAGAAAGGGTGTTAAACGGATGAAGTCACAAAGAGTCTTTACGACAATTGATACACATACGGGTGGGAATCCAACGAGGACATTAATTAGTGGACTTCCAAAGTTGATTGGAGAGACGATGGCAGAGAAGATGTTACATATGAAAAAGGAGTATGATTGGATTCGAAAATTGTTAATGAATGAACCGCGTGGTCATGATGTAATGTCAGGGGCATTATTAACAGACCCGTGTCATCCTGAGGCTGATATAGGTGTTATATACATAGAGACAGGTGGATATTTACCGATGTGTGGTCACGATACAATCGGTGTATGTACAGCGTTAGTTGAATCAGGTTTAATTCCGGTAGTTGAACCAATTACTTCTTTAAAACTAGATACACCGGCTGGCTTAGTTGAAGTAGATATTGCTGTTCAAGATGGAAAAGCAAAAGAAGTATCTTTCTGTAACATACCAGCTTTTTTATTAAAAAATATTACTGTACAAGTGAAAGACATTGGAACTATAGAAGCTGATATTGCGTATGGAGGGAATTTTTATGCCATTATTGATGCGAAATCAGTAGATCTAGAATTAGTACCAGAAAATGCATCTACAATCATCGATAAGGCGATTCATATAAGAAACACAATTAATGAGAAGTTTGAAATCACTCATCCAGAGTATTCGTTTATAAGAGGATTAACACATGTTGAATTTTATACAGATCCTACTCATGCATGTGCGCATGTGAAAAATACAGTTGTTGTACCACCAGGCGGAATAGATCGATCTCCATGCGGTACAGGAACATCTGCGAAGCTAGCTGTATTATACGCTCAGAAAGAAATCGAAATTGGTGAAGAGTTCATTCATGAGAGTATCGTTGGTTCTTTATTTAAAGGATATGTCATGAATACGACACATGTTGAAAATATTGAAGCTGTCATAACGAAAATTACGGGATCAGCTTGGCTTATGGGTATGCATAGATTTTTTTACAATGAAATGGATCCACTTAAAGAAGGATTTTTGCTAATTCCGCCGATGGAACATGAAACGGAGGATATAAAATGAACATTCAAAAAATGTATACAGCAGTAGACGTACATGTAAATGGCGAGGCATTTCGTGTAATGAAAGACGTACCATGCAAATACTACTACAGTTTGGAGCAATTAAATGAACAATTTTCAGGTGAATTAGCAGAAGAGATGAAGCTTTTATTAAATGAACCACGTGGTTTTATCGGTTTGAATGGGTGTATTGTCGTTCCATCTATCCATAATGAAGTGGATGCAGCTGTATTATTTTTTAATCATGAAGGTTCGATTCCGCTTCATTATGGAGGCATTGTTGCAGTAATAACGATGTTACTCGAAAGTGGGTATTTAAAAAAGAGAGAGTCCAATCAATACAAAATTGAAACGTTATCTGGAATATTTTTAGTTCATGCGTATGTAGAGAATGATGAAGTTATATCGGTTTCGTTTGAAAGCAAACTATGCTATTTGATTGAGGAAAATTTACAGGTTGGTAATGTAAGTTATTCTCTCATACAAGCAGATAAAGTATATGCAGTTGTAGAAAAAGGTGCGTATTCGCCAGAAATTCGTGTTGAAAACATTTCAGAATTGAAAAGATGGGGAGAAGCTACACTGCAGGCTATACAAAAACAGTCGCTAATAAAAAGGCTTATTTTAGTAGATCCTTCGCAAAAAGAAAAGAACCATATAAAGTCGATTACATTTCATGAAGATAACTTTATCGTACGTTCGCCAGGTTTTGTTTCTACTATCGTTTCCTATGTTCATGCGTTATTTAAAAATGATTATATGGCGGATAAACCTTTTAAAAATGAAAGTATATTTAATAGTTTTATAACTGTGGAAAAAGTGAAGAAGGAGGAACTAGGATACATTTTCCGTTTTGAAAGTAGAGGATTTATTACAGGAATGCAGACGTTTCTATTAGACCCTACGGATCCATTTCCGGCAGGTTTCTTATTAAAATAAAATGTGATAAGGAGAGATAAATATGCAAAAAATTAAAGGGGCATTTCCAGTATTAATAACACCGATGGATGAATTTCAGGAAATTAATTGGGATGGGGTAAAACAAAATGTAAATTACTTTATCGAACAAAAGGTTGCAGGTGTCATCATTAATGGAAGTACAGGAGAGTTTGTAAGTTTATCAAAAGAAGAACGATTTAAAATGGTAGAGACCGTGTTGAAAGAAATTGATGGCCGTATTCCAGTCATTGTTGGAACTGCAGCAGAGACGACGAAAGAAACAATTGAATATACGAAACATGCAGAAGCGCACGGAGCGGATTGTGCATTAATTATAAACTCTTACTATTGTAAACCGAAGGAAGAGGAGATTTATTTTCATTTTAAAGAAATCTCAAATTCTGTAAATATACCAATTATGCTATACAATAACCCATTTACTTCTGGTGTTGATATGAGTACAAAGCTAATGCTCCGTATTGGAAAAGAGTGTGAAAATGTTACACATATTAAAGAATCTAGCGGAGATATTCGAAAAGCGAGAGATTTAGTAAGACAAAGTGAAGGGGCTTTCCAAGTCTTCTGTGGTTCTGAAGATTTAGTTATGGAATCATATTTAGTTGGTGCTTCGGGATGGGTTTCAGTAGCAGGAAATATCGTTCCCGGTCTCGTTACAAAAATGTATGAGCATTTTCAAAATGATGAATTAGAAAAGGCGTGGGAAATAAACGATGCTATTTTACCACTTTGCGAGTTTCTTGAAGGATCAGGGAAATATGTTCAAATCGTTAAACGTTCCATGGAATTACATGGGCAAGCGGGAGGACCTTCTCGCTATCCAAGACTAGGATTAACTGTTGACGAAGATCAAAAGCTTCAAACGATTTTATCAAATATTGCAGCTCATGTAGCTGTTTAAATAAGGAGGAGAACATAATGTTAAAGACAAATATTGAGCTGAAACCAAAAGTGGAAGCGTTTTTAAATGAAGAAATTAAAATGTTTATTAATGGCGAATTTGTTGCTGCTATTGGGGGAAAGACGTTTGAAACGTATAATCCAGCTACAGAAGATGTTCTAGCTGTCGTATGTGAAGCGCAAGAAGAGGATATTGATGCTGCAGTAAAAGCGGCAAGATCTGCATTTGAATCCGGTCCGTGGGCAGAAATGACTACTGCTGAAAGAGCGCATCTTATTTATAAATTAGCAGATTTAATTGAAGAACATAGAGAAGAATTAGCGCAACTAGAAGCTTTAGATAATGGAAAGCCATATCAAGTAGCACTTGATGATGATATTTCAGCAACTGTAGAAAATTATCGTTATTACGCAGGATGGGCTACAAAAATTATTGGGCAAACAATCCCAATTTCAAAAGATTACTTAAATTACACGAGACATGAACCTGTAGGTGTTGTAGGTCAGATTATTCCGTGGAATTTTCCGCTCGTTATGTCTTCTTGGAAAATGGGAGCTGCACTGGCGACAGGTTGTACGATCGTATTAAAGCCAGCAGAGCAAACGCCTTTATCTTTACTATATACAGCAAAACTTTTTAAAGAGGCTGGATTTCCAAACGGTGTTGTAAACTTTGTACCAGGCTTTGGTCCTGAAGCAGGAGCAGCAATTGTAAATCATCATGACATTGATAAAGTTGCTTTTACAGGATCTACTGTTACAGGAAAGTATATTATGCGTCAGTCTGCAGAAATGATTAAGCATGTAACGTTAGAGCTTGGCGGCAAATCACCAAATATCATTTTAGAAGATGCGGACTTGGAAGAAGCAATTAATGGTGCATTCCAAGGTATTATGTATAATCACGGTCAAAATTGTAGCGCAGGATCACGTGTATTTGTTCATCGTAAACATTATGAAACTGTAGTAGATGCACTTGTGAAAATGGCGAACAACGTAAAACTTGGAGCAGGTATGGAGAAAGGAACGGAAATGGGTCCACTCGTATCTAAGAAACAACAAGAGCGTGTGTTACATTACATTGAGCAAGGGAAGAAAGAAGGCGCTACAGTTGCGGCTGGTGGTGAACGTGCACTTGAAAAGGGTTATTTCGTTAAGCCAACTGTATTCACAGATGTTACAGACGATATGACAATCGTTAAGGAAGAAATATTTGGACCAGTTGTTGTTGTTCTGCCATTTGATTCGACAGAAGAAGTAATTGAAAGAGCGAACAACTCATCCTATGGCCTTGCTGCGGGTGTATGGACGCAAAATATCAAAACGGGTCATCAAGTGGCAAATAAATTAAAAGCAGGAACAGTGTGGATCAATGATTATAACTTAGAAAATGCAGCTGCACCATTTGGTGGATACAAACAATCTGGTATTGGCCGCGAATTAGGTTCATATGCGCTTGATAATTATACAGAAGTGAAAAGTGTTTGGGTAAATATAAAGTAATAGGGTGTTTTACTGACAAAAATTGAGGGATGAAATAATGAAAGATGCGGACAACTAGAAAGTTTGATAATAGTTGTCCGTTTTCTTATATACAAAATTGCTTTTCCAAAGAATGATAAGGGGGATTTGGATGGAGAATTTAGTAGAATGGTTAGTAGGGCAAGTGTGGAGTATCGGTTTAGTTGTTTTTGCATTAGGGGCAGGCGTATATTTCACGATTGCAACACGTTTTTTGCAAATTCGTTATTTTAAAGAGATGATTAAACTATTATTTGAAGGAAAGAGTTCCGAGACGGGAATATCATCTTTTCAGGCATTTTGTTTAGCCTTATCAGGAAGAGTGGGAATTGGTAATATTGCAGGGGTAGCGACAGCGATCGCTTTCGGCGGGCCTGGAGCTGTATTTTGGATGTGGGTAATGGCTTTGTTAGGGGCAGCGAGTGCGTTTGTTGAATCAACATTATCTCAAGTATACAAAAGTAAAGTAGGGAATGAATATCGCGGCGGTACTCCATATTTCATTGAGAAAGGTTTAAAAATGAAATGGTTTGCAGTCATTGTAGCGGTAGTTGTAACACTTTCATATGGCATGTTGTTACCAGGTATTCAATCTAGTAGTATCGCAGTTGGATTCGAAAACTCTAATGGTATTAACAAATATATAACTGGTATATTTTTAGTCGTGTTACTAGCGGCAATTATTTTTGGTGGTGTAAAGAGAATTGCTGGCGTTTCTCAAATGCTTGTGCCATTTATGGCAATTGGTTATGTAATTGTTACATGTATCATATTAATTGCGAATGTAACGGAGATTCCAAGTATGTTTGCTTTAATTCTCTCTAGCGCATTTGGTGTAAATGAAATGTTTGGTGGAATTGTTGGTGCAGCTATTGCATGGGGTGTAAAACGCGCTGTATTTTCAAACGTTGCTGGTGTCGGAGAAGCGACGTATAGTTCGGCTGCTGCTGAAGTATCGCATCCTGCAAAACAAGGGTTAGTTCAAGCATTTTCCGTATATATCGATACAATTGTCGTATGTACAGCGACAGCTCTTATGATATTAATTACAGGTATGTATAATGTTATACCTGAAGGGAAAAGCGCTATTGTAAAAAACATAGGAAATGTGGAAGCAGGTCCAATTTATACGCAACAAGCAGTTGAAACTGTGATGACAGGGTTTGGTCCAATATTTATTTCAATTGCAATTTTCTTTTTTGCATTTACAACGTTACTCGCTTATTACTATATCGCTGAAACGACACTTACTTATTTAGATCGTCAATTGAAGTATGGCTGGTTAAAACCAGTTTTAAAATTTGGATTTTTAATTATGGTTTACATTGGTAGTGTTGAATCAGCGTCGCTTTTATGGAATCTTGGAGATTTAGGAATTGGTAGTATGGCATGGTTAAACTTAATCGCAATCTTACTTTTAAGTAAAACCGCATTAAAAGTGTTAAAAGACTATGAAAGGCAGAAAAAAGAAGGGAAAGATCCAGTATTTAATCCTAAAAATGTGGGGATTGAAGGATTAACATTTTGGGAAGAAAGAAGTAAAGAGGTTGAAAGAAAAAGTTCTAGAGAAAAAGTTATTGTAGATGATAATTTAAAATTATAACGTAAATTAACTGAAAATTCTTAATTTAAAAGAAGGTATATTGCCTCCATTTCATCACATACTACAATAGGTATGGATAATATGACTGGAGGGAATAAGATGGAACATGAGCAACATAGTTCGATAAATGATATTCTACATCATTATAAAGAAGGTATAGGTAGTTTTACAAATCAAATTCCTGAAATCGCTGAGACATATAATGCGTTCACGCAAGCTTGTTTTCAAGAGGGTGCTTTAACAAAAAGAGAAAAGCAACTTATTGCATTAGGAATTAGTTTAGCAACGCAAGATGAGTATTGTACAATTTATCATACAAAAGGTTGTCTTGATCAAGGATGTTCAGATAAAGAGATTCTGGAAGCATGTGGTGTTTCAGCAGCATTTGCTGGCGGAGCTGCGATGAGTCAAGCGGTAACTTTAGTGCAAGAGTGTTTAACAGAACTGAAAAATCAAAAGCATTGAATAAAAAACGTTTTAAACTTTATGTTTAAAACGTTTTTTATTTGAAATTAAATTTGTATTCAATTTAATATTCTATATCTTCATAAATAGATTTTTCTACATCAGGAAGAACTGTGTATATACTCTTACCGATTAAAGCTTCTAATTCTTTCTTAATCGCATAAAACCCTTTCCAATGTAAAGATGTATGAGATGTTGTACCATGACGCAAACCAACAGAAATTAATCTTCTTTCCAGCGTAGTAAAGCCACCCGCATCAGCAAGAGCGTCACAAAGAGTAATTACTTTATTGTATAAGTCGTAGTTACAATGTTCATTTAATATTGCAACTAACCGGCTTCTCATATGGTCAGGAACGAGACTCCATTCCGCTGCGATATCTATATGTTCATTTTTGCATGGGAATGAGTGTGTCACACAAATAACAGCGTTTCCTGTATACCCTAAATCATTCATATACATATAACCATCATAGGAATGAATGACTGATTTGGTAAAACCTTTGTATCTTCCGATATCATGCAAAAGGGCAGCGTTATATGCTATGTCAGCATCTAGGTTATACCCATTTTTAATAAGTTCTATAATTATGTTTTCAGTTGCATGAGCAACATGTAGTGAATGTTCAAACCAAGGGCCTGGGTTTTGTTCATATGCCCATTCGAGTAATTCTTTTGCGTACGTTCTATCTAATATATATTTCATATCGTTATCCTTTCACAAAAAATCATATCTTTCTATAAATTCATCTTATTATTTCATTATTCCTTCTTTAAAAATTGTTACAATGAAACAAAAGGGGGAAAAGTAATGCGAAATTTAGTAATTGAAGAAATAAAGCAACTAGAAAATGATATGGAAGAACTTTCGAAACTTTTGAAAATGGTTGTAAATGATGGGGCATCAATTGGTTTTTTGCCTCCACTGGAACAAAAAGACGCAACAAAGTATTGGCAAACAGTATTAGCGCCAGAAGTGATATTGTATGTGGCTAGAATAAACAACGAAGTAGCAGGGAGTATTCAATTACAATTAGTTACTAAGCCTAACGGAATTCATAGAGCCGAGATTTGCAAATTAATGACTCATCCAAACTTTAGACGTAACGGTATTGGACGATCGCTTATGCAAAAAGCAGAGGAACGAGCAAAGCAAGAAAACAGGTCTCTTTTAGTATTAGATACTAGAGAAGGAGATCCTTCCAATAAACTGTACAAATCACTAGACTACCAAGAAGTTGGAACAATACCAGGGTATGCAATTTCTCCGAATGGTAAGTTAGATGCTACGGTTATTTATTATAAAAACATTTAAGGTATAATCAAACGGGGAGAGTGCTTAATTATTAGTAAGTGAATAATAAACGACTATTTTTAACACCGTCTATATTTTTCTGGCGGTGTTAAAATAGTTAATTATAATCTAATTAACGCACTAAATGAATTTGAGAAATTTTTTAGAGGGTTCTTTTAGTAATGATTCTCGTCTTATAATAAATGTAGAGAAGATGACTAGCCAACTATAGTTATTTTCGCTTTATTATCGGAAGGGGATGAAAGTATGAAAAAGAATAGTTTACAAAAGATGAAGAAAGTTATTTTAAGTGGTGGAGTATTACTTACGGGATTATTAACATTTGGATTTTCAGAAAAGGCTTCAGCTCATGGATATGTAGAATCACCAGCGAGCCGATCTTATTTATGTAAGCAAGGGGTAAATGTAAATTGTGGACCGATTCAATATGAACCACAAAGCGTAGAAGGGATAGGTGGATTTCCGCAACTAGGACCTTCTGATGGACAAATTGCAGGGGCTGGTCATTTTCCCGCTTTAGATGTTCAAACTGTAGATAGGTGGAAGAAAGTTACGTTAAATGGCGGGACGAATACATTCAAGTGGAAACTAACGGCTCCTCATAGTACAAAAGAGTGGAAATATTATATTACGAAAAAAGGTTGGAATCCAAATAAACCTTTAACGCGATCAGATTTAGATTTAGTGCCATTCTATGTGAAAAATGACGGTGGAGCTAGACCAGGGACAACAGTAACGCACGAAGCAAATGTACCAACTGACCGTAGTGGATACCATCTTATTTTAGCTGTTTGGGAAATTGCAGACACTGGAAATGCGTTTTATCAAGTTATAGATGTAAACCTTTTGAATAATGGCTTATCCTCAAATTTCGCTTTTAACAATGTAGTGCAAGCTCCTACACTATTTTAATTGAAACATACATTTCGATCATCTAATTCATTTTAGATGATTTTTTTTATGAAAATGATGAAAAATATAGAAGAAAGTGCAATTATTTATAAAAAAATATGCTTTAAATATTGTCATATTTGCTTCTTTAAGATATCCTTTTCATGAAGAGGTGGAAAACATGGAAAAAGTACTAGTTTTCGGGCATAAAAACCCAGATACAGATGCAATTTGTTCTGCAATTGCTTATGCAGAATTGAAAAAAGAATTAGGAATGAATGCTGAGCCTGTACGTTTAGGCGAAATCAGCGGTGAAACTCAATTTGCGTTAGACTATTTTAAAGTAGAAGGACCGCGTTTTGTTGAGACAGTAGCAAGCGAAGTGGACAACGTTATTTTAGTTGACCATAACGAGCGTCAACAAAGTGCTAACGATATCGAATCAGTTCGTGTGTTAGAAGTTATTGACCATCACCGTATTGCTAACTTTGAAACAAGCGATCCTATATACTATCGTTGTGAGCCAGTTGGCTGTACAGCTACAATCTTAAACAAAATGTACAAAGAAAATGGCGTAACAATTCGTAAAGAAGTTGCAGGTTTAATGTTATCTGCAATCATTTCAGATTCTTTACTATTCAAATCTCCAACTTGCACAGAACAAGACGTAGCAGCTGCTCGTGAATTAGCGCAAATCGCTGGTGTAGATGCAGATAACTACGGCTTAGAAATGTTAAAAGCTGGTGCTGACTTAAGCGGAAAAACAATGGAGCAATTAATCTCTCTTGACGCTAAAGAATTCCAAATGGGTAATGCGAAAGTTGAAATCGCACAAGTAAACGCTGTTGATACAAACGACGTTCTTGTACACCAAGCGGAACTTGAAAAAGTAATCTCTGCAGTAGTAGAAGAAAAAGGTTTAGACCTATTCTTATTCGTTGTAACTGATATCTTAACTAATGATTCTGTCGGTCTTGCGATCGGTAAAGCAGCAAACGTTGTTGAGAAAGCATACAACGTATCACTAGAAAACAACACAGCTACTTTAAAAGGTGTTGTATCTCGTAAAAAACAAATCGTACCAGTATTAACAGAAGCATTCCAAGCTTAATCGTATTGCGTACAGATGAACAGTTAGGACAAGTAGTCAGATTGGCTACTTGTCCTTTTTTATCTCTAAAAAACAGAAAATTAAAAACGGGAGGATTGTGTATGTTTAATGATTTGGAGAGTAAATTACAGTCACTTTTAGAACGAAATATTACGTCGGTTTCAGAATTAGAGAGCTGGATTTCGGTGGAACTGCGTTTAAACGCTGAAATACAGATGTTGCGTTTGATTTTTTAGAAGAAAGGATATAAAGTACTGCAAGGGTTATTCTAAATTTGATTAACGAATTAAAATAAGGATAGCGTTAGCTATCCCTATAATCGTTTATTCGTAAGATTTTTTCTTGTTTATATAAAATGTAATTATAGCAGTAATGAAGAAAATAGGTATCGCATACACTTGCCCAACAAATAACTTCCAGCCAACATAATTATAGTCTTCAGATGCTGGGATGATAACGGAAATAACGCAAACAATAAAATAGACTAATAGTGCAGGGATAATATTTTTCATTTTTATGAACCTCCTTTTTCGTTTTATTTATACATCAATATATTATAATTTGTTTTCGTTATTTTGAAGAAAAAATGCAAAAATTTTTATGTTATTATAATATTTGCAATGAGAGTAATCTATAGTACGTATATGGTAAAATGTGTAATTTTAACTTTCAGAATTATTATATAGTATTTCGAGAGAAAAATGTACAAAATAACGAATTTTATTTACCAAAGTAAAGGGAGTAGAAATATGTATGAAAAGGCTATGTATAATTCCATGTGGAAAAAAGAAAATTTGGGATAAACATTCAGACTACGGACCGATGGAAGCAAAAGATGTATATATTAGTCCGTTCGGAAAAGCATGTCAGGCGTACGCAACTATGTTTTTCGAAAACTGGGTTATATTATCAGCGAAACATGGATTTTTAAGACCAAATGATATTGTATTAGAAAACTATGATCTTGCATTTGATTCAAAAAGCGATGAGGTAATAAGTATAGAGCAATTACAAAAACAGATGGTAGATAAAAGTTTACTACAGTTTGACGAAATCGTCTTACTAGCTGGGAAGAAGCATAAAAAAGTAGTGACAAAGTTATATCCAGAAGAAATGATTACATATCCGCTAGAGGGGTGTAAAGGAATTGGGTATATGTTGCAGAGTTTGAAAGAGGCAGTGAAGGAAGGAAAGGAAGTATAGGTGTAGTTTCGGTCACCATGGTCTTAAACTTTATTTAGGGGACTAAAACGTAAAATAGAGTTTTTAAGCATCGCCAAAAAGGTGATGCTTTTTTGTTTGTGTCACCATTCAAGTTAATGCAATTTAGAGAATAAAGAACCTGATTTGTGAAGTGACATCACTTTTTTATATCAAAAACGAATTGCCGTCACTTTTAGAAAATGTAGGACATATGGGTACAGTTGAGGTTATAAGTAGGAATAGCAATAAGACAAGTTTTGAATATGATATTAAGAAAGGAGATGTTGATAAATAATGGCCAGATATAGCTTGCACGGAGGACACAATAGTATTGTTCAAGGTGCTAATTTTGGGAATCGGAAAGAACACGTTCTAGATAGGCAAGTTAAAGATGCTGTGGCGACTAAGTTAAGATCCCTAGGACACACGGTTTATGACGATACGGACGAGGTAGGGACAACTCAATCACAAAATTTAAATAATATCATTCGGAATAGCAATTCCCATGCTGTGGATTTAGTTATTTCTTTTCATCTTAACGCAAGTGATGGAAATGGACAGGGTGTTGAGGTTTTGTATTATGATCAGAAAGATTTGGCGGCTAAAATCTCAGCTCAACTAGCAAAAGATATTGGATGGCGTAATCGAGGTGCGAAACAACGTACAGATTTAGCAGTATTAAATGGAACGAAGGCACCGGCTATTCTTATTGAATTAGGATTTATTGATAATGAATCCGACATGGCAAAATGGAATGTTGATAAAATCGCTAATTCTATTGTATTTGCTCTTACAGGACAAACTGGAGGAGGTGCAGCGGATTTGCTCAAAGTAAAAACTGGTGGTGTAGCATTTAGTAATTTACAAGCTTTGGCTCAAGCTATGGTAGATGCGGGTATTGATGGACAAATTGTCGTTCAGAAAGATGGCATTGGTTATGCTATAACGAATGGCTATCCGTCTGGAAATATCGATAAATTTACAGCTTGGTTAGATGCACGAAAATGGTACTATGAGTACGTGAGATAAAATGAAAATTAGTTTGATTAAAAACTAAAAATTGTCTTATATTTAGTTAGCAAGTATATTAAGTAACTAATAATTATGTAACTATAAAAATATGGACAATGTATATGTAAATTAGTAAACAAAACCACCTGTCAGAAAGGTGGTTTTGTTTATCTAGCAATTTGTGGGCAGTAAAATTCTTATCTCAAAATTCGGATGAAGCTAAGAAATTAAGTGGGAATTTCACTGCTCGTAGCCTCCTACTAATTATAGTTTCACTTTATATAGTTTAGAGCTTTGTAAATCTTTACTTGTTAAACCTGTAATAATATTTTGTTTTCTCAATACATAAGCCGAATTTTAAATTATTACCCAATAATATACTACCTCTCATACTATTTATTAGTTGATAATAGCAAAAAAACAAGCTTTGAATATAATAATGAAAAAGGAGATGTTAAATAATGGGTTATATTGTAGATATTTCGAAATGGAATGGCGACATTAACTGGGATATCGCAGCACCACAATTAGATTTCGTAATTGCACGTGTGCAAGATGGTTCAAACTATGTAGATCCTTTATATAAAAATTATGTACAAGCAATGAAAGCAAGGAATATTCCGTTTGGTAATTATGCGTTCTGTCGTTTCGTTTCAGTAGAGGATGCACGGATAGAAGCAAGAGACTTTTGGAACCGTGGTGATAAAAATGCAACAGTTTGGGTAGCTGACGTAGAAGTAAGAACAATGAACGATATGAGAGCGGGTACACAAGCTTTTATTGATGAATTACGCAGATTAGGAGCTAAGAAGGCTGGTTTATATATTGCTCATCATATGTATGCTCCATTTGGAATGGCAAATGTCAATTCTGATTTTGTATGGATTCCTCGTTATGGTGGTAACAAACCGGCATATCCATGTGATATTTGGCAATACACAGAAACAGGCAATGTGGCTGGTATCGGCAAATGTGATTTAAATAAGCTGATTGGAAATAAGCCGTTAGCTTGGTTTACAAATCAAATTGTTGAGCCGATAAAAAAACAAGAAGGGGTTGGAATTATAGTGAATAAAGATAACAAAGTAGTTACTTATGAATTTGGTGTAAATTTAATTCCTGACATGATTCAAATGATGGATAAGCTTGGATATACTTCTAAAATAATATCTCGTGGAGATAATCAAGGGCTTGTGTATTTCGAAACAGATTATCGTCAAGGGAACGAACTGGACAAAGCAACTGCTTGGTTAGATACGAAAGGAATTAAATATTTTTATACAAAAGAGTAGTTTGCTAAATAAAAAGCCGTCATGTGACGGTTTTTTATTTTTATGTAATCTTTTAACTCTACTTATAATATGGAGAAAATAGACTAATAAACAAGCCTTTGTATACTTTCAAACATAGAATATGATGAATTCTATTAAGGAGGAAGCAGATTCATGGGGAATACTTGTCATTGTGGGCATTCCCGAAATTGTAATACATTTTGGGATAATTTAATGTTTGGGAGATGTAGATGTAAACGCAATGATTTTCACGAATGTTGTTGCAAAGAGAAACCGAAATGTGAGTGTGAAAAATGTCATTGTAAAACAAAACCGAAATGCCATTGTATTCATGAAGAGGAAGGGTATTAATAATAAAAAAGAGTACGATACGTACTCTTTTTTTGGGTGATTATATTCCATCTTGAACAGATTTCTTTACAATTACCCATGTGTCTTTCTTTTTAACCGTTATAGCTACATTAGTTCCATTAGATTCCTTATAAAAGATATATCCATTGTTTGAGTTTACATATGTTACTGGTTCGCCTATGCAATCTCGCGAGCAGGATTTGTTGACCAGTTCAATTAGGGATAGTTCACTTGGATCGGTTTTGCTTGCTTCTATAACAGCATCAAGGCTTGTTTTTCGATAACCTTGCAAGTTTATATGAAAAAGCTGCTCTATTTCTCCTGTAATGCTAGTGTTCATTACTTCTACTGAATTCTTTTTTTCTTGAAGAAAGCCGTTTTCATAAAGTAATTTTGTATAGCCAATCCATGCTATTAACACTAGCATGAAAAACATACCCGTCATTTTAAGTATTCGAAGTCGTTTGCTTATAATTGTTTCTGAGTATTTCATTCACTCTAATCCTCCAATGTTTTTAATTTAAAATATGCTTGGATACATACTTTTAGAAGAGGATGAAAGTTAATGAGTTTTCAATAAAAAAGAAAACATCCAGAGTTAGATGCTTTCTTTTTTTGTATTTTTGGCTATCTGTTCGTTACTTGTTTCATAAGTGGTCTTATTTCTTTAACTGGTGGTTTCTTATCATAGGCATCAACGTAAGAAAAGTAGTAGTTTAAGTTTCTTAGAAGACCTTTTCCTATTTTTGCACTTAAGAAAGGAAATACTTGTCCGGTATAATCATCGAGAGATTTACAGTAATATTTTTCATCTAAATATATACTGTATTTACATGTTAGCTCTACTAAAGGATTCCCTTCATCATCAAATACTTCTTTAGAATCAATAATATCTATTAGTGCAAATTTTTCATTTAAGTAAACTTTCTTTTTTTTCTCGTGTTTATTTGTAAGTATAAAAACGAGACCAATCGCGTTAATCAAACTATTTCCTCCTATAAAAAACGGATATTAATAAAATATATCGATATAAGCTAAATGTAAAGAGGAGAGGTGAAATATCATGGAGAGAAAACTAAATAAGCCGATTTATGTTTGGAAACCGACTTATTTTTATCAAGTATTACTTAGTAGTAATACCTACTCTGATTAAAGTTTCACTTTATTGAAATATTTGCGGGAATTGTTTTACGATTGCGTTTGTTATCATGTCGGCCATTTCTAATGCTTCTTTTTCAATTTTATCGTAAAGTTTTACTCCTGCTTCATAATCTTTATTTAGGAAGGAAAGTGCTTCTGCTTTTGTTAGTGCTAAATGTTCATAAAACCTTTTTCTAAATTCTTCTTTATCTATATATGGGTTGATACTGTTAAGAAATGCAATAATTTCATCACCATTAGCGTACCATTTTTTCTCTATAGCGGCCGCTGCATTTTGATTACCAGCTTTTGCGGCTTTAACAAGATCCGCTGCAATTACTAAGTGATCTTTAATTAATGCACTATATTTTTTCACTGCATCCTCACCGTAAAATGGTTCAAGTGATAGTCCCATATGTGTTGCGTTTTGTAGAAGTCGTCCAACAGTAACGTTAACATCTGGTAAATTAAAGACTATACTTATAATAGCCAATCTCGTCCAAGCGACGTGTTGTTCCCATAAAGAACGCATATACCCTTTTAAAAAATTCTCATTTTTACTAATTCGGTAGTTCCGTACGGATAAATCATAGTTTACATAAGGGTTATGGTAGGGGGAGTAATACGATTGCCAATAAGAATACATAAATAGTAACACTCCTTTGAACATGTATAACTCAAAGTATGATGAAGATTTATTTTTAGTTACGTGTCCTAGATTATTTTTAGGGAATTTGAAATGGAGAAATTCAATGAATGATGTTGTGGTATATATAAATAAATTGAATATAAAGTAAAAGAGGGTCTGCAAGGGAAGTTGCAGACCCTCAAAAGGGTATTGCCGAGATGTCGGACTCGACTACGTAATGTTATCATAAAATTCTTTTGAAAAAACCTGGTAAATGTGTCCAAATGAAATTAGGACCTTCATACAGTCAAAGGGACCTGCTTCCCGCGGCAGGCCCCAATAACTAGATAATGTTGATGAGCAAAAAACTCATCTGGAGTACTTTTATAGTAACAAGTAAAATGCCTTTTGTGTATTGAGAAAGAAGAATTGCATAATTATATGTGAACAATTTAACTCCCAACAATTCATGATAATCATGAATTGTTGGGAGTTAAATATGGTTATAAAATGGAGAAAAGACTTGGAAGTGAGATCGAGGTACACAGAAGTATGTAATCATGAAAAAGACCTGCTAATATAAGCAGGTCAACTTAAGGGGTTTATCCAACAGATTATTATATATGGTAACAACTGAATTGTAGTAAGTCTATACATTTAATAGTGAGAAAAATTCTGTGAATGATATATTTTTTGCGCTTATATTAACGTCTAAAAAGTTGAGAAAGAAAATTAAAAAGCTTTTTATAAGAGAATAATGGCTGATACTTATAGTATGATTCATATTTCCACGCATCATTATTAGAGAATTGGAGTTTTTGTGTTTTCGTTTTCGCTGTGATGGAACTCATATTACGATGCTTCATATAGTAACCTCCTGAATTTATATGTATACGATTAGTAGTATTCAAGAAAGGGAAATAAAATGAACATTTAAATTGAAACTCTTTCTTCTTGTGTACTGGATTTACGTTATAAATGTTGTAAAACATATAAAACACGGATGCTAATTCATATTAAATATAGAATAATGAAAAAACAATAAGCGTTTATCCATCCCTTTCAAGTCGCATAAGTGATTGATATAATAGAAGTAGATGAAAGATAAAGAAAAGCAGGTGACTCTTTTTTGTTTACTAAAGCACAAGAACTTTTAGCGTCCTACTTTGGTTATTCTTCGTTTCGAAGAGGACAAGATGAAACAATTAAAAACGTATTAGATGGGAAAGATACAGTTTGTATTATGCCAACGGGTGGCGGTAAGTCAATTTGTTATCAAATTCCGGCATTAGTATTTGAAGGCACGACGTTGGTTATATCTCCTTTAATATCACTTATGAAGGATCAAGTAGATACATTGGTACAGAATGGCATTTCAGCTACATATATTAATAGTTCTATTTCTATTGCTGAAGCAAATCAGCGAATTCAATTAGCGAAACAAGGACATTACAAATTACTTTATGTCGCGCCTGAGCGTCTTGATTCGATGGAGTTTGTTGACCAACTTATCGATATGAAAATCCCTATGATTGCGATTGATGAAGCACACTGTATTTCACAGTGGGGACATGATTTCCGTCCAAGTTATTTACATATACATCGCATATTAGATTATCTTCCAGAAAAGCCGCTCGTATTAGCATTAACAGCAACAGCAACACCGCAAGTACGTGATGATATTTGTAATACACTTGAAATTAATAAAGAAAATACAATTATGACAACGTTTGAGCGTGAGAACTTATCGTTTTCTGTTATTAAAGGGCAAGATCGAAATGCATATTTGGCGGATTATATTCGTCAAAATCAAAAGGAATCTGGGATTATATATGCAGCTACTAGAAAAGTAGTCGATCAGTTATATGAAGATTTAATGAAGGCAGGAGTTTCTGTATCAAAATATCACGCTGGTATGAGTGATATTGATCGAAATGAGCAACAAGAACTCTTTTTACGAGATGAAGTAAGTGTAATGGTAGCAACATCTGCATTCGGGATGGGTATTGATAAATCGAATATTCGTTACGTAATTCATTATCAGCTTCCAAAAAATATGGAAAGTTACTATCAAGAAGCAGGACGTGCTGGTCGTGACGGATTAGATAGTACATGTATATTGTTATATTCTTCTCAAGATGTACAAGTACAGCGTTTTTTAATTGATCAATCAACTGGAGAATCACGTTTTTCAAATGAACTTGAAAAATTGCAAAATATGACCGATTACTGTCATACAGAACAATGTTTACAATCATTCATTTTGCAATACTTTGGAGAAGAACCGAAAGAAGATTGTGGACGCTGTGGTAATTGTACAGACAATCGCGAGAGCATCGATGTGACAAGGGAATCACAAATGGTTTTATCATGCATGATTAGAACGAACCAACGCTTTGGAAAGCAAATGATAGCGCAAGTATTAACTGGGTCGAAGAATAAGAAAGTTATTGAATTTAATTTTCATACTTTACCAACGTATGGGCTTTTATCGAACCGTAGTGTAAAAGAGGTCAGTGAGTTTATTGAGTTTTTAATTTCAGACGAGTTAATTGCAGTTGAGCATGGCACTTATCCGACGTTAAAAGTAACTGAAAAAGGGAAAGAAGTATTACTTGGTAAAGAGAATGTTTTACGAAAAGAACGAGTAGAGACAAGACAAATTGTTCAAGACCATCCTTTATTTGAAGTGCTTCGTGAAGTACGTAAAGAAATTGCACAAGGAGAAGGTGTACCTCCGTTCGTTATTTTCTCTGACCAAACATTAAAAGATATGTGTGTGAAAATGCCGCAAAGTGATTCCGAATTGTTGACGGTAAAAGGTATCGGAGAACACAAACTTGTGAAATATGGCTCGCACTTCTTACAAGCAGTTCAGCATTTTATTGAGGAAAATCCAAATTATGCTGAAACGATTAAGACAGAAGTAGTTTCAGAGCGTAAAAAGTCAGGAAAAGCGTCCGCAAATTCTCATTTAGAAACGTATGAAATGTATAAACAAGGTATTGATTTGAATGAGATTGCAAAAGAACGTAACTTATCAAGACAAACAATCGAAAACCATTTAATTCGCTGTTATGAGGATGGAATGGAAGTAGATTGGCAAAGCTTTGTTCCAGCAGAGTATGAATCTCTTATTGAAACTGCCGTTCAAAATGCAGATGGTGGTCTGAAATCTATTAAAGAACAGCTTCCGAATGAAGTGAGTTACTTTATGATTCGTGCTTATTTACAAATAAGAAAGTAGAGGCATATAAAGGGGATAAGAATTTATGTATCATGTTTTCGTTTATGGCACGTTAAGAAGAGGACAAACGAATGCTCATTATATGCTAGGTGCAACATGCATCGCAGACAGAGCTTGGACATATGGCAAATTATTTGATACGAACGAAGGATATCCGGCCATGACTTATTCGATTGAAGAACAGGTGTATGGAGAAGTTTATGTAGTAAATGATGAGATATTGTGTAAGTTAGATGAACTAGAAGAATATACAGGTAATGCGGAGACTGATTTATATGATCGAATCACGCAAACAGTATATGTTGCTGATAGGGAAATTGAGGCATATGTGTATATCGCTCAAGATAAAAAGATGTTAAAGAAAGTGATAGACTCTGGTGACTGGCTTATGTATCAAAAAATATAATAAGGTAGTTTTAAAAATTGGAAAGCAGATAATGACGAATTCATTATCTGCTTTTTATTGTGTGAATAATTGTCGTTCTCTTTTTATTCTTATAGTTCTTAGTACGATTCCAATTCCGAGAAATAAAACAGTAGCAGCGACCCCGCTAATAGGATTTAACCAAAAATCACTACTGTTTGTAAGGGTAATAATCCCTGTTATGGTAACTAAAACAGTAGGAACAGCATCCTCGATCGCATGCATGATAACGCATGGCCAGACGGATTTTGTAAGTCTATATATTTCAACATACATAATTGACCAACAAACCATAAGGATACAGCCAGATAAAAGCATATTTAATCTTGAGATAGATTCAAAATATTCATTTGGCAAAAAGACTATATAATATGCAGCATGCCAAAGTGCCCAAATGAAACCAGAAATAATATAAATGTACCAATCGTTTAGATTTAGTTCAATCAACTTTGGAGTTAAATAACCGCGCCAAGAAAACTCTTCAAAAATGTTTTTAATAAAGTTACCAATAGAAGACATGACTATGAGTAACAATAACGTGGATATATCAAAACTAGAAATATGAGCTACTCCAAAAATGAGCGATATGCTTATCGTTATTACTGTAACGAATGGATAAATAAGTAGTGCAGTGAAATACCATATAAAGTTTCCTTTCAAATTTGGTTTGATGCCAAAATCATTCCAATCTCGGCTAATAACTCTAAGTAAAATGCTTACGAGGAAAGGTAATATTAGCCATAACCCCATACCTAAAGTATTTCCTTCAGGTTGATTTGTTAGAAGAGAATCTAGAAATACCCCAATCCATCCACTGGCCAAAACAGTTAATACAAAAATAAGTAAATATAACTTTAGTGATTTCTTTTTCGCGATATTCATTTGAAGAGCCTCCTTTACTTTTGTTTATCCTACTATTTATGGGCAGTAAAACGCCCATTGATTAAATTCTTTAATTTTTACAATGTTTTTTAATAGATAAATTAAATAGGAGACAAATAGAAAGTAGTATCTTTTGCATGCATCATTATACTATATGTGTATTTGTGTGATTTAGATGTTGCATATTCTTTTTAAATTAGAAAGATGAAAAGTAAGTTTTTTCGGAAAATTTAAATGGAAACTATTGACTTTATGATTGGATTTTTAATACAATGATACTTCGACTGAAAAATTAGAACGGACAGGAGGGAATCGTCGAAATGAGCAACATATTTGAAGATGAGTTACAAAAAATGAAGGCTACTTTACATACGATGGATGAGCAATTGGATAAGCTTGAAAAAATCCCAGTTTATTATGGAGAAGATTTTAAAGAGCAAATTCTTGAAAGTATGAGGGAGTCTAATAGACAAAACTTACGTATTGGTGTGCAAGAGCCGTACTTTGGAAGGTTAGATTTTCAGGAAGATGGAAAAGAAGAAGTTATGCCGATTTATATCGGAAAAGTAGGGGTTTCGGATATGGACACGATGAAGCCAATCATTATCGATTGGCGGGCACCTGTCGCAAGTATGTTTTATTCATTTACCGGTGGAGACGAATTAGCATTTTATCAATCACCAGATGGGTTAGTAGAAGGTGATGTGTATTTAAAACGAAACATTTCCATTCGAAAAAGAGAACTTGAACGTGTTGTTGATACATATGTAAAAGGAAATGAAGATGTATCGCATGCCGATGATTTTCTTCTATATCGATTAGGTGAGAATAAAGATAATAAGCTAAAGGATATTGTTTCAACGATTCAATCGGAACAAAATGATATTATTCGAGCGGAAAGAAATTTACCATTACTTATTCAAGGGGTTGCAGGGAGTGGAAAGACAACAATTGCTTTACATCGCCTTGCTTTTTTAATTTATGAATATCGTGAACAACTAGAAGCAGAAAGAATGATCGTATTTGCGCCGAATAGTCTGTTTTTAGACTATATTTCGAGTGTACTTCCTGAATTAGGTGTAGGGAATATTAATCAAACAACGTTTCCGGATTGGGCATTACGTACGTTAGATGATTCAGTGAAACTAAAGCAGACAGAAGAAAAATTGAAAGAAGCATTTTCAATTAATCGTGATGAAAAGAAGGTAATGCTAGGTAAATTAAAGGGTACGTTGGAATTTAAGACGTTTATTGAAGAGAGAATGATCCAATTTGAAAATGAGTTAGTTCCGACAAAAGATTTTGAGGCGTGGGATAGAGCGATTATTCCAGTAGAAGATATTAAAAAATGGATGCAAGTTGAATATAAACATTATCCTTTACAGAAAAGAAGAGAACGATTAGTAGGACGAATGAAGCGCTGGATTGAAATTGAGCTTAAAAAATTCGGGGAAACAAACGAGAAAAAATTACTTAAAAAAGAAGCGACTAAGAGACTGAACGCATATATGAAGTTTTGGCCGAAAATGAGTGCTCTTTCACTGTATAGTTCAATAGTAAAAAGTAAAGAAATACTTGAGGTATTACCTGAAGAACTTGTTAAAGAAACAGAAAAGAGTTGTCGTAAAAAAGAAGTGTATGTAGAAGATTTACCAGCTTTAATATACATACATCATCGTATAACAGGGATTGAAATCGGGCAGAAGTTTCATCACGTTGTTATTGATGAAGCGCAAGATTTTTCGCCTTTCCAAGTTTATGTATTAAAAGAAATTACATTAGGTAATTCTTTCACTATATTAGGTGATTTATCGCAAGCGATTTATGATTACCAAGGAATTGAAGATTGGAATGCTTTTAAGGAAGTATTCCAAGAAACCGGTTATTATGAATTGACAAGAAGTTATCGTTCTACAAAAGAAATTATTGAATTTGCAAATGAAATAATTAAAAATGCAGAAATCCCAGTAGGACTCGCAACACCAGTCTTCCGCAGTGGAGAAGATGTGAAAGTAATTCATGCAGAAAATCAATTTACTGAAATTATGAAGACGGTAAAACATTTGCAAAATGCAGATGTGAAAACAATTGCGGTAATCGGAAGAACAGAAGATGAATGCCGTGATATATATGTGAAATTAACAAATGCAGGATTAACGGTCAACGTAATTGAAGCAAACCAAAGTAAATATGAAGGTGGTATATCAGTAGTACCTGTCTATTTAGCGAAAGGTTTAGAATTTGATGCGGTGCTTTTAATTGATGTGGATGAAGAACATTACAAAAACACAAAACATGATGCAAAATTACTATATGTCGGATGTACGAGATCACTTCATGACTTATGGATTTTCCATAGTGGGGAAGCGTCACCTTTAATTAAAGGATTAAAATAAAGTGGAACTATAATCAGTGGGGAGTTTTACTGCAAGCTAATGTGGGATAAATATAAAAAGAGGATTTCTATTACTGTCTACTTAACAGGGAGATGACTATGAAGATCCTCTTTTTATATTGAAATTAATGTTCAATTTTAAACGAATAAAGCCATTAATATTAAATTTTGATAGCTATCATCCAATTTTACACCCTTTGCTTTTCTACCCTCTTCAAAGAAGCCTAGATTCTTATATAACTGGATTGCACCTAGATTATCTTCCATTACCTCAAGACAAACTTTTTCAATCTTACTGTTATTTTTAGCCCAATTGATTAACGTTTCTAGAAGAGCTCTTCCAATACCATAATTTCGATATTCAGGTAGTATGGTCATCGCAAAAGCCCCTTGATGACTAATTTTTTCTTTGTTTCCGTTCTTAAAATCTATTGCACCGACTAACTTACCATCAACTTCAGCAATAAACTGTACATAATTTGGATTTTCATGATAAGCTTTTAACGTTTTTTGAATAGCATCGATACGTACCTTTTTTACATCCTCAACCGTACTTAGCATGTATGGAGCGTTTATTAAAGCTTTTGAAGCAGAATCTAGTATTCTTTCTGCATCCTGTTCTTTAGCTTCTCTAATTATTACTGTTTTTCCATCCTTAGATTTATAAGTAAAAACATTAGTTGATAAGATACTACACACACCCTTTCGGAATATAATTAATTAAAATTTTCAACTGTTTCGCGATTCTTAAGTAAGAAAAAGTCGTATCACCTTTTTCTGCAATCGTTCTGCTTCAACTTAATAACGATTATTTCAAATATTTCTAATTTTTACAAGGATTCATTCCATTATATAGTCCGATTGTTGAATAACATGACTGGCGTTTTTTAAACAATTTTATTATGTTTTAAACAATTTTATTATCTCTGTACAAGATGAATTAACGACTTGAGCTGTTGTGTAAATAATATACAATGACCATTTCTAATTCCTTAGTTTGTTCTTTTTCCCATATACGAACAGCATCTACTGGAATTTGTGTATGTTTTAACCAATCTAGAATTAAGTGTAGTTGTTCTTGTATTTGACCAATGTTTTGCTCCTTTATGTTCTTATTCTGAATTCTATTAATTAATTGAAGCATATAGGGAAGTTTTTCTATACATTCGCTTAAATCTCCGCAATAACCTGAAGGGAATTCATGAGTACCAAAATCTAAAGTATTGATGTAATTAGAAACTAGGTATATCATAGCTTCTTGTTCGGTATCACCACCTAATTCAATCGCTTTTCGAAGGAATTTTTCTAAATCGTCTTCTTTATTGCTAGAGTCCATATAAATTCCTATCCATCTAAAAGGTCTTGAATCAATCGGGTTGTTTTCTGTCCATCTATATAGAATGTCAATTAGAAAACTATTTAGTGAGAAAGTTAAGACCTCATCTTTTTCGTTTAATGCATCTAAAATAGTAAACAACGAAATGGCAAACTCTTCTTGATCTTTTGATTCCCATTTCTTTGCATTTGAAATAAATGTCTCTAAATGTTTATAAGCTAATTTTCGAAGTCCCGCTTCGCGATGCTGACAGTAACAAATAAAATCATGCCAATGTTCATTTGTATTCATATGTATAATAATAGTTTGTAATGCAGTGAGAGGTTTATCCATTATAAGTCCCCAATCTATTAAGAACGTGTTGAAAATTTAGTGTTATTATATCATTACATAAATTAAAAAGGGAGAGTTACTATGATTACAAAAGTAATTACGAAAAGTAATTGGGAAATAGCAAAAATAATTGGAAAAATTAATGAAGATTCCCTTATAGAAGAGGGATTTATTCATTGTTCATTAGTAGATCAAGCTTTAAGAGTTGCAGAAAAATATTTCAAGCATGAAGAAGATGTTTTATTACTTACAATTGATCCAGCCCTATTAAAAGCAGAAGTAAAATATGAACTTGCTTCAAACGGTCAAGAATATCCGCATGTTTACGGAGTAATTAATGTTGAGGCGATTGTAGAGGTTGTTCCATTTTCTAAAGAAAAAGGGGAATTTATATTACTTAAATCAGTTCGACTTTAGTAATAGGCGATGGAGTTCGCTATAATCGCTATATATAGCTAATGAATCCTATTGATAAACGAGATTTTTTGTTTATCAGTAGGATTTTTAATTTTATTCGAACAGACTTAAAAAGAGCACATTTGAATTGTGCTCTTTAAGAGAAAAGTGAATTAGGGTTTTTACTTCTAGATAATGTATGAGTAATTCATCATAATGTGACGATGAATCACAAAAGAGCAGTTAGAGTGGGAAGAATTTAAGATGGATTTTATTGGTCATGGGATCCAATCGATTGGTAATGAAGCAGTTCTAACAGGACTCATTATAGACTTTGAAGATGAAACGTAAAAAAAAAATATTATGTTTATCTGAATATTGAGGGAATACAAGAGTTTTATTTATTTAATTTTTAGAAAACATAGACTATAACATTGATAAATGGTATAATTTCCTTGTTATTGGAATTAAAATGAAAATATTAGAAGAAAAAGGATTGGGTTGGTTTTAATGGGGGATTCTGATCACAAAGAAACAAAGGCAATATTAAAGTTATGGTTTATTTATATACCACTTGCATTTGGAGAGTTTGTCTTTTCGAATATCATAGGTTATTTAAAAAAATAAAGATTTTGCATTTGAAAAACAATTAACCTAATTTAATTGTTTTTTTATTTTTCTCTAATAAACCAAATAAAAATAAAGATTTTGAACAAGATGAAGTTTATGAAGGAAATAACGTTGATTAGGTGCTGAAAACGGGAATCATTCAAGCATGGTAATTCGCCATTTTTATAGCTTCCTATAGTGAGATGTTATGTTCACATCATATGTATACGATATTTGTAACTTAATATAGCATTACTGCAACTTCAAAATTAGTAGTTAAGGTTGCTATCTTTTAGAGTGTTATATATATAACTTAGCTAAAAAAGTACAAATCATATAATTTGCGCTTTTCATTATCCGTTTTTCGGTAAAAAATATAGTTTTTGTCACATTAATACTGTACGATACATAGTATAAAACACATACTGTATGACATATAGTAATGGAAATGAGGTGAGTGAATGGATACTTTATTAAACTCGTTAATTACTGAGTTAAGAAGAGGGACATTAACGTTAGCTGTTTTAAGTCAATTAAGAACGCCGCAGTACGGATATTCACTTGTCCAGTTATTGGAGCAATCAGGGATTACAATTGATCAAAGTACTTTATATCCGCTACTTCGCCGATTAGAAAAGCAGGAGTTAGTGACGAGTAGTTGGGATAAAACAGAGAGTAGACCTCGTAAGTATTATGTTTTAAGTGAATATGGATTAGAGATATTTTTACAATTGAAAAAGCAGTGGGTAAAGGATTCGAAAGAACTTTATAACTTATTAAAGGAGGAGGACGAAAATGAGTTTGATTGATATGTATGTCCATGAAGTTGCGAAGAGATTGCCTGAACAAAATCGTGAAGATATTACACTTGAACTACGGTCAACAATAGAGGATATGTTACCAGACGATTATAATGAGGAAGATGTGAAGAGCGTACTCGAAAAATTGGGAAGTCCAGTTTCATTGGCTAATGGGTACTTGGATAGACCAATGCATTTAATTGGACCACGTTATTTTGATGTATATACGACGCTATTAAAAATGATTATACCAATTGCAGCTGTTATTGCGCTCATTTCAATGGTTGCAGAAAATTTTATAGGCTATAATGGTGATCAAGCGGTATTAAATGTTATTTTACAATTGATAGGTAAAGGTATAGGGGAAATTTTTGAAGTGGGTCTCCATGTATTTTTCTGGTTGACACTTGTGTTTGTTATTTTAGAAAGAACAGATAAAGACAAAGGTATCGAGCCGTTGACGACAAGTTTAAAAAAATGGACACCAGATGATTTGAAAAACATCTCGTATATCCCAAAGAAAAAAGCAATCTCGAAGTTTGAAGTTTTTGGAGGTTTAATGTGGACGGCAGTTTGGACTACACTTTACTTTTATGCGAATCATCTTGTAGGCGTATATCATGGTACAGAAAACGGATTGAAGTTTGTCGCGCCAACGTTTAATCAAGATGTTTTGCTTCAATACTGGCCCCTAATTTTGGTTATGATCGTTTTCGAAGTAGCTATATCACTTTATAAGTTAGTACAGGGACAATGGACGAAAAGGTTGGCAATTGGAAATGCTATTCTTCAAGTAGTCGGAACAATCATATTCATTGTAATTGTAGTAAATCCACATTTATTAAACGAAGGATTCATTACGTATTTGGCAAATGCATTTACTATTTCCTCAGAGGAGTTTAAAACGTGGCTCATTGGGGGAGGAATTTTCTTCTACATGTTATCTGCTGCAATAAATATACTTGATGGTTTCCGAAAAGCTAGTATTCGTATGTAGATAAAAATCGGAAATTTCGATAAAATAAAACTATTGAAAAGATATTGAAATAAGATGAACATGATGAAAGGAAGAAAACAATGATAAGGGAAGCAACGAAAAGAGATTTAGCATACATCTTAGATATTTATAACGATGCGATACTTTATACAACAGCTGTATATGCGTATAAACCTGTAACCCTTGAAAATAGAATAGATTGGTATGAACAAAAAAAGGCTGAAGGGTATCCAATTTTCGTATATGAATTAGATAATAAAGTAGTAGGATTTGCGACATTCGGCCCATTTAGAGCGTGGCCTGCTTATAAATATTCAGTTGAACATTCTGTGTATGTAGATAAGGCATATAGAAAAAATGGCATTGGGTCTTCATTAATGAAAGAATTAATCAAAATTGCAAAGGAAAGAGAGTATATGACCTTAATTGCTGGAATTGATGCAGAGAATGAGAAAAGTATTGCCTTGCATCAAAACTATGGATTTATTCATGCAGGAACAATAAAAAAAGCTGGTTATAAGTTTAATAAATGGCTAGATTTAGCTTTTTATCAGCTGGAACTTAACGGTCCTGAAAATCCTATAGAAGAATAAATATTTTTCGGTAGCAAGAAAAAATTCATGCTACCTTTTTCTTATTTTAATAGCTAATGAAAAGTTTTTTTACATTCAATGTTGAAATATTAGAAGTTAATATAACGATATAAAAAGAGGGATGGAAATGGAAACTGTTATAAATAAAATAAAAGAGGTACAATCTAATTATGTGGGAATGGAAATTTATTCTACAAAAGATAATCGGATAGTTGCTTCATATAATAATGAATTAAATATTCCGTTAGCATCAGCAGCAAAATTAGTCATTGGATTTGTAGTAACGCAAATGGTGAAGGAAAATAAACATAATTGGAATGATATACTTCATCACATTAAATTTAATCCGCATGAAGATAGTGCGCAGTTATATCCGCATTTACAAGGAAGAACTTCTTTAACACTTAGTCAAGCGGTAGAGGTAATGATTGCTTGTCATGATAGTTGCGTTGCACAGTCAGTTGTAATGCACTGTGGTGGATGGGATGCTGTGAAAATGTACGCACAAACGTACTTTTCAAAAATTTATATACAAGAGAATGCTAGAGATGAGAAAAATGTTGGAGAATTAAGTGAAGTTCTTGCCCTTTTCATACAAACCTTTCAAGGTTATAAATCAGAACCAGAATTATGGGAACCAATTATTAGCGGCATGGTAAGACAGCAAGGAGAGTATGAAGAAATCCCATATTATCATTTAGCTCATATGACAGGTGGATTACTCACAGCTACAATAAATATTGGTATTATAGGAATGTTTAACGAATTTCCGCTTCTTTATGTGATGGGGGAAAAGATTTACCGAATCGACGTGAAAATAAAGAGGTAGATGAAGCTTTTGCAGCAGTTTTAAAGTACATATACAAAGAATATAGTGAAAGCATGCTAGGAGTGAGCGATTGAAAAGAAACTTAAAGACTTCAACAATCATTATTTTAATTTTAACGATTATTGCTCTTGAAGTTGGAATCGCACTATATGATCACAATTTGTCATTAGATACAATTTACTTTGCAGCGATCCTTATTTGTATTGTATTGCTTTTTGGCACACGTGTTTCTGGAGAGAAAGAAAGTACATCGAAACGAGGAAGAAGAAAAACAGCTCTTATATTTTGGCCATCTATTTTATTGTCTATCGTTTGTTTTGCGGTTATAAGTTACATAAGGGTAGGCTATGTCTCTGTACCAGGTATAATTGGCTTTTCATGCTTTGTTACATATGGTGGATTCGTATGTATTAGTATTTTAAAGAGAAAAAATAAAATGTAGATTACTAAGCTGAAAGGAAGCAATATAAATGAAACATATAAAGAACGGTACACGTACTGAAGGAGAATACATTAAAAATAAAGTTATTCAATATAATATGTCCATCTTAACAGATGAGGCAAGACAGACGATGGAAGAAGTACGCCTCGTAGTAAAAAATGAAGAAGGAAAAATTTTTGGTGGCGTAACAGGTACGATGTATTTTTATCACCTTCATATCGACTTTTTATGGGTTGATGAATCAGTTCGTCATGACGGTTATGGCAGCCAACTTTTACATGAAATTGAAGTGATTGCGAAGGAGAAAGGGTGTAGATTAATATTGCTAGATTCATTTAGTTTTCAAGCACCAGAATTTTATAAAAAGCACGGTTACAGGGAGTATGGTGTCGTTGAAGATCATCCGAAAGGTCATAGTCAGCACTTTTTTGAAAAGAGATTATAATAATATTATGTATACTGATTGATGGAAGGAAGCATATGTACACGTATAAATTGCAACAAGAACAACCAATCTGTGCAGAAAAAATAAAGAAGCTTTATGATTCTGTCGGTTGGTGGCCAGAAAGAAAAGAAGTCGATATTGAAAAAATGTTAAAGAATAGTATAGCCATTGGAGTATGGGAAGAAAATGAATTAGTTGGATTTGCTAGAGTCGTTTCTGATGGTATTTTTCGAGCATACATTGAAGATGTTGTCGTACATGAGAGTGTAAGAAATAAAGGTATTGGAGAGAAGATGCTTACAATGTTACTCGAGGAAATATCTCATATTCATATTGTTAGTCTATTTTGCGGAGAGAAGCTAATAAAGTTTTACGGTGAGCAGCAATTTCAAGCAACGAAGCAAATTGTGATGCATCGTAATCAAACAGGGAAAGAATAAGAGGTGCCAATTAAAATGAATGCAACAAGAGCGTACTGTTTATCGAAAAGAAAAGCGACAGAAGATTCTCCAGATGGTTGGAGTGCAACATGTATGAGGCTTAATAATAAAATATTTGCGATAGTAAATCATGAAGAAGGCGAAAAAGCTGCGATTACATTGAAGTGTGATCCAGAAGTCGCATTAAGAATAAGAGAAGATTATCCAGAAACCATTATTCCAGGGTATCATATGAATAAAAAACATTGGAATACTGTTTATATTCATAAGGATATAGAGCAGGAGCAAATTAATAAAATGATTGATTGGTCGTATGATTTAGTACTACAATCATTTTCAAAGAAAAAGCAGCAGGAGTTAATGGATTAATATGTATTAGGAGTGTGTGTAATGAAAGATTCGATTAAAGATACGTATGATAAATTAGCGAGTACATATAAAGAAAATCTAGATTTCGCAAATCCATATAACAGTTATTATGAAAGACCGGCGATGATGGAGCTTATTCCAAAGGAACTAGAAGGAAAAAAGATACTAGATGCTGGATGTGCAGCTGGATGGTATACTTCTCAATTCATAGGAAGAGGAGCAAATGTTACAGCAATTGATGTAAGTCCTGAAATGGTAAAATCAGCAAAAGAAAATATAGGAGAAGAAGCAACGTTCCTTTGTCATGATCTGCAAAAAACATTGCCATTTAAAGATAATACATATGATGTGATTGTAAGTTCATTAACTCTTCATTATATAGAAAATTGGAATCAAGTATTTCAAGAATTTCGTCGTGTATTGAAGCCAGGTGGAGAACTTATTTATTCTATTCATCATCCTTTTATGGATTTCACAAAGTTTCCATGTGAAAGTTATTTTGAAAAACAGTTATTAATAGATACTTGGGTTAAACCGAATATTACTATTGAAGTCAAGTTTTTTAGAAGATCATTACAAGACATACTAAATGAAACTACAAATTATTTTGTATTAGAAGAGATAGTAGAACCGAAGGCAATTGAAAAAATGAAAGAAGTAGACGAAAAATCATATTATTATCTAAATACGAATCCACATTTTCTTATCATTAAAGCAACTAATAAATAGCTAGTAAAATAACTTTGTTTTACTAGCTATTTACAGTTTTACATTACATATTAGGGGACTTTAAAATGAATACGAAACGAAATAGAGTAGTATATGCACTATTTACTATAGTTATTATTATTTTAGGTCTTAGCTCAAGAAAGTTTTCTTTTGCACTACCACATCTATTAAATGATTACTTAGGCGATGCTTTATGGGCATTAATGATTTTCACTGGCTTTGGATTTTTGTTTCCTAAAACAGAGACGAAGAAGTTGGCTTTTATTAGTTTAATGTTTTGCTACGGGATTGAAGTGAGCCAATTGTATCATGCGGAATGGATAGATAATATTCGTGCAACGACTTTAGGTGGACTTGTGTTAGGGTACGGATTTTTGTGGAGTGATTTAGTTGCTTATACAATTGGTGTTGGGGTAGGATTTCTTTTTGAGTTTATAGTAAGGACGAATAAGCGATTTTAAATGGGGGTATTTATTATGGGGGATATATTAGAAATTGTGAATTTTTGGTTTGAAGATAAAGATGTTACAGCTACTGAAATAAAAGCAATTGTAACAAAGATTCATTGTAATAATAAATCCTATATTTTGAAGGAAAAGGGATCGATAAAACAACTATTAGTTGAAATACATGTATTAGAACAGCTTGATGAAAAAGGGGTTAAAGTACAAAAGTTAGTGGAAACGAGTAATAGTGAAAAGTATGTATTTTATAAAGAGAAGTATTATTGTTTGTACGAATATGTTGCTGGAAGTGTACTTGAAATAAAAGATACGGAAAATTTGAAAGAGCTAGGAAGTACAATTGGAGTAGAAATAGCTAATCTACATCAAGCACTTAATTCGGTCAATAATAATAACGAGTTAGTAAAAAGAGATTTGTATAAAGTAGTATACGGATGGGCTTTATCTATTTTAGAAAAGAATGAGTATGTTCATCAGGATATAATTCGAAAAATGAATCAAATACATACAGATTTCAAGGAAACAGTTCACCCATTACGAAAACAAATTATTCATCGCGATATGCATTTATCCAATGTAATCTTTAAAGATAACGAATTTCAAGGTTTTATAGATTTTGAACTATTAGAAAGTAATGTAAGAGTATTCGATTTATGCTATTGCTGTACGAGTATTTTGAGTGAGTTATATAGTGATGAAGTATTAAGAGGGAAGTGGCAACATATTATCAGCACAATCTTTGAAGGATATAATAAACAAAACATTTTAACGAGAGAAGAAATACAATCCATTTGGTATGTTATGCTTTCTATTCAAGTTATATTTATTACTTATTTTGTTCAGTTAAAAGATTTATTAAAGTTAAATGAAGAGATGTTTTTCTGGATTTTTGCTAATAAAGAGGCTATTGAAGAGTCAATAGGAAGGATCGCACGAAAATGAAAAAAATTATATTAATAGGTTCTGGTGGTTCAGGAAAATCTACACTAGCAAGGCAGTTAGGAAATAAATTAAATATTAAAGTACATCATCTTGATGCATTATTTTGGAAACCGAATTGGGAGGGTGTTTCGAAAGAAGAGCAAAGAACGGTTCAAAATGAATTAGTGAAAGAAGATGAATGGATTATTGATGGGAATTATGGCGGGACAATGGACATAAGAATGAACGCAGCTGATACAATTATCTTTCTTGATATTCATAGAACAATATGTGTTTATCGTGCTTTTAAAAGAATTGTACAATATCGGAATAAAACAAGGCCGGATATGGGGGCTGGATGTGAAGAAAGATTTGATTTGCAATTTTTCAAATGGATATGGGAATATCCTAATGCTAAACGACCTGCAATTTTAAAAGAGTTAGAGCAATTGCCCGAAGAGAAAAAGGTTATTGTTTTAAAATTTCCAAATGAGGTTCGGAAATTTTTAGAGCACATATAATAATAGAATGTAACACAAAAATTCTTTGTGGATCTTACCGATTAGTTTAATAAAACTAATCGTTTTTTATTATGAAAAATTTAACGCTTTTTGAAAATTGTATTTTGTAATGAGTATATGACTATAAGTTCATATAAAATGAACGTTTGGAGGAATAGAAAATGACTAACGATTTAATTCAACTAATAGATTGGCATTGAAGAAATAGCAAACAAACTAAGAAGGCATCAAATTGAAATAGCTACATTAATACTAAATCAGTTCGATTTAAAATACATGCTTAATTGTTTAATGGATACAGAAAAAAGAGTTGCTTAATTTAATTTGTGAGGGAGCGGATGAAAATGAAGGAAATGGAAAATGGTGTATATGCAGCTACTAAACTAGTTAGTGAATCAAGAGGAGGACAAGCTGTAATGAATATTAATCAAATCTGTGAATTAGATCAATATCAGGAAGCAACATTACGTACATGGAATGCGAATAACGATTTCGGTGGACGAGTTTTAAATGCAGCATTAGGGCTTACTGGAGAAGCTGGCGAGGTTGCTGATATCGTAAAAAAAGCGATCTTCCATGGTCATGGATTTGATCCAGCCCATTGTCCAGGGGAAGAGAACGGGAATACTCATAAGTTGGCGTTAGAGTTGGGAGACATTGTTTGTTGTACAAAAGAAACGCTGCGCTTACAGAAATAGTTTGTAACATTAAGTTACAAAAATAGTATGAACAGGGTTAAAAATGTTATTCAGAAATGAAAGAAAAAAATAAAAAAGAGCACCATGCATAAGTGCTCTTTAAGATAGGAGGTAACACTTCGAGCTGGATGTTTAGGTTAAAATTATATGGCGTAGAAAAGAAATAAGACCTAAAATTTATTTTCAACTCAATACAAATGAGCAGCTAGAAAAAGTAAAACAAAATCTTTATTTGAATAGAAAAGAGCACCATTAGACAGTGTGGTGCTCTTGGACAAAGAACTATAATGTGTATTTTTTATAGTCCTTATAAGTATATGGACTTTGCAAATAAATAGTGGATTTATTTTTACTAAAACTTTTATTTAAATAAAGAATCCGTTGCATTAGGGGCTATGGGTTAAAGTCTTGGTATATTTCACACGACATTATAAACAGAAAAGAACTCTATATAAAGAGTTCTTCTGGCAATTTAATCTATTAATTGCATTTGTGGTAATATTCATTACATGAATCGTTATTATCATTACAGCAGATACAAAATGTTTTTTGAATAAATAAACTAACTACACTAGCAGGACCTTCCTGCTTTGTAAAAGTAAGACTTTGAAAATCTTCAACTTGAAATATTTTTGTTTGAACGGGTTGTAATGTAGTAGTAATTGGTACGCTAGATCTTCTTGTTAGAATACTTACTTGAACGGGGGCACTCATACCGACAACAAATAACTGAATTAATGTTTTATTGTGATTGTTGGTGAAATCTTCAAATACTGTTTGTGGAGTGGTATCTAGGAGGTCGATAGATATAGGTATATTTCCATTTAAATTTTCTCCAGAACCACCAATTGTATGAGTCTCAACAAAACAGTTATTTTTTTGATGATCAGAATGCGCTTGGTTTTTATAATACTTTTTACCATCTTTATAAAAGTAATCAGCCATATGAATTTAAAGCTCCCTTCTTTTTGATGTCTATATAGTTTATTTAATAAAGCGAAGTAGTGCTTGTACAACATAATAAAATCCGCTCTCGTAATTATTTGAAAATGTTATTTGAAAGTTAAAGAGCGCCATTCAAGGCGCTCTCGGATAATACTTAAATTAGATTTTGTTACAAGTACGCGAAATATAAATATTATGCTGTATTAAGAACTTTTGCTTTAAGAGCGCGAGGTCCAAAAGTACTAATGTTATCATCTATATTAGTACGTTGCGTAAATATTACAAGTGTATACTGGTAAGTGCCTGGTGATGGAGAATCTACCCATGTAAGAGAAGGATTAAACTCAAGACGATTGTTAAAAACTAAAGTTCTTGTTAATCCAAAAACAGTTTCTATTGACTCAGTAACTAAATTTAGATCTCTCAATAATCTAATAGTAAGGCTTCCAGCAAAAATATCTGCATCTTCTTCTGGTAAAAAAGCTATAGTTGCGAAAGCATCTAAGTCAACAATTTGACCAGCCAATACTGTGATAGGTGGAAGTGTTAAAGTTAGAGAAGCTCCAGGATTTACGCTTTCAATACTTACTCTTTCATTACTGCCTGTAAAAAAAACATCAACAATGCCTTGAAATCCAGTGTTTCCAGTCGGTCCAGTGTTTCCAGTCGGTCCCGTGTTTCCAGCCGGCCCGGTGTTTCCAGTCGGCCCGGTGTTTCCAGTGAGACCAGTACTTCCGGTCGGTCCAGTGTCACCAGTAACACCAGAACTACCCGAAGGTCCGGTCGGTCCCGTTGCTCCAGTGAGACCAGTACTTCCAGTTGGTCCAGTATTCCCAGTAGGACCTGTAGGAAATTGAAAAGGTTGCATAGGTGGGAGGGTAGGTCCAATAGAACCCGGATTCAATGTATTAGAAGATAAAAACTCGTCCATAATAATTTCACCTCTAAAAGTTCGTATTACTAATAGTAAATGCGGAAATAGAGAAAAGTGAAATGGACAAGTAAAAAATTAGACAACGAAATTTTTATAAAAGCATTAATTGAAAAGAGCACCAACAGAGAGTGTGGTGCTCATGGACCAAGAACTATATTTTGTATTTTTTAAAGTCCATATAAGTATATGGACTTTGCAAATAAATAGTGAATTTATTTTTACTAAAATCCTTATTTGAAAATTAAAGAGCGCCTTGTGAGGAAGGCGCTTTATGACCAAGACTTATTTAGAAAAAAGGGTTCACACCATATTGTATGTATAGTTTTTAGAGAGGTGCAGTTTTATACAAAGATCTGTATTTCATAACAAGAGAAAAGAGCATACATATAAGTATGCTCTTTGACAAGAAAGGTAGATTTTTATGAGTGGATACCTCCATAAAATAATATATGCTTGTCCGATTAAAAGGTGAAAAGTTTTACTAAAATCGTTATTTGTAAGTAAATAAAAAAGAGCACACATATAAGCGTGCTCCTAGACTAAAAGGTGTGTACGTATGGACTGGAGTGCCCTACAAAATAATATATGCTTGTTTGATTAAGCGGTGAAAAGTTTTTTATAAAAACGCTATTTTAGTAGGGAACAAGTTTAAAAGGGAAAAACATTTGATATGTTAAAAATTATAAAGGAAAGTTAATTGTAATAATGATTGATGAGAAAAAATATCTTCTTTTGCACAACAAAGCAGCCAGCCCTAATTAGCTAACTGTTTGTTGTACAAAAGAAATTAGGCCCTACAAGTTCGGATATGTAACTTTAAGTTACAGTTATAGTATGTACAAAACTCAACATGTTATGTAGGAACAACTTAATAAAATTTTCATTTGGTACTCAATACGTTTTTTAAATTTTTATTTGAAATTGTATCATTTTTGTTTATTAAGCATTTATTAAAAATGATAAACGTATTTAGGAGGTGTATTGATGGAGAATAAAAGAGGCTTAAAACATAATGAAATTATAAGTGCTAAAGCATTCAACCCCAACTTGGTTGGTCCAACTCTACCGCCTATACCCTCATTTACATTGCCAACTGGTCCAACTGGTCCAACTGGTCCAACTGGTCCAACTGGTCCAACTGGTCCAACTGGTCCAACTGGTCCGACGGGAGCAACAGGAGCAACAGGAGCAACGGGAGTAACGGGAGCAACAGGAGCAACGGGAGCAACAGGAGCAATGGGAGCAACAGGAGCAACGGGAGCAACGGGTCCAACGGGAGCAACAGGTCCAACGGGAGTAACGGGAGCAACAGGTCCAACGGGAGCAACGGGTCCAACGGGAGCAACAGGTCCAACGGGAATAACGGGAGCAACAGGAGCAACGGGAGCAACAGGAGCAACAGGAGCAACAGGTCCAACGGGAGTAACAGGAGCAATGGGAGCAACAGGAGTAACAGGAGCAACGGGAGCAACAGGTACATTATCAACTGCAAGTGCTAGTGTTTTAACGAATACAGCGCAAACAGTAGCTAGTTTAGCAGCGATTCAATTTACCGCACCAGTGCTAGTACTTGATAATGTAATATTTAATGGCACTGATACTTTTACAATTGTAGTTCCAGGTAATTATTATTGTATAGGAGCTTTAATGCCTGCAGAGACTCAAACAGGGCCATTTGCTGTTGGTATAGGGTTTAATGGTATACCAACTCCAGCTTTAGATGGAGCAAATTATGCCCAATCTGCAGGACAAGAGGTTGTAGGTTTTGGTTTTACGGGTCAAATTCCAGCTGGTACGACAATAAGTTTATTTAACCTTAGTGGGCATACAATTTCAATAGGAGGAGTAATTTCAGGATCTACCAGTGTAGCAGCTCGGTTATTGTTATTTCGTATTTCTTAATTTGTATGTAAACCAGTTATATTTTTAAGGAAATTAACTAGAGTTCAAGTTTTTGTTTATTATGTTAGAAATAAAAATTATTATGCCCAATCTGTCATAAATAAAAGAGCAGTTAGCCCAGTCTAACTGCTCGATACAAAGGTGATAATCTAGATGCATAGATATTATATGCCGAATTATTGATTTTATTCGAGAAAGAATAAAGAATTTTTTAAGAAACAGGAGCAGGAACGAAACAAAAGGGCAGCTAGCCAAGGCTAACTGCCGAAAGGTCCCAAGCTGCAATCACTGTTACAAAAGCTGCTTACGGGTAGTATGTACTGAATTGTGAGGATTATTCGGATAAATAAAAAGAGCACCTTTGAACAGTGCTCTTCAGAGAGGAGCTAATTAAGTTAATTAAATGAATGTAAAAAGAATACCTTTTTTCATTTGAGAAGCATTGTTTTTTTGCTTCAAAATAATATATGAGCTTTAAACTGAAAAAGTGATAAAAAACAAAAGAGCAGCTAGCAAAAGCTAACTGCCCGGGTAATGGAATATGGTTCGAAATGGGTTGTCTACATTATTGACGGAATATTGAGTTTTATTAAAGGTTGATTCCTAAAAACTTCATTGTGAAAAACTATGTACCCCAAACTGAGCTGCTTACATATACGAAACTATTTATTACACACGGCGGGATGAACAGTGCGCATGAAGGACTGTATAACGGGGTTCCGCTTGTTGTAATACCGCAAAGTGCAGATCAGCCAGTAGTCGCAAAGCAAGTGGAGAGTCTTAGAGCAGGAATAAAATTACAAATGCAAGGATTAACTGCGGATCAACTAAGTGAAAGTGTAGAAATGGTATTAAATAATCCGTCATTTAAAGAAGTTGCTTTGAATTTGAAGAAATCTTTCCAAAAATCAGGTGGATATAAGGAAGCTGTTGATGAAATTTTTATATTTGTAGGTCAGTGAAAAAATGAAATTATACATTAGAAAAGCATCTAAATAGGATGCTTTTTATTTAACTTTATAATTCTTATTTTTAATATCTAGTATGGTTAAAACTAAGGCACTGAGAGATATAAGTATAAGAATAAAAGTTAACCAGTTAAATGTATTGTCAATTATGAAGTAAAGATGATAGATAAATATATTCGAATTTTATTTTAAAATGTTAGGACTTAGTTTTACATGTTAGTAATAATTTCACTGTTTCTGCACAACTTCTGCACATACTCAGGTAATTTCTATGTCATGATATATTCATAAAGTGAAATATTTCACAAGAAAAATATAATTTCACTGCGGTGTATGCATAATTAACACATACATCGGTACAAGTTTGTCTCTTGTTATTCTTTTACATCAAAGCCCACATTCCACTACAAAGTATAACAAGAAGGAGACATGAACATGAATAATCGATTTTTAAAACAACTACAAAATATGAAAATGAACAAAAAAAGTTTAGGAGCTGTAGCATTAACAGCTGGAATTATTAGTACGACACTTATTCCTCAAAATGCTTATGCGCACGGTTTTGTTGAAAAGCCTGGTAGCCGATCTGCTTTATGTAGTCCAACTTATGGTGCGCTAAATGTAAACTGTGGAAGTGTTATGTATGAACCACAAAGTTTAGAAGCTCCAAAAGGGTTCCCACAAGGTGGTCCAGTAGATGGACAAATTGCTTCAGCAGGCGGAAAATTTGGTGGTATTTTAGATCAACAAACAGCAAATCGTTGGTTTAAAAATACAATCACTGGTGGGGAAAATACATTTACTTGGAAGTATACTGCGCCTCACTTAACGAGTAAGTGGCATTACTATATTACTAAAAAAGGATGGAATCCAAATAAAGCGCTAACAAGAGCAGATTTTGAACCAATTGGAACAGTACAACATGATGGTTCTGCAGCTTCAAATAATTTAACTCATAAAATCAATGTACCTACTGATCGTAGTGGATATCATGTGATTTTAGCAGTATGGGATGTAGCTGATACAGCAAATGCATTCTATAATGTAATTGATGTTAATCTTATTAATGATGTGAAACCAGACATAGAAGCGCCAAGTATTCCAAATGGACTTCAGACGCAAAAAGTAACAGCAAATAGTGTAGAACTAACATGGAACGCTTCTACGGATAATGTAGGGGTAAAAGGATATCAAATCTTCCGTAACGGAGAGATGATTGATACAGTAATAGGCACTCATTTTATTGATAAGAAATTACAACCAAGCACAGAATACTCTTATACTGTAAAAGCAATTGACGCAGCTGGCAATGTATCGAAGGAAAGTACAGCGCTTACAGTAAAAACAACAGTTGAGATTCCAGATACAGAAGCACCAACACAACCAAAAGGATTACATAGTATGGGAACGACAGCGTCAAGTGTGGATTTAATGTGGAGTCCATCTGACGATAATATTGGTGTAGACCATTACGATATTTATAGAGAAACAGAAGGATCAATGAAAAAGATTGCAACATCCAATACAACTTCTTATATGGATAAAAATCTGCTCGCTAATACTACTTATGAATATGTAGTAAAAGCTGTTGATGTAGCTGGAAATGAATCCGTACAGAGTGATATATTCACAATTACTACAAAAACCGAAAGCGCTTCATATGAAGCGTGGGATGCAAAAAAAGCATATAAAAAGGGAGATAGAGTTCTACACGAAGGAAAAGTATATGAAGCAGTCCAGAGTTATCAAGGAAATGGTGATCCGAACTGGATTTATGCATTATCATTATGGAAAACAGTGTAAGCTTTACCTAGATATGAACTAAGAGATGATGGGCTTTGATTTCAAAAGAGAATCTGGAGAATTCACTTTTCTATTTATAAAAAAGGGTAGTGTATGAATACATAAGATTCATATACTACCCTTTTTATTATGATAACATTTTCGTCATAAGTATATGCGGAATGCCATCTTCCATAAATATATCAGAAGAAGTTTCATAACCTAATTTTTTATAAAATCCTTCAGCTTGTGTTTGCCCGTGTAGTTTCACTTTTGTAGCTTGTTCGTTACGAGCAATTTCTTCTAACGTTTGAATGATGACTTTACCTAATCCGTATGTACGATAATCTTTTAAAATGCAAATACGTTCTAATTTTCCGACGCCATCAACAAATCGTATACGCCCTGTACCTACAGGAAGCTCATGATAATAAACTAAAATATGTTTACATTGCTCTCCGATTTCATCGAATGTATCGAATTCATCTGTAAGAGGAACACCTTGTTCTTTTACAAATACTTCTTTTCGAATATGAAAGGCAGTTTCTAAATCAGTAAGTTTTGTTATAAGTTTGGATTGCAAAATGTTCAGTCCTTTCTAGTGTAATCTGTTTGCGTTTTCCTAGTATATCATAATAAAGCACTATTAAGAGAAGAAGAACATACTAAAAAGCCAACTTTAAAAAGTTAGCTTTTATTACAATTTCTTTATCCCATTTTTAGTACCAATAATTGCTGTACTCGTCATACTTATAAACAACCCTGTTTCAACTACACCAGTAATCATTTTTAATTGGGTGTGTAAATGGACAGGATTAGAAATATGATTAGGGAATATACAATCGATAATCATGTTATTGTTATCGGTTATATAGGTTTCATTGTTTTTCAAACGTAATGTTGTTTGACATCCTAAAGACTGAATTTTATTTTCGGTTTGTTTCCATGAAAAAGGGATGATTTCAATAGGTAATGGAAAAGTACCTAAATGTGTTACAAGTTTCGATTCATCAGCAATGATAATTAGTTTTTTAGAGGAAGAGGCAACGATTTTTTCACGAAGTAATGCACCGCCACCGCCTTTTATAAGTTGTAAATTTGAATCAATTTCATCCGCTCCATCAATTGTAAGATCAAGACTTTGTACGTCGTTTAACGAAATTAGGGGGATATTTAGTTGCTGTGCTAATGCTTCAGTTTCCTTTGATGTTGGTACAGCTTGAAATGATAATCCTTCTTTTACACGCTCACCTAATTTTTGTATTGTCCAATATACAGTAGAACCTGTACCAAGCCCAATTTTCATGCCATCGTTTACAAAGTTAGCAGCATATTCGCCAGCGAGCTGTTTTAAATTCATCGCTTTACTCCGCCGGACGTGGCCCAGCATCAAGACCTGAATTTTCAACTGTAAGTACCGGACGAACGACTATATCTTTATGTACACGCATTTGACAAGATAATCGTAAATGATCTTCAATTCCTTTTTCCGTCATTGCATGTTTCTCATTCGCACTCGCTTCACAGAAATCACCTGCTAGTATTTCTACTCTACAAGTTGTGCAACGTGCATTCCCGCCGCAACGATGAAGAATGTTGACACCGCTATCTTCAATTGCTAATACTAACTTTGTTCCTTCTTTTACATCAAAAGTTCCCGCACCTTCAATTGTTAATTTTGGCAAATTTGTTCCTCCTCACGTAAAATTGTACATAACATATTTATGACCGCGAATTATTGAACATAAACATTATTTTTTTATATCCCCGTAACTTTTTTTAATGTTGAATCGTTTATTAAGTAAGCGCTGAAAAGGAGTGGTTATTTTGTGCACAAAAGTAACTCATGTTTTAAAGAACCATATCGATATGAATCATTCAAATATAAACTTTTTAATTGAACAATATGGAGAGTTAAAAAGATACTGTACTTTTTTAACGAAAAACAAATGGGATGGGGAAGATCTCGCCCAAGAAACAGTGTGTAAAGTACTTCAAAAATATAGAAATAAAGATATTTGTATGACACTCGTCTATAAAATAGCAAGAAATCGTTGGTTAGATCAGATAAAGTCTAAGTCTGTTCATGAAAAAATAAGAGAACAAATCACTTTTGAAGAACCACATGAGAACATTGCAGATTTGCATGAAATGGTAGGGAAAGTATTGTCTTCATTAAATGTACAGCAATCCGCAATTTTATTATTAAAAGATGTTTTTCAATATAGTATCGCTGATATTGCTAAAGTGTGTTCTGTATCAGAAGGTGCAGTGAAAGCTTCTTTATTTCGGAGTAGAAATAGGCTGAAAACTGTAAGTGAAGAAGGGATTGAGATAATCGAATTCACAGAGGATATTGAAGTTGTTGTAACATCTATTCGTGAGGAAAGACCAGAATTGTTAACGAAACTTCTTCCGACAATAGATTTTACTAAGTTACCATCTAAACAGCCAGTGTTATTATTTAATGTGAAAAAACCTTCTTCCTACAGTTGTATGCTTTGCGCAGCATAACAAGTATTGGAGGGATTTAAAATGAACGCAATTCCATATGTAGTAGAACAAACAAAATTAGGAGAACGTTCCTATGATATATATTCAAGGTTATTAAAAGACCGCATTATTATTATCGGTTCAGAAATTAATGATCAAGTAGCGAGTAGTGTCGTAGCGCAATTATTATTTTTAGAAGCAGAAGATGCAGAGAAAGATATATTCTTATACATCAATAGCCCCGGCGGTTCAACGACAGCAGGTTTTGCAATATTAGATACGATGAATTTAATTAAACCAGATGTGCAAACGCTATGCATGGGCTTTGCAGCATCATTCGGTGCATTGTTATTATTATCAGGAGCAAAAGGAAAACGGTTTGCGCTTCCTAACAGTGAAATTATGATTCATCAGCCGCTTGGTGGTGCACAAGGGCAAGCAACAGAAATTGAAATAACTGCGAAAAGAATATTAAAGTTAAAGCATGATATTAATAAAATGATTGCAGAAAAAACAGGCCAACCGATTGAAAGAGTAGCACATGATACAGAAAGAGATTATTTTATGACTGCAGAAGAAGCGAAGGCATATGGGATTGTAGATGAAGTCGTTACGAAAAAATAAGATGAAAAAGGCTAGAGGATATGTTAATTCTCTAGCCTTTTTATTAATCCTTTACCCATTCATCAACTAATGCTTGATTTTTTTTAATCCATTTTCGCGCAGCCTCTTCAGGATCTTTTGTTTTATTTAACATGACCATTAACGTACCGAGCTGTTCATCGTTCATTTTCCATTTATCAAAGTATTTTATAACATCTGGGTGATCTTTTTCGAAACCTTTACGAACGGAGTAATAAATGTCATCTTTTTCACCATATACTTTCTTAGGGTCTTTTAAATATTTTAAGTCAAATTCTGAAAAACCCCAATGCGGATTCCAAAGCGTAACAGCGATTGGTTTCTTTTTTGTATATGCTTTCTTTAGTTCACTCATCATCGCAGCTTCAGAAGATTGGACAAGTTTTAGTTTTATATCATATTCTTTCATTGCTTTATTCGTTAAATTCATAAGACTACTACCAGGTTCGATACCGACAATTTTATTATCTAGTTCATCTTTATGAGCATTTAAATCTTCGATACTGTTTATGTTTTTCATATAAGAAGGGACGACTAAACCTAGTCCAGTACCTTCGTACCATTTTGATTTTAAGACAATATCATCTTTATAACGATCGTTTAGCGGTTTATCTGTAACTGGTAGCCATACTTCTAAATTCGCATCAACATCGCCACGAGCGACACCAGTCCAAATTGCGGCTTTTTCTAAATACATGAGCTCAACTTTGTAGCCTTTTTCTTCTAATAAAACTTTCCACATGTTTGAAGTTGCAATATTTTCTTTCCAACTTGTTACACCAAGTTTAATTTTTCCTTTCGAATTTGCATTTGTTGCATTACATGAAGTGAAAATCATAGTAATAAATAATGCAAGGCATATAAACCAAATTTTCTTTCGCATCGAAAACCTCCTAAGTAACGTTTGCCTTATAAAATAAATGTATAAGTAAGCATTCTTATTATGAACGGAAACGAGAATTTTAAAGAAATCTTATGAATGTCATTTTTATGTAATATTTCTTTGTAAAATCGCAACACTATGTGAATAGATGGGTAGAAAAGGAGTAGTGACATGGATAATACAAAGGTGCGTGTTGAAAACGTAACAAAAGTATTCGGGAAACATCCGCAAAGAGCCCTTTCCTTATTAAAAGAAGGAAAAAGTAAATCGGAAATTTTAAAAGAGACAGGAATGAACGTTGGGGTGAAAAAAGCAACGTTTGAAGTTTACTCTGGAGAGATTTTCGTTATTATGGGTTTGTCTGGCAGCGGGAAATCTACGCTAGTTCGTATGTTAAATCAATTGATTAAACCAACTGCAGGTCATATATACATAGATGGTGAAGACATCGCAACGATGGGAAAAGAAGAGTTACGGAGAGTAAGAAGAACGAAAATGAGTATGGTATTTCAGAAATTTGCTCTATTTCCGCATCGTACAGTTATACAAAATGTTGCATATGGTTTAGAAATACAAGGAGTTCCGGTTGAAGAGCGAGAGAAAAAAGCGTTAGAATCGCTACAGTTAGTAGGACTCGATCATCATAAAGATAATTATCCAAGTCAACTTAGTGGTGGTATGCAGCAGCGCGTTGGAATCGCAAGGGCACTAACGAATAATCCAGATGTATTACTAATGGACGAGTCATTTAGTGCATTAGATCCACTTATTCGAAAAGAAATGCAAGATGAATTGTTAGAGTTACAAGATAAAATGGAAAAAACGATTATATTTATTACGCATGATTTAGATGAAGCGCTTCGAATTGGAGATCGTATCGCATTAATGAAAGATGGAGAAATCGTCCAAATTGGAACGCCAGAAGAAATTATGATGAGCCCCGCAAATGAATTTGTAGAAAAGTTTGTTGCGGACGTGAATTTAGGAAAAGTAATTACGGCTGAGTCTATTTTAAAACGACCAGAAACTTTATTAATTGATCGTGGACCTCGTGTGGCCCTTCAAATTATGAGGAATGCAGGCGTCTCAACTGTATATGTTGTAAACAAAAAGTATGAGTTTTTAGGTATATTAACTGCGGATGATGCGAGTAAAGCAGTACAAAAACAGTGGCCGATTGCTGATTTATTACTTAATGATATTCCGCATGTGTATTTGGATACTTTACTGGAAGAGACATATGCAAAAATGGCAGAGATGAAATATCCGTTACCAGTAATCGATGAGAAGAAAAGGCTAAGAGGAATTATTAAACGTGAAAGTGTCATTCAAGCTCTTGCAGGAAACATTGAGGAAGAGGTGAAAGACGATGAATAGTATACCACGTATTCCATTAGGGGAATGGGTCGACTCATTTGTTGCAAGTTTATATGAGCACTTTGAAGGCTTATTCCGAGGATTCTCTTATATTATTGGTGGATTCGTTGATTTACTCACTAATTTTTTAACAATAATACCTGCCATATTGATGATTATTATCTTGTGTTTCTTCATTTGGTACACAACGAGGAAATTATCTTTAGTCATTTTTACGCTTATTGGATTATTATTCATTTTGAATATTAACTACTGGGCACAAACGATGCAAACATTAGCACTCGTACTTACGTCTGTTATTATTTCAATTATTGTCGGAATTCCAATTGGTATATTAGCATCTCAAAATGAACGTTTCTCAAAATTTTTAAAACCAACATTAGATTTTATGCAAACAATGCCTGCATTCGTATACCTTATTCCAGCGATCACATTTTTCGGAGTCGGTGTAGTACCTGGAATTATTGCATCAGTAATCTTTGCAATGCCACCGACAATTCGTTTTACTGACTTAGGAATTAGACAAGTTCCAGAAGATTTAATTGAAGCAGCGAATGCATTTGGATCCACTGCATCACAAAAACTATTTAAAGTACAATTACCACTTGCAACCGGAACGATTATGGCTGGTGTGAACCAAAGTATTATGCTTTCGTTATCGATGGTTGTAACAGCGTCACTTGTAGGAGCTCCAGGACTTGGAGTTGATGTATATCGCTCTGTAACACAAGTTAATATCGGAATGGGCTTTGAAGCTGGATTAGCTATCGTAGTAATCGCAATTATATTAGACCGTATTACACAAGGGTTCCATACGAAAAGAAAATAATGACCAAAAGACACACTTTTATAATACAAAGTGTGTTTTTTATTGCATCCAGATCACATACGAACGATAACAGAACCTCCAGCTGGTGCGCAAACTTGGTTTTGTTGTTGTTCCATTGATTTGATGAATTGATTATTTTCCTCGATTAATGAGATTAATTTAGTTACTTGATTTTCAAGACTTGCGATACATTGCATCATATATTGTGAATCATGATGCAATGTATTCCTTACAGGATGGGGGGAATAAACATACTGTTGATTTATATTTGGATTCCAATGAGGATGCATTTGAATCGTTCCCCCTTCAATAAATTACGGATCTTTCTTATAGTAAATGCCTATATATATTTAATGGTTACTTGAAATTTTTTCATTATAAAAGGAGTATGTACAGAAAATGGAAAATATTATATATGAAGTTAAAGTGCATTTTTTGAAAAGATTCAAGCGAGATAGTGCGTATATTAATACATTTAAGTGAATGCATGTTGTTTAGGGAGAAATGATGGGAGGAGATGCAATTTTGGCTAAAAATAAAAAAAGAAATGATGCTTTGGCAATAGGTGTCGGTATAGGGGTTGTAATCGGTGTATTTCAAGGACACTTTACAAATAATTTAGTAATCGGAATTGTGATTGGGATTATAATTGGGATTGCGTTTTTGAAGAAATAATGAGTTGTAAATTCATTTCAAAAATTGCTGTATCAAAAGAATGAAAATTCGGAATACAAAACCTGTTTTTCCTTTTTTTGTGATATTATATATGAAAAGGAAGGTGATGGATATGTCAACAAACAATCAAGTAGAACAAAACTGTTTCATTTGCAAAAAGCATAAAGCATAAAGGAAATATTATAGTTCCAGGTGGAGCTATTTACGAAGATGAACTCGTTTACGTTGGACATGTCCACTGGGATAGTGAAGAAACATACCTGGGTTATGTAATGATAGATATAAAAAGACATGTACCTGGCCTTGCTGAACTAACAGATGAAGAAGCGAAAGCGTTCGGGCTTATAACAAGTAGAGTAAGTAAAGCGCTAAAAGAGAGCGAAGGTGCAGAGCATATTTACACTTTTGTTTCAGGAAATGGTGTACCACATATGCATATGCACATTATTCCGCGTTATCCGAATACACCAAAAGAGTTTTGGTCACCAAGCGAGATAGCGAAATGGACTGGCGCACCATATGGTGACGCAGCGAAAATCAAAAAACTATGCGAAAGAATACGAGAGTATATGGTGAGTGAATATGCATACAAAAAATAATAGACAACACTCATGGGTTGGAAGTAGAGAAATGTGTTTAGACGAAATTTCGGTAAAGCAATATGGTGATATTGTGCTCGGTGCATATGGTGGGAATATTAGTGCCGGAGCGAAAAAGAATGAAGATGGTGCATTAGTTTGGTCAAATGGTGAGTGGGAATTTGCAGCTATATTAGATGGACATAATAGTGCAGAAAGTGTTGATTTAGTAGTAAACACAATCGAAAAAGAATATGAAAATATAAAAGTAATTTTGAATGAACCAATTAATACAGTGCTTCAATCTATTGAAAATCATATACTGACAATTTTTCAGTCATCTTCATTTAAGGAAAAGTGCAAAAAAATTAAAGGTGAAACAGCTTGCTTACTATGTGTAAGGAAAGAAAATTATATATGGTGGCTTTCTATCGGTGATTGTTTAGTGTATGTATTTCATGAAGAGTTACATAAGTTAGGGCAATATGCATTAAATCAACGTCATTTTTACGAATGGATTGGGAATGTAAACACATTCGATTTACCTGTTCCTTGTTATTCATCAGGTATTCGTGAATTACGTACTGGAAAGAACCGAATTGTAATAGTGACAGATGGAGTATTAGAATGCGGGGAACGCCGATATGAAACACCTGTAAATTTGTATAATGCTATGAATAGAAATGATAAAACACTTAAAGAAAATATTCACAATGTTTTAGAACACGTGCATCATCAGTTGGGACGTGATAGTGCGACAATTATTAGTTGGGACGTAGAAAATAAAAGGAATGCCACGTATCCGAGTGATCAGCCGGAGAAAAGGTAAAGGAGGAAACATCACTGTTTTGGGTTAAAGGAATTTTATTAATAGTATGGATTATATCCTTAGTTGTTTTTGAAAAAGTAGTGAGGAAAAAACTAAATATACCGAAACAAACAGACTGGAATAGTAAATATGTAAACAACTTTCATAAATGGGGCACTAGGGCTCTTATTATTTCTTATATAATTGTTACGATGATATGTGCTACTTTAAATCCCGTTTATATTAGTAATTTACCCATTTTATTTTTAATAACTTTATACTGCTTTCAATCATTTATGGAATGGAAATTTGATAAAGAATCGAGGGAATATGTCATTTCTTTAGGAACGGTTCCGTTATTAGTAATAACAGGAATTATGCTTAATCTTTTCTTTTATACCTATTGGATTTAATCATATGTGGAATGAATGGGGAGACAAAATGAAAAATCCTAAATTACGGGCTGAAGTAATGATTGTAAACGACGAACATTCAAAAGTACTAGTACAATGTGATGAGAATGAATCATTTTATCGTTTTCCAGGTGGCTCTATTGAATTTGGTGAAACGTCAAAAGAAGTAATAATTCGAGAGTTAATAGAAGAATACGATTTGAAAGTTGATGTTCAAGAGTTAGCAATTGTAAATGAACACATTTTTGAGTGGGACAACGAAAAAGGTCATCATTGTACATTGATACATTAGGGGACTGTTGAAAAAATCATTACAAATGAAATAAGGCATAAAGAGCATGAGGATATTATATTAATTTGGAAAAGTCTAGAGGAATTACAGGAGAAGCCGACATATCCTGAAGGCATCATAAGTTATTTAGAAGGGGATAACCGTAATATAGTCCAATTTATTTCAAGTAATTAAATGAAATAATAGGAGGGGTGAAAATGGGAGCTTCTACTTTTGGGATTATAACTATTGTTTTTTGTATAGCTGTCTACTTTCTCGATAAGTTTTTAAGAAAAAAATTGAATATGCCCAAGGGTGGTTTTTGGGGATATAAGAAACATGTAAATAGTTTACATAAAAAATTGGAAATAGGACTACTTTTTATTTATTTAATAACTAGCTTTATATTTATCTTTAAATTTGAAAGTGTTAATATCGCTTATGTCATTTTTACTTATTTAGGTGGGACGTTAATCTTAAGAGCATTGATGGAATGGAAGTATGATAAAGAATCGAAAGAATATATATTTTCGGTAATTGGGGTATTCACGTTTATTTTTATGACTTCGATACTATTTTACTTCTTTCCACCTGCTGTATAATAAAAATTTGATAGTACAAATAATGAAATAACTAATAAGCAAGAAACCATTTAGTACTAAATGGTTTCTTGTTTATTTAAGCATTTATTTTAGTTAATATAGATGTAATGAAATTAGTTTTATCCTCTGCATACTTATGTTTATCAGTAGGATTAGCTTGTGAAAGTTGAATCTTTAACTGTTCATACTGCATGCGTGCAGTTTTATTGTCTATTAAGTAATCACGAAATTGTAATTGTTCTATTAAATATGTATTCCCTTGTTCATACATATGAATTTGATGAGTTCTTGGTTCACCTTTATTAAAATAGTATCTTTCGGGTAATACTTCTTTTCTATATTTATAGTTTAGTAGTTCTAACTTTTTAATACAATGTATACCGTCCGTATAATTTTCTAATTCAATTGCTATATCAATAATTGGCTTTGCACTTAAATATGGAATAGAAGTACTACCAATATGGTGTATCGCTAAAATATGTTCGCCAATTTGTTCCTCAATGATTTGTTTCTCTTTCATAAACTCAATTTCCCATTCTTCAGTCCACGGCACTAAAAACACTTTCCCATACGGTAAACCTAACATTTAATTAGCACCTCTTTCAAAATAGTTTTCAAAAAGTTTATTACATCTTCTTAAAGCTTCTCAAAACAAGGTATTCCCACAATTTCCAAGGAAGAATCTTCTTGGCGAAGATCATAAATTTCACACCTTTACCGATTGGATATCGTAAATTTGTACGCTTAGATTCAGCAATTTCTACAATTTTATTAGCAACATCTATCGGATTACCAAATGTATCATTACCGCTATTAATATGTTTTTGTATTTTATCCATATACTCTTTGTAAGGAGATGTTGTATCAGATTGGTTTTCAGCTAGTTGTTTCCCAACTTCCCATATGTTTGTGTTATAAGAACCTGGTTCAATTAAAGCGACATCTATTTCGAAAGGTTTTACTTCTAAGCGAAGCGATTCACTCCAGCCTTCTAATGCATATTTTGAAGATACATAAGGAGATAAACCAGGGAATCCAACTTGGCCGCTAATGCTGCTTATATTAATGATTTTTCCACTTCTTTGTTTTCTCATATACGGTAAGACAAGCTGGGTAATTGATATAGCTCCAAATAGGTTCGTTTCAAATTGTTTACGGTATTCCTCTACTGGAATTTCTTCTACAAAGCCGCCATTTGCATATCCTGCATTATTAACAAGAAGGTCTACTTTTTGTATTTCTTTTAAAAATAATTGGAAGTTATGTATAGAATTTTGATCGGTTACATCTAATTGTTGAACTTTTATATTTTGCTGTAAGTTAAGTTGAGTAACTTGAGATATTAAGCTCACTTGTTTTTCAAGGTTTCGCATTGTAGCGATAACTAAATAATCTTTTTTTGCGAGTTCGAGTGTAGTTAATAGTCCAAATCCACTTGAGGCTCCTGTAATTATTGCGATTTTTTTATTCATTTTTCGCCAGCTTTCTTTTTCTTTTATCATAACGAGTTATGATAAGAAAATCTATTATTCTTACATTCAGTATGAAATCAATTTGTATGCAAAAAAGGGGATTATAGGGAATGAGCGTATATAGAGTAGTGTATATTAATATGATAATGAAATGAGGGAAGAAAAATGGTCCATGTGAAAGATGTATTAGCAGATCAGTTATTAGCAAATGCGAATGATCCCAGTTGGTATATGCCATTTTCAGATGCAGTTAAGGATTTATCTGAGAGGGAAGCTTTCTGGAAACCGAATGAAGAGTGTAATAGTATAGCCGAAATCGTACAACATTTACTGTATTGGAACTCTACGTGGCAAACAAGGTATAAAGAATCACATGTTAATGCAGTACCCGCTATAGGAGATAATAATAAAAGTTTTATGCTTTCAGATAATCAAACTTTCGATGAATTACGGGAAAAGCTACTAGAAAAACTGTTACAATGGCAAACTCTCATAAATGAAGAAAAGGTTGAAAGTGATGTAGCGGGATTTCCCATTTCTGCAAAGTGGTGGGAAGTGCTAGCGAATGTAACAACTCATAATGCATATCATATTGGACAAATTATTTACATCCGAAAGTTACAGCAGAGCTTTGATAATGAATAAGATAATAGTTCTCAAATTAGGTGAACAAAAGTGGACAAAACGAGACAAATGTCTCGTTTTGTCCACTTTTTATTATGAAAGAAAAGCGAAAACCTATTAAAGCAAGGATTAGAATTTGGCACGGTAATTGCAATATAAAAGACGAACAAGAAAATAGGAGGGCTGGACATGTTAAAAACAACTGAAAGTAAAGGGAATGAAATTACGAAAGAACAAGCTCGTTGGATGTACGAAAAAATGTTAGAAATTCGTAAGTTTGAAGATAAGGTGCATGAATTGTTCGCGCAAGGCGTTTTGCCAGGTTTCGTTCATTTATACGCAGGTGAAGAAGCGGTAGCAGTTGGTGTATGTGCCCACTTAACGGATAGTGACAGTATTACAAGTACACATAGAGGTCATGGACATTGTATCGCAAAAGGTTGTGATTTAAATGGTATGATGGCTGAACTTTTCGGGAAAGCGACAGGATTATGTAAAGGTAAAGGCGGTTCCATGCATATTGCCGATTTAGATAAAGGAATGCTAGGTGCGAATGGCATTGTAGGCGGGGGTTTCCCACTTGCTTGCGGTTCAGCATTAACAGCTAAATATAAAGGAACAAAAGATGTAAGTGTTTGCTTCTTCGGTGACGGAGCAAATAATGAAGGAACATTCCATGAAGGGGTTAATTTAGCGGCGATTTGGAAGTTACCAGTTATTTTTATTGCAGAAAATAACGGTTACGGTGAAGCAACTACATTTGAATATGCTTCAAGTTGTGATTCTATCGCTGATCGCGCAAAAGCTTATAATATTCCAGGTGTTCAAGTAGATGGAAAAGATCTTCTAGCTGTATATAAAGCTGCTGCAGAAGCAGTTGAACGTGCGCGTAATGGTGATGGTCCAACAATTATTGAATGTATGACATATCGTAATTATGGTCATTTCGAAGGTGAAGCGCAAACATATAAAACATCAGAAGAAAAAGAAGAACATTTAAACGAAAAAGATGCAATTGTGAATTTCCGTAAGCATTTAATTCATGAAGGTTTATTAACAGAATCTGAACTTGTTGATATGGAAAAAGCAGTAGATGATGCAGTACAAAGATCCATTGAATTTAGTGAAAATAGTCCATACCCAGACGATGAAGAATTATTAAAAGATGTATACGTTTCTTACAAATAAGAGGAGGGTGAAAAATTATGACTAGAACAGTAAGTATGTCAACTGCAATTAATGAAGCGATGAAAATCTCAATGCGTCGTGATGAAAATGTAATTTTAATAGGTGAAGATGTTGCAGGCGGTGCACAAGTTGATCACCTGCAAGATGATGAAGCTTGGGGTGGTGTTCTTGGTGTTACGAAAGGACTTGTACAAGAGTTTGGCCGAAATCGTATATTGGATACACCAATTTCTGAAGCGGGTTATATGGGAGCTGCGATGGCAGCTGCTGCAACTGGGTTACGTCCGATAGCTGAGTTAATGTTTAATGATTTTATCGGTAGTTGTCTTGACCAAGTATTAAACCAAGGTGCGAAATTCCGTTATATGTTTGGAGGTAAAGCAAAAGTACCCGTTACAGTACGTACGATGCATGGCGCTGGTTTTAGTGCAGCAGCTCAACATTCACAAAGTTTGTACGCATTATTTACGAGCATACCAGGTATTAAAGTTGTTGTTCCTTCCACACCGTATGATGCAAAAGGCTTATTATTAGCGGCAATTGAAGATGATGATCCAGTAATCTTCTTTGAGGATAAAACACTTTACAATATGAAAGGTGAAGTGCCAGAAGGATACTATACAATTCCATTAGGAAAAGCAGATATTAAACGGGAAGGTTCTGATGTAACAATTGTCGCAATCGGAAAGCAAGTTCATACAGCGCTTGCAGCTGCAAAGCAATTATCGAAAAAGGGGCTTGAAGTAGAAGTAATTGATCCACGATCTTTATCACCACTTGATGAAGATACTATTTTATCATCTGTTGAAAAAACAAATCGTCTTATCGTCATTGACGAAGCGAATCCTAGATGTAGTATTGCAACAGATATTGCGGCAATTGTAGCGGATAAAGGTTTTGATTTGTTAGATGCACCTATTAAACGAATTACAGCACCACATACACCTGTTCCGTTCTCACCACCACTTGAAAAGTTGTATTTGCCAACGCCAGAAAAAGTAATTGAAACTGTATCAGAAATGATTGGAGACCAATCTTTATTACATGTGTAATAAAACGATGAGAAGGGAGAGAGAGACATGGCTGTAGAAGTTGTAATGCCGAAGTTAGGTATGGCGATGAAAGAAGGTATTATTACGAGCTGGAATATTAAAGCAGGCGATAATGTAGCAAAAGGAGAACTAATTGCTAGTATTAATTCAGAAAAAATTGAAACGGAAATTGAAGCGCCAGCTGATGGTACGGTACTTGATATAGCTGTAAGTGAAGATGAAGGAGTGCCGCCTGGTACTGTAATTTGCTACATCGGTAAACCGAATGAAAAGGTAGAAATGCAGGAAAGCACACATGTTGTAGAAGAAAAAACATCTAATATAGAAGTACAAAATCAAGAACCAAATGGGAAAGAAGTATCGAAGCAAAGAATTAAAATTTCACCTGTAGCCAAGAAAATTGCAAAGTCTGAAAATCTGGATATCAAGGCATTAGTTGGTACAGGTCCTGGCGGAAGGATCACAAAGGCAGATGTATTAAAAGTACTTGAGATAAGAGTAAACGTTCCGGAAATATCTGAACGAGAAGAAAGTAAAGCGATTCCTGTTACTGGTATGCGTAAAGCAATCGCAAATCGTATGCACGCAAGCTTACAAAATAGCGCACAATTAACGTTAACGATGAAAGTAGATGTAACAGATCTAGTTGCTTTACATAAAGAAATAGCGGAAGTTGTACAAAAAAGATATGATAATAAATTAACTATTACGGATTTCGTCTCGCATGCTGTTGTATTAGCACTTGGAGAGCATAAAGAAATGAACAGCGCTTATATAGATGATGCAATTCATCAATTTGAACATGTGCATTTAGGCATGGCAGTCGCATTAGAAAAAGGGTTAGTCGTTCCAGCTATTCGCTTTGCAAATAATTTATCTTTAGTAGAATTGTCTAAAGAGATTAAGAATGTGGCACAAAAGGCGCGAGCAGGTAGCTTAAGTAGTGATGATATGCACGGAACGACATTTACAATTAGTAATTTAGGTAGCTTTGGTATTGAATATTTCACACCTGTATTAAATACACCTGAGACTGGCATTTTAGGTATTGGCGCAATTGAACATGTTCCTGTATATAAAGGGAAAAAATTTAAAAAAGGTAGTATGTTACCTTTAAGTTTAACATTCGATCATCGTGTACTAGACGGTGCACCAGCAGCTGCATTTTTACGCACAATTAAACATTATTTAGAAGAACCTATAACAATTCTTCTATAAAGAGAAGGTGAGAGAATGAGTAAATTAGTTGTTATTGGGGGCGGACCTGCTGGCTATGTAGCAGCAATTACCGCGGCTCAAAATGGCAAAGATGTCACTCTTATTGATGAAGCTGACCTTGGCGGAACATGTTTAAATGTTGGGTGTATGCCGACGAAATCACTGTTAGAAAGTGCTGAAGTACATGACATTGTGAGAAAAGCGAATGATTATGGGGTTACGCTTAATACAGGAAGTATATCAATTGATTGGGATCAAATACAGGCGAGGAAATCACAAATCGTAATGCAACTCGTCCAAGGAATACAATATTTAATGAAGAAAAATAAAATTAAAGTTGTAAAAGGAAAAGCGAAATTCGAAACGGATCATCGTATGCGAGTTGTACAAGGAAATAAAGAAGAAGTAGTTGATGGAGAGAGCTTTATTATTGCAGCTGGTTCCGAACCTACAGAATTACCATTCGCTCCGTTTGATGGAAAATGGATTTTAAATAGTAGCCATGCCATGTCTCTTGAGAGTGTACCATCGTCATTGTTAATCGTTGGCGGTGGTGTAATAGGATGCGAGTTTGCAAGCATTTATAGTAGACTTGGCACAAAAGTATCGATAGTTGAAATGGCATCGCAATTAATACCTGGTGAAGATGAAGATATCGCGAATACTTTAAGAGAGAAATTAGAAAAAGATGGGGTGAAAATTTTTACGGGAGCAGTTTTAAAAGGTTTAAATAACTATAAGAAGCAAGCTTCATTTGAATACGAGGGAATTACTCACGAAGTAACTCCAGAATTTGTTCTTGTTTCTGTAGGAAGAAAACCACGAGTGCAACAATTAGGATTAGAAAAGGCAGGGGTTCAGTTTTCAAATAAAGGGATTGCTGTGAATGAACATATGCAAACGAACGTATCGCATATTTACGCAGCTGGTGATGTGATTGGTGGAATTCAGCTTGCTCACGTTGCCTTCCATGAAGGAACGACAGCAGCATTACACGCAAGCGGAGAAGACGTGAAAGTAAATTATCACGCTGTGCCCCGTTGTATATACACAGCTCCAGAAATAGCTAGTGTCGGGTTAAGTGAAAAAGGTGCAAGAGAACAATATGGTGATATTCTCATCGGAGAATTTCCTTTTACAGCGAACGGAAAAGCTCTTATTTTAGGAGAACAAGTAGGTAAAGTAAAAGTCATTGTAGAACCTAAATACCAAGAAATTGTAGGGATTTCTATTATCGGTCCTCATGCAACTGAACTTATTGGTCAAGGAACCGTAATGATTCATACAGAAGTTACCGCTGATATAATGAGAGATTATATTGCAGCACATCCAACTTTATCTGAGGCGATTCATGAAGCGTTAATGCAAGCAGTAGGACATGCTGTACATGCTTAAATAGAAATATGATAAACCACTATTCTCTAAATGAAAGAGAGAATAGTGGTTTGAATTTTTATAGAAGAAATTAAATATCTTATTACTATTTAATTTCAATCGCTGAAGTAATATCGTTCCAATCAGCAGCTAAATTAGCAGTTTTACCGTACCAATCAGCATGTTTAAATAAAACGCCTTTTCCATATCCTTGTGTTGAAGTGTGCTCCCAAAGTGTAGTTGAATAACTTGCAGAAGGTGACGCTGTACTTACAGAAGAAATTCTGTCATTCCAGCTAGATGGTAAGTTTTTAAAGCCGCTACTCCAGTAAATATATTGTCCACCTTTATCTTTATGTTCATAAAAATCAGTACTACCAGCACCGCTACCTAAAGGATTAATTTTATTTTTAATTGCTTTTTTATCCTTTTCAATATACGCATCTAATGTTTCACGGCTAGTAAAACCATAAGCTAGCCAATCTCCATTTTCATTTTGCTCTGGTAATACCATAGTAATTTGGATATCTTTCTTATCCTGCTCACTTAATTTTGCAAATGAATTAACATTTTGTTCATCCACTTTTAAATAATCAAATGACTTAATTGTGTTACTTTTTTCTTCAGCACTTACCGCACCTAGTCCTCCAGTTAGTGCAAAACCCGCTACTAATGTCCCTGCTACTAATTTCTTCAACATATAACCATCCCTTTTTGTTTGAATTTTTGTACAGGTGAATCTTGTACAGCTAAAATGTATTCTAATTTTATACTTTTGTAAATATTCTGAAGTTTTAGAAATAATAGGCGGAATATTTACAGTTTTACATTTTTTCTTTAGAAAGAATGGTTATTGGAATGATATAATAAGTGGATATATTGTTTTTACTGGATGTAAAGATGTTTTAGGAGAGGTGTCATTGAAATATTTTACAAGAGATTGGTATAAAGAAATGCAAGTTTTAGAATTTGTAAGTTTTATAGATTCTATAAAAGAATGGTCGGAAATGGATATAGAAAGTTTAAAGGAGGAAATTGAGAAAAGGAAAATAGATTTATTAAAGTTCCTTCCTGAATCGATATACTCAATTATACAAAACATCACAACTAATTCAGAATACCCATCAGGTGAACTGAAAAAACGTATGCGAAAGTGGTCAACAGATTATGAGAAAAGAGTGGCACAATTAGATCAATCATACGTAGAATATTTTAATTCCATTGAGAAAAAACTTCCGTCAAATGTCGTTCAGTTACACAAGACATCATTACACGACAGTGTAATTAAAGTAGTAAAGAGAAAGTCAGAAGATACTTTGTCTATCGTATTAGATTGCAGTGGTACTTTTAGTGAATTTGATAAACTTGAAGTAACCTTTATAGGAGTAACAAAGTGTTCTATGCCGGAAAACTTTGAAAATGCTTGGTGGTTATATCATGAAATAGCTCTTACTGAAGATGGTTTTGAACTAGGTGTTTTATTCGACTGTCCATTTAGAGAAGTGACGATTTGTGCGACAGATGTATTACTTGTGAAGAAATAATTTTTTATGGAGCATTACAAACGTTTGACATAATAAAAAAATAAAGTTATTGTAGATACATGAAGTCTACAATAGGGGCTGTACTATGAAATATTCTAAAGCTACAAATTATGCTCTTCATACAATGCTTTTTCTGGCAAAGGCTACACCAAATAAGTTAGTTAGTGTTCACCAATTAGCAGAAATGCAAAATGTTTCACCAACGTACTTGTCTAAAATACTAACTAAGTTGACGAAGGAAGGGATGATACATTCATCATCTGGTCCAAAGGGCGGTTACTCGCTTAGTAAGAATTGGGAAGATATTTCATTTTTAGATATTATACATGCAATTGAAGGTAAAACATCATTGTTTGAATGTTGTTTACATGACAAACCTGGATGTTTAATTAATGAAGTAATGCTTGCAGCAGAAGAGAAAATGGAAGAAGAGTTACGAAATCAAAAAATCGTAGATCTTGCGAAAAAAATAAAAGTGGATTTTTAATCTGCTTTTATTTTTAAATTAATTAAGGATAAAAAGACTCTTTGATATCTTTAATTGTAGTTAGAAAATGATATGAAGAAGGAGAGAAAATGATGACTAAATTTTGGAATGATCGATATAAATCAGATGAATATTTTTACGGGGAAGAACCTAATACATTTATTAAAGAACAAGCATTTCGTTTAGCAAATCACAATAAAGTAATAGCATTTGCGGAGGGAGAAGGTAGAAATGCTGTATTTCTAGCAAGACAAGGGAACGAAGTAACAGCTATTGATTATTCGGAAGATGGATTAGAAAAGACAAAAAAATTGGCAGAGAAGCATAACGTAAACGTGCATACAAAAAAAGTAGATTTATTAGCTGATAGTTTGCCAGAAAATGAATATGATGCGGCAATTATGGTATTTGGACATTTTCATGATGATTATAAAAAAATGATATTAGATAAAATGATACAAACGATAAAACCTGGTGGATTAATTATGTTTGAAGTTTACTCAAAAAAACAAATAAACAATTGTACTGGTGGACCAAAAGATGTTGATATGCTGTATGATCCAATTGATATCCTTACTTGGTGTGAAGAACATAAGGTAATTCATTTCTTTAATGGCGAACAAGAGCGAATTGAAGGGAAAGGGCACACTGGTTTAGCTGATGTTATTCAAGTTGTTATTAGAAAATTAATATAAGTGTTAATGAAAGTTAAATGTATGAATGTAAAAGACCAGTCATGTAAGACTGGTCTTTCTATTTAGATACTAAATTATCAAGCTTCCAATATGTATCTGTTAACGGCGCTGCTTTGCTATCTATGTATAAATACATATTATTTAAATCTTTTGGTGAAGTTTTCATATTAAATTCAATGTCAGTAGTTAAAGAAAATTCAGACGGAACTTTTTTAGCATTTTCATTTTGTATAACTTTACCTTCATATTTTTCACCCGTTTTGTCATCTTTTATGAAATATTTTATTTCTGAAAGATCTATCGTTTGTCCGTCAACACGAGCGTTATTTATAGTAACGCGAGCTGTGAGACGCCACTCTTTGTCTATTTTTTCGAATTTAGCATTTTCAACAGTTGCTCTATAGTATTCGTTTTTAAATATTTCCCCATAGTGCATTGCATTCTTTTCGAGAGCGCTCTTTTCTTGTTTTGATGTAGTATTGCTATTACATCCTGTTAATATTCCAGTAAATAATAATGCTGTACATGTCGTTTTGATTAATGATTTCATAGTAATCCCTTTCTGTATTAAAAAGTAAAACATAGGAATAATTTTACATAAACAGGAAGGTAAATGGAAGTATTTTTGCGTAATATACAGATATACATTTATTCGGTTGTCAAGTTAACAGGATAGAAAGAGGGAGAAGACTGTATAAAACGGAATAAATAAGAATTGAAAATATTGTAAAACGGAAGAGGCATGCATATAATTAAAATAAAGTTTAAGTTTCTAAATCTTCAATAACGGTGGTGATGACATGTTTACTGAAGAGCGTCGAGAGAAAATTTTAGAGCTACTTAATACAGATGGAAGAGTAATCGCAAAGGATCTTGCGGAAAGATTTGATATGTCTATTGATTCTATAAGAAGAGATTTGTCTATTATGGAAAAGGATGGTTTATTAAAAAGAACGCACGGAGGTGCAATTGAACTTACGCGAGTGAGAAACTTAGCTGCGGAACCAACTAAACGTTATAGTGATAGCTCAATATATGAGGACACAATTGCAAGAGTTGCGGTATCTTATATACAAGAAGGTGATTCAATTTTTATTGGTGGGGCTTCCGTTCATAATGCGATGCTGAAATATTTACCGGAAGTATCATTTACGGTTATTACGAATTCTATAGAAATAGCTGGTTATCTACGAGAATATAAGAATATTGATACGTATTTAATTGGCGGAAAAGTAAAACCTTCAGGGAATATTACTGATACACTTGCCTCTGAATTGATAAGTAGATTTTCTATTGATCTGTATTTCTCTACAGGTGGAGGCATTTCATTACAAGGTATTAGTACCGCAACACCTGAAGTTGCTTATTTTAGTAAAAGAGTAAGTGAAATTGCTAGAAGAAATATTTGTTTAGTTCCGCATAATAAACTTGGAATAGATTGTTTTATAAGAGGAGAGTCTCTAAAAAAAATTGACATTATTATAACTGACGAAGAGGCTAGTAAAGAAACTGTTCAGGACTTTGAGAAACAAGGTAAACAAGTTGTAATAGCGCCATTATATTCATTTGAAAGGAGTTTGACATGATTGTAAAAGAGCAAGAGTTTTATATAAATGGATTAACTTATACAATTCGTTCTGCAGCTGAGAAAGATGCTGAGCAGTTATCGAAAATTAGAGTTCAGATTGATGGAGAAACTGAAAATATGGATAGAGATGCTGGAGAGGGATTTATAGATGACCTAGGGTTTCAAAAAATAATAAAAACAGATAGTGAAGAGACGAAGAATCTCTTTTTAGTTGCAGAAGTGCACAATCGAATCGTTGGATTTTCAAGATGTGAAGGATCAAATTTTAAGAGATTATCTCATAAAGTGGAGTTTGGCGTTTGCATTTTAAAAGAGTTTTGGGGATATAGAATGGGGAAGAGCTTATTACAACAATCTATTAAATGGGCTGACGAAAATGCAGTAAATAAAATATCTTTACAAGTATTAGAGACAAACGAGAAAGCTATTCATCTGTATAAAAAATTAGGTTTTGAAGTAGAAGGCATTTTGAAAAATGACAAAAGACTATCGGATGGAAAGTATTATAATACGGTATTGATGGGAAGATTTACTAATACTTTTCATGAAAGAGGTGAAGAAGTATGTTTTACAGAAGGAAGTACTATGTAGTGAAAAATGAATTCATAGAAGTATTTAATGATCATTTCAATAATACGAACTTACCTAATCAATTAAAGCATGGTTCTAGGCTAATAGGACGCTGGATGAAAGATAATAAGAATGGTACGTCTGAAGTATTTGCCATATGGGAATATGATAGTTATGAACAGTATAATGAAATAGAATCGAAAATTAGAAGTGACGAGAGGCATATTAAAGGAATACATGAATGGTATAAAAACCATGGCGGGAAAGAATATGTTTTACAGGAGTACATAGTAGAGATGAAAAATGAAGAGTTAGTATGTACTGTAAAGTAACAGAGGGGTGAGGGATAATAGGAATGAAAACAAAATTATATTTTAGTTTAGCATCCGCTATTTTATTTGCAATAGCCGTGATTGTTTTCTTTATAAATGGTAATCCACAAAAGTGGTTTTGGTTATGTATTTTGTTTGCGTCCATTATACAAAATATAGTGCTACTAAAAAAGAATAAAGAAGTGCATTAGGATATTCAAATTATTAACATATTTGTGTCGTATTGCTAGTTGTATTGAAAACGCTTTTATTCAGTTTTATAATAAAAGTATGTTTTATAAATCTCCAAAACAATTAAAAGGGAGATGATACAATGTTAGCTTCACCGTTTTACTTACATGCATGGAAAAAGTTTGTTAATGAAGGTGTTCTTGATTCAAATCGCATAAATCAAAGAATTTCAGAATCGTGGCATCGATGTAAACAGGCTAATGTTAATCCTCACATGAATAAAGGTCAGAAAGTTTTGTCTTCTCATATTTTTCGAGAACAAAAGAAAAAGAGTGAAATTTTCCTTGATATAGCATTACCCCAAATACAAAATTTGAGAAAAACCATTGATGAACTACAAATGATGGCATTATTAATCGATCCAGATGGTTATGTTCTATCGTTAAGTGGAAATAAACAAACGTTAAAGCGAGCGAAACATATTAATTTTATTGAAGGTGTAAAATGGACGGAAGCAGCTGTGGGGACAAACGCAATAGGAACAGCGCTAGAAATTGAAGAAGCTATTATGATAAGTGGTACTGAACATTACTCCGTGGTATCTCATAGCTGGAGTTGTGCGGCTGCTCCCATTCATAATGATGACGGGAAATTAATTGGTGTTCTAGATTTCTCCTGTCCAATTGAATTTTCGCATCCATATATGCTCGGTATGGTAACTTCAATTGCACATGCGATAGAACGTGAATGTAGCATAAGAGTTCATCAAAATGAATTACACTTAATTCATCGTTTTTTAGATGTCATTGATAGTGATGAACAAGTAGTTATTTGTAATCATCGTGATGTTATCGTTTCTGCGAGTAAGAGCGTTCGTGAACGAATAAATAATTGGTCAAGAATGAAACTTGAAGAGTTAATGCACCATGGATTAGAAACTAAATTAGAGATACCAGTATATAGTAATGAAAGAATGATTGGGAAATGTATGTATTTAAAGGAAAACGAACAAATGAATACATATTCTGCTCTCACATTTATAAAAGGAATTACTTTTCCAGGAGTTACTGGGACAAGCAGAGCATTTCAACACACACTAGAAGAAATTAAGCTTGTTTCACCGACTGATGCTAGTGTGTATGTATGTGGTGAGACAGGAGTGGGAAAGGAATATGTCGCGAGAGCGATTCATGAAAATAGTCCAAGAAAAGACGGGCCCTTTATAGCTGTTAATTGTGGTTCTTTGCCTAAAGAATTAATAGAAAGTGAATTGTTCGGTTATGCTGAAGGTGCATTTACAGGTGCGCGACGTCAAGGATATAAAGGGAAATTTGAACAAGCGAAGGGAGGAACATTATTTTTAGATGAAATTGGTGAAGTACCACCAGAGATGCAAGTAGCATTATTGCGTGTTTTACAAGAACGTACAATAACTCCAATAGGAAGTTCAAAAGAGGTACCAGTAAATATTCGTATTATTACTGCCACACATAAAGATTTACTACGGTTAGTAGAAGAAGGGAAATTCCGTCAAGATTTATATTATCGTTTGCACGTTTATCCGTTATATGTTCCATCATTAATAGAAAGAAAAGAGGATATCCCATATTTTATACAACACTTTTGCGAACAGAAGAATTGGAATGTTGTATTTCCGAAGAGTATTTGCAATCAATTTTTACAACATACATGGCCCGGAAATATTCGAGAACTAGTAAATGCATTAGAACGCATTTACATTTTGTCGCAAGGACGGGAAATATGCGAAAAACAAGTCGCTCTTTTGATACAAACAGTGATGGGAAATCAACAACAACTTGAGTTACAAGTTGAAAATAAAACCGAACATACATTGAATTTTCGCGAAAAAATACAGCGTGATAGCATGATTGAAGCATTACAAAAGACAAACGGAAATGTTTCATTAGCTGCAAAACTATTAGATGTACCCCGTAGTACATTTTATAAACGAATGCAAAAATATAAGTTATAAAGTAGATTTTTGTAATCTACTTTTTCTTTGTGGGCTCATGTTCTGTCGGAATGTGCGCTTACCGGGGAAATAATAGAATTGTTAGAAAATAATTCCCGGAAGGGGGACTTATGTGAAGTATATTGAAATCGGCTTCGGAAATAGGTGGTTCGTTCGAACAGAAACCGAAAATAAAGATGGAACTGAATTTGAAGAACGAGGAATTATAAAACCTATTTATTTTGAGTCACTATATGTACGAATGTGGTTTCGGAAAACGTGTTTAATTTTTGATACGAAAGAAGGATTTAAAAAGATTAAGAAGAAGAGGATTGAATATAAATTTATAGTTGGAATTGTAAGTAGACTGAATAAAGAAAAAGTGTGCTAACATACATAGTTATATTGGCCAGGAAATTCTATTGACTTATATCAAACTCATAAAAAGTAATTTTACTAAATATAAATTGTTAATAAAACCGCTAAGGAAACTTAGCGGTTTCTTTTTTTATAGGAAGGATTTTCATATGAATAGGATCTTAACGATTGTACTTGCAATTATTGTAATGGGGTATTCCATTTATAGTTGGAATGATGTTTCGGAACAGAGTATGCTAATTTTACAAACGCTTATAGGGATTATGTTAGTTAGTTTAGGAGTGCAAAATTTTAAAAATAAAGAAAATAAAAGTATGGGCATCGCTTGACTACTCGTTGCGTTATATTTAATTGTTGTATTGTTAGTAAAACATTTTGCATGAATAAGTATTTAAATTATTTATTCATGATTTTCTTATTACGAAAAACATTCTCGCAATAAAAGTTAAAATTCCACTTGTATTTCACTATATAAAATATGGCATAATGATTTAGTTAAATAGAAATGGATAGGGTATTTGAGAGGGGCAGTATAATGAGTTTTGCAATTGAAATAGTAATAAAAGCACCAATGGATATTGTATGTGACTATATAATAGAAGATGAAAAAATAAAAGAATGGAATACGTTTATAATAGAAAATCACTATCCTTCAAATATGGATAAAGAGAATCCACGTGTAGGAGATAAATATATTACTGTTCAAAAAGTCGGTAAGAAAATATTCGAGGCTGAAGTAGAAATCCTTGAATACGATGCACCGCATATTATTTCACTTGGTAGTGAAATGAAGCAAGGATATTCAGCAATGACTTATATGTTAGAAGAAGATGAGGAAGGTACAGCACTAACATTAATTTCAGAATATGAACCTAGTAATTTTTATTATAAAATGATGTATAAGTTAACAGGCTGGATATCACGAGGTTTAACTATGGAACAAATGGAGCGTCTAGCAGAATGTGTAGAAGCTGCTTATCATAAAGAAGATTAATATTAAAAATATATTAAGGTAAAAGCGTTACTCAATCTCATGAGTAACGCTTTTACTGTTTGAAGATTTTTCATTGAAAATCTCAATAGCTCTTTCATATATTTCTTTATCAACACAAAATCTTTCTGTTATCCAATAATTAAGTTCAGAAGATGTAATGATTTGTTCTCTTTTCTTACCTTGGAAATATTGTTTTAAAACATTATCATTTATAGAAGTCGGAATGCCATCGATATAACCGAAAATCTGAATTTTCTTTAATACAGGAGATGTATGCCAATCGTTAGACTTTGTAATGAGTTCTTTCATACTTGATAAATGTATTGGATCTGTATGTAAGATTTTTGCTGGACCTGGATTTCTAGCAATTTTAATCCTATTATTTGAGACTTCATAAGTGAAAGTTTCTCTTACATTACTTACTTGAAATGATTCATAAAGTGGGTAAGCTTGGAATAAAGGTGCACAATAACCAACATCAACATAATAAGGTTGGTCTAAGTTAACCCGTAAGCATAAATGTCCGGGATCCATATACATATAATGAATATTAAAACCAAGATTTGATAATAACCAATGGAATCCAATTGAGTGCGTCCAACAAGTACCCCCGAGACCTTTTGTTGTAATACGGTTTATGTATGTCTCAATGGAAGGAAAATAATTACCTGTTTCATTACCCTTTTCCCAGTCAATTATTTTAGTAAGGGTTTCCCATTTTATTTTTTCTTGATGAGCTTTAATAAGCTCATTTAAAAACTTTAAGCTAGTAGGCTGTTTTGTCGTACCTAAAAATGATAGAAAGCTATTTACTAGTTGTACTTGGGTCATTTTCTTATTCTTTCTATATAGAAATTGCTATTGGTATTATTATACAATAGGTGTCAGAAAATACAGTTGTTTATTATTGGGGTGGGAGAGAATTATATGTCGATGTTGCTATATTATAAAAAAATCCGTGAGCAATTAGGCCATGAACTAATATTCATGCCAAGTGTAGCTGCAGTTATTAAAAACGAGCAGGGAGAAATCTTATTTCAATATCCTGGCGGAGAATATTGGAGTTTGCCGGCTGGAGCAATTGAACCTGGGGAAACTCCAGAAGAAGCAGTAATTCGGGAAGTATGGGAAGAAACAGGATTGAAAGTACGAGTAAAAAAACAAAAAGGGGTATTTGGAGGGGAAAGGTTCCGTCATATATATCCGAATGGCGATCAAGTAGAATATATTGTTGTTGTGTTTGAATGTGAAATTACTAGTGGAAAACTGAAATCGATAGATGGTGAATCTTTAAAACTACAATATTTCTCATTTTCTGAAAAGCCTACTTTAGCGCTACCATACCCAGGTAATATATTTTTATAGATGTAAAATAACACACCTTACTTATTGAAGGTGTGTTATTTATATAACCCGGTCGTATACATCTCCGTTAACGTATACACAATTTCCTCTAAGTTAATCTTTTTATCATTTTGCGTAATAGTCCAAAGAAACGATTCATTCATCGCGAACCAACCGCGTGCTACAATCTCTTTATTTAAATTAGGTTGTGCTAATCCACTTTCTTGAGAGTAAGTAATATCCTGTTTAATACTTGTTATAAAACGTTCCCGAATCTCATCCCATTTTTGCCGTATTTCTCTTGATAATCCTATCGCTTCCTCTACAACTTGCAAAATAGCGCGTTCTGCATCTGCTAATTGCAGGAATGCTCTAACTTGATTTTGGATCATTATACGTGCTTCCTCTTTTGTTTGTGGAGAAAAAGAGCGCTCAGCAATATTATAAAATTGATTCATAACATCTTCCATTAAACTAATTAGGAGATCATCTTTGTTTTTGAAGTATACATATGCTGTTCCGTAACCAGTTTCTGCATGTTTAATAATTTGTGTAATTGTCGTTTTTTGAAATCCATTATTTATAAAAATAGTGTAACCAGAGTGTAATAGTTTCTTCTTCGTTTCTAAGGAGCGGTGTTTTCTTGATGAAAGAGTAGAGTTTTTCAAAGAATCACCTCTTTATACTGAAATATCCGAAAATATAACTGTATTGTAAAAGAAGTTCATATATAAAGTCAACTGACATAATATCATTGACGTTGTATCAATTAAGGTGATATATTTCAATTAGTTAGAATAAAAAGAAAATTAAGAGAAGGTGACACCATGTATAAAGAACCATTTCAACCAACTTATGAGTATGCGCTTGAATGTGATAAACATGATGAACTGAAAGATTTTCAAACTGAATTCTATAAAAAAGAAGGTACTATATATTTAGATGGAAACTCATTAGGGCTACTTTCAAAAAGAGCAGAGAAATCATTACTTACGTTGCTAGATTCGTGGAAAGAGTATGGCATTGACGGCTGGACAGAAGGTGAGCACCCGTGGTTTTTCCTTTCAGAAAAATTAGGTAAACTTACAGCCCCTCTTATTGGTGCTTTACCGGAAGAAACTATTGTAACCGGTTCTACAACTACAAATATACACCAAGTTATTGCGACGTTTTACGAACCAAAAGGAATACGTACAAAAATACTTGCGGATGAATTAACTTTCCCATCAGATATTTATGCACTTCAAAGTCAAATTCGTTTAAAAGGATTAGATCCAGAGGAGCATTTAGTAAGAGTGAAAAGCCGAGATGGTAGAACACTTTCTGAAGAAGATATTATCCATGCGATGGAAGATGATATCGCTTTAATTTTATTACCTTCTGTTTTATATAGAAGTGGTCAAATTCTTGATATGAAACGTTTAACAACGGAAGCTCATAAACGCGGCATTCACATTGGATTTGATTTATGCCATTCAATAGGATCTATTCCGCATCATTTCAAAGATTGGGATGTCGATTTTGCTGTTTGGTGCAATTATAAATATTTAAATGCAGGACCGGGTAGTGTTGCAGGCCTTTATGTAAATAGTAAACATTTTAATAGACTGCCAGGATTGTCTGGATGGTTTAGTTCTAGAAAAGATAAACAGTTTGATATGGAGCATACATTAACAGCTGCTGATCATGCAGGTGCTTATCAAATTGGTACACCGCACGTATTAAGTACAGCACCATTAATTGGTTCACTTGAAATTTTCAAAGATGCTGGTATTGAACGTTTACGTGAGAAATCTTTACATATTACGAGATACATGCTGAATTTAATTGGACATGAATTAAAAGATTTCGAATTTACAATTGGAAATCCATTAGAGGATGAAAAACGAGGCGGGCACATTTATTTAGAGCATGCAGAAGCAGCACGTATATGTAAAGCACTAAAAGCAAATGGAGTAATTCCAGATTTTAGAGCGCCAAATGGGGTGAGACTTGCGCCGGTCGCTTTATATAACACATACGAAGAAGTGTGGAAATCTGTACAAATATTAAAGAAAATTATGAAAAATGAAGAGTATAAGCAGTTTGAAAATAAGCGAGAGGTTGTGGCATAAATATGAAAACATCAGAGTGGATTGATATTTCACAACCGCTAAATAATAATATTGCAACGTGGCCAGGAGACACACCGTTCTCGTATGAAGTTTCATGGTCAAAAGAAGAAAGTGGCTCAGTAAATGTCGGAAAGTTAACGATGAGTATTCATACAGGCACTCATATTGATGCACCATTTCATTTTGATAATGATGGAAAGAAAGTATTGGATTTAGATGTTCAAGTTTATGTTGGCCCAGCACGGATTATTGACGTTTCTAATCTTGAAAGCATCGGGAAAAAGGAATTAGAAAGCTTTCATTTAGAAGGTGTAGAACGATTATTATTACGTACATCTTCACATGGAAAAACTGAAGAATTTCCAGAGGTGATCCCTCATTTACGTGCAGACATAGCGTCGTTTCTTTCAGAGAAAGGTATTCGTTTAATCGGAGTAGATGTACCATCAGTTGATCCGCTAGATGATAAAGAATTAGCAGCGCATCATCAATTATTTAAACATGGAATTCATATTTTAGAAAATGTCGTACTAGATCATGTAGCAGACGGTGATTATGAACTTATTGCATTACCACTTGCATTAACTGATGCAGATGGAAGTCCAGTTCGAGCCGTTATTAGACCAATATAAGTAGAATCATATAAAAGGGGCGTTTGGCTAATATGAAAGAAAATGAAAAAGTAATTATGGAAAAAGGGATTCATACGGATTTTAAAGAGAATATGACGTATGGGGAGTATTTACAATTAGATAGTTTACTATCTTCTCAAAAAAGATTATCGGACCATCATGATGAAATGTTATTTATCGTTATTCACCAAGCAAGTGAGCTTTGGATGAAGCTCATTTTACATGAGCTAAATGCGGCGATTGAATCTATTAAACAAGATAAATTACAACCAGCTTTTAAAATGTTAGCACGTGTATCAAAAATTCAGTCTCAAATTATTCAATCTTGGGATATTCTTGCGACATTAACACCATCAGAATATATTGAGTTTCGTGATTCACTCGGTCAAGCTTCAGGTTTTCAATCGTATCAATATCGTATGATTGAGTATGCACTTGGCTATAAAACGCCACACGCATTAAAAATTTATGAAAAGGATCCAGAATTACATGCACGACTTCATAAAGCGCTACATGCACCAAGTCTATATGATGTCGCGATTCAAGCATTAGTAAAAGAAGGCTTCCCTATTCATAAAGATGTGTTAAACCGTGATATTACGCAGCCTTATGAAGAAGATGCAACAGTAGAAGCAGCATGGTTGGAAGTGTATGCGGATGTGAAAAAATATTGGAATTTATATCAGCTTGCTGAAAAATTGATTGATATTGAAGACTGGCTACAACAATGGCGTTTCCGTCATATGAAAACAGTAGAAAGAATTATTGGACATAAAATGGGTACAGGTGGATCCTCCGGTGTTTCTTATTTAAAGCGAGTACTTGATCAACAATTCTTCCCGGAGCTTTGGAATGTTCGTACAAAATTATAAAAATAAACCTGTCAGTTCATTATGGCTGACAGGTTTATTTTTATTTGAGCACAATTATGTTTAAAATGAAGGAACAAGATATAATAAATGGAGTAACTATTTAAATGGAGGTAAAGTTTTTGGATTTCAAGCAACTAGAAAATAAATTCGAAAAGAAAAAAGTGAATACATTTCTTGTTTATCAAAAAGGGGAATTAACAACTGAGTATTATAAAACACCCGAATGTGCAAATAACTTATATAAAATAAATTCGATTACAAAAAGTATCGTATCTTTATTAATTGGTATTGCAATTGATAAGGGCTATATAAATGATATACATACATCAATTACAGAGTGGATTGAAAATGTACCTGGGGAAAAACATGATTTAACGCTATATCACTTATTAACAATGACTACTGGTGAGGACTGGAAAGAGTTTGGGAATGGAGTAGTATTCCCAAATGACTTTGTAGAATCAGAGAACTGGGTACAGTACATATTAGAAAAGCCAATAATTGAAGAACCTGCTACAAAAATGAATTATAATTCAGGTTCTTCTCATTTACTGAGCTATATTATTCAAAAAGCTACTGGAATGTCAACAGAGCGGTTTGCAAAGAAATATTTATTTGATCCATTAAAAATTAACGAATACGAGTGGCAACAAGATCCGCAGGGTATATATGTAGGTGGCTTCGGTATGAAAATGAAATCTACCGATTTATTAAAATTAGGAAAATTATGTTTGCAAAATGGATATTGGAATGAAAAAGAAATTGTATCAGCGAAATGGTTAGAAGAGTCAAGTAGGGCGCAATTTGAAACATATGAACATGTCGGCGCATATGGATATCACTGGTGGGTATTACATAACGAAAGATTTCACATACCGTATTGTATATATTTCGCTATGGGATACGGCGGACAATACATCGTTATCATTCCTCAATTAGAAGTAGTATCTATTATAAGTAGTCATATGCCAAAACGTGGGCTCGTTCCGTTAAATTTATTTATTGAGCATGTACAGGGAAATTCTAATTATATATAAGAAAAGGAGGGAATGTATGAAAGATGAAAAAATTTTATCTTTATTTAGACTATGTTTAAGCCTTCTAGCATTTAGTGCAATCATTACGCAATTTATAATACGGGCACAAGTGAAACCGTTCAATCCAGTTAACTTTTTTAGTTTCTTTACGATCGAAAGTAACATTTTAGTTGCATGTATTCTCCTTTTAAGTAGTATCGGAACAGCTACATTTGGTCGATCAGAACAGTTTGGTATACTTCGTGGTGCAGCAACGGTATACATACTTACGACTGGACTCATTTATTTTTTATTATTAAGAGGGTTAGAAGAATCACTTCAAACGGCAATACCATGGGTAAATACGGTGTTACATTATATCATGCCAATTGCTATGCTTTTAGATTGGATATTAAATCCACCAAATAAGAAAATCACTTGGAAACAAGCTTCAAGTTGGCTTTTATTCCCGTTTTTTTACGTTGTATATAGCTTAATTCGTGGTCCAATCGTGAATTGGTATCCTTATCCATTTTTAGATCCGAGAATAGGTGGATATGGTAGAGTACTTTTATACAGTATAGGGATAGCAGTTGTAATTGGCACTATTTGTATATTGGTAAGATTTTTAGGGAATCGATATTTTAGAAAAGAATTTTAGAAATGAAAGAAACCCGGCTGTTATGAATCTAAATAGCCGGGTTTCTTTCATTTTATCTACTCGTCTTCTGAAACGACATTTTAATAAATTTCTCCGTCTTCGTTTCAAATTCCACATCAACAAAAACACCATATTCTTTTCCGTCTTCACGTAGCCACAATTTGAATTTTTCAACTGTTATTTGAACGGTTTTTGGTTTTCTACCTATATGAAGGTAATCAATAATCTCTGCTTTTGGGTACTTTTCTTTCGTTTTCTCTACAGCAAGCTTACCCCATTTTGCATACGGCGGCTGCGCATGAACAATTGATGAGCCTGTATATATATTTGAACATGTTGTTAGGAACAGAAGGACGAGTGCGACACGCTTTAACAAATTCTTCATGATGAACTCCTTTTATCCTTTTTTTATATTGTTTACATTTTCTTTCTACGATATTAGTTTGGATTTTTTTGTCTTCTTTACATAAAAGCGAGGCTTTTACAAAACATAACCAAGAAATCATTTACATAATTAAGGAGGGAAAATTATGCGCCAAAAAGCTATGTTTAAAATAGCGGTTTTACTTGCGTTCATAGGACTGTCTTTAATGGTCAGTAGTATACAACTAAAGAATGTAGAAGCATTTTCTAATCAAGTCATTCAAAGAGGAGCATCGGGCGAAGATGTCATTGAACTGCAATCTCGTTTAAAATATAACGGATTTTATACGGGAAAAGTAGATGGTGTTTTCGGATGGGGTACATATTGGGCACTTCGGAATTTTCAAGAGAAATTTGGATTACCCGTTGATGGTTTAGCTGGAGCTAAAACGAAGCAAATGCTCGTGAAGGCAACGAAGTATGACAAATCAACTGCTAATAAAGGAACGACAACGAATAAAGGAAATAGTGGTGGCACTGCACAAGAGAATAAACCACCTCAAAATAAAGGGACAAATGTTCCGAACGGTTATTCTCAAAATGATATTCAGCTGATGGCAAACGCAGTATACGGAGAATCACGTGGTGAACCGTATTTAGGACAAGTTGCAGTAGCTGCTGTTATTTTGAACCGTGTTACAAGTGCGTCATTCCCAAATACTGTTTCAGGTGTAATCTTTGAACCTAGAGCATTTACAGCGGTAGCCGATGGACAAATATATTTAACACCAAATGAAACAGCAAAAAAAGCAGTTTTAGATGCGATTAACGGATGGGATCCAACAGGAAATGCTTTATATTATTTCAATCCAGATACTGCGACTAGTAAATGGATTTGGACTCGTCCACAAATTAAAAAAATCGGTAAACATATTTTCTGTAAATAGAGCGGAGGTGGGACAATGTTACGAGGTATTATCATTGTATTATTAACAGTCGGTGTAGTAGGAACAGGCTATTGGGGCTATAAAGAGCACCAAGAGAAAAATGCGGTTTTAATTCGAGCGGAAAATAGCTATCAACGTGCATTCCATGATTTAGCATACGAAGTCGATTTATTACACGATAAAATTGGCACAACACTTGCGATGAATTCACGATCATCTTTATCACCTGCATTAGCGGATGTATGGCGTTTAACATCTGAAGCTCGCTCAGATGTAGGACAACTACCTTTAACATTAATGCCATTTAATAAAACGGAAGAATTTTTAGCGAATATCGGTGATTTCAGTTACCGTGCAGCCATTCGTGATTTAGAAAAAGAGCCGTTAAATGAGCAAGAATATAAAACGCTACAAACTTTATATTCAAATGCAGGAAATATACAAGATGAACTAAGAAAAGTACAACATCTTGTTTTGAAAAATAATTTACGCTGGATGGATGTAGAAATGGCACTTGCATCAAATCGCGATCCAGCAGATAACACAATTATTGATGGATTGAAAACTGTAGAGAAAAACGTAACATCATATTCTTCTACAAACTTCGGACCGACCTTTACAAGTGCGCAAAAAAATAAAAAAGGTGGATTTGAAGCGGAAGGAAATGCAATTTCTAGAGATGAAGCGGCGAAAATTGCCAAATCGTTTTTGAATTTAAAAGGAAATGAAAAAGTAGATGTTGAGAAAAGCGGAAAAGGTGCGAAAGAATCCTTCTATAGTGTGAAAATTAAAGATGAAGCAACGAACAATGAGTTCTATATGGATATTACCGGAAAAGGCGGATATCCAATTTGGGTTATGAATAACCGCGAAATTAAAGAACAGAAAGTTAGTTTAAACGATGCAGGTAGTAAAGGTTTGAAATTTTTAAAGGACCATAAGTTTAATAATATGGAGCTTTATGATAGCTCTCAATATGATAATGTTGGTGTATTTACGTATGTAGTAAATGAAAATGGAGTACGAATTTATCCAGAATCAATCCAAATGAAAATTGCTTTAGATGATGGTTCTATCGTTGGGTTCTCCGCAAAAGAATATTTAGCGTCACATCAAAAGCGAACAGTTCCATCGGCAAAGCTAACTGCAGCAGAAGCAAGAAAGAAAATCAATCCGGATGTAAAAGTCATGGAAGAACGTAAAGCTTTAGTAGTCAATGATTTGCATAATGAAGTGCTTTGCTATGAATTTGTAGGCACTTTAGGAAAAGATACGTACCAAATATTCATTAATGCTAATAGCGGGGCCGAGGAAAAGGTAAAGAAAATGCAAGCTGTTGAAAAAATTTATGATTAAACCTTAATAGTGAAGTGGTGAAAATAATGAAAACTCTAATATATATATTGATGCTTTGCTTCGTTATAACTGGATGCAGTATTGGAAAAAAAGACAATCCAAACGAAAAGCCGGAACAAAAAAATGTTTCAATGAAAAATGTTAATTATACGAATAAATCAAATAAGCCAAATGAAAAAGCAGCAGATCATTTAGCATCTTTAGCAGCAAGTGTGCCAGGTGTGAATGATGCAACAGCGGTCGTTGTTGGAAAATATGCTATTGTAGGTATTGATGTAAAAGCAAAACTTGATCGAACTCGAGTTGAATCAATTAAATACTCTGTTGCAGAAAGTTTAAAAAATGACCCTGACGGTGCTAATGCAGTCGTTGTAGCAGATGTTGATACGTATGAACGCCTCAAACAAATCGGAAAGCAAATTAAAAAAGGAAAAACAGGTGAAGGTATACTAGATGAATTAGCCGCTATTGTGGGCCGAGTAATGCCACAAGTTCCAAATGATATGATAGAAAATAGAGAAACGAATCCAATTAAAGATAATGATAAACAATTACCAAAAGATGAAGAACAAGAGTTAAGAAAAGAACAGGATGATCAATCAAATAATCATTTGAATAAATGAAATTAGCCTCGTACTTAATTGTACGAGGTTTTTAAATATAATATTAAATATTCAGTTTATTTTTAAGGGAATATATGGTTTAATTATCATGGGAGGGACAACTGTTATGATGAAAAAAAGCGCATGTATATTGTTTAGTTTATGCTTAGGTTTCAGTATGACAGCGTGTGAACAGAGAAAAGAAGTGAAAAACCAAACAGCAACTTCTTCTACTGTGATGGAAAGGCAACAGAAAGAGTCTATCAATATAAATCATTTCTCGAGTATAAATGAAGGAATGACTTATACAGAAGTGAAAGATTTAATTGGTTTTGAAGGAGATTTACTTATAGAAGAAGGGGTAGAGCATTCTACACAAATTAAACAAATTTTTGCTTGGAAAGGGAACGATCCAAATTCATTTGTTGAAATTACCTTTTTAGATGGAAGAGTGCATTCAAAAGCACAGCAAGGTATAAGTTAATAAGCTGAAAAATGGGAGAGGTTAGCATGAACATACACACAGGGGAAATTCAATTAGCTCCGTATAAGGAGAAATATAAAGAAGTTATACAAACATTTACTTTACCAAGTGAACAAGTTCAGTTTACATCAGATCCAAGCGCATTACTGGAGAAAGCAAAAAGTGATTATACAAAAAATGTGATTGTTATTTTAGATCACAATGGGGTACCGGTGGGTCTTTTCGCATTGGAAACGGGAGATAGAGTAAAGGAGTTCACAGATAATGAGGATGCTTTACTTTTAACGTCATTTTCTATTAATCACAATAGACAAAGAAAAGGATTCGCTAAAAAGTCATTGTTATTATTAGAAGAGTTTGTAAAACGTTATTTTCCAATAAAAAATGAAGTTGTACTTGCTGTGAATGAAAGAAATATTCCTGCACAAAATTTATATGCAAAAGTTGGTTTCCAAGATAAAGGTTTTAGAAGAATGGGACCAATTGGCCAACAAATAATAATGCATTTACCTATAATGAAATAATGAGATAGAAAACTTACTCTTGAATATTCAAGTAGTAGGTTTTTTTATTTTAACAATATATAATATATGTATATAAAATGAAACAGGAATGAAGGATATAAAAAATGAATCAAGATAGAAAATGGAATATCGTTGGAGGAAGAGTGATTAAAACTGGGATTGCAGTTTTTCTTACAGTGTTAATTTGTGATTTTTTTAACATCCCAACTATTTTTGCTGTAATAACAGCAATTGTTACAATTGAACCAACTGCAACAGACTCAATAAAAAAAGGACTTATTCGCTTTCCGGCCTCAACAATTGGATCGGCATATGCCATGACTTTCACATTTTTCCTAGGCCACCAAGCAATTTCTTATGCATTAGCTGCAATGTTTACGATCGTTACATGTCAAAAACTAAGGTTACATGCGGGAACTTTAGTTGCAACTTTAACTGCCGTAGCAATGATTCCAATTACGGCAAATCATTATTTTACTGCATTTTTAATTCGTTTAGCTACTACATCTACTGGTATTATAGTATCTACTTTAGTGAATTTTTTCATTTTTCCACCCCACTACACGAAAATGATTTTTGGATGTACAGAGGATCTATTTGCTAAAACAGCAAATATTATGGAAGAATGGATTACTGCATTAGTTGCAGGAAAAGGTGTGAAAAAGGAGACTGCTCAGGATTTATCTAAATTGACTTTATTATTGCATAAGGCGATACAATTTGTTCAATATGAGCAGAAAGATTGGAAATATCATCAACATACAAAGAAGGAAATGAGAAGCTTTTTAACGATGCATAAGCAACTTCATATATTACAGCAAATCATTTACCATATAGATAATTTAGCTCGGGTATCAATTGAGACTTGTGACTGGTCACAAAGTGAAAGAGAAATATTACAACGAACAATTCATTCTATAATTGCTATATTGAGAAACCGTTGTAATGAAATTGATGAGGAACATTTCAAACTTATTGCTGAATTAGACAAGCAATTTTGGAGTTATAAAAATGATTTAAAAGATTATAAACCAAATCATTATCATCACCATTTTTCAAGTGAATCTATTATTTTATTTGAGGTATTATCTATTCATGATATGTTAGAAGAATTAAAACAAATATCCGAGAAATATGAGTGGGAAAACCGATTCAATTGATAAGTTCATTTTACTGTGGGGGGGATAATACGACATTTTATATTGCATTACTAAGAGGAATCAATGTCGGTGGCCATAAAGTAATCAAAATGGCTGATTTAAAACGAGTGTTTGAATCAATAGGGTTAAAACAAGTGAAAACATATATACAAAGTGGTAATATTGTGTTCGAATCTGAGGAAGGTATAAACTTTCTAAAGGACCAAATACAATCTGAAATAAAAAAAGAATTTGATTTCGATGTTCCAGTCATGCTAAGAACACATGATGAATTTATAAATATTATTAAACAATGTCCATATGAAGTTCATTCATTGTTAGAAGGAGAAAGTGTTCATATTGCTTTTTTAGCTAATGTACTTTCTGAAGAAGAGAGTAGTCAATTGCTTACATTTAAAAGTGAACTTGAAGATTGCTATATAGATGAGAAGGTCGTTTATTTATTTTTCAAAAATAGCATTCGAAATTCTAAATTAATGAACCAGTTTCAGAAGTTACATACACCAGCTACAGTTAGGAATTGGCGGACTGTGAATAAATTAAAAGCAATTGTAGAGAGTATGTAAATATAAAAAGATGAGGTTTTCTACATGTAGAAAACCTCATCTTTTTACTTATATTGTTTTGCAACTATGAGTTCGACAATAGGATAAATAAAGAATGAAGAGCAAATTGCGATGAACAGGGGGAGGTTTTTTACTCCATCTAAATTAGCCCCCATAGAAAATCCTTCGGAGAAGATTAATAAAAGGAACATTACAACTACAAGCACAAAATACGCAATTTTAAAGCTTTTATATGTAATTTGTTGTCCCATCTCATCTTGACTTTCTTCTGACACACCGTGGGGATCTCCCCAAGTAATGTGATTAATTAAATTACTAAGTATTAACGAAATAGCAAAAATCGTACCACCTAAAATAGAACCTTCAGTTATGTATTTATATGTGCCATGTACTAGTATTGCAATTAATGCTAAAACAATGATTATAAAAATAGTTTTTTTAGTATTCAATAAATAATTGCCCCCTCGATTGTAAAAAACTCTTTACAAATATAAGTATAAAATTGGAAAAGTGTCATGTCAAATACTTTTTACACACAATATGTAAGTATGCAATATTTTGTTTTTATGATAAATAAAAAATTACAATACATTTGAATGTAAAAGAATGGGCTCGCATATATTTGGAAGGGATGTCAGATTAATTTAGGGGGTAGTTATGTCTATACTTTTAAAAGCTGGTGCAGATGCAGGAAACAACGGTTTGAAGTTAATGGTGAAAGGGCAAGACCCTATTTTTATTCCGAGTATTTATTCTTTATATATAGGTGAGCCTACAGGACTCTTAGATGAGGTAGATGTTTCATTATCTGAATTAGAAAACCACATTGATGTGACTATAAGTTCGCCATCGTTAATGCTAAATAATGTACGATACATCGTTGGAGAAAAAGTTATTCAAGATCAATTAAAAGGTACTGAGGTAGAGAAGAAATCGAATAAGTCAACGGATGAGTTAATGGTTATTACAATACTATCAGGTTTGGCGGTAAGCGCTATGCGTCAAAGTCCAACTTCTAGCCATATTAATATTCGTTATGATTTATCTGTCGCTCTTCCTATGCAGCTTATTACACAAGAAATAGCTGCTGAAAATGCAAAACGTTATATGGGAAATCATAAGGTTATTTTCCATTATCCGAACGGACGCGATGTGACAATTAATGTTTCAATTGAGTATTGTAAATGCCTGCCTGAGGGCGCTTCTGGTACGTGGGGCATTGTATACGATGAAGAAGGAAATGTTGTGAAACATAAAATAGAATGTGAGCAAAATCAAGTTTCTGAAATTGATTTTGTAGATAAAACTCTACTCTCTTTTGATATTGGTGCAGGGACGACAGAAGAAGTCGTTTCATTAGGGGTGAATTTCCGTCCGCAACTAAGTAAAGGTTTATCTTATGGTGTAAAAGAGACGTTACTACAAATCATTACGAGATGGAACCGGAAGTATCCAACTAAAACGATTGATAGTATTACAGAATTCAATCAAATTTATTTAAATGATAAGCATCCGAGAAATACCTTATTAGTTGAGGAATCACAGCCAGCGCTATTAGGTTTAGCAGCACGTGTTGCAACAGATATTATAAATAAAATTGATGATATGAAAGACGATCCATACGTGTTTATTTATGGCGGGGGTGCAGTAATTATTAAAAATAGTTTAAAAATGATTTTAAAGCAAAAAGGACGACTCAAAAATGTAATCTTTGTAGATAATCCGTTATTTACAAATGCACGAGGATTATTAGTTTATACTTGTTCGCCAAAATATAGAGAGCATAAGCAAAAAGAGTTAGGATTTACAAACTTAACGATAAGTTAGTTGGTGGAAGTATGCGATCTAGGCGATATAAACGTGGTGATCGAGTAAAAATCAATATTCATAAATCGGTATCACCTGAAATGCTTGCGTGGCTGAATAAACAATCAAATCCAACTAATTTCTTCTTTTTTGCTGCGCAGCAACTATTTAAACAAGTTGGAGATATTGACGTTTCAAAAGCTTTACCAAGCAGCCATGTTTTCTCATTATATGTGGAGCCTTCATCCTTATTAAAAGTCGAAGTAAACCCTTTTAAAAACATGACACTAGACACAAATACATCCACCGAAAATGCAAAAAAAAAATTATGGGAATCTGTTGATCAATTAGATTGTCCATTTTTTTAAACATAGAAAAATATAAAAAGTCCCCATCACTATACATACGAATACAGTGATGGGTTTTTGTTTGTAACTAGAAGGGGGCACAATTTGTGCCCCCTTCCATTAGTTATTTATCTAAATTTTAGATGTATGTTTAGAAACAGCGTTAATTATGCTTTCCCAGTCATCTGGATGGTTTTCATGGCCTGCCCCTTTAAGAGTTAATAGTACTGAGTTTGGAATTTCATCAATTAGTGCGAGGCCATGTTCAAATGGGAGTGCTGTATCGTCTGTTCCGTGAATAACCAATGTTGGTGCTTGTATGGAGTGAAGTACACCTTCATATGCATCATCACCTTGAAGTAAAGCGTGATTAAACATACTTAATAAATTGTTTGCGCGTTCTATTTCTTGTTTTACTTGTGTATAAACTCTATTTTCATCAAATATTCGTTCTGATCCACATAATAGTCGAGATCCTGAAACTAAATATTCTGCCACATCATTTTTATTTGTCCAATCTATACTTGCGCTCTTTACATGATGTGTTAAAATCCTTTCATCCATTGGGGGTAAATCGCGAGTATTATTATCAGATCCTATTACACTAGTCGCTAGTAAAGTTAGCGTCAAAATTCTTTCGGGATGTTTTACAGCGGCAATTTGAGCAATCATACCACCTAATGACATACCAAAAAGATGGGCTTTATCAATATGATAAGCGTCTAATACTCCGATTGCATCTTCAGCCATATCTGTTACTGAATAATTTGAAGTGCCAGGTTCATATGTAACAGAGCGTCCAACATCGCGATTATCAAAGCGAATAACAAATTTTCCTGTGTTCGCCAACTGTTCACAAAATTCTTCATCCCAATATATCATTGAACAAGTAGCTCCCATAATTAATAAAATAGCGGGATCATTAGAGTTACCGAAGCTTTCTGTACATATATCAATACCGTTTATTTTAAATATCTTTTCACTCATAAAGTTAGCCCCATTTCTTTTGAATTTAATTAATAATACAGTTTTGAATAATTCTAAGATGTGTGTAAGATTCTTTTTGAAATTCATCCCGCTATTTGCCGGGCAGTAAGAGCCCGATTGGTGAGGAATGATTAAAGTTTCACTTTATAATGCTTTTTGCATAATTACCCCCAAAAATAAGTATATGGTAATTCAAAACAAAAAATTTTGAGAAATAATTGTATGTTATTAAAATAAACAGCAAGGAGGAGAGGAAATGAAAGCAATCGTTATTGATCGATATGGCAGTGTTGAAGAATTAAAAGAAAGACAAGTTTTAAAACCGATTGTTAAGAATAACGAAAAAGCTCAACAATAGATAATATCCCATACTATACATTTTCATTTGCGGGTATTATTTATTGTTGGCTAATGTGATATTACTTCTAACAAATACTTTTTCGTATTGTATCATGTAATTTCTCTAATCCAATTTCCATATCTTTCTCGTTTAACATTGAATAGCTAATTCTTAATTGGTTATCATTTGTTTCGTAGTTTAATAGACAAGCTGTTCCTGGTAAAAAAGAGACATCTACTTCATTTGCTTTTTGTAATAAGGTAAAGGGATCTATCGAATCAGGTAGTGTCATCCATAAATTAAAACCTCCATTTGGTATTTCAAAGTGTAGTTCTTTTAATGGCGATAATATATCAATTGTTAAATCACGTCTCATTTGTAAAGCTGTACGTAATTTTTCTAAATGTTTTTTCATACGTTCTGCACGTAAAAACGGTAGAAGTGCCTTTTGTGTTAATAAAGGACTACCGATATCCATTGAACCTTTTACTGCATATAGCCATTCAAAAATAGGACCATCGGCAATAAGCGCCGCGATACGCAGTCCTGGTGCTAACGTTTTACTAAATCCTTTTATATATATTACGTGGCCATCCTTATCAAAACTTTTGATTGGGGGCGGGATTATAGCATCTTCAAAATATATTTCTCCGAAAGAATCATCTTCAATGATAAAAAATTGATATAGCCCCGCTAGTTCTATAAGTTCCATTCTTCGTTCTTTACTCATTACTGTACCTGTCGGGTTTTGGAAGGTCGGATTCGTATACAATAAAACGGGATTTTTACTTTGACAAATATCATCAATTAAGTCGGAGCGAACTCCATGATTATCAAGAGAAACAGGAATGATTTGAACACCTTTATTGATGAAAACATCAAGCGCGGCACTGTAACACGGACTTTCTACTAATACAGTATCTCCAGGTTTTAATAATGTTTGAGCAATTAAATCAATTCCTTGTTGTGCTCCGCTTGTAATTAATAATTGAGATGGATCCGTCACTAATTTCTGGTGTTTATTTAAGTAATTTGCTATTTCAACTCGCAATTCATAATCGCCTTGAACTGGCCCATAAGTTGCTAACAACATCGGATTTTTATCCAGCAATTTATGCATTTCGTCTGCCAAAAATGGATTCGGTAACAGACGGGGATACAGAATTGCTTGTGAAAAATCATAATATTTACGGTGTTTATTCATTGCATATTGAGAACGCATAACATTAATAGATCTTGATTGTTGCCATTTATACGGTATCGGTTTGAAATCTTTCTTTACCCGTTTATATATGTAAGCACCTTTTCCTTGTTCGATGCGTATATACCCTTTCGTTTCTAACTGTTTATAAGCTTTACGAACAGTTAATACATTGATTTGTAAATCTGTGGCCATACAACGTAAAGAAGGAAGGGATTCACCATGTGAAAGCATACCACTTTGTACTCTTTCAACAATTTGCATATATATTTGCTTGTAATACGGTATGTTTGATTCTTTACGCAATACAATCTTCATAGGTTCACCTATTTTTCTTTTTAATTTAATTAAAGCGAAAAATATATAGGGAATCAACTACAACTTGAAGTAACTGTTATATGTACCGATACACTGTTATACACCATAGCCTCTATACTCATTTTAAGAGTAAAAAGGAGGAAGTAAAATGGTCATTTTTAATTACATTTTAGTATGTATTATTTTCGGGACAACATTTTTAACGATTAAAATTGGAATTGAAGCAGGAGCGCCACCGTTGTTTTCAGCAGGAATTCGTTTCTTTTTAGCGGGTATAATCCTTATGATTATTTTTAAATTAAAGCGAAAAGAAATTATGCCACATATATTTTCAAAACGTATTATGTATGCTGGATTTTGTTTAACATTTATGACATTCGCAAGTTTATATTGGTCAGAACAATATATTTCTTCGGGATTAGCTGCTGTTCTTTCTGCTACGGGACCAATGATGATTTTATTAATACAAGCAAAGAGGAATAGGGAGAAATTACAAAAGGAACAACTCGTTGCTTTAGTTATTGCACTAATAGGTGTTATATTTGTTTCTTTACCAGGAATGCATCAACAAGTAAGTTTCATATGGAGTATTGCTTGTATTGTTTTAGTTATAGGGGAGCTATTTTACGGAATAGGCTCTATTCGTTCGAAAGAAATACTGTCAGATTTATCAACTGTATCACCATTTCTTATTAACGGTATTCAAATGTTTTATGGAGGGATTTTACTACTCATCGCATCTATTATTGTAGAACAACCAAATGTAACCGTATTAACTTCATGGAGTGTGCAATGGCCTATTTTATATCTCATATTTATCGGATCGATTGGTGGACACGGATTATATTACTGGCTCTTATCAAAAACAAATCCAGTATTTCCATCGACGTGGTTATATGTATCACCATTAATTGCAATAATTGTGGGATATATCATTTTAGGAGAGCCTTTAAATCCTACAATGGGAATGGGGGCTTGTCTTATATTGATTGGTGTATTTTTGGCCAATCGTTCAACACTACGGACTTATTTCAAAAAAGGGCGGTTATTAGAGAAGGAGATGTAGTTTAATAAAGCAACAGCCCTGTATATTACAGGACTGATAAAATCAAAAACACAGTTGGAAAAATAACCAACTGTGTTTTTGATAATTAATTCACTTTTTTAATAAAGCCTTTATAATGACGTTTTACAAGCTGGCTTTCTAACGTCTTCATAGTTTCTAGTGCTACACCGACAATGATAAGTAAGCTTGTACCACCAATTTGAGCAGAAGGTGGTAACGTAGCAATTTTCGTGAATACGAGTGGTAATATAGAAATAGCACCTAAGAAAATTGCACCGATAAATGTTAAACGGTATAGAATTTTAGTTACATATTGTTCAGTTGCTTTACCAGGACGAATACCAGGAACATATCCATTTTGCTTTTTCAAATTCTCAGCCATTTGTTCAGGATTTACTTGAATAAATGCGTAGAAGTATGTGAAAGCAACGATAAGACCGACATAAAGTGTCATTCCAATTGGATGTGCGAAATCAAGATTTGCAACTAACCATTTTGATACGCTTGAATCAGGGAAGAGCTGCGCAATTGTACGCGGCGTCATTAAAAATGCAGAAGCAAAGATAACTGGTATAACACCAGCACTATTTACTTTAAGCGGTAAATGAGTGTTTTTTGCTCCTTGATATTGATTGTTTCCTGAAACAGCTTTTGCATATTGGATCGGTATTTTACGTACAGCTTGTTGAATGTAAATAACACCAACAACTATCGCTAAAATTACGAGTCCAATTAAAACAATTTTTATTATGTGCATAAATAGCTGATCGCCAGCATTTTGGAATTGTTGTAAATAAATTTGATTTGCAACATTTGGAATCGCGGCAACGAGACCTGCGAAGATAATCATCGAAATACCATTACCAACTCCGTTAGCGGTAATTTGTTCGCCTAACCAAAGTAAAAATGCAGTACCTGCAGTTAAAACTGTCGCAATAAATAAGTATGTAGTCCAGCTTTGATCTGTTATTAATTGTCCACCTGCTATATTATTAAAGCCATAAGACATTCCGATGGCCTGTATGAATGCGAGAATGATTGTAAAGTATCGAGTGAATTGAGCTGATTTCTTACGGCCCATTTCTCCTTGCTTTGCCCATTCCGAAAATTTAGGTATAACATCCATTTGTAGTAACTGTACTATGATGGAAGCTGTAATATATGGTGTAATACCTACAGCAAAGATTGAGAAGTGTTGCAATGCTCCTCCACCAAATACGTTTAACATACCTAGAACGTTAGCTTGATCTTGTACTTTTAATACCTCTGCGTTAGTATGAGGAACTGGAATAAACGTGCCAATTCGAAAAACGATTAACATCGCTAGTGTAAAAAGGATTTTCCTTCTTATCTCAGCTACTCTCATGAAATTTGAAATCGTACGAAACATTATGTCGCCTCCTATATTTTTATCAGTAAAAAACTGATTATTATACCCTATGAAGTAACCACAAACCTCCTTCCGCACTAAATTCATTTGACAAATGGATTTTCATACACTTTGTAGTTTTCACGGATATAAAAATATAAGGTGTTATATAAGCGACCTATACACTTTACGTAATCATTCAATACCCATAATATATCGAATAAATTAACAAATGTACATACATACGCATTAAAAATGAATAAATAGGGTCATTTTTTACATTTATTTAATGATAAATTGATAGGACATTATTATTCAAGATTGTTATACATGTTATAAAAATAAAAGCGAGCCATTATGATTTATAACTAATATTCATTCAAATGTGTCAGCTAATAGCGTCTCCCAATCTTTAAAGGATAATTTATCAGTTATATGTTTTAGTGCGTTAGGTACAACAATATGACAAATAAGTTCTAAGCTATTACCATCTGGATCAATAAAATAAACAGATGCATTACCTTGATGTGGACGGACAAAGGGTTCAATAGATTCATTACTCCCAAACGGAACAGCTTTAATTTGAAGTGAGTGTAACCAATGTAATGATTCTTTTAAATCCTCATAGGAAACTCTAAATGCAATATGACGTAAAGAAGGATGATATTTTGTTTCGTATTCAGAGCCCGCCCATAATCCTAGCCAACTTTTCCCTTCCTCAATCCAAAAGAATGCTGTTGATTCATCGCTCCAGGCTAACTTCAACCCTAGTTTTTCATAAAATTCGATAGATTGTTGTAAATTACTCACTGGTAAATGCGCTTCGTATATTCCTTTAATCAATTAAAATCCTCCACCTTTTTATTTTCTTACAATTAATATATCGATTTAAAAAGAATGTAAAATCAAATAAAAGTATGAAAGTACATACTACTTTAGTAGTAATAGTAATCAATTATATTTCAATTCAAATTCATCTCCCGCTGATTAAAGTTTCACTTTATATGATTAGAGAATTCTTTTTATTTAAGAAGGAATAAATGTTAAAGAAAGCTAATTAAACAGTGTACATATTTATAGGGGAGAAGATATAAATGAAAGTTGTTATAAAAAAATTACCACCATTAGAAGTAGCGTATATAAGACGAACTGGTAGCTACTTTGAACCGCAAGATCACTGGGGAAAGTTACTGAATTGGTCAATTGAAAATAAACTGTATCCACCAGAGCAATCCTTTATCGGAATATCATTGGATAATCCTGAACTTGTTGCAAGTCATAAGTGCCGGCATGATGCATGTGTTACGATTCCTGAAAACTTCGATAAAGAAAAGTATCATGATGTGCAATTTAAAAAATTAGATGGAGGTACATATGGTCTATACCAGTTCTATGATGAACCTCATAAATTAAGTGAAGCGTATCAATACATGTATGTAGAGTGGCTACCAAATAGTGAGTATGATGCAGATTATGATAGAGATAATTTAGAGTTTTGCTTAAATAATGTTGCTGAAGATCTAGACGGAAAGTTAAAGGTTGATTTATTTGTGCCAATTAAAAAGATAAAAAAAAACAAATAAGTTCATTTGTGGCTTTAAAATAAAATTGGAATAGTAGTGAAAGAAAAACTTTTTTTGAAGATAATATCTCTAGCGTAGAAATTTAAGTATGTAGGTTGCAATGAAAGGAGAATCCACATGGATACATTTGTAAATGACAAGTTTTATGAAACGAGAGATCAATTATTTGAGGAAATTACTTTGTTGAGTGATGCTCAATTTAATAGGAAACCAGATAAGGATAAATGGAGTATTGCACAAGTTTGTCATCATTTAGTTTTATTAGATGAGAGAGTGATAACAGTTATTTCCTCAGGGTTAAAAAAGTTAGATAGTACCCAAAATGAGCGTAAAGAAATTCACACTATTTTATTAGATAGAACGAAAAAGTTTATAGCTCCAGAAATGATTGAACCAAGTATAGAACCATTTGAAGTGGAGCAAATGCTCAATATGCTAAACGAATCAAGAAAAGAATTGATGCGTTTCCTGAGTACAATAGAAGATGAGTCTATATTAGCGAAAAAATCAGTGATGCATCCAGCTCTTGGAGAATTATCCCTTGATCAGTGGATAGAATTGATCTATTTACATGAACAGCGTCATATTTCACAAATAAAAGAGATAAAATTGCTTTGTGAAATTGAAAAGTAAAAATTATTCCCTATTTATTGATACGTATTATAAACAGGGGAAACGGTTGATTCATATTGATTCAGAAGAAAACAAAAATAGAATGAAATTAGTTAAAAGTGACCAATAAGCTTAAGAAAATATGAAACTATCCGATTTTCTGTATAAGTGTAACCCCGTCTTAAATGAAGAGCGGGGTTATTTTTTTGAAAGTACACTTCACACGCTTAAGGAAGGAGTATTCTGTCAGAAAACGATAAAATACAATTCTGTTAGGGGATGTATGCAATTTATTCTCTTTATTTTTGCAACAGAACCACCTTCAAAATTATCTTTTGTAGTTGAAGTTTCCTGAATAATAAGTTACATTTTTAAAGTTCAAGCAACTTTATGAAAGTACAAAAAGGGGAGAAATATTATTATTATGCAAAAAATGAAATGGAAGAACTATGTATGTTACTTTTTAATTTTATTACTGCTTGGAACGGCAGTAATAGTCAAACCATCTATCTCTAAGGCTGAGGAATCTGAAGTTAATATTACATTGTTAGGTACTGCAGATATTCATGGTAGATTTATGCCTTGGGATTATGCGCTTGATGGAGCAAATATGAGTGGAAGTTTGACGCAGCTTTATACGGTTATAAAGAAGGTCCGTCAAGAAAATCCAAATACCATATTAGTAGATGCCGGGGATACAATTCAAGGAAACTCAGTAGAATTATTCAACGATAAGCCACAATCGCCAATGATGATAGCGATGAATACAATGGGATATGATGCCTGGGCATTTGGAAATCATGAATTCAACTTTGGATTAGATACATTGAAAAAAGTTAGTGAGCAATATAAGGGAAAAACGTTAGCAGGAAATATTTATAAGGAAAATGGAGAGCGCTTTCTTCCTGCATATACAATTGTAGAAAAAGGTGGAATTAAAGTTGGGATTATTGGTATGAATACACCAATGATTAGTGATTTTGAAAAAGGGACAGATCACTTAAATGGTTTAGTGGTGAAAAATCCGGTAGAAGAGACGAAAAAGGCAATTAAGGAATTAGAAGGTAAAGTAGATGTAATGGTAGGAGTTATGCATATGGGACTAGAAAATGAGAATGGTATCCCTGGTACTGGTGTTCAAGATATTGCAAATGCTTGTCCGGAACTAAGTGCTATTTTTGCGGCTCATATGCATAAACTTGTAAAAAAAGAAGTTGTAAATGGCGTAATTATTACAGAACCAGATAAATATGGAACACATATTTCACGTATTGACCTTACTTTTACAAAGCAAGATGGGAAGTTGGCTTTAAAAAATAAAACTGCTACCGCTATACCTGTAAAAAATGCTGATGGGACAACGATATTATCCGATCCTACACTTGAAGAAACATTAACACCTTTTCACGAATATGCGAGAGGAGATGCAAATGTTGTAGTCGCTCAATTAAAGGGTAGAAATCTTGTTCCTGAAAATGAAATAAAGGGTATTCCAAGTGTTCAGATTCAAGAAACACCTTTATCAGATTTCTTTCATGAAGTTATGCTCTACTACAGTAAAGCAGATGTAGTAGCCCATCAAATTGATAATGATTATGCCCGTTTAGATACAGGCCCTATTAAGAAAAAAGATATTGCGTACAATTACCAATATGCCTTGGGAGAAATTACAGTATATAAGATTTCTGGAAAAGATTTAAAAGACTATATGGAATGGGCAGCAGGATATTTTAACTCATCTCGTGCCGGAGATGTAACCGTTAGCTTTGATAAAACCCGCCGTGCATCTAAATACAGTACGAACGATTTCTTTGGAGGCGTAAAATACGAAATTGACTTAACAAAACCATATGGAAGCAGAATTACAAATTTACGCTCTATTCGTACAAACAAACCAATCAAAATGAGCGATGTTATGACGTTGGGAATGAATGCATATAGAATGGAGGCTCTTCAGGCAAAAGGTGGAGCTTTAGAGGGGCGTAAGTTTGAACAAATTTGGTCATCTAAACAAGAGAATGCATTTGGAGAAACAGGCGGAACCATTCGTAACCTTGCTATTACATATTTAAAAGAGGTAAAGAACGGTGTATACACACCAAAAGTTATGCATAATTGGAAAATTACTGGTGTAGATTTACATTCTTCAGAGCATAAGGCGGTAGTTGATCTTGTGAATAAAGGGATTTTAGAAATTCCAAAAACAGAAGACGGAAAATACACAAATATAGCATCTATAAATACGAAAGACTCAATTTCAAAAGAAGAGATTATATTACTCTCACAAAAAGCAAATATTAATCCAAATCAGTTTAATCATGTAAAGACAAAAGGTAAATTTTACAAAAAACTTAGTAGGATTACTAAAAAAATATAAATTATAAAATTTCTTATAGTAATTGTTATTTTAATAACATTAAACCCACTCTTACAATAGTAAAGAGTGGGTTTTTATGTTGTTATTTAGAGGTAAGTATACTTTTATTACAATGAATATAGATAATTAATAACTAACCAATTGGGTGAGCACCTATAAGGACTCTCTTTTATTCAAATTAATGTACATATGTGTTCCGTTCATTATTTATAATATTGACCACAATTTATGTAATTTTGCATAATGTTACATAAATTGTGTATTTTCTCTTTTTTTAGACATTAATAGACAGTATACTTTGTACAAGCTTTCTATTTCAAAAATTATACGAGGTGAAATAATGAAAAACAAAAAGACATTAACTAAGGTAGCATTAACAACAGGATTAGCTTTAACAGCTGTGGCACCATATGGGGTAGGTCATGCAGAGGAAACAGATCAACTACAAGTTCAAATTCAGGAGGAATCGTTCCGTTCGGGTGAACTTACACAGCCGTCACAAAAGGCACCAGAAAATGTAGTAAAGGATGCACTTAAGGAGAAAACAGAACAAGCTCTGTCCCAAAAACAAGTCAATGGAGAAGCAGGAGTAGATTATAAAGTCCTTCAAAAACGTGGTTCGTATGATGGAACTACACTTGTGCGTATGCAGCAAACATACGAAGGAAAAGAAGTATATGGACATCAATTAACTGCACACGTAGATAATAAGGGTGTTATTAAAAGTGTTTCAGGCGATAGCGCGCAAAATTTAAAACAAGAAGAATTGAAAAAACCTATTAATCTATCAAAAGATGAAGCAAAACAATATATTTATACGAAATACGGGAACGATATCAAGTTTATTTCTGAGCCAGAAGTTAAAGAGGTTATTTTTGTTGATGAAAATAATGGACAAGCTAGCAATGCATACCAAGTTACCTTCGAAGCTGCAACACCAAACTATGTTTCTGGTACTTATTTAGTAAATGCACAAAATGGTGATATGTTAAAAAATATGGTAAAAGAATCTAACTTAAAAGCAAGTGAAAAACTAGTTGGAGCTTTAAAGAAAAGTAAACAAAGCAGTCTTACATCATTAACCGGAACAGGAAAAGATGATTTAGGTATTAATCGTTCATTTGGTATCTCTAAACAAAGTAATGGCAAATATGCTCTTGCTGATTATACAAGAGGGCAAGGCATTGAAACATATGATGTGAATTACAGAGATATTACTAAAGAAGAAAGCTATTATCCTGGTACATTAGCGACAAGTACTTCGGCAACATTTAACGATCCAAAAGCAGTAAGTGCTCATTACTTAGCAACAAAAGTATTTGATTTTTATAAAGATAAATACAAGCGTAATAGCTTTGATAATAAGGGACAAAAGGTAGTTTCAGTTGTACACGCTTGGGATTCTGAAGAGACGAATGATCCGAAAAATTGGCAGAATGCATTAAGTGCTAATAATGGAAGTATGCTTGTATATGGCGATCCTATTGTTAAAGCATATGACGTAGCTGGACATGAATTTACACATGCTGTTACTTCTAGCGAATCTAATCTTGAATATTACGGGGAATCCGGTGCGATTAATGAGGCGCTATCTGATATTATGGGAACATCTATTGAGAAATACGTAAATAATGGAAACTTTAACTGGACAATGGGAGAACAAACGGGATCTGTTTTCCGTGATATGGAAAACCCAGCTTCTGTGCCATCTTCACTTGGAGTGCCTTATCCAGATGATTACAGTGAATTTAACGATTTTAATGGATGGGATCAAGGCGGTGTTCATTTTAATTCAAGTATTATTAATAAAGTTGCGTATCTGATTGCAAAAGGCGGAACTCATAACGGAGTAACAGTTAAAGGAATTGGTGAAGATAAAATGTTTGATATTTTCTATTATGCAAATACAGATGAGTTAAACATGACTTCTAATTTCAAAGAATTGAGATCAGCATGTATTCGAGTGGCAACTAATAAATATGGTGCGAATACAGCTGAAGTTCAAGCAGTTCAAAAAGCATTTGATGCAGCAAAAATTAAGTAATTTAGAAATATAGTTATCATTCATATATTAATACATTATGAAAAACAGCTAATGTCATTTTAAGGATATTAGCTGTTTTTTACGTAGCAATGTATTATTGAAAATAAACTGACTAAGCAATAATGAGGCACTTTACCTGTAAGAAGTTGTGACAAATAAATAAGGTTTAAAATATATAAAAACAGAAAATTAATAATATATTGACCTCTTGATAGAAAGTCTATAAAATGAAAGCGATAACAAACGATTGCTTTAAAATGTTTTCCCTGATCTTTTAGTATTTACAAATATATGAAGGCATAAACAAATCTATTTTTTTAAGTACTAATGCAAACGTTTTCGTATTAAAAGGTCATTGAAATACATACGTGAAAATAGCCGATATGGAGGTGAAGTAAAAGAGATTTCTAGATTAATTTAAGCAGTGTTATTCAGTGTAAGCATAATAAATCGTTAGTAATATTTGAAGAAAGGGTGTATGTGATGCAAATTATAAAAAGATTAATTAACAAAACAGTTTTATTACTTACTTTAATCGTTATGTTATCATCTGTTTTCTCCTTTCAGAGTGTGAAGGCAGTTTCAAATTCGAAAACAACTGAAATTATCATTCATTACAAAGAAAAGCTTGGAAATACAAAAGACTGGAATCTTTGGTTATGGGGAGAAAATGCAAATGGTACATCTTATGAATTTACTGGTGAAGATGAATTTGGAAAATACGCTAAGATAAAAATAGACGGTGACTATAATCGTGTAGGATTTATAGTTCGAACAAATGAATGGGAAAAAGATGGTGGGGATCGTTGGATTGAAAATATAAAGGACGGTCGTGCTGAAGTATGGATCCTTTCGGGTGATGAAAAAGTATATAACTCTAAGCCTTCATCGGATCTCTCAATTCAAAAAGCAACTATTGATAGTTTCCATGAAATTACTGTAACGACTAATGTCCCGTTTCATATTAAGGAAAAGAAAATTGAAATTGAAGGCATTAAAATTAAGAATATTACTCCTTATGATATAAACAGTGGCGATATTACTAATAAGGTCAAAATAATTACGGAACAGAAAATTGATTTAAAACAAACATACAAAGTTAAAATAGAAAACTTAGCTGATACGAATACTGAAATTGGTAAAGTCATTCGTAGCGAAGAATTTGATAATTTATTTTATTATGGTGGTAACGATTTAGGAAATACATATACTCCGCAACATACAAAGTTCCGTTTATGGGCTCCTACTGCAAGCGAAGCGAAGTTAGTTACATATAAAAAATGGAGCGATAAAATAGGTGCTGAAATAAACATGCAACAAGATGAAAAGGGAACTTGGACAGCAGAACTAAAGGGGAACCAAAAAGGGCTCTTTTATACGTATAAGGTCAAAATTGGTGATAAGTGGACTGAAGCGGTTGATCCATATGTGCGTGCTGCTTCTGTAAATGGGGATAAAGGTGCAGTCGTTAATTTAGAAGAAACAAATCCGAAAAAATGGAAAGCAAACAAAAAGCCAAAATTTAAAAATCCGGAAGATGCTATTATTTATGAGTTACATGTACGCGATCTTTCCATTCAACCTGAAAGTGGTATTAAACAGAAAGGGAAGTATTTAGGTGTAACAGAAAAAGGAACAAAAGGGCCAGAAGGTGTAAAAACAGGACTTGATTATATAAAGGATCTCGGTGTTACTCACGTTCAGTTTTTACCGATATTTGATTATGCTTCTGTAAATGAAGAGACTTTAAATGAACCGCAATATAACTGGGGATATGATCCTAAAAATTTCAACGTTCCAGAAGGCTCCTATTCTACAAATCCTTATGAGCCGACTGTGCGAATAACTGAATTAAAGCAAATGGTTCAAACACTACATGATAATAATCTTCGAGTGGTGATGGATGTAGTATATAACCATATGTATAACGCTGCTGAATCTAATTTCCATAAGTTAGTTCCAGGTTATTATTATCGTTACAATGAAGATGGAACATTTGCAAATGGAACTGGAGTAGGAAATGATACTGCTTCAGAAAGAAAAATGATGAGGAAATTTATGATAGATTCCGTCACATATTGGGCAAAAGAATACAATTTAGATGGATTCCGTTTTGATTTAATGGGTATTCATGATTATGAAACGATGAATGAAATACGTAAAGCTGTTAATCAAATTGACCCTTCTATTATACTACACGGAGAAGGATGGGATTTAAATACACCTCTTGCAGCTGAGCTAAAAGCAAATCAAAAAAACGCAGAGAAAATGAAAGGGATTGCTCATTTTAACGATAATATACGTGATGGGTTAAAAGGTAGTGTATTTGAGGAGAAAGAAAATGGTTTTATAAATGGAAAGGAAAACATGGAAGATCGTATTAAAAAAGGTATTACGGCAGGTATTGAATACGATACAAATTCGTCTACCTATCAAGATCCAGAGCAGGTGCTAACTTATGTGGAAGCACATGACAATCATACATTATGGGATAAACTTGAGTTAACTAATCCAGGTGACAGCGATGAAGTGCGAACACAAATGCACAAATTGTCTTCTTCGATTTTATTAACATCACAAGGAATTCCATTTTTACATGCAGGGCAAGAGTTTATGCGGACGAAATACGGTGATCATAATAGTTACAAATCTCCAGACTCAATTAACCAGATGGATTGGCTGCGCCGTGCAACGTTTAATAATGAAGTAGATTATATGAAGGGTTTAATAGAATTACGCAAAAAGTACTCAGCTTTTCGAATGACATCTGCAGAGCAAATAAAAAAACACGTATCATTTATTGATGCTCCAAAAAATACTGTAGCTTATATAATAGAGGGGAATAAACATGAATACTTTACAGTGGCTCACAATGCAAATAGAGAAGCTGTTGAAATAACACTTCCATCGAAAGGGCCTTGGAAAGTACTAGTAGATGGCAAGCAGGCGGGAAGTAAACCACTTTATGTTGTCCATGACAATAAAATTAAAGTTCCTGCATTAAGTTCCATTGTTTTAAAATCAGAAAAACCGATTAAATAAAAGCGAAGAGTGTGGAAATAAATACTGAATTGAGCAAAGTTAATAAGGATTGCAAATGAAAAAAGCGAAGTGAAGATTATTCTCACTTCGTTTTTAAAGTTAATGTAATATAATTTCACATACTGTAATTATATTACAATTTAATAAAAAAAATAAGCAATAGATTATTTCTTTTGTGACAGTAGGAAGAGAAGATATCTTTGAGTTTATTTATAAAATTATATGAAATACATTCGTAATTCATATAATTTTTATTAAATATTCGAACATATAACGAACTAGATGTTCGAGTTGTATTAATTCCTACAAATCTTTTAAAAATAACAAAAGCGTAAAAAGTATATGGAATTAAAATAGAGAAAAGACACCATTCAAGGTGTCTTTTCTCTATTTTGAATATGAAATGTAAGTAACTCGATTGTATGTAATAGTATGTGATATTTTCACACTAACTGATTAAGAAAAATTTAAAACTCTTTTCTTAATCTATTTGTAATAAATTGCATCATAAAATTTTATCGATATAATAAATAAAACTTTCTCAACATTATTTGATTTAATAACTATATTCAACCGCTCTCCAATCTATTACAATAATTTCACATTGAAAATACATGAATATTCTCAATGTTATAAATGGTTTATACCTTATAGGATTACTATGGGAAAGGATGTGAAATATCAAAAAAAAAATCATTTTTTATGATGAAATAAAAAATTTTAATGAAGAAAAAGTTATTTCATTATTTTCAAGTTTCGTTAAAGTGCATGTATTTATAATCACTATGAGACAAGGAGCAGAATCTAAAAAAATTTTGTAAATTAGAAAATTGCATTTCAAAAATAAGTTAAACGTTTATGGAGGGTTATATGAGCGAGAAAATTTATTACTGGTCTCCGATTAAGCATTGGGAGAAGTTGCATAATGAAGTTTTGATAGGGGAAATGAGATTTACAGGTATTCTGTCTGAGTGGTTTCCTGATTTTTATTTTATGGCTCAAAAAGGTGTGAAAATTAGTGAACTAGTAGAGCGCTTTTCGTTAGGAAATGTAGAAGAGACACAAAAAAACATAGAGCTCATGATAAAAAATCGTGTGTTAGTAAGTAACATATTACACCCAAGAGAAGTATTTTCTTCACAAGAAAAGATTTTTCCAAATCCATATAGCAACCAGATTCGCTTTTCTAAAGAAGAGTTAGATAAGTATATGAGTGAACAATTAAATCGCACGCACGTTGCTGCACGGTCAACCGAAATTCAACTTGAAACAACAGATGAGCTACCCACTATAATCAAGGAACGTAGGTCTTGTCGTCAATTTGAAATGGAAAAATACATTAGTTTTTCGGAATTTTCCCAATTCTTATCAACTCTAAGACAGGTTAGGGAAGAAAAAATATACTATCATTACGCAAGTGCAGGCGGGCTCTATCCCATTGATATCTTTGTTTATATAAAACCAAAACGTATAGAGGGTATGAAAGCTGGATTTTATTATTATAACCCATCAAAAAATAGTCTTGTGATTGTAAACAACATTGATCAAGTGATCAAAAGTGATCATGAGTTAATTAATCAGGATTTATTTACTCAATCTGCATTCTCAGTTTATTTGGTTTATAATGCGAACGCTTCCATCCCGAAATACGGTTCAGATGGATATTTATTTGCTTGTATCGAGTCAGGCATTATCACTGCTACCTTAAATATGGTTGCTGAGACATTAAATTTAGGGGTTTGTTCAGTTGGTCATATGAAATTTGAAGAGATTCAGCAATTTTTATGTTTGGATAACCATCAAGTGTTTCTCCATGGGCTTGAAGTTGGCTTGAAAATTAACGAGTAGAAGAAATGAATATTAGGGGGATAAAGATAAAAATGCACATTAAAGATCGAAGTTCAATTCATGAAAATCAAGAAGTAGAAGCGTTTTGGAAGGAGCAATTATCTTCCGAGGTTCTCGATTTTTCTGTATTTAATAGCGATAACCAACTAAATAAAGAAACACCTTGTGAGTTCGTTCAAGTCATAGTGAATGTAGAGTTTAGTAAAAATATACAAAAAATATGTAAGTCTCAAGATTTATTATTATTTAGCTGGTTTCAAGCCGCTTTAAGGGTTTGTTTGGCACATTATACAGATCAAGAAAGAATTACTATTAGTATTCCTATAATTGAAAAGAATCTTGAACAAAGTGAGAATCTTAATAAGTTGATTCCTTTAGGAAGTGAAATTCATCCGCATCACACCTTTAAACAATTAGTAAATGAGATTGAACAAACGACTTTATTCGGGTATGAAAATCAGGAGTATCCGCTCTCTGAATTATTAGTTAAACACAATTTAACTCCTTTTCAAATTGTAATCGGGATGGAAGGATTACATAATGAAAATTCGCTAGAAGAATACGCAGAGAATAATTTAGTCCTATGGATACGAAGAAAATGGAATGAAATACATAATGAATTTGAATTTCAAATTTCTTGCAAGTCCCGTTCATTCTCTTCTTTGCAACAGTTTGCCAATTCGTATTGTTATGTTTTAAAGCAAGTTTCACAAAACCCGAATTTGGCATTGAAAGATATTTGTATTATTGCAGAAGAAGAAAAAGAGTTGCTAGAAGGATTGAATACTTTTCAAACGGGCATAGACTTGTTTCAATCATTTCAAGATTTGTTTGAAGCGCAAGTATTAAAAACTCCAGATCAAATTGCTGTTGTTTGTAATGATCAATCTTTGACATATAGAGAATTGAATAAGAAAGCGAATCAATTGGCTTCTATTCTTCAAAGTAAAGGTGTTTCAAAAGAAAGTATTATTGGCGTTATGGTAGATCGGTCATTAGAAATGATTATTGGTATGATGGGGATTTTAAAAGCAGGAGCAGCGTATTTACCAATCGACCCTAACTACCCAACTGAACGAATTGAATATATGTTACAAGATAGTCAAGCAAAATATTTACTTAGTAAGCGAAAAGAGGAAGTATTGCCGCAATTTGCGGGTGAAGTACTGTATCTTGATAAAGAATATCTTTTCCAAGGTGAAGAAAGTAATTTAGTACGAGAACATAATCCTAATGATTTGGCTTATGTTATTTACACATCAGGATCGACAGGAAATCCAAAAGGGGTAATGATCGAACAAAAATCGCTAGTTCATTTTTTAAATGTAATGAGAGAAAAAGTAAAAGCTAATCAATCATTCTTGTTTCTTGCTAGTGTATCTTTTGATATTTCCTTGTTAGAAATATGTCTTCCTTTAACGCAAGGTTCAAAAGTAGTAATTGCTACGGAGGACCAGTTTGCAACAAAAGAATTGGCTCATTTAGTCAAAAAACATAAGGTGGATTTATGGGAATCAACGCCATCGCGAATGGAAGTGATTTTGAGTGATCCAGAAGGGGCAAATTTTCTAAAAGATTTAAAATCTATTTTATTAGCAGGAGAAGCATTTTCCATTGATTTGGTTGAAAAAATTCGTTGTATCAGTGAAGCAACAATTTTAAATATTTATGGTCCCACAGAAACAACCATTTGCGCAACAGTAAAAGACTTGAGCACTTCCAAAGAAGTTACGATTGGCAAACCTAACCCGAATTATCATTCCTATATATTGAATAAGTATGGCCAATTAAAACCATTTGGAATTCCTGGTGAACTCTGCATTGCTGGCGTAGCGGTAGCACGAGGGTATCTTGGTAAAAGTAAACTGACAGATGAAAAGTTTGTACCGAGTCCTTTTGCGGCAGGGGAAATGATGTATCATACAGGTGATCTCGTTCGTTGGTTGCCTAATGGAGAACTTGAATATTTAGGTCGAATGGATCATCAAGTGAAAATTCGGGGGTATCGGATTGAATTAAGAGAAATCGAAACTCAATTAAGGGAATATCCAGAAATAAATCAGGCTATCGTTGTTGATCAAGTGTATGGAAATAGGAAATTATTAGCTGCCTACTATGTATCGGATAACAAGGTGTCTTTTGGTGAAATCAGAAAATATTTAAGTGATAAACTACCTGAGTTTATGATTCCTGAAAAAATGATTCAGGTAGAAGAGATTCCATTGAATCCAAATGGAAAAGTGGATAGAAAAAGGTTATTGGATATAACACAAACGGATTATATATCAATTCCATACGTTGCCCCACGCAATGAAATTGAACAAAAATTAGTGTGTGCGTGGGAAAAAGTTATGGAGATTGAGGGAATCGGTATTCATGATAATTTTTTTGCATTAAAAGGAGAATCCATTAAAGCACTTCAGGTAATTAATTTATTAAGAAAAGACTGCTTAAAAATAAGTACAACAGATTTTTTTAAGCACCCTACAATCGCTCAACTGAGTTCTTGTGTAAAGTTAGAGCATAAAGAGGAAAACTTTGAAAGTAGACCAACTCATGTTAAAGATTTGTCTAATCCATTTTCCTTAACAGAAGTTCAGACAGCGTATATGTTAGGAAGGAATTCACAGTTTGAATTAAGTGGTATTTCACCTCAAACATATTTTGAATATGAAACAGCATTGGATATCAATCGTCTTTCAAAAAGTTTTCAAAAGGTAATCCATCGTCATCCAATGTTGCGAGCTGTAATTTTACCAGAGGGAAAACAACAAATATTACAAAGCGTTCCTGATTACGAGATTGAAATAGTGAGTCTCATAGATTTAGATGATAGGAATCAAAATGCTCGCTTACAAGAAGAGCGTTCTCGAATGACTAACCATGTATTCCCTTTGGGGCAATGGCCTTTGTTTGAATTGAAAGCTTTTCTTTTAAAAGAAGACACGTATTTATTATGTTTTCGATACGATGCTTTATTAATGGACGGAGCAAGCATGAACATTGTTGGACAGGATTTGTTGCATTATTATTATAAACCAAATCAAAAATTAGAATCTTTATCTTTTGATTTTCAAGATTATATGTTTATCTATGATGAGATGGAACAAAGCGAAGAATATAAAACAGCAAAAGATTATTGGACAAGTAAGCTTCCTGACTTTCCATTTGCACCTTCTTTGCTGTTAAAAAAGGATCCAGCAGAGATTGCTACTCCTAAATTCCAATCACTTACAAAAATCCTGGACAATGAAAAATGGACAAAGCTACGAAAGTTAGCACAAGAGAAAGAGGTAACCCCTTCCGCTCTACTTTGTACAATATATGGTGATGTGTTGGCATATTGGAGTAATCAACGTCGATTAGCAATTAATTTGACTGTATTTAACCGTTATCCTGTTCATGATGAAGTAGAAAAGATTGTTGGAGATTTCACATCGCTTATTTTGCTGGATGTTGATGTAAAACCAGAGCAAAATTTCTTTACTAGAGTAAAAGAAACGCAATCTACTTTATTAGACGGCCTTGAACATCGTCATTACGATGGAGTTAACTTTATTCGAGATTTCACTCGATATCATCAAATGACGCCAAAAGCAGTTATGCCAATCGTTTTCACCTCGATGTTAGCAGGTGCAGGTGCTTTCTCTTGGGAACAACTTGGTTCTCTTCGCTATATTCATGCTCGGACTCCACAAGTATATTTGGATAATGTAGTAATTGAAAAAAATGGAGAGTTATTAATTAGCTGGAACTATGTTGAAGAGCTGTTTGATGTTGATGTAATAGAAGCAATGTTTTCCCAATTTGTTGACTTATTGGAACAATTGGTGAAACAAAGCGATATAACATCTTTGCAGATGAAAGAATCGGATCAAACTTTAATTAAGCAATACAATGAAACAACAGAAAAAATACCTTCAACAACTCTGTATCAATTATTTACAGACCAAGTAAAACGTACACCGGATGAAGTAGCAGTGGTATTTGAACAAGAATGGTTAACATACTCGGAACTTCATAAACGCTCCAATCAAATTGCCCACTTCTTAAAAGAGCAAGGCATTGGTCTAGGTGATAAAGTGGGGCTTTTAGCAAAAAGGCGAGTTGACACAATTGTTAATATGTTAGGTATTTTAAAAGCAGGTGCCGCTTATGTTCCGATTGATTCCGATCATCCTTTAGATCGCCAAACATATATTTTAAAAAATAGCTCATGCAAACTTTTATTAGAACCTAGCCTTTATGAAGAAAATGATTTGTCATTTTATACAACAGAAGATATGCCTGCTATTGCTGGTCCAGAAGATATTGCCTATATTATATACACTTCAGGAAGTACAGGAAAACCAAAAGGAGTAATTATTACTCACCAAGCGGTTACAAATACTATTCAAGACATAAATCAAAAATATGAGGTAAATGAAGATGATCGTATTATTGGTATCTCTTCCATGTGTTTTGACCTATCTGTATACGATATTTTCGGAGCTTTAAGCACAGGTGCAATGTTGGTGATGATTCGTGATCCAAGAGACATGCAAGAATTAATCCGCACTGTCGAACGTAGAGGGATTACAATTTGGAATACAGTGCCTGCAATCATGGATTTGGCATTGGATCAAGTAGGTTCTCATTTTGAACATTCTTCTTTACGTTTAGTTTTACATAGTGGAGATTGGATTCCGCTTTCTTTACCAGAAAAAATAAAACGACATTTTCCGATTGCAGAAGTAGTTTCACTAGGAGGGGCAACAGAAGCATCGATTTGGTCAATTTATTATCCGGTCAAACAAGTGAAATCACATTGGAATAGTATTCCATACGGGATGCCCTTGGCAAACCAAACGTATTATGTGTTGAACTATGAAAAGAAAATGTGCCCTGTTGGTGTAATTGGAGATTTATATATCGGGGGAGTGGGCCTTGCTAAAGGATATTTAAATGATGAAAAGAAAACAAATGAAGCGTTTGTGTCACATCCTGATTTTGGTCTTATATACAAAACAGGAGATTGTGGAAAAATGCATTCTGAGGGATATATTGAATTTTTAGGCCGCCAAGATTACCAAGTGAAAATTCAAGGATATCGAGTAGAGTTAGAAGAAATCTCTCATTGTCTTCTAGCTTATAAACAAGTCGAACACGCTGTCGTAATTGATCAAACAGATGAGAACGGAATAAAATTTTTAGTTGCATATGTGGTAACTGAGCGAAATATTAGTACAACAGAACTACGAAAACATTTGCGAGATCACTTGCCAGATTACATGATTCCTTCTTATTTTGTTTATTTGGACCAATTACCCTTGACTCCAAACGGTAAATTAGATAGAAAAGCGCTCCCTACTCCAGAGAAACAAAAAAATGAAGTATTTATTGCTCCAAAAACTGAAATGGAAAAAATATTAACTAGTATTTGGCAAGAAGTACTCAAAATAGATCAAGTTGGAGTAAATGATCATTTCTTCGCCTTAGGTGGAGATTCGATAAAAGCGATTCAAGTGTCCGTCAGACTGTATCGACAAGGATTTGAGCTTGAACCAAAAAATCTATTTTCATTTCCTATATTAAGGGACATGGTTCAATTTGTTAAAGAGCTAGACCATTTTTCAAGTTCACAAACAAATGATGTAAACATAATGAACGATAATAAAGCTGCATTACTAAATATTAAAGATAAACAACTTAATCAACAAACGCTTACCAAAATACAAGAAAAAATGCCGGATATAAAAATAGAACATATTTACCCGTTAGCACCTTTCCAAGAAGTTATTTATGAACATGCTACGAATGAACCTGATACAAATGCATATTTTGAACAAACAATTTGGGCTCTTAAGGGGGAGCTGGATATTAAACTCTTTATTCAGTGTTTCCAACAATTGGTTAATCGTCATGATTCTTTAAGAACAATAATTGTGCAAGATGAACAAGCAAAACCTTGGCAAGCTGTTCTATATGATGTTCAAATAAATTCAGAAATAAAAAACTTGATTGAGATGACGAAACAAGAACAGCAAGAATTCCTAAAACAGTGGATGAATGAAAATTTAAGTCGAGGATTTAAAAATGATGAACTTATGACACGTCTCTGTATATTCCAACTAGGTAATAACGAGCATAAGGTAATTTGGAGTTCCCATCATCTGTTATGTGATGGTTGGAGCGTCAGCATTTTGATAGACGAATTATTCCAGCTCTACGAAACTACAAATGCGGGAACTATGGTGGAGTTACCTATGGTAAAACCCTTTGAAACATTCATAGACTGGACTTTGGCACAAGATCATGAGAAAGCACGTCATTTTTGGCGAGATTATTTATCAGGATACAATCAGAAAATTAGTATTCCTAAAAAGAAAGTCCCATCTAAAAGTGAAGGGTTAAACTTCACTTTTATGGATTTAACATTAGACAAGGATTTGACTAATCAGTTACAGACATTTGTAACTAAAAACAATATAACTATGAATACAGCACTACTAGCTGTATGGGGAATATTACTTGGCAAATTCAACGGAACGAAAGAAGTCGTATTGCCTAATCTAGTATCAGTCAGACCTCCCGAAGTAGAAGGAATTGAAAATATGTTCGGTCTGTTCACAAATGTTTTGCCTATCCGATTAGCATGGACAGAAACGCAATCTTTTGTGGATTTCCTACAAAAGGTACAACTAGAGACATTGAAATGTAATGAGTATGCATACTATTCATTTGTTGATATACAAAAGCAAAGTGAATTAAAAACAGAGTTGACTGACCATCTTTGGGTTTTTGAAAACTATCCAACTAATCCAGCAATCTTTTCTTCAAATGAAAACAGACATTTTGCTATCACGGATTACGAAGTTGTTGATGAGCCACATGTAAGGTATGGAATTATGTGCTTCCCTGAAGAAAACCTTACAATAAAGTTTGGATTTGATCAAACCGTATATGAAGCAGAGAAAATACAGGGAATATTAAATCACATCCATGGATTAATCAACATGATTCTTCAAAATCCAATACAAGCAATTGGTGATTACAAATTATAAAAAATGAAAAGGCGAGCAAGAACTCGCCTTTTTAAATAGAATAGGAGTAAACCAAATGACAAAAAACTTGCAGTTATCAGCCGAAGAGATGCGTCAGTTAGGATATCAAGCGGTTGACTTGATTGTTGATCATATGAATCATTTAAAAAGTAAACCAGTTTCAGAAACGATTGATAGTAATATTTTTAGAGACAAGCTAATTGAAACGATTCCGGAAAACGGATCTAATCCAAAAGAATTACTTCATTTTCTTAATAACAATGTGTTTAATCAAATTACTCATGTGGATCATCCTCATTTTATGGCTTTTGTACCAGGTCCTAATAATTATGTTGGTGTATTAGCAGATTTTTTAGCAAGTGGGTTTAATGTATTTCCTACAGCTTGGATAGTAGGTGCAGGTGCCGAACAAATTGAATTAACGACAATTAACTGGTTAAAATCAATGCTAGGATTCCCTGATTCAGCTGAAGGACTATTTGTCAGTGGTGGTTCCATGGCTAATTTGACTGCACTTACTGTAGCGAGACAGGTTAAGTTGAATAATGAAATCGAAAATGCGATTGTTTATTTTTCTAACCAAACTCATTTTTCTGTAGATCGAGCGCTTAAAGTATTAGGTTTTAAACAGCATCAAATTTGTCGAATTGAGACAGATGAAGATTTAAAAATTTCAGTTAGTACTTTAAGAAAGCAAATAAAAGAAGATCGATTAAAAGGAAAAAAACCATTTTGTGTTATTGCGAATGCAGGGACAACGAATTGCGGAGCGGTGGACTCCCTCGATGAATTGGCTGATGTATGTGGTGATGAAGATATATGGCTACACGCGGATGGGGCTTATGGAGCTGCAGCAATTCTCAGCGAAAAAGGAAGAGAGTTGTTAAGAGGAATTCATCGTGTTGATTCTTTGACGTTAGATCCGCATAAATGGCTTTTTCAGCCTTATGATGTTGGTTGTGTACTCATTCGAAATAGTCAATATTTAAGTGAAACGTTTCGTATGATCCCAGAGTATATTAGGGATACGGAAACTAATATAGAAGAAAAAGTGAACTTTGGGGAGCGTGGAATTGAACTTTCTCGTAGATTTAGAGCATTAAAGGTATGGCTTTCTTTTAAAACATTCGGAGTTACAGCTTTTCGTGAGGCAATTGATCATGGCATTATGCTAGCTGAACAAGTTGAAGAATTTTTAAGGAAAGAAAAAGATTGGGAAGTAGTAACACCTGCCCAATTAGGAATTGTTACTTTTCGTTATATTCCATGTGAGCTAACATCTACAGATACAATTCATGAAGTAAACAAAAAATTGGTGGAAGAAATTAATCAAAGAGGATTTGCTATGCTAAGTACGACTAAATTAAAAGAAAAAGTAGTAATTCGACTTTGCTCTATCAACCCAAGGACAACAAAAGAAGAAATACTTCAAATCATGATGAACATAAAAGCATTGGCAGAGGAAATAAACACAACGTCTAAACATCTTATATCTGTTTCTCAACCTTGATATATTAGGCGGATTTTACATATTAATAGCCGATTCTTATTTAGAATCGGCTATTATATTTAAATGATAAATACATATATACTATTTATAAGTAATTCTCTTGTAATGGGATTAAGCCTCAACCTTGGATACTCGTTTGAAACCAGTCTTTATTGCTTGTACTATTTCGTTCACAGCATAAATAGATACATCGGCATTTGGATTTAACCCTTCAAACCAGTGATAGGCATTTGGATATAAATGAAACTCGACATCAACACCAGCTTGCGCTAGTTTGCTTACATAGGTTAATGTTTCGCTTCGGAATGGATCTAATTGACCTACAAATGTGTAAGTATACGGTAAGTCACTATAATCCTCAGCTCGAGAAGGCGCTGCATATGCAGGGATTTGATCCATTCCATACATTTCTCCTAAATACATTTTCCAGCCAGCTTCATTTGCCCTTTGGTTCCAAACAAATCCTTCTTTAATTTCATTGGCTGAAGGTGTATTATTTCGGTCATCAATCATTGGATATAGTGGCATTTGTAAACAAATTGAAGGATATTTTCGATCTCGTGCTAATAATGATAATGCTGCTGTTAGTCCACCGCCAGCGCTTACTCCTGCAACCCCAATTCGATTCGAATCAATGTTTAATGACTTTGCATTATCAGCAATCCATTTTAAAGCTGAATAACAATCCTCAATTGGTGCTGGGTAAGGGTGTTCAGGTGCTAAGCGGTAGTCTACAGACACGACCACACAGCTAGCTTCTTTTGCAAACCTCATACAAGTATCATCGTTATCATCTATAGACCCTAAGATATAACCTCCACCATGTATCCATAATAAGACAGGTAAAGATTCATGATTTGATTTTGGACGATAAATTCGTAATGGTAACGGATTATCATCAGGCCCAACAATGACTTTATCTATTAAAGAAAGGGAGTCATCAACAACGGTAGGTGGTCTCATTTGAGCTATTCCTTCTCTGATTGATTGCAAATTTTCTGGGCGTAAATCGAGATCCGGAAACATCTCTAACCCTTGTAATAATTCTGGATTTACTCTAGTTTTCATTTTAGCACCTCTATTTGTAATTGTTTTCAAATAAATGAAGTGTATTCTAAGTAGTTTAATTGTGAAAGAACACCACAATTAAATTGTAAATTGGATATGTTATAACAGTCAACAGAATATTCGGAAATTAAAACCTTTCTCAAGAAGGAGTTTCATGCAATCAATAATACAAGTAGTGGATTTAAGAGCAAAGAGGTTTAATGTCGTTGTAATTATGTACATTAGAAAAATTTCTTTTCTAGACTCATGAAGAATTATGAAAAGCAAAATTTTATAGATAGTTATCTTAAAAATAAACAAAGAGAGAAGAACTAACCAATGTTCTTCTCTCTTTTTCATATGTAATTAGGGTATCCATAACTGTAAATACGGATGGTATAGATTAATGGATAAATAATTTATTTTATTTCATTTTCAATATTGTAAGGCTTGGGGCTAAGATTTACAAAGGTGACTAGTAAAAAATATAACAATATAAGTATAAGATTTTGTACTTAGTAATCTCGCGTTTTAAGGCATGGCGTTGAATAAGTGCGGGGAGTTCAATCGATTTTGAATAAAATTGATAGTATCAGTTGCAATTTTTTTACGTTTAAGAACGATCCCGGCATGCCCACATGTATAAATATATCGTGTAGGTCTTTCCCAAGATTCCCACAAGTAGTCTGTATCCTCAGAATGCACATATAGATCGTGCTTACCTGAAATTAATAAAATATTTTCTTTTTTTACTTTTGGCAATGCTTGACTCGGTTCAGTGATTTTCCAATAATTTATTAAATCATCATACGTAACACCATGATGTTCCAAGTCTTCTCTAATAAATTTACCCGGAGTTGTATTCCAAATAGAATAAGAAAGTCGATTTGCATAGAAAATGGATGCTAACACATCAATTTCTTCTTCAACAAGAGAGGTTAAGTTAGTAATAAATCCGCCTAAACTAATTCCTATTAGAATCAGGGGCCCATTTTTATTTGTTTTAATCCATTTAATCAAAGCTCGTAAATCAGCTACCGCTTGTTTAGTTGCTTGTACTGTTCGTTCAATATTTGCACTTACCATATACTCTCCACTGAATAAGGATTGATCGGGTTTTCTTTCAAAATGATAGGGTAGAGTGAAATAATACATATTCCACTTCAGGCTGGTCATATGATCGTGGAATATGTTTTTCACACGTTCGTTAGAATCCATTCTCCAACCGTGAACAAAGATAACATGGGGTGCATCTTCATTTTTATGTAAGAATAATTCCCCAGTTACAGAGTCGTTGCGTGAATCACCTGATTGAATCGAGCTTTTATAGTTGAATTGTCCAAGCATGTATTCATTTTCCTGCTTTGAATGCTTAATGCCAAAAGGAATATGTGATGGTTTTACTTTATAAAAAGATTCTATGTTCTTTATATTTAATGAAGTGTTAGAAAGGGAAGTAAACTGAAACGCTACACTTCTTTTTTTGTGTAAATCATATAAGGCGTACCGATCAATGAGTTTTGAAAAAATCAAATTAACCTCCTCCAAAGTACATATTGTTTAAAACATAGACAAAATTTATGTTTTAAATTAATTAGGAAATATTCTCTTTTCCTAATAGTAGGTGCTTGAATTATAAAAACAGGTGATAAATTTGCATATTATATTATAAAGCTTACAATAAATAATTTATACTAAAATTTAAGAAGCAAGTTAATATTCTTATCCATATAAAAGAATGTTAACTTGCTTCTTTTCGTATTAAAAGATGTAATTTCTATGAGGAACCAACTTAAATTCCCATATAGATATTCACAAATAGGTTCTCTATATTTATTGTGTGGAAATTATATAATAAATATATTTTTTATGTTACATACATTAAAGCAATCTTAACCTCTCTTTTTTCTATAAGTTCCTTAAATTGACTAACTTCTTACCAATATTCAACAACGACTGCGTTTTTGAATTTGTTTTCTAGCTTTTCTTGAACAGGTGAAATTTGATTTATCATAAAATCAAACCATAATCAAAATGGTCTCCCTGTACTGAATGTTAAAATAGTTTGTTGTTCCCGTTTTAATAATATTTGAAAAAGAACTTGTAAGATATTCTACAGGTTCTTTTTATTATAATCGGTTACTTATATCATGGGATAATCACACATAAAAAACGGGACATTACCTAGATGTATGACCTAAATATCGTCCCGTTTACCTACTCTGTATAGTTATTGCAGAATTAAACCTACAATCATAATTAAACTAAATACTATCATCCAACCAAACGCACAATAGCCAAAAACTCTAATCCATTTAGGTAATTGATGCATATTAATTTTATTTGTGGGAACTCCTTGCATAGAAAACATCATTTTTTGATCTCTATCTCTATTATTTTGTTGTTCATACATAATATCATCACCTTTCCAGAACTATTGTGTTTATAGTATATCAGCCTAAAGAAAATTATGTACAGAATAAGAGGAGATAGCATAAATATTATGTGGTGAATTTTTATAAATAAATGCATTTAATTGCCATGGTTCTAAGCGCTAATCCGTTATAAATACTGAAAAAGAGCCCTACATAAATAGGACTCTTTTTCTTCAAATATTAAGTTGCTGAATATAAATCAGAACCAAGGTAACGCTCTTTTATAATTTGAAGATGATGAAGCTCATGACCAGCAATGATGTATGCTAATGCACGAACTGTAACTTCAGAATTATTCGCATTTCCTCTTTGTGACCAAGCTTCTTTATCTAAGCTTCTAAGTAAATACAGGGTAGATTGGCGAACCACTATTAAATTCTCAAGAAGATCTTGCATAGATTGCTTATCAAAAGCAGCTTTAAGAACATACATATCATCGTTATAGCCTGGAAGTTCCGCTGTCTCGCCTCGAGCAATAGATAACAAGCGATATGCCATAATACGTTCTGTATCTGCAATATGGCCGATTACTTCTTTTATACTCCATTTAGTAGGAGCATATCGAAAAAGTCCCTCACTATCAGAAATTCCCTTTAATAAAAGATTTGTTTCCTTCATTTGTTGTTCTAGAATATGTATGATATTTCCGTCTGATACCAAGTTGGTATACGTTGCATAATAGGAGTTATATTCACTTACCTTTGGTCTTATTTGCATATGAATCATCCTTTATATTTAATCTTTAAGTACAGCTTATCACAAAATACCTTCTGATTAATCTGAAAATTAGAAATTACAATTGAAAAATTCACCTACTACCTTAGTTGAAATCGTGTACTTTCACATCAATTAACAAACAGAAGAAGGATTTTTGATTTAACTCTTAGAATATCGTTCTATTACGAGTTCTTTGATATGAATTGTTTTTTTGATTACTTTTGATGATTACTAGGAAATATAGAAAGGTTGTGAAATGATTTGATGGGTTATAAAGCGATGCTGTTTGATTTAGATGATACATTACTTGATAGGGATAAAGCAGTAGAGGCATTATTTTTAATTGTTTTAGAAAAGTGTTATGAAAATGTAGATGGTGCGGTTAAAAGCAACATGTTACAGAAATTCAAAGAATACGATAAAAGAGAATATGGCATAAGTAATAAAACGACAGTTTTAGAATCATTGTTTGATGAATTCACGCCAAGGTATAGATTGCCACGCAATTACATCCAAGATTTTTGGAATAATAATTTCCCTAGATGTTTTTCAATAGACCAAAATACTATTCATTTCTTAAATCAAATAAAGAAGCACTGTAAAGTTGGAATTATAACAAATGGCTCAACTCAGAGGCAAAAAGCTAAAATATTTAACACGAATTTAAATAAGTATTTTGAAACAATCATTATTTCTGAAGAAGTGGGATTTAGTAAACCTGATAAACGTATATTCGAACTAGCATTAAATAAGTTAAATTTACAACCGGAAAATACTTTATTTGTTGGGGATGACTTAGAAAAGGATATTGCTGGTCCTCAAAATGCAAATATAAAAGGTGTGTGGTTTAACCCTCAGAAAATCAAGAATACTACCAAAATACAACCATATGCCGAGATTAACACTTTGAATAGTTTGTTGAGTTATGTTACTCCACAATATTTTTATAACAAGTAAAGGCAATTTCATATATATATTCAAAAATATAAAAAAAGAGAAACTATCATTAATTTCATTGACCGTATTAGTAATAAAAAATATATACTTACAATAAAAAATAGAGACGATTTTAATAGCTGTGGCTAATTTAATCTATGATTAATACGAAGTCTTGTAAAACAATTTTACTCATACTGTGTAAATTATAAAGGGGTGGTGTATAGTGATAATAAAGTTATTGAATTTTGATTAAAAAAGATAAGAGCCTTACTACATTCTATATGCAGCAAGGCTCTTTAAAGTTGTTTCAAATTATATCCATCTGCTTATGTAATGCTTAAAAAATGAATAATAAAGTTGTTTACTTCTTATTAAACTAACGCCCCCGTTAGTTTAAGTGTAACTCTTCGCAATTATTTGATATTATATAGATAAATAGAAATATAAATCAGAATTTAGTTTATAGTTATAAAAATAAGTTATTTATACCCTTATAATTCTTCAGAAAGGAGAGTGTATGAAAAAGACTATTGTTTTTGTATTAACGATATTTATATTATTCTCAGGATTCGCAACACAAAGTTATGCGTTGTCAGATTCGAAATCTATGGCAATACAAGCATTGCTAGATGATGCCTGTCGTACGTCAGGTGTGCCTGGAATGTCACTCTCAATACTTGCTGATGGTGAAGTGTTCTACTTTTCTTCTGGGTATGCAGATCTTGAAAAGGGACTGTCTGCAAGTGAAAATACACTCTATGAGTTGGCCTCGGTGAGTAAAGCTTTTACTGGTATGGGGATTTTGCTATTGGAAGAGCAAGGGCTGCTATCAATGACTGACCCTATCCAAAAATATTTACCTTGGTTTACGTTAAAGTATCAAGGTAAACCTGTTGATATGCAAAACCTTACACTAAATAACTTTCTTCACCATACCAGCGGCCTAACAAATATTAGACATCTTCAAAATATTCCACAAGGTAATACGCCTGATATGTTGCAAAAGACTGTGGAAACGCTGGTAGATGCAGAATTGGCGTTCTCTCCTGGTGAACAATATAACTATGGAACCGTTAATTATGACGTATTGGGTTTGGTTATTGAGATTGTATCACGACAAAGCTATGAAGACTTTATGAAGGAGCAAGTATTTCTACCCTTAGGTCTTCACCAGACGTATGTTTATAAAGAAGATGCTCAAGCCACTGGACAGTTAGCACAGGGTTACCGTTCTTCCTTTTTTATAACAACTCCATTTAACGCTCCGTATTATACCGGGAATAAACCTGCCGGCTATATCATTTCTAATACAAAAGATATGGCGCGTTGGATGGGCATACAGATGGGTATCGTGCAGGACATACCCGAAATATTTCACAGGGCCATCGAAAAATCACATAGGGGTGATATGTCTGTTTCGGCTGTCAATGATATGTATTATGCGGCAGGTTGGTCGGTAAACGCCGAACAAACGTTTATAGAACACACTGGGGGTAATCCAAATTTTAGTACCAAAGTAGCCATACTGCCAAATGAAAGAACAGCCATCTGCTTACTGAGCAACGGCGCAAATACCAATATAAACCTGGTACTACAAGTTAAAAATATATTAAACGGCAATCTAACTCAGTCATATGAGATAAGTGGCACACAGCTTTTGGACATCATTTTGTCGTCTACCACAATTATTCTTTGCCTATTAGCCGTTCTGTTATTTTTCTTAGGATTAAGAAAAAGGAAAACGAATGAGCAGCAGCCAATGACAAAAAAGAGAACAATCGTAACAATTATTTTCCTAATCGCGACGATTGCCCAGTGTATAATGTTTTTTGCCTTCGATTGGTCAACGATACTTATTTGGCAAACATATAGTGTTCTTACAGCTTTAATTTCGTCAACATTATTAATAGCAAGCATTACTTGGTTTGTATATACTCACCGATTAGATGCCTCGGTCCGAAAATAAGTACAATGTTAAGTAAATAAATCTTAATTTATCGATATCCTTAATTAAAAAAACAGAAGACACCTCGGTGTCTTCTGTAATGTCATCGACACTTCTCCTAGTTAAACCCACTTGCTATTTCTTCCACTAACCTGCCTCGTTAGTAGAAGAAGGATTTTTAAACTACTATATTATTTTTTAAATGACTTTATTGTAAATTAAACAACTTTATTATCTCTGTACAGGTGGGACTATGGAAATAAAGAAAGTAGTAATCGATGGAATCAATATTGCGGTCATTAGGAACGATAAGGTATTAATATCGGATGTTCAGTCTGCATTAGATACTATGGCAACAGTTCAATATGAGGTAGATGCGAAACATATTATTATCCATAAATCTTTAATAAGTGAAGATTTCTTTGACCTAAAAACACGGCTTGCGGGCGATATCCTTCAAAAGTTTATAAACTACAAGGTAAAGATTGCTATTGTTGGAGATTTCTCTATGTATACTAGTAAAAGCTTAAAGGATTTTATTTATGAATGTAATAAAGGGAATGACATTTTTTACTTAGCAACTGAACAACAAGCAATTAAAAAACTAAGTACATTAAAGTAATAATTATATTCTGCTAAATTCCCCCATTTCACTTAGTTCATAATTATATACGATATAGAAGAACTGATGTTTGTGGTAAACTAAGAGATGAATAAAGGGGGAGTTTTTTTGAACAATTTTAATAATATAATCCAAGATTTAAATAATATAGTTTACAAACCTAACAACTTAATGATTACGAATCTAAAAGAAGAAAAGCAAAACGCAGAATATGCCGGATGTTTATTCCACTTAAATAACAAAACCATTCGTTTTAGAAAATCAAAAGTTACACCTAATAAAATTGGTCAATTTGTTTCTTTTTGGGAGAAAGATGAAAATATGCGAAATAGAGCTTTCTCTTATGAAGCTGCTCCTGATTTATTAGTAATTACTTGTATTGCTGATAATAAACTAGGACAATTTATTTTTCCTAAAGAGATTCTTCTTAAAGAAAAAATATTGAGAACACAAAGTCAAACAGGGAAAATGGCAATGAGAATTTATCCTGTTTGGGATACCACTGTTAGTAATCAAGCTAAAAAGAGCCAAACGTGGCAACTTCAATATTTTGTTGATTTAAGTGATAGTAATAGTTTGCCTATAGATAAACTATTAAATTTATATTCGTAGCTTTTGGTTTGCCACAAAAAGAAGTGATTACAAAAAACATGTGTAATGACGCCTCCTATGTGAATCGTAATTTTTGTACCGGTACAGTTAAATGAAATGTACGTTGTTACAGTGCCCCTTAAAATTTACAATCAGCATATATTATTTAAACTTATAAATTTTTAAGGGGTGCTAAATATGACAAGTTTACAAGATCAGCTTTTCACAAGATTAAATCTTAAAAAACGTAATGATGTAACGTTTGAAGAATTACCTACCATACTCTTTTCGTTTGCGCATACTATACCATTTGAGAATTTAGATGTTATAGCACGAAATACAAATCAAATCTCTCTGGAAAACTTACGAGAGAAAATTTTAACTAGTTCCCGTGGTGGACTTTGCTACGAATTAAATACTCTTTTTTACTATTTCTTAAGAGACTGTGGCTATGATGTACAACTGGCATTAGGTACGGTTTATAAAAACGATATAAATGCATGGGCACTTGAGAATGGCCACATAACAATTATTTTAACTTATGATAATGTACAGTATTTAATTGATGTAGGTATAGCTTCGCTAGTACCTCTTGTTCCTGTACCTTTTACTGGTAAGTCTGTTTCTTCAAAAAATGGTTCGTACCGGGTGAGACGAAAAGATACGAGTAAAGGAAATTATGTTTTAGAAAGAATAGATGCTGCTGGAGAATGGAAAGTTTGTCATGCTTTTTATAAACATAATATTGATGAGATAGTAGTAAATGATGTTCAAAGAAGAGTGATAGAAGATGAGAAGTCTATTTTTAATAAAGGACCAATTGCAGTAAAGTTGACGAACTCTGGCCATATTTCATTAACGAATACAAGTTTAACCGAAATTATTCATAGGGAAAAAACTAAGCGTGAAATTACAGAAGATCAATATAAAGAGTTTTTATATACTTTATTTGCTATTAAGTTATGAATAATAAAGATAGCCGGTTCTTATTCAGAAGCGGCTATCTTTATTATTTTTGGTGTAAATGGTTTTCTTCTAATATGTTTCGGAAACTGCGGTATAGTTAATGTTTTTAATGTTTCCTCAGCTTCTTCATATGTATGAAAAATTGGTTCTTTTCCATCATCCCCTTATAAAACTAGCCCTTCATCTCGGATTACATATGGCATAAAACCACCCCATCTAGTAAAGAATTATGTTCTTTTGCAGCAGAATAATACGATTTAAAGTTTGATTTTCTTAATACATATAATACACTAGAACAGTACGAAAAAGTATGTACAATGAATTTTGAATGTAAAGGAAGATTATTATGTCAGTTATTGATAAATTGAAACTTAATAAGTATACAAATATGGTCGTTATTAACGAACCAAGTGATTATGACATTTTTACAGGTAAAGAAACTGCATTCTCAAAAGAACACGATGCTATCTTTATATTTGTAGAAACGCTGGATGAAATGGTGAAACAAACGAATTTTATTATTAGTAATGAAGAATTACTAATTGAAAAAGGTTACGTATTCTTCGCATATCCGAAAAAAGGTAATGCGCGTTATAGTACGTTTATTCACCGTGATGAAATGTTTCCGGCATTAAACGTTGGAGAAGATGGTTATGTGGGAGAAAGCGATATTAAATTTGCACGAATGGTAAGTATGGATGAAGTCTTTACTGTTGTTGGTTTAAAACGTGAAAAGAAAAAAACAACAAAAACATCTGCTATGAGTCAATGTGTTGCCGATTATGCAGATCGAATTAAAGATGTTGAAGCATTATTAGCTAATCATCCGAATGAACTTAAGTTTTATCAAAGTTTAACGCCTGGATACCAAAAAGATTGGGCACGTAATCTTTTTTCTGTGAAACAAGAAAAAACACGTGAAAAACGCCTAGAGAAAATGATAAAAATCCTTTCACAAGGCTATAAAACAATTGAATTATTCCGTAAGAAGAAAAAATAATGATTAAGGAAGTCACAATGCTGCAACAATTAATTGTGATGAGTACATTGAAAAAAGCATTCCTTCCATTATACTAAGGAATGTTCTTATATTTATATAATTAGCAAAAGAGAAAAGGTGTTTGAAATGAAATCGTATATTGTAGTTGGATCAGGAATTTTAGGAGCGTCTACTGCTTATCATCTTGCTAAGGCAGGTGCGAATGTTACTATCGTGGATCGCCAACAATTAGGGCAAGCAACTGATGCAGGAGCAGGTATTGTATGTCCATGGCTATCACAGCGTCGTAATAAAGCATGGTATAAAATCGTTAAAGGCGGTGCACGTTACTATTCTTCGTTAATTCAGCAATTAGAAGAAGACGGTGAAACTGACACAGGATATAATCGTGTAGGTGCAATTAGTTTACATACTGACGAAAAAAAGTTAGATCAAATGGAAGAGCGAGCTTATAAACGACGTGAAGATGCCCCGGAGATTGGTGAAATCACTCGCTTATCAGCTGAAGAAACAAAAAAATTATTCCCAGCATTATCAGACGAATATAGTTCTGTTCATATTAGTGGTGCTGCACGAGTAAATGGGAGATTATTACGCAATGCATTAATAAGTGCTGCGAAAAAACATGGTGCAACTTTCATAAAAGGCGATGCCATATTAGTCCGTGAAGGAAATCATATTACTGGAGTTACAGTAAACGATGAAACAATTTTAGCAGAAAAGGTTATTGTAACTGCAGGCGCATGGGCGAATGAAATCTTGAAACCATTAGGAATTAATTTCTTAGTTACATTCCAAAAAGGACAAATTGTTCATCTGCAAATCGAAAATACAGCGACAGAAAATATGCCAGTTGTTATGCCACCGAACGATCAATATATTTTAACGTTTGACAATGGGCATGTCGTAATTGGTGCAACACATGAGAATGATACTGGTTTCGATCATCGTGTAACAGCAGGTGGTTTACATGAAGTATTTCATAAGGCATTAACAGTTGCGCCTGGCTTAGAAAATGCTACAATGCTTGAAACGAGAGTTGGATTCAGACCATTTACACCAGGATTCTTACCTGTTATCGGACCGCTACCTAACTTTGAAGGAATTCTCGTTGCGAATGGATTAGGAGCTTCGGGTTTAACAGCTGGTCCATATCTAGGAGCGGAACTTGCTAAACTAGCGCTCGGACAAACGATTGAATTAGATTTAAATGATTATGATGTTGCTGGCGCAATTGAATAATATAGGGTACTGCTAACATTTAGGAAAAACCATGCTAAACAAATTCGACAAGAAATAATCAGTTTTTCCTCTGTTAAGAGTAAGTCTGTTTATGAAAAATAAAATTATTTAAAAATAGAGGGCCGACATTATAAACCTGCATTAATAATGTAGAATTGTGATGGCGGCTCTTTATTCATATTGATTTAAAACTTATTTTCGAGAGGAGGTTAAGTAATGAGAGCGCCATATCAAGTATTGATATTTCCTTATATAAAAACTGCCGATTCTATTCAATATGCCATTTTTAACCGAAGTGATTATGGTTATTGGCAAGGAATAGCTGGTGGTGGAGAAGACGGTGAGATTCCTATTGAATCAGCAAAACGGGAAGCGTTTGAAGAGGCTCGTATTACAAGAGAATGTCCATATATACAATTAGATTCTGTGTCTTCACTATCAGTAGAAGATGTAGTTGGAGGATTCCTTTGGGGAGAAGAGGTTTATGTAATAAAAGAATTTTCTTTTGGAGTTAAAGTCCCTACAAAAAACATATCATTATCTAAAGAACACTTCAATTATAAATGGTTATGCTTTGAGGAAGCAGTAACGCTTTTGAAATGGGATAGCAACAAAACAGCATTGTGGGAATTAAACAAAAGACTATTAAAACAATGAAATTGTTAGCTAACAAAAATAGTAGTGGAACAAGAATTGAGTCATTAACAACCCCTTGCTACACTTCTAAACAATGTTTTAGATTATAAAATAGTGTAATATAGATTTGGCATGTTATGCTAAAATTCGCTTAGTGTATATTTTCGTTAAAATGTGGGTGGGCCCCCTTTTAGCAAAACCGGAGTGGGAATGATGAGTATAAATAGTTTTGTGGGATTGATAAAGAACGAATTATTAAAAGAGGTAAGAATAAGAAGTGAGGGTGAATTCGAGCCTGTAGTAGTTAAAGATATTCCTAGACTTTGGAAGTGTTTAGGAACAGGTAATTATGCCGCAGTATTCATGCACAGAGAATACAAAGATTGGGTAGTGAAAGTTTACGTGCGAGAAGGAGAAGGAATTGAAAAAGAGTCAGAAGTATACCGAAGAATTGGAGATCATCCTTCTTATTCAAAGCTTATATATAAAGGAGAAAATTTCATAGTATTGAAACGTTTAAAAGAAATTACCTTATACGATGCTGTTCATAAAGGGATTAAAATTCCTAAGCAGGTGATCCTTGATATCAATAAAGCTTTAGAGTATGCGAGGGAACAAGGATTAACTCCTTGTGATGTTCACGGGAAAAATGTGATGATGGAAAAAGGAAGGGGATATGTAGTCGATGTATCTGATTTCTTAAAAACAAAAGAAGATAGTAAGTGGAGGGACCTAGAAAAGGCATATTTCACTTTTTATTTTCCTTTCATTTATAAATTGCCTTTCACTGTTAAAATACCGTATTTTATGTTAAACATTGTTAGACGTTCGTACAGAAAATATAAAAAGCTTAAAAAGAAATTCAAATTGTAAAAGGACCACATACTTATCTTTAAGTTAGATAAGTGAATCAATAGTAAAATTAGTACCGTATATTTCAGATATGTCTAATATGTACGGTACTAATTTTATAACTTCATGAAGTAATCAGAAAGTACTAGATTGCTGCTGGTTAACTAGACTAGCGTAATCAATTATCACTTATCATTATTGGCTACTTTCAGTTTCACATTCATTATTTTATCTTCCATATCCCGAGTATTGGTATAAGCGACATAACTGTATTCTATTTTGCTCATTTTTAGCTCCGTGTTATGCTTAGTCTGCTCCTCTCTCTTTGACGAACATCCATAATCCAATTGCAAAGAAAAACAAAATATAGGTGATATCTATTGCTAACGACATAAGTAAGCCAACTAATTCCGATTTATATTGTGACGTGCTCCAATAGACACTTAAATCATCATGATGAATGAATAGAATGTGTGTCCATGATGTAGATAAGAGACTACCTCCAAATATCATTTGTAAAAAGTATAGCACTAAGCTACTGCCTACTGCGATAGCAGCCGATCTCGTCCACACGCCAATCAAGGATGCTAAACTTGCATATAGGCAACATTGCAATACGATTGCTCCGATAGAGTATATAACATCCGTCATATCGCCCCATTGTATGTTTTTGGGAGCCATCAAAAGATTTACTAACAAAGAAACAATGAATATATTAACAACAGCGGTAATGATGAGCAAAATCATCGCAGCGATTTTTGCAACATACAACCGTGAGCGCGAGGACGTATGCAGGAACAGTTGTTTCAAAGTTCCATATTGATACTCATCCGCCCAAATAAGAGGTGACAAAACAATCGCCCAAGGTAGAATAACAAGCATTCCCGATAGGCCAAGCAAAGCATTTACTATTTGAGCCACCGTATCATCAGCCTTGAGATTACTGGTGTATGCCCAAGATAACAGTACCGTCATCACAATAAAACCAATGTGTGAAAGAATAAAGACTCTTTTATTCACTATCTTCAAACATTCATTCCATAACAACTTAACTCACCTCACCACGCGCAGTTGTCCATTTTAAAAACTTATCCTCTAAACTCGTATGTGTCGACAACACCCGATGAACTTCCACCCCGGCAGCACACAATGCTCGAATCAACATTGGAACCTGCCCTTCATCAATAGCTACTGTTATAGTATGCACACCGTTAGATAATTTCTCTGTCTGCACATAATCCAATGCATGATGATCATCCCCAAACAAGTTAACCAAAACTTCGCTTGTAAGCTCAACATTATCAATGTGAAGAGTGATACAGAATTTCCCATCATTTAAGCCATCATCAATCCTTTGCTCTGTCACTAAGCAGCCATTCTGCATAATAACCACTCGACGTGCCATCTGCTCAATCTCAGACAGTTGATGACTGGAAATCACAATTGCTACGCCCAAATCTATCGCAATTCTATTTAAATAGTTCCGGGTTTCACGGACACCAGCAGGATCAAGTGCATTCATCGGCTCATCTAACACAAGCAACTTTGGCTTTCGCAGTAGTGCTTGTGCAATTCCTAAGCGTTGTTTCATTCCCATGGAGTACGTGCCTACTCGCTGATCAAGCGCATGTTCTATGCCGGTTAGACTGGCTACCTCCAGCAACCAGTCCTTACTTGCATTTTTGTGCAAACGCTGATATTGTCGTAAATTTTCATACCCACTCAAATAAGGATAGAATGCAGGTGCTTCAATCACAGCCCCTACATTGAGGATTGCTTTAGAAAACTGACTTTTAATACTGTAACCTGCAATTTGCACGTCCCCGGCACTTATTGTGCTTAGACCAACTATCATCTTCATCGTGGTTGTCTTGCCCGCTCCGTTCGCACCAAGTAGTCCAATAATTTCTCCCGCTATCATATCGAACGATATGTCTTGTACAATCAACTTGCCCTTGATTTCTTTCGTTAGGTGTTGCACCGATAGTACTGTTTTCAATAGTCCCACTCCTTACAATATAAGTACAATCTCATTTCATGAATTCATTAAGAACAGTCTGTAAAGAAAAATCAGATTTGTCGCAACCGCACCTTTTGATTGATAAAATTTCGTTAAACCTTTTACTTTATTAACACTCATTTTCATATCATCTTATTTGTTTTATTCTTATCCTTACTATAGAAAAAATTGGCGAATGAAACGAGTGATTTTCCTTACAAAATAGTTCGTTATCTTACAGTTTTGTCATTTTTCACATCATTTTGTGATATCTGGGATACTATCCACATCGTCATCAACTTAAGAAATGGATTCTTCCCCAAAACGGAAAAACGAGCCGAATTCTCATAAATAATTGTGAAAAGGTAAAGTTCTCGTTAAGGGGGTGTCTTAAAATCTTAGCTTGCTGGGCATGTGGTACTCCTCAAAAATATAAAAAGATTAGGATTCAATCCTAATCTTTTTATTTATACATATTTTTGTTAGTTATATCACTATCAATTCCAAAACGGGATATTTTGAATAAATGAAACCGTCAAAATAAGTGTTGATGCGGAACCAGCAGTTACTAAAGTTACTATTTTTCGTCCATTCTGTTCTTTTGAAGGTTTTATAAGTTCTGTAATTAACACAATCCATATTATAATAGAGACTATTGAAATAATATTTATAGACATATGTAACACATCCCTTCTTGTTTTCACATAAATATTTCTTCTTTTATAAAATAAAAGCAATTTAACAAGAAAATATGTAACGCATTAAAAATCAATATTTTCCTGTTAAACCACCTTTTTTAAATAGAAATACGACTGATAAAACGATAACAACAGCCTTCAGACTGCCCCAATATGGATAAATAGCATGATTTGTTAGACTAGCATATTGAAAGATATTCTCTAAACCGAAAATTCCTATCATGACTGCTAAAATGAATGAAGCTGATCCATACGTCCCGTTATGATAGAGGGTAAATAAATAGACTGCGAAAATTAGTGGTAAGATGATTTGTAGTACGATTATCATAGTTCGTCCCCCCATATTATTTATAATTATATCATATACAAAATTGTAATAAAAAGGAATACGACTTATTTGATACTAACAGAACTACTCTAATCATATTCTTCTATAAAAAGAAGAAAAAGGGGTGTACAGTTAATTGACAAAAGTTAAAGTTAGTTTACGACCCATTGTTCATAATATAAATTTACCAACCGTATTGAAAACAACAATACTTCCAGGCGAATCGACCGAAAGACTATTTATCGCAACCCAATTAGGAGAGATTTTTTACATAGGGAATGGAGTTATAAAGATATTTTTAGATATTCGTCACCTAATTATTAAATTAGGTACATTTGAAGAAGGTGTTTCTAGTAGTGGTTATGATGAACGCGGATTGCTAGGACTTGCGTTCCATCCACAATTTTATCAAAATAGGTTATTTTATCTACATTATTCAGTAGCCGGAACTCAAGGGCCAGGTGCACTTTCTGAACAATTTAAACCTAATCCTTGTGACCCTAAAACGTTAAATTTAAAGTGGGTTAATAGAAATACGCAATATGATCACATTGATACTGTGGAAGAATGGACTTTACAACCTAATGGTCAAGCTCAAAAGCGACGAACATTACTGAATGTAAGAAGACCATTTTTTAATCATAACGGAGTCAATAGTTTAAACTTTTCACCTGAGACTGGAAAACTTATTTTTACAAATGGAGATGGCGGATCAGGTTATGATCCATTTAATTTAAGCCAAGATGATTTAGAAATAGCAGGTAAAATAATTGAAATCGATGTAAGTAAAAATACATTTATAAATAACTCTCCTGTAGTTACACGCTTTAATGAACTCCCTTTATCTATACAAGAAACACTTACAGTAATTGCAAAAGGAGTACGTAATATAACCGGCATTTCATTTCAAAGGTTTTATAATCAATATATCAAATACGCCGGAAATGTCGGACAAGATATTGTAGAGTCTATTTTTTCATTTATTCAATATAAACCTATACCGGTTACAGAACTTGTTCAAATGCATTTTATGAGGTTAACTCCCAATCAAGATGGGTTTATCAATTTTGGGTGGCGAGGATGGGAAGGGGATTTACCTACTTCTTTTATACGACATTGTTCCGAAAATCAGACTTTGGATGAGAGAACAATGGTTTATTATGATGAAACAATACAAACTTCAGTGAAGCGTATTCTGCCTCTACTTAGTTATTTTCATAAAGATTCTAGAACAGATAAGTTTGGAGGAACTTCACTTACAGGAGTTCAGCCATATATGGGAAATGCAATTCCAAATTTAACAGGTAGCGTTGTTTTTACTGACCTTGCTAAGAAAGAAGATTCTCGACCGCCAGTTAGGGGTGTTTTAGCTTATACTAGAGCAGGTACAGACGGTAAACATGCTGACTTTCATGCTATTGAAACCAATTATGATTTTGGTACGCAACCAGCTTATTATATGAGTTTAGGAACAAATTCGGATCAAACTAAATTATATTTAGGAGTTTACAGTTCTATGAAAGTAACTGATTTTAATAAAGGTACCATTTTTGAAATTATTCCTTGATACGATATACACTCGTAGTTTAATAATCCAAGGAATTTATTTTGTTTCAAAACGCACAATTTATCCCCCTAAAAGTCTTTTATTATATAGTAATTCATAACAAGTAGAAAGTAGCTCATAAACCACTAGTGTATGAATAATATAGAAAGTAATGAATGAGGCATCTTTAGGGGGAGATATTGATGAATTGGTTTGTACGTTATTGGTATCAACTGATGATAGAACATGATACGAGCTTTGTTCATAAAAGAAAATTGTCCCTTGCGAATAAGTTAGTACTTACAGCTTTGATGAGTACATTAGCCACCATGTTTCAAGCAGCAGGAAACTTAGTTCCTGGTATAGGTTTGCTCATAAGTCCATTTTCGACATTACCGATTTTTTTTGCTATTTTCTATTCTATTCGTGAGGGAATACTTTCTTATATTCTTACTATTTTTCTATTATTTATTATTGAGCCCAGTGAACTAATTGTCTTTCCTTTTACTACAGGCTTATTAGGTCTAGCCTTAGGAGTATCCTTTTTAAAATTAAAGAGGAGAATTTGGATTGTTTCTTTTTCAGCAACTTGTCTACTTATAGGTATTATGATCGTTCTCGATGTTTTCCGCTTTCCGGTACTTGGTCCTGCTGTTCATACAACTATGAATATAAAAATTATTTTATCAATATTTATAATGAGCTTTCTATACTGTTGGATTTATGCAGGTTTTTGCAGAATAATGATGAATAGATTATATAAAGTGTTATATTGACAATGGCATAGTGAGGATTGGAGATTGAATTCATGACTAACGTTACAGTTAGAAGACCGAATTTGAATGATGTAGATGAACTATATTTATTTTTCCGTATCGTTATTACGAATACATACAAAAATGAAGGATTGTCACAATTATTGGATGACATAGAAAATGAAATTAACTCAAAAAAGCAGTATTTAAAAAGTGATTTTGATAGTAACGGAGAAAGTCGTTACTTTTTATTAGCAATTGATACAAGTAACGATAAAATCATTGGAACAATCGGAATCGGTCCAGCAAGTACATTGATTAATAGTTGTACAGGTGGTGTACTTAAAAATTTGTATGAAATAGGAACTGTATTCATACTTCCGGAGTATCAGAGAAAGGGAATAGGGAGTTTATTACTACATACAATGTTTCTTACATTACTTAGCAGAGGGATAACAGAATATTGTTTAGATAGTGGATATAAAAATGCGCAAAGTATATGGATGAAAAAGTTTGGGAAACCTAGCTATGTATTGAAAGATTACTGGGGAGAATCCAGTGATCATATGATTTGGAAGAAAAGTTTACATGATACACCTATAATATTTGAATTATAAAATGAAATATGCCTCTGAACATAGCTTTTCTTACTTATGTATGCTATTATTTATCTTTATAATAAAAGAGGACGTGAATGAACTTGATTAAAATTAATATTCCTGAAGCTGATGTTTCAATTACTGAACGTAAACAAGTTATTAAAGGAGACGAGCCAATCATTACTCCAATTAATGGATTTATCGATTTCCACTTGTTCCCTAGAGATAAAGGCGGCATTTTTATGTTTTACAATATTAATGACGAACTTCTTTTCGTAGGTAAAGCTCGTAAAATTAGACAACGTATTAAGAAGCATTTTGAAGATAATGTTTCACCAATTAAAAATCACCGTGATGAAGTATACCGCATTGATGCATGTATCGTAGAAGATCCAACAGAAAGAGAAATTTACGAAACATATATCATTAATGAATACAAAGCAAAATATAACGTTGATAAAGTATTCTACAAATAATCAACATTAATAAAAAGCAATCCTAGCTAATATGCCAGGATTGTTTTTTTATTTAGATTTATTCTTCATATCTTTCTCCTTTTTTCAAATGATTAGCAGCAACAAAACAGATTACACCTATAAATATAAGTACAATACCAACCGTTTTATGTTTTCCCTCAAAGAAAGGAATATCTGAAATAACATTTGTCATACATAGTCCTAAAAATACAAGGATAGGGCCCACCCAAAGTAATACATTACCGAATTTTGTGTGCTTCCACATAATAACCCTCCTTAACCCTCTTTACATATATATCCATAAATGAAAAGTAAATTCATAGAGAAACATAGTTTTTTTCATATCGAAAATTTAACCCTCATATATTGGTACAAGCAAAAGAGAAAGGAGACCATCATGAATTGGTTAGAAGCTTTCATACTAGGTATAATTCAAGGTTTAACAGAATTTTTACCAATCAGTAGTACCGGACATCTTTATTTAGGAAGGCATTTGTTCCGATTAGATGAGGCTGGCTTATTTTTAGATACGATGCTGCATATTGGGACTTTACTTGCGGTTTTTATTTATTACAAAAAAGAATTTATATATTTAATTAAAAACCCATTTTCAAAGCTCATGTTATTACTTATCGTTGGGACAATACCCGCAGTTGTAATTGGTTTATTGTTTAAAGATTTCTTTGAAGATATTTCAAAAACAGGAATCACGATCGGTTGGGAGTTTTTAGTGACCGGATTCTTTCTCTACACGGCAGATAAACAAAAGAATGGTCGGAAAAAAATGGATGACATAACATATAAAGACGCATTAATTATCGGTTCATTTCAAGCTGCTGCTATTTTTCCAGCCATTTCCCGTTCTGGAATGACAATGGTCGCTGCATTATGGAGAAAATTAGACCGTGAAACTGCTGCTTACTTTTCTTTTTTACTATCGACACCAGCCATTGTTGGAGCTATCATTTTGCAATTTGTAGACGTTTTTCAAGGGAAAGCAGAATCTATTTCTAGTACATCTTTAATTGTCGGAACGTTATCAGCAGCATTTTTTGGATACATAGCCGTTTCATGGATGATTCAATATTTAAAACGTCACTCTTTAAAAGTATTCGCGTATTACGTATGGGGATTAGGTATTTTAATTTTAATGTTGCAATTTACTGATGTATTTTAAGTATAATGATAAAGAAGTTAATTAGTTTAAGATCCTGTTTCATTCATACAAAGCAGGATCTCTTTTTATTAAGGGGGAAAATATGTTTAATAAGGCTATCGTTATTGGTGGAAGTATAGCAGGAAAGTTTGCAGCAAAAGCATTATCAACTTCTTTTAAAGAAGTAATCATTATAGAAGCTGGTGAAAGGTGGGATGGAAAGTCTTCGAGAAAAAGAGTTCCACAAAGTAATCATCCTCACGTGTTATTAAAAGGTGGAGAAAACGCAATTGAAAAATTGTTTCCTAATATTACGAATGAATTAATAGAAGCAGGTAGTATCGTAAATAACTTTACTCGTGATTTAAAATGGCATCAATTTGGGTTATGGAAACAGCCATTCATAGGGGAAGTACATATGATTCAACAAAGTCGTCCTTTACTAGAATGGCATATTCAAAAACGAATACATCAAATTTCAAATATTACTATTAAATATGAAACATTGGTTAAAGGGTTATTGGTAGATGAAAAGCTTAACAAAGTGTGTGGAGTAAAAGTTAAATATCTAGAGACAAACACACAAGAAGAAGTTCATGCGGATCTTGTAGTTGATGCGAGTGGATTTGGCTCAAAAAGTATAGAGTGGCTACGAGAATACGAAATTGAAGTACAAGAAGAGAAAGTTCGTATTGATTTATTTTACGCAACGAAAATGTTCAAACTTAAAGAAAATGAGAAATTAGACTGTTGCAATGTGCTAATGTCTCCGAGTTTCCCTGATAACCCTTATGGCGTTCTTATTCAAACGATAGAAGATAATCGTTATTTTGTTACTTTCAGTGGATACGCAAACGAGAAAGCACCACAAACAGATGATGAGTTTTATGATTTTGCTGAAAACCTATCAATTTCTAATGTTACAGATTTCCTAAACAAGGCTGAGGGAATTACTGATATAAAGACATACAAAATTCCTTATCAAGTACGCCGGCGATTTGATTTAGTGAATAATGTACCAGAAGGCTTATTAGTTGTTGGAGATGCGCAATGTCGTTTTGATCCCGTTTTCGGCCAAGGCGTATCAGTTGCTGCTATGGAGGCTCACCAGTTGCAATTACTTCTGCAAGGTAGAAAACAACTTGATAAAACATTTACACAACAATTTTATAAAAAGGCAGCTAATATAATAGAAACCCCATGGGATATGACAACAACGGAAATATCACGTCATCCGCAACTAAAGAGAGAATTAACTATAAAACAAAAATTTCAGCTATGGTATACGAAACAAATATATCGACTATCCGCAAGTAATTCTGATGTTTATATTCGGTTAGTACGAGTTATGAATTTAATTCGTAGTCCATTTCATCTTTTTCATCCGAAAGTGCTACTATCTGTATTACTTAATCGAAAGTAATAGCAGGAATATAATTGATTAAAAAAGAATGTATAACAGTTAGTAAATCTAGAAGGAGAATACGGGATGGAAATATACATAGAGCAACTAAAGAAACAAGATGCTAAGGATTTATTTACGTTTGAACTTACGAATAAATCTTTTTTTGAAACAATGGTACCAAATCGTGGCTCAAAATATTTTGAATTTGAATATTTCCAAAAACTACTAGACGATCTATTAATAGAACAAGCAGATGGAGATTCTTATTTTTATTTAATTCGTAATGAAGAAAAAGAAATTGTAGGGCGAATTAATTTAGTAGATATAGACACGGAAACTCGAATTAGTTCTCTAGGGTATCGGGTCGGAGAAAAATTTACTAAAAAAGGAGTTGCAACAGCAGCCGTAAAATTAATTTTAGATGTAGCGAAAAATAATGAAATTACTGAAGTTCATGCTAAAACAACGACTAATAATCTCGCATCACAAATTGTACTAGAAAAAAGCGGATTTTCTTCTTACCAAAACGAATCAGATATAACATCTGTAGAATTACATGGAGAACATGTGAAGTTTGTACACTATATTTGGAGAAATACTTCGCGCTTATAATAAGGAGGACTTATTTATGAATGATTTACGTTATCCAATTGGCCAATTTACATACAAACGTCCTATAACTGAAGAAATGATTGATACATGGATTCAAGAAATTGAAGATTTACCTAATGAACTAACAAAGGCAATTAAAGATTTAGATCAGAAGCAGTTAGATACACCATATCGCGTTGGAGGGTGGACTGTCCGTCAAGTTGTTCATCACGTTGTTGATAGCCATATGAATAGCTACATACGCTTTAAATTAGCACTGACAGAAAAGAATCCAACTATTAAGCCGTATAAAGAAGAGAAGTGGGCAGAGTTACCCGATTCAAAATTACCGGTAGATGTTTCACTAGTAATGCTAGATTCATTACATAAAAGATGGGTTAACCTTTTATATTCTCTAGAAATTGAAGATTTAGAAAAGACATTTAACCATCCTGAAACTGGTGAAACAAAACTTGCTGCTGCAATAGGACTATACGCATGGCACGGACGGCATCATACAGCTCATATAACTTCATTAAGAAAGCGACTAAATTGGTAACATGGAGATTACATTAGAGAAGGCGACAGAAAGTGATGCAACAGATTTATTTCAAATGCAAATAGACTCATTTAGCCCTTTATTACATAAATATAAAGACTATGAAACAAATCCAGCAAATGAAACTATCGAAAAAACTATATTTAGAATAAATAATCCCAGCAGTAATTTTTATAAGATGATAATAGATTCGAAACTTGTTGGAGCGATATGTATATCCCAAAAAGAACTACCTTATAAATTTTGGATCAGTCCAATGTTTATTCATCCAGTCTATCAAGGGAAAGGAATTGCTCAGAAGGTACTTATTTTAATTGAAGAGATGTTTCCAGAAGCACGAAGCTTTGAACTTGCTACGATTTTAGAAGAAGAAAGAAATTGTTTTCTATACGAGAAAATGGGGTATAAAAGAACAGAAGTAATAAAGAAATTAAATGATAAAACTACACTTATTTATTACAAAAAAAGAAAGGTAAAGCATATAAAATACGCTTTACCTTTTTATGTTATTTTAGATTAAATATACAAAAACAATGTATGTTCTTCCAAAATACTCGGGTTAGTAATTTTAAAAATGAATAAAAATACAGAAGTCACTACTTGGTCGTAAAGGTTACTAACGCTTTTTGAATGCTTAAAATACTATCGTCACCTTTAAATTCTTTCGTAATTGGATCCTCCATACTAGACACCCAAATTTTAAGTTCTGCATCTAAATCAAAATGCCCAGCTGTTTCGATGCTATATTGTGTAATACTTTTATAAGGAATAGAATGGTATTCTGTTTTTTTGCCAGTTACTCCTTGTTTATCTACTAAAATAAGACGACGATTTGTAAATACGATTAGATCACGAATTAATTTATAAGCATGCTCTACTTTTTCATCGTCTAGCATAATCTTCTCTAAATCACGTTCTACACTTTCAGAACTCGTATTTGATGCATTTCCTAAAATACCGCTAAATAAACCCATATTAAATTCCTCCTTTAATATATGTGGAATGAATTACTTATATTGTAACATGTTACTCACAAAGATATTATGACATTACTTTAGTAGTTTCTGGTTATTGTTGTAATTAGTTTATAAAACCTCATCTTAAAATCTTATGCTAATATGAAATTAAGAAAAAAGAAGCAGAGGGATATAGCATGAAGAATATTGGTTTAGTATTAGAGGGCGGAGGAATGAAAGGTTTATATACTGCAGGTGTACTCGAATATTTCATGAAAAAGAACTTATTCTTTCCGTATGTAGTCGGCGTATCAGCTGGAGCCTGTATGGGAGCAACCTATTTGTCACGTCAAAAAGGTAGAAATAAGAAAGTAAATACAGAGCTAGTATCAGATTACAGGTATATATCTTATCGAAACTTAATTCGAAAACGTGAATTATTCGGAATGGATTTTTTATTTGATGAAGTACCTAATAAAATTGTACCATTTGATTTTCAAACTTTCTTAAACTGTAATGAACAGTTTGTTATAGGGACAACTGATTGCAAATCAGGACAAGCCATTTATTATAATAAAGCAGAACACGGAAATGATATTTTAAAAATCATCCGTGCATCCAGCTCTGTGCCGTTTATAGCACCTGCTGTAGAATATGATAATCGAAAATTACTAGATGGAGGAATTATAGATCCTATACCAGTTTTAAAAGCTCAAACTGATGGTTATGAAAAGAACGTTGTAATTATGACAAAGCCAGAAGGATATGAGAAGCAGCGGAATAAATTTTCAGGCCTGGCTAAAATTTTATATAGAAAATATCCGAAAATCGCAGAGAATTTAGTAAACCATTATCGTTTTTATAATGAGACGATATCTTATATGAATCAAGAAGAACAAAAAGATAATTTTTATGTAATTCAGCCAAGTGTACAGCTTCCTATAAGCGGAATAGAAAGAAATAAGGAAAAGCTTGTTAATCTATATAATCTTGGGTATATCGATGCTCAATATCATTATGAAAACTTATTAAATTGGATAGAGAAATAAAGGAGGCGAAAGTTGAAGTTAGGAAAACAAATTATTTTTAAGGAATTGCAGAAAATGCATAGTCCACTTCAGAAACCGTTTCCTTATCGTGCTACAGCAAAATTGCAACGAGACCTAAAAAGTAAATTTACCGAAGATGATTGTATAAACGCTGATTTTAATCATTATTGGATGCATACAGCAGCTACTTTAAATTCTGTACTAAATGGAAACGAACAGAACATTACGTTTCAACAAATAAAGTGGTTAAGAAAATCGTTTTTTGAGTGGTCTTCGCAATATCGTTTTCTAGAAACAGAAATTGTGAATTATCCCATTTTGTATAGAGATTTCATAAGTTATGAGAAGACCAGGAAGCTATTACTTTATTACCTTACTGAATAAAAGCGAAAACGTACAGGTTACATTACTTGTACGTTTTTTTGTTCATAAAACATTCAATTTTAACAACTAGTTTATATAGGAATTCTAACGAGAAGAAAGAAGTACATATTATAGAATGATGTAGGGGAGGAGAGAGGAATAGCTGTTTTCCTTTAAGATATTGTCCAATTCGAATACAGTTAGTTATTTATGTTAAAATATTTCGAGTGAAATCAAGCTTTAAACAAAATAAGTCAACAATGCAGAAGGGACAACATTAACATGGAAAACGTATCAAAAATAGATAAATTGGAATCAATAAAATCTTTACAGTCAACAATCCGTAAACTTGAAAATGCCTTATCACAGATGACTCAAAAGGGCTCAAATACTACTTTAGTGAAAAAAAGACTCAAAGCAGCTAGTATCGGCTTAGCTATGTTAGAAAGTGTTTGGAATCAAGAAACTCATCATTATACTCAAGCAGATTTAGCAGAAGCTCGTAATGTTCTGATTGGTTTGCTTCAATCAATTGAAAAGATTTACGATAAGTCAAAGCTTGGGAGTCCTCAAAGAACACTTTTAGAAAGAAGAATAAAATCATTGGAACTTTCTATTCAAGCGATTGATAATTTTTCTAATCAATAACTTCTCTAAACACATTATTTACGACTACTTTTATATAGGGATTCTAATGAAAAAACTACATATAGAGTACTACAAAAGAGGAAGAGAGGTGACTTCGATCATTAGTCATAAGTTAGAGCAGCTTAAAAATCAATTAAAGAATGGAAACGAAAAAGCTCTTTATACTTTTTTGCATGAAATCAAATCATACACCACTAATAGAACTATGCTCTATAGATAATCAGTATAAACTTATAACGTATATATGGTTAGGCAATCAAAATACTGAAAATGTTTATGTATTCGGTAGTTTTCCTGGTTGGGATCTGTCTGTAAATCAATTACAACGATTGCTACAGACAGATATTTTTACAGTAAATGATTTTTTCGAAAATAATTGGATAAAGCGTAGTGAACAGTATCAATTAGACCCATTTAATAAAAATACATTTGGAGAAGGTACCAATAAAGCGTCTGTGTTAAAAATAAGTATGGACATGCAGTATAGCAGTCGTTTCCCTTCAAATCATTATCCATCTGGGAGAATTGAAACATATTCTTTTCATAGTTCGATTTTAAATAACACACGTAAAATTCATATTTATACGCCTCATGATTATTCTCACACTCCACATCTTCAAGAACTTCTCATTGTATTTGATGGGAATTCATTCATTCAGAGCCTTTCAATTGAAAAAACACTTAATTATTTAATTTACGAAAAAGAAATCCCATCTTGCATTGCTGTTGCTATAGATCCTGTCGATCGATTAGAAGAGCTAACTTATAACGATAAAATGAATGCATTTTTAACGAAGGAATTACTTCCGTGGATTCAAGCTAAGTATCACGTTTATCAAGAAAAGAATCATACAACAATTGCTGGTTTCAGTCTTGGTGGCTTAGCAGCTTTTTATGCAGCACTTCAAAATCCACATATTTTCGGAAATGTGTTGTCAATGTCTGGATCCGTACATTGGAAAAAGGATAATTATGAAAATACAATTCCTTGGATTGAAAATCAAATTTCATCAATAAATTCTAATGCGACTCATCTACATTCTTACATAGCAGTAGGTGAACTCGAAAACGAACCTCTTTTAACGGCTAATAGACGGCTATATAAAGCTTTAGAAGCAAAGAAATACCAAACCACTTACGAAGAGTTTCAAGGTGGACATGATAGCGTATGGTGGCGAGAAAAGCTATTCGATGGATTAAGGGCATTAGAATTTACAAAAACGACATTAGAAAATAAAAAGGAGAGAGAATCTATGAATCAAGAAGAACTAGATAAAAAACTAAAAAAACAAGAGATTTTAGTAAAAGATGAGAAAGTTTGGTCTTATACGTATGAGGATCATATTAGTTCTATCGTTAAACAAGCAGAACAGAAAGGAGCTTTTGATCATTTACCTGGTAAAGGGAAACCTCTTAATCTTGATAAAGATCTTTCGTACAATCCTGAAAAGCAACTTTATAGAACTTTAGCAAATAATCATGTTTTACCTAGGTGGATTGAGCTTTCAAAAGAAATTGATGATTTAAAAGAAAAGCTAAAAGAAAATACAAATACTGCAGAAGCAGCGGATTTAATTCGAACTATTAATAAAAAGGTATTAGAACATAATCTACTTTGTCCACCAAGCGCGCAAAAAATGAGGGTGAAAATGGATTTTTAACGATTTTCAATTAAGCTATCGCTTACTATATAATTAAGTTAGGCATTTTCAATTCATTACTAACAGGAGGCAAATATAGTGAAGAATACGTATCAACTTCAAATTCCGAAAGAACTAGAACAGTATCGTAGTATTTTAGAAGAAAGTGTGAAACCGTATGTTAAAGTGTCTGGAACATTAGCAAAGACAACGCTTTTTGAAAGTAAGTTTGGTGGATATCCGTATTTACCTATAGATCAAGAGCATCCTAAAGACTCAAACGGACAACCTATGATGCTACTTGCGCAGTTAAACCTTGAAGAAATACCAAACATTGAACATATGCCTCAACATGGAATGTTACAGTTTTTCATAAGTGCTGAAGAAGATCTTTTTGGAGCAGATTTTGATCATCCCACAAGCCAAAAAGACTTTCGAATTGTTTATCATTCTACAATCACAGCGGATTTAACTAAGGTGATTACTGATTTTAGTTATTTAAACACTTTAGATTTAGAGAATTTTATCATACCCAAAGCAGCAAAACTAAAGTTTGAGTTGGCATATCAACCAGTAACACCAAGAGATTATCGATTTGAAATGATTTTTAATGATAACATTGATTGGGAAGAAATTGTTGATGAAGAAAATAATACAGAATTAGGCGAACTGTATGATGATTTATGTAAGGATCAAGGACATAAAATTGGTGGTTATCCATTTTTCACACAGACAGATCCAAGGGAATGGGAAGAAAAATACCAGCAACATGACATATTATTGATACAAATCGATACAGACGATTCATTAAATATTATGTGGGGAGATTCTGGCGTTGCTAATTTCTTTATACGTAAGGAAGATTTGTTAAATCTAGATTTTTCCAATGTCATTTACAATTGGGATTGTTACTAGAAGATATAAATAAAATAATAGCAAACAAAAAATCTTCCTGAAGGTGAGGAGGATTTTTTTATGTTAAAAATAAGCGTTATGTTAACTAGAATAAAAAACAATGAGTGTAATGAAAGTCAAGCCTAAATAACAGAAATAACAACAAATAATGTAAAGTTGTAAAACATGTGCAAATAGCAATTAATTCATTAAGTAAAACATAAAATAAAATTATTAATTTATATTTTGTATAGAAATAATTTTTCTGTATAAAAATTTCTTGCCAATCAAAAATGTTTTTAATTCGTTAAATCTTAAGCGATTATTGATTAAGATTTGCTGTGATGAATTTATAACAAATAAAAACGATAAAAACTGAAGAAATTTGTTTAGATAAGATTTAATGTAAATCTCACCAAAAATCTCCGTTTCGTCTCATTAAGTATAGTTTACTTGGGTTTTGATACCTGGTATTGCTTTGTTTCTATAACTGCCTATAATATATATTATGTCTACTAGAAAAAAGTAATAAACTTATTATAGATTAGTTCCATTTGGTATACTTCCCTTTTCTTTATTTATTAGTGAATAGTTCGTTGATGCAGGATTAGTGTAAATAATCATTAATAAAACATAATAAAAAGCAACTTGTTTAATTATTAAATTTAAACAAGTTGCTTTGAATTTGACTAAACTATATTTATAATTTGTTTGCTTTAGCAATTACTTTGATTTCAATTAATAATTCATCGTGAATTTTAATTTTATAATTGAACTTGTTTGTGAATTATTCGATTATCATTACAATTATTCTTTTTCTTGAAAAATATTGTATTTACGCTTTAAATGTAAACCTTTATCTTTATAAATCCACCGTGAAAATTTATTAACATTATTTTTACCACTTAGGTAAATACGATATTGTTTTTCTTTGTCAACAAAACTTAATTGGAATTTATTATTCTCAAGGATATCTTTAAAAGAATTCATAAAATTATATGATCCACCAACAAAACTAACAAAGTATTTGTGAGAGTTAACATGACCATCCCCATCAAAATACCCACGAACAAAATGATGCAAATATTCTTCTGGTACAAAAGGAAATTCAATGTTAAATGATTTACATGGCATAATTCCGTGTATGTTCATAAGGTCGTCTTTTATTGTTTTGCTATTAATATTTAGCATATATACGCCTGTTTTTTTGTTTTGATAAAGTGGCTGGTTTGTTTTTAGTTCTTTTTTTATATCTTCTAAAATATAACTTTCTTTTTGAGATATACTGACACATTGATTTTCTTTCTGTATAACACCATCTGCTGCTATAAACCCTAAAATATAAGCCATATTGTTTGACCACGTTTTAAAATAATCTTCTGTTATGTCATACTTTCTCTTCCAACTCCCTATAGCGCGTCTTGGTACGTTATTGTCTGATAAAACCATACGAATATACCTTGCAGACACATTAGCAAGCATGGCGATTTCTGAGGTGCTCTTCCCTTCAGTATACAAATGCATGATTTCAGATTTTGATAGTTTACATTTTGATTTCTTTTTTCGCTCTATGTGCACTTACATCCTCTCCTTCCTTTCTTTTATTAGAGACATATTTTCTTCTATAACATACAACGAAACGTATGTTCTTTGTTGCGTATAAGAAGGAATTTACTAAATAAAAACAATTTACATGTACTTAATATTTGTTTTAGCTGCCACTGTGCAATTTGTACTTTATAGATACAAATAATGAATTTGACGAATTTATGAAATACAAGGCAATTTAGATGAAAGGTAAAATAATATAGTTTAAACTACAAATAGCTACAATAACAACATACGTAAATTGTTAATCGTAAAAAGGAGAACGAATGAATAAGAAATATACAAATCAAATTCATACTGATATGAGTTTTAAACCGAAAGATATTATAAGTTTAATGACGGATTACTTTAAAATAAAATCAAAGCTGCGTCCTATAAAGGATTTGCCTATCGTTTTATCAAATAAAGATAATGAATCGTTAGAGAGTGTTACATGGTTTGGCCATTCTGCTTCTCTTTTGAAAATAGAAGGTAAAAAACTATTATTAGACCCTATGTTTGGAGATGCCTCTTCCCCATTCCCTTTGTTTAATAGTAAACGCTATAGTGGTACTTTTTCTTTAGAACGTGATGACCTTCAAGAAATTGATGCGATTATCATTTCTCATAATCACTATGATCATTTGAATTACAAAAGTATTATGCAGTTAAAAGATCGCGCAAAGCACTTTTATGTTCCAACTGGAGTTGCACAATACCTTATTAAATGGGGTGTTTCACCTAGTAAAATTAGTGAGCATAATTGGTGGGACGAAATTACATTTGATAATATTAAGTTAGTTTGTGCTCCTGCAAGGCATTTCTCGGGACGTGGTATGACAGATAGAGATCGTTCATTATGGTGTTCATGGCTTATTCTTGGTCAAGAGACTAAAATTTTCTTTAGTGGTGATAGCGGTTATGCCCCTCACTTTAAGGAAATTGGTGATAAATACGGTCCATTCGATCTTACATTAATGGAATGCGGGCAATATGATCCGAGGTGGTCTGCTATTCATATGTTGCCTGAAGAAACGGTACAAGCTCATATTGATGTTAAAGGAGAATTACTTCTTCCGATTCATTGGGGTGCCTTTACGTTAGCATTACACGAATGGAGTGACCCGATAGAACGTGTTACGAAAGAAGCTAACCGTTTAGGAGTTAAAATTACAACGCCTCAAATTGGTGAATCTATTACGTTAAAATCTACAAATTATCCTTCATCCGCTTGGTGGAAGGAAATTTAATTTTAAAATATAAAAAGAGCGAATCCTCTTATAAAGAATTCGCTCTTTTTTCTGTATTTAAACTTATTTCACAATATTGGATTTCCCACTATCTAAAACTCTATTTGCTGGTACACTGGACATTTCAACCACTGTATTCATACTCTTATCAGTCAGTTCAATGAGTTCGGTTTCATGTTTTATTTTATTTAAATCCCACACCATCCCATGAAATTCATTATGCTGACCACTTACCTGTATAATGCTTTTTGTTTTATTTGAAGGCTGTATTTGAAGATTTGTAAATTGATTCCCACTAATTTCATTTGGCGTAGTTACTTGACTATCCATATAAATCATATTTACACAGTCTTCTAAAGAAAAGTTCATAAAACGATTGGCATTTATCCAAGCTTGTCCGGTGCTCGGTTTTTTTGCTACTAATTTTAGTCCGGTTTCCATTCCTACAATTTTAATGTTTTCGAAGTTAACAAACGAAATTTCATTTTCTTTTCCAGCAGAGTATAAAGAAATTCCGGTACCTTTATTCGTTTCCGTCCAATTGATAATATTTATATCTTTTATTTGTGTTTTGTTCCAAGTGTTATAATATTTATTTTTACCGTCTAAATAAATAACTTCAGAGTTAAATTTAGGATCGTCAATAGCTATATACGCTCCTTCAATGGATGCGTTGTTCTCCAGTTCTAGAACTCTAAAGTTTCCCTCAACTACAAATTGGGATCCATAACCAAATAATAATTTCACACCTTTTTTAACAATGATTGGTGACGTAATTTTATACTTCTTATCATCAAGTAATACCGTTTTAATTTTACTAGATTCTGCTTTATTAATAGCAGATTGTATTTTTATTGAATCATTTGCCCCTTTAAAGTTTTCTACATACAAGTTAGTACTTTTAGCTGCATAGTCTTTTTTGTTGTATTGATAAAAAGCAAAAGTAATTAAAACTATACCAATGAGTAAAACAATTATTTTCTTCATCATACTCACCCCATATCGATTAATCTATGGCTTTTATATTGAGGTTATTATTATTTTGCTTTGTATTTCAGATTATCATTGCTGCTTTGTCTATGATTGAATTATATTATGTAGGATTTAGTAAACTGTTTGCTTTACTAATACATCATTCTTATAATGTATTGATTTATGATTTCATAAATCAAAAGTCTGCTTGTACATAATGTAATTCCTTCCTCTATCCCTAATACGCTCTTACTGGTGATATAAGATGTACTGCTGCAGATTGTTCTCCTGCTTCAATCAATATCGGTCTCATAGAACCGCCAAAGCTTAAAGTAATCGTTTCTTCTTTTATTGCTCGTAAAGCATCAACCATAAAATGCCCATCGAAAGATATATTTAATTGTTTTTCACCTTGAATCGCATCTATTTGTTGCGTTTCGGATATTTTCCCAATTTGAGAAGCATTTGAAGAAATTTTAATTGTGGATTCGTTTATGATTTCTAAGTTAACATTGTTATTGGCCCATTCACTTGCTAATAAACTTGATCGGTCTACACCTTGTAATATCTTTTTTCTATCTACGTTAATAATCGTTTTAAAATCATTTGGAATAAGGTTAGAAATATTAGGATATTTCCCTTCAATTAGTCTTGAATATAATGTAGTTGTTCCGAACGTAAATATAATATGACTCTCCGAAAGGTAGATATATACGAATTCCGAATTGCTGTTCATTAATTTTAGAAGTTCATTAATGGTTACGCTTGGTACAATACAATTTGCTTTTACATCTGAGGAAAGTAGCGTTTCACGTATCGCTAGTCTATGTGAGTCAGTTGCAGCACAAATGAACTTATTATTAGATAACTCTATATGTACCCCAGTAATAACAGGTCTAGATTCATTTTTTGCTACCGCAAATACTGTTTGTTTAAATACTTCAATCAATTGTTCTGTCTCTACTTTGATTTCTGCATGATTGCCTATAAGTGGTACATTCGGAAACTCATCTGCAGGAAATCCATTTAAACTTAATGTGATTTCTTCTGATTGTATCTTAATAATTTGCTCATTCTTACTTTTTATTGCTATATCACTTGGCATTTTCTTTATTATTTCAATGAAATACTTTGCAGGTACAACAATAGTTCCTGCCTTTAAAATAGTTGCAATCTTTTCGTCTTCAATTGAAACAGGAATGAATTTTTCAATAAAAATATTCGAGTTACTTGCAATTAAAGTAATTCCAGATTGGTCTGCAGTTATTTTTATACCAGATAATATAGGAATTAAAGATTTTGTTGATATTGCTTTGTTGACTTCTGAAAGTGCTTGAGTGAATTGTTTGTGATTAACGATAAACTCCATGTTTCCCCCGCCTTACATGAGATAATATTTTTATGAAGATTGATGAACGATTGTTCCGTTAAAAAAATAAGGTACTGTTTCTTTCTTTTGTAATAAATCCAGTAAATGTTCTGGTATGCGTAAATATGGAGCTGCTATATGTAATTCCATCCAAGTAATCTCTTCAATTTCTTTTGGCCTTGATATATATGTCTCTCCGCCAATTATTTCACCTAGAAAATTAAAGAAAATTGCATGATGATCTCTTTCCTCGAAAAAGGCTTCGCTGATAGAACAAATCCCTTTTACGTTTATATGTAACCCTGTTTCTTCTTTTACTTCTCGAATTACTGCTTCTTCCAATGTTTCTCCTAATTTAACTGCGCCACCTGGTAATGTATAATAAGAACCATTTTCCCCTTTGTTTTTTACCATTAAAATCTTTTCATTAGTTTTATCGTACAAAATCGCGTATGTAACATTAACTTTTTTCATATGTACCTCCTCTATTTTTAATAAAAGGAATTTTCTGTCTTCTATTCATTCTACCATTAACTCCTTTTAATATATATAAGTTAGTTAAGTCTTGCCTTTACCACTATTGGTGGAGTTAATAAGAATAGGCTACTGATATAAAAAAAGAACGTACCTTAGGAAGATTATCCAAAGTACGTTCTTGCAGTTTTAGAATAAAAATTGATCCAATTAATACTGAAATTAATAATAACCTCGCCCTTATTGCATTTGTATTCCAAATACTAATGTTAACAAATTCTATATACTTTTTAGCCGTTTTTCTAAATAATAATGATTATGTCCTTTCGGATAATCTTCACTTACTCCGATTACTTTATATCCATGCTTCTTATAAAAATCAGGCGCCTGAAAACTAAAAGTATCTAAATTGATTAACCTGCACTCTTTTTCAATTGCAAATTCTTCAATAAGTTTTATTAACTTGGTTCCATAACCTTCGTGTCTATATTCTTCAGAAACCCACAGGAAATCAACATGTACGTGGTGCCAAAATGTAATTGCAGTTATTCCACCTACAATTTTCCCCTTTTCATTTCTCACTATAAAACTAATTTTTTCTGAAGGCTTTTTCTCTTCATCTGAAATATGTTTTTGGTTATATTCAATTACTTTTTCTCTTATGTAATCACTATCTTCTTGGACCCATTGTTTTACTATTTTCATTTTAATTATCACGCTCCTTTTACGATAGCTATTCAACTTCATAATGCTAATGTCCTGTCTAAATAATAGTCGTAGATCACTAATACAATTGTTTCATTTCACTAAAATAAAAAAAGCCCTACTACATTTCATCTGTAATAAGACTTATATACGTTGTGTAGAATCTAATTAATCTCAATGAATATAATTGCTCAAAAAATATTAAAATTGTTCAATTCTTTTTTATGAAAACTTCCGTTATTTCAACACCTTAGGAGAATAGTCCAATTGTACCACTACGAAAAAGAATGAACATTCCTAAACCAATTAGAACAATTGGAACAATAATATGACAGTTTTCCTCAAGTACTTTAGCTAGTATAGGAGCTTTTATCAATTTGTAGCTAATAAAACACCATATCGCTATCATGGAAAAAAAGATAACTAATGTAACGATATTTGTTTCAAGAGTTTGACTAGCAAACATTGGTATATAAATTGAAATATTGTCAGCTCCATTAGCTAATGTAATTGAAGCTACTTTAAATAATGAAACAGTAACGTTATCGATAACTTCATTACTTTTATAAGAACGAAGTGACAATAGTCCTTTACCCCCCATATAAATTGGCACGAATCCTAATAATCCAATCCACGAAACAGGAATGAAAAAAGAGCTTAAAGACCCAATGATACTTAGAAAAATAATCATACTAAATCCTAAATATTGTCCAATAACAATATAAAGTTTTTTTCTCGTAGCTTTTTCGCGGACAGCTCTTCCTTCTTTCCTAATTACTTCTGTTCTTACTTGTGAAAATAAAACAAGTAGTATAAAAATGTCATCAATATTTGTTGTAGCGAATGCCACAACAGAAGAAATTATGGTTGTAATCAATAAAAGCCAACTACTTTCATTGTAAACTGATAAGAAAATAATGGTCTATGAATGAAGTGCACGTTCCATCACAAAGTTTGTTAACTGTAATTTTCTAAATGTTTTTAGCAACATGTTAGTTCCTTTATAAAACAATATGAATATTCTAAGTATCTGCTACTCATTTCATTTTAAATTAAATAACTCTATTCTCTCTACACAAAAAATGTTTTGTACTAAAAAGAGCCCTATATTAGGACTCTTTTTAGTATTACGCCACTTTCCGATGTAGATGTTTTAGTTCCTTTGTCTTCTCTGCAGTTGGTGGACGGATTAATATTGAAATAATGAAGGAAATAACACTTAAAACACCAATTATAATGAAAGTTGGTTGAAATCCTCCAAGTATCGCTCCAATGAATGATCCTGCAAGCGCACCAAATCCGAAACCTTGGTAGACAATCCCGTAATTTGTACTATGGTTTTTTAATCCAAAGAAATCTCCGACAATAGCTGGGAATATAGTTATATTACCGCCGAAGCAAAAGGCGACACTTGCTACACAAGCAAAATAGATTCCGTAATTTAGCGGAATAAAACTTAAAGTAAAGACTGACAATCCTATAATAATAAACGTTGCAGAGACAATTTTCATTCGCCCGATTTTATCTGATAACGTCCCGAGAATGATTCTACCTACTGTATTAAAGATTGCAATCATAGCAACGGCGTTTGCAGCGGTTGCTGCGCTAAGTCCAACAAGTTGTACGCCGATATCTTTTACCATACTGATTAAATACAAACCACCCATACAAGAGGTGAATAACATAAAAAATAGCAGATATACTTGTTTCGTTCGCATCATTTCACGCGGAGTATAGTCATTGTGTAATGTTTCAGTTACAGCATTACTTACAATTGCCTCACGTAAGAAGAACGATCCGATTAACACTAAAAGTAACACGATAATACCCCAATATAAGAATGCTTGTGATACACCAAGGTTATCGATAAGATTTCCGTTTATATATCTAAAGATTAAGCTGCCCATTCCATACGCTGATACAGATATACCTGAAATAAGCCCTTTCCGATTTGGAAACCATTTAATTAAATTAGATAGTGATGTAATATAAGCTGTTCCATCCGCATAACCAACAACGACACCAGCTAATAAATATAATAGTGGTAAAGAAGAAACTTGTGAACTAAGTATTAAGCCGAGTCCTAAAACAATTCCTGCAGTAGCAATAAGTTTTCGAAGTCCTAATTTTTTCTGTAACTTTGCTGCAAATAAAGTTGAGAATGATAAAGAAAAACTTGTTATGGAGAAAGTTATCGCTACTGAATTAAGATTCCATCCAAACTTACTTACAAGGGGTTGATTAAATAAACTCCATGTATAAATTGTTCCAAGGCCAATTTGAACAATGATTGTACCTAGAACAATTAGTAACGGATTTATAGAAGTTTGTTTCATACTAACTGTCCCCTTCTTTTATCTTGACATGAATTTTCACAGTTAGTATATCCATCATAAATTGCAAGATACTGTACGGAAAATGGTAATTAAGTTCATATACACAAAAAGACACTTCATAAAGAAGTGCCTTTTGCAGGTTATATCAGATATTTCTAAAGAAAGCTTTGTTAAGATAAGACATTTTCAAATGCTTATGTATATATGTTATCAAATAATTTCTTAAATGTTATGAGACTTAAGACGTATTTTTCATTCATCATATAGTCGGATGAAAAATTAATATTCGATTTCATCAAAATCTTTCGGCTGCGGTACAGTTTGCATATTAGCTGCATCTTTAGGATCGCTATAAATTGCATTTTGCTCTGTATTTACATCTTTTATATTTTGCTTTTTATTTTTGTTCACTTTATCTTTCACTTTCAATCACTCCTTTTCGTTATAGGAGTAATTATGCCCTATTACCGTTACTAAATGTATCTGCGACTAAATTACTAAATTCACGTAAATAATATAAGTAATTATCACCACCGTAGTTATATCTTTTATTATACATCTTTGCAACAACTACATTATATTCAGGTATTACTAAAATGGTCGGTCCAGTAATCCCTAATATTTGATACGACCCTTTTGGAACACGTTCACCAAGTTCGCTTAATTGCGCAGGCTCATTTTGGATGAACCAAAACAATCCATTTTGTGGTAGCTCTTTGTTTATATATGTTGGACTCTGCAAACTCGTAGCGATTTTTATAACTTCTTTTGGAACAATTTGTTTACCATCTATCCCACCTTGATTTAAATGAAGATTGCCCCACTGCGCAAATTCTCTAGCTGAGACAAACAAATTTTTTTCAGTACCGTCATCTACCGTACCAATTTCACTAATTGCGTCTTCATTTGGATTATTAACAACGTCAACTAAATTTTCATCTCGCTGAACTCTCCAACCTGTTTCTTGAAAATTAGCAGGCTTAAACACACGCTCCTTTAACAATTCAGGAAAACTTTTGTTATATAGCTGATAAATAAGACGTGTCATCATTCTTACATTAATATCTCTATACGCCCATGATTGCCCCGGTGCAAATTCACGAAAAATTGTCCTGTCATTCGTTTCTTCTAATCCGTGCGAATGTGTTACTAAATGTCTTATCGTCGTTTTACTAAGCAATGCAGGATCAAAGTCTTTAAAATATTTTATCGCTTCATCATCAATAGAGTTTATTTTCCCCTCATAAAGCGCATACGCTATCATTAATCCTAAATAACTTTTTCTAGCAGAAGCAACGTTAAATTGTGAAGATGCTGTTACTCTCTTGGTTGTAGATGTATTTGAGTGATAACCACTATAATGCTCTAGTACGATTTTATTATCTTTTATAATACAAAGCGCTGTAGCAGAACTATGATTTTTTTCTTTTATATCCTCTACCCAAGAAATCAACTTATCATATGTATACAAATAAATCCCCCTTAATACACATCAAAATTACAGCATGAAAGAAAAGTGCAAAATAGTTTTTACACCTTTCTTTCATATAAAATAACTTGAATTTTCTATACTTAAATAATCCACCAGTTCCAGCAATTAAAGCAACTGAAACATCCTGCGCATCCTATGCATCCGCCGCAACGACCTGCACAACCACCACATCTACCGCCACATCCACCGCAACGTCCACCACAACCGCCACATCCGCCGCAACGACGTGCATCGTCTTGAATGTAATAGTATGGATATTGACTTTGTTGTTGATCCCAATATACAACATTGCCAGTTTGATAATCATTAAGGTTTAATGATTGTAGTTCTTGTTGAAACTGATTCATTATGAAACCCTCCATTTATAAATGTAAATTCCGTCCAAATATTAAAGTTAATAAATTCTTTTAAACAAAGTAGAAACAAGACTATAGACTAAATGCGTACATCAACAAAATATGAACTTACACTAGGTGATGTACCTTGTTTTTCAGCCTATTTTCTTTATATTCATTCGATGGACGTATTTACTATAAATAAAGTGATTTAAAAATTACTAATCCAACAATTTAGGAGTTCATCATTTAACTTACTTTCTAGTAATTCCTTTACTAAAGGCATTGGCATGATTTCATAATGATTTAAGGCTTCTTGATTATAAGCTATCCAGTGAAATACTAAATGAGACTCGCTAGATTGCGGTGTTAAGTCCGTATGTAAATCTTGTGACTCTACTTCAAAAATGTGGTTAATTTCATGATGAAGAATTTCTTTATCTTGCCATTGATTTTCTATGACGCCTAAAAATTGTTGTATACTACAGTTTACTCCAAGTTCTTCTCTTAACTCTCTTTTTAATGCATTCTCTGCTGATTCTCCAATTTCAACATGGCCACCAGGTAAAAAATAATGATGGCCGATATATTCAGCAACTAATAATTTTTCATCTTTTATCATGACTGCTCGTACAATATGATGAAATTTACTTTTCAATTGATATTCCTCCTAGTTATTTAATGTATAGTTTCTCAAAATAGTCATTTAGTATTGGTATAATATAAATCATAGGTGTTTCATACGGATGAATATCATTAATAACTTCAAGAGCATCTTTTACAAGTTCTCGTTTACACTTTATTTCAACTTTACATTCTTGTCCTTCGCATATTTGACCAATTTCTCCATTAAAAGGAGATGCCTCTTCTAAAGGTCTCCAATATCCTTTCACTGAACTATAGGAAAGACAATGGTCATATTCGCCCGTTTTACATGCTCCAATTTTATTTAATTCATCCCTTAATGTTTCAATATATTCTTCAGGAATGAACACTTCAGTAAATTGCATATTTCATTTCACACCTTTACTTCTTAATAATTAAACAAATAAACGGTATACTTGCTCACCATCATACTCCTGTCCTAATGATATGAAACCATATCGTTCATATAATTTCTTTGCAGAGAGATTATCTTTATGTACGGTTAATCTTATTTCTTTACACGATTTAAAAGTATTTTTTATTATATCAATACTTTCTTGTAATGCTGCTTTTCCATAACCATTACCTTGTTGCGATTGATCAATAATAAATCCGTTAATCCAATACATATCCGATGTCTCTATTACAACAGCATGCATAACAAAACCAACCATAAGGTCACCATCGTATATAGCGAATGGTATGTACTCTACATTGTCACCATCTGGTTTTATATATACTTTAGCAAGTGAAACTGCTACAGCGGGGACAAATTTTCTTTGATCTTCTTTCACTTGTAACTTTAATGCATCTTCCCAATTGTCTCTCGTAACAACCTTTAACTGGACATTCAATATTGTAAGCTCCTTTATCTAGAGGATGTATTTTTATATTCAACGCATTGAAATAATTCCCTTTTTCGACAGCAACTTATAACATAATTTTTATAAAATCTTGAATGAATTTTTCTGCATCTATTTCTAAAGCTATACGGGCTCCTTCAGATTTAGAGTTAGGGCGAAAATCAGCAAATGTTTGTCCTTTCGTATCTCCGTATGTATCTACATTTACTGTACGATGCACAAATTCAAAAAAACTTGGATTTACTAATCCGCTTATTGCAACCACATCATGTAGCAAAGGTCCTTCCATAGATGAATTAAGTTTTTGGTATGCGGATAGATAGTAATCATACATTGGTTTCATTATCATATGAAATGGATTCTTTGCATTAGCTTGAATATAGTTAAATACATTTGGTGTTAACACAGCTTTGTTTGTTACATTTAAAGGGAATATGAATAAATTCTTTGCTTGATGGAAAACAATTTTACTTGCTATCGGATCTCCATACACGTTTGCCTCTGCTAATGGCGTAACGTTTCCTACTTCTAAAAAAACACCACCCATGAAATAGATTCCTTTTACATTTAGCATTAAATCATTCCATAAATTAAAAGCAATTGCTAACGAGGTAGATCTTCCTACATCAACAATCGTTAAATCTTTTCCGTACTTTATAAGAATCGCAGCAATACTGCCGAAATTATATATTGGAATAGATAATATATTTCCTGGAACATGGATGGGCCCTAATCCTTCTGTTCCGTGAATTTCAGGATAGTACGTAGTGATTTCTTCTGTCAGTGGTTTTGTTGCACCACTAATGACAGGAATGTCTTGTCTATTTGCTAACTGTAAAATATACGCTGCATTATGTGCAGCATGTATATGCTCAACATTTCCGTATCCGGTTACAATACCGACAATTTCAATTTCGGGATGCAGTAAACCATACATAATGGCAAATGAGTCATCAATACCTGGATCTCCGAAAAATAATACTTTTTCCAAGAAATACTCTCCCTTCATAAAAACATAGAGTCATCAATAACTATGTATATGAAAAAAGCAAGTATATCTATGCGAATTTTAGAATGGATAATGTTTTACAAAACATTAAAAAGGAACTAGCGAATGCTAATTCCTTTCTTCAGTAACCATTCTCAAATTTAATTAATTATCGTATCCTTCATAAATCGCATCATTTGTTAGATTTTGTGTTTTTTTATCATCAGGTACAGGCTTCCACCAATTTCCTGTAATAAATAACATAGTTAATAAATTATAACTATCACTAAAATAACTTTCTCTCTTATTCTTCATCCAATCCCAACCACTATTTACCCACTTTTGATTATTGCTACTCGTTATACTTGCAGCAATAAACGGTGAAACAAATACAGCAGTTGGATAACTACCAATATTGGATCCATTTAATTGATAACCATCCACAATTTTAGAAGGATTTCCATTCGTTTTATTTTGAACCCATGAAGAGACTTTATCAGAAATGACTTTACTTCGCTTCTCGCCGTACATCGCATAGTCCATTACAATTCTTAAAGGTACTCGACTAGCATTATAATAATATGCATTTGTATATTCTGACTCATCTAAGAAGTCTTTAGGTGCGGGTTGTGGTGGGTTTTTTACAACGAAATCTGAAATAAGTCCTGTATTTGGAGAGTACTTATTACTAAATTGCGTATAAACATCGTACAAATTATTAATAACAGTAAGCCAAGTTTTATCACCTGTAAATTCATAAAATGCTCTAAGGTGTGACATCATCCAATCAGATGGTCTCGTATCAAGTGAACTTTTAGAATCCCAATCTCCTAAATTTAGTCGGTTATTATTTGTAACATTACTAGCTTTAATACCTTTTGTAATCATGTCTTGTGCTTCTTTCAAATAATTAACTGTTCCATTAGATCCCCACTGCTTATGAGCAAGAAGAAGAGAATACGCAATATCTAAATCTCCATCAGTAGCAGAATCAAAATGACCTTGTGCTTTTTTACTATCTGCGACAACCCATCCCATTAAATTAGGATTTTGAGAGCTTTTAAAAGTTCTTGCTGTTTTAAATAATCCGTCATATATTTTTTGAGCATTCGAATCATAACCAGCCATTAATACTGTAATTATCATCCCATACCCTTGACCTTCTGAAGTTCCAAGTGGCTTAAACCCATCCGCATCACCTGTAATCTCTCCTTTTACGTAATAACCACCAGGTAAAGAAGATAAATCATTTTTCAAATATTTCTTTTTCCAATTATCGTAGTAACTTCTTACAGAAGCATTTAAACTTTCCTGTGTAACATGATTCGGTTTTATAACACCTGCATAATTAACTTGCTGGGGAAATGGTTTCATTTCCTTTGCAGCAGCTACTTGTTGATTAACTACGGGAATAGAATTTTGTATTGAATTGTCCGTTACACTTGCTGCGAAACTAGAATTAGAAAAACTAGCTAGTCCGATTCCTACAATAGAAATACATGTAAAAATATTTCTTTTTCCATTCATTATGTTGTCAGCTCCTTTTAAAATGCTTACTACATAAAATGTAACATACAATATTTAACTGAAATACAAAATATTATATTTATCAACATAAGAAAGAAACTATATAAAAAAGTATCATAAAATTATTATTGAATTACATTATACGGATTGATTATTTGCTAAATTCCTATGTTTTTCTTTTCTTAATACCGGTATATGAGCAATCACAATTCCAAGTATAGTAATTCCTCCGCCAATTATCGAAACTAAAGTTGGAACTTCTCCTAACCATATCCAAGCAATGAAACACGCAGTTATTGGCGTTAAATATAGAGAACTTGTTGCTTCAGAAGCACCAGCACGAGATATAATATAGGCCAATGCAATATACGGGAGTACTGTTGGAAAGACACCTAAATATATAACGCTCAAGTTAACTTCAAGAGGAGCTGCTAGTATTTCTTGATAAACTCCGGGTAAGAAAATAAGCATACATACAGTACTAGACAAAATTGTATATATGGTAAATGGTAAGAAGCCGTATTTTTTTAAGTAAGATGTTTGGAAAACGAAAAATAGACTTTCTGAAATCGCCGCTAATAATATAAATAATCCCCCGCTATTCAATTGAATAGCATCGCCCTGGCTAAATGAAATTAAGGCAATTCCTGCAAAACTCATGACACCACCGATCCAGCCATTTAATTTCATTTTTTCATTCAAAAAAACAGAAGCAAGAATTGCCGTTACTATTGGAGTGACTGAAATTATTAAACTTGCAGATCCAGCATTTACTGTTTTTTCGCCGTAATTTAATGCGATGTGATAAATAGTAAACCCTAAAGCACCAAATATAAAAATTGCTGGGATATCCTTTAAATCCGGTAGTCGTAGTTTGTATATAAATGAAAATAACAAAAGTATAAATGAGGCGATTAATAAGCGTAGTAAAGTAAGGTGTTCAGGCGTATAAGATTCAAGCCCCATACGAATTGCTGGAAAAGCAGTTCCCCATATAAGAATTGTAAAAGCGTGAGCACATATAATGCGTAAATCCCATTTTTTATTATGCATATTTTCTCTCCTTCCCTAAAAAACCAACCATTTTTAAATTACCAATTATTTCTTTTCATCATATTTAATAGTTGATACAATGTCTTCAACCAGTTATTTATCGGAAAAACCAACCACTTTGAATCTTTTAAATAAACGAAGGAGTTTTTTATATGACGACCGATAAAAAAGTGCCCAAATATCAGCAGATAATAGACTATATGAAAGAAAAAATTGAAAACGGAGAATGGCCAATTGGAAGTAAAATCCCTAGTCAGCGGCAGTTAGCAAAATTATTTCATGTAAATCGAAGTACTGTAATTACTGCGCTAGATGAACTTATAGCAGATGGTTTAATTCAAGGACAAATCGGAGCAGGAACAATTGTAACAAATAATACATGGTCATTATTAGCAACTAATCCTCCGCCCGATTGGAGTGAATATGTAAAAGCCGGTATTCATAAACCAAGTAAGTTAATGGTGCGAGAAATAAATGAAGCAGAAGCAAATAAAACGCTTATCCATCTTAGTAAAGGTGAACTTGCACCTCATCTTTTCCCACTCGAAACTATGCAATCTATAATAAAAAACGTCAGTGAGGAATTAGATTATTTCGGATACGAAGAACAAAAAGGTATTTATCCGTTACGTGAAGCAATAAGCAAATATGTAAGATCATTTGGAATACATGCATCACCGGATTCTATATTAATAGTCTCTGGTGCACTCCAAGCATTACAATTAATATCGATTGGTCTTTTACATAGAAAATCAACTGTTTTACTTGAACAACCTTCTTACTTATATTCACTTCATGTTTTTCAATCAGCAAATATAAATTTATCCGGTATATCAATGGATCATCACGGTATTTTACCTAACGACTTATTAAAACGAATTAAATATAGTCAAAAGAATAATATTTTATATTCAATCCCTTGTTTTCAAAATCCAACGGGGATATTGATGTCCAAAGAGCGAAGAAAAGAAATATTAAAAATATGTGAAAAAGAGCAATTGCCTATCATCGAGGATGATATATACCGAGAGTTATGGCTTGATGAATCACCTCCAGCTCCTTTAAAGTCGATGGATAAACATGGACATGTATTATATATTGGTAGTCTCTCTAAAACACTTAGCCCAGGACTTAGAATTGGATGGATAATCGGACCAGAACCTGTTATTGATAGATTGTCAGATATAAAAATGCAAACAGACTATGGATCCAGCTCTTTATCTCAAAGAGTAGCTGCTGAATGGATAAATGAAGGTTTTTATGAAGAACATGTAGCAAACGTAAGAATGCACCTGAAAGAACGAAGACAAATAATGATACGAGCTTTAAATAAATATTGTGCAGATATTGCATCATGGGATATTCCTAGTGGTGGATTTTTTATATGGCTAAAGGTTATACATAACATTCCGATGAAAAAACTATTTTCAGAGGCACTATCAAAAGGAATTCTTTTAAATCCGGGACGTATTTATGAAGAAGAATCAGATCAGTACATTCGTTTATCATATGGATATGCTACTCCAGAACAAATGACTAACGGAATTAAATTGCTCAGTGAATTAATTCGGAAGTTAACGGCATAAAAAAAATCCTCTTTTGTTTTTGGAGGATTTTTTTATGTATCTTATTTACCACAATTTCATTTCCTGCCCTAATAAAATAAGCTCTTCATAAGGATCTCCGTCAATATTTAATACTTGAGCAAAAGCAGGTTCTGTTTTTAAACCTTGTTCCTTTAAGCGAATAACTTCTTCCCTTATATGGGGATGCTGCATTAATAGCATGTGCTCCACTATCATGTGTCTATATGCATTTTGATTACGCACTGGCTTCGGTTGAGCAAATAATTCAAATTCAAAACCTTCGAATTCAAAATTCACCTTTATCGATTCAGTACCTTTAATTTTTTTCTTTTTTATGTTGAACCCTCCATAAGAACCATATAAAGATCTCATTTCCTGCTCAAAAACATCAAAATTATATACTTCCATTACAATATCTAAGTCAGATTGAGGAGTATCAATTCTTATAGGGATTGTCCCGCAAAGAACGGGATTATATAAAGCTAAATCCTCCATTATGTTTAGGCTATTCAAAACATCATATATTTTTTGTTGTTTCTCATTGCCAGATTGTAAATATGTAATAGATGTAAACATAGAAGTCTCTCCTTCATTTAACATAATAATCATCTCACTAAATATTTAAATCATTGGGTTTTGTTCTAGGAGTACCTTTATTTCAATATATTAAGCCGAACTAACTATATTTTTCAACTTTTCTCCTATACTGCAATACTATAAAAATAAAAAAGGAGGAATTATTATGAGCATTTTTAACATTCTTTTAACCATACACATCCTATTTGGAACAATATGCTTAATCACTGGTATTGTAGCGATGGTTGCCCAAAAGAAGAAAGGAAAACATACCGAATGGGGCGAAATATATCATGCATCCTATGTTGTCATTACCCTTACGGCAATAATATTATCCATTATCAACTGGGATAAAATCGCATATTTATTTTATGTAGCAATCTTCTCTTATTCATTTGCGATTTATGGATACCTTGCACGAAAAAAACGTTGGAAAAATTGGCTCCATCACCACATTAGAGGTATGTTAGGTTCTTATATAGGTGCAGTCACCGCACTTTTAGTAAATATCGGCATCCATATTCCCATTATAAATTTACTTCCGCCAATATGGTTTTGGTTTTTACCGACCTTAATTGGTATCCCCCTCGTAGCCAGTGTATCAAAAAAATATAAAAAGCGTAGTTGAAATTAATTACATTTTGATTACTTTCTGATTATTAGAATGAAAAATTATACTCTATGTATCACAAATGATATTATGAATGCTCGTCCTATGAATATTAAAAATAAAATGCCGCCCAACAGGACGGCTCTTATTTTTACTTTACAAACGTAACATATTCACCAGAAACCCATTGATTTCCACCAACATTATACCAACCATCTTTATATCCAAACGATTGATATTTTTCACCTTGGTACACGTTTTTCACAATGCCGTAATTTGTTCCTGGGCCGGTACGAACACGCAATACATCAGCGATTATAGTAACTACACCTACACCATCGTTTGATGATTGTGAAGTTGCTGGTACATTTCCTCCCGTATAACGGATGTATGATGGATCGTTATAAACCCACTGATCGCCACCTAGATTTAACCAACCATTTGTTTGTCCAAATACTTTGTAGGACTCACCTTTCCCTAATTGACGAATAACGCCATATCCAGTACCAGGTCCTTTTCGTAAATTTACATTACTACCGTTAATATAAGCAACCCCTACATTATCATTCGACGTGGGAGGAGTCACTACGTTTTGAGCACCTTTTCCAAAAGTATCCGTTCCATACCCTTTGTAGTTATATTGCAAATGCGGGCTATCCACAAATCCTTTCCAGTCACCGCCCCATTCGAAACCAATTTGTTTAGCATAACGAATTGCTGAAGCCCACGGTTCTTTATTATAGCCATTCCAATCTTCTGTACCATTCGACTGAATTGGAACAAAATCTAATGCCTGTCCTACTAAGTGATATGAGCGCATCGTTTGTGATGCTCCTTTACGAACATATTCACGTTGTTGCTCGACTGTACGGATTGTTTCATAAATTAATACTTCAATTCCATTGTCGATACAGTACTGATACCACTTAAAAGCTGCAGCTTTCGTATTATCCGCTAATTTATTCAGATTACTTACATTTCTATTGTGGTATTTCAATATGCAACATCTCCTTTTCTATTATCCTATGCAAAACTCGTCTCACGGGTTGTACATATACCTAGAACGATACGAAGTACAAATACATAGGAAGCCAATTCAGCTAAAAAGGTTTTCACTTCTAGCTTCAAACTTTGTAAGTTGAAATCGAAGCAATAAAAAAACCACAACCTAAGTCTTCAAGTTGCGGTTTTTGGTATTTTCTTTTTATATGCTACATGCCTTCTTGCATTGATAATCCTAATATGCAGGTTTTGTAAATTTTTCCTTTATGAATAACACTTCTTATTCATGACTTTTCAAATCCAATAATATTGAATGTAAACGATCCGGATAATTAGTAAACATCCCATCGACTCCCCATGAAAGTAACTTTTTCATATCTTTTTCATTATCTACTGTAAATGGATGAACTTCTAATCCGCTTTTCTTTATTTTCTTTACATAATCTGAATCAATATATTTGTAATTCATACCAAGACCTATGCAGTACGTTTTATACTTTTCTATCTCTAATTCTGTTAATTGAACTGCTTTTTTATAAGGTAATAATTGTACTAAGGATATATTACTATTTAAGCCATGAATCTTTTGTAGACTTTCTTCACTAAACGATTGAATAATAACTTTATCCTGTATTTCATAATGATTAATAATTTCTAATAATTTTTCTTCCATTCCTGGATATTCATTAGGTGATTTTGTTTCGATATAATAGTTCGCATTATGCCCAAACGTTTTAATAATTTCTGTTAATGTTGGGACTTTAACATTTTCAAATTCTTTCTTTGCTAAGTTCGGATATTTTTCATTTAAAAAAGAACCTGCATTTAGTTGCTTTACTTCTTCTAATGTATGCTCTTTCACTAGCCCTGTACCATTTGTTGTACGGTTTAAGGTTTCGTCATGCATAGCCACTAAATGTCCATCTTTTGTCATTTGGAGATCAATTTCTATATAATCTCCATTCATTTGTTGGCCTAATCGATATGCTGCTATTGTATGTTCAGGCGCGAACGCAGAAGCACCTCTATGTGCGATATTTTTTATATGATTTGATTGATTCATAGCTTTAGTATACTTATGTTCATTTATTTTCTGAAAAACAAAGATACTTATTACTATAAATGCACAAATTATTGTAACGAGATATATCTTTTTCATAACGATTTATAAGCTCCTATATAAAGACAATTTAACTTGAATGATTTACTCAATTAAATGTCGATTTTCCAATACAGTCATTTTGCCGATAGCTTGAAATCCCGATTTTTTATAAATATTGATTCCATCGGTTGAAGCTTGTAATACACAATACGTATTTTTAAATTTTTGTGCTTCTTGCAGAAGGAAATTGAACATAGTAGATCCGAATCCTCGTCCTCTCATTTCTTCTTTCGTTGCGATGTCATAAATACCAATACTATCTTTTGAACATATCAATGAACCAACAGTTACGATTTCACCTTCATAAAATCCTAAAAATAGTTTCATATTCTCACTGTTCCATAAATCAAGATTAGAAATTTGATTATAGAATGCTTGTACATGTATACCTTCTTCCGATGTGCCGAATAGATTAGCTAACGTTTCTCCAAATTTTTTTATTAGTCCAGGTGAAGATGCTTGTTGAATTGTAAAACTTACTGGCATGTGTATTGTTGGAGAAATTGTTTTTAAGTCTGCTACCATCGCAATATTTTGCTCCGTTTCTTTTAAACCGATTTTATTTAACCCGCTTTTTATATCCCGCTCTTGCTCCTCATCCCATAACCAAACACTCATTGGAAATTTCTTTTGATTATAGTATTCTACCTCCTTATGTAATTTCTCGACCCCTTCCGTTAAATTATTGTTCAGTAGAGTAATGATATTGAATGTATCGGCAGGTAATCCACAATCAACAGCAATATAATCTTTCGTTTCTTTTATACTCATTCCGGGCACAAATTGCGCAACATATGAAGTTTTAAATGCAAAGTTTTCTAGTAGTAATTGTTTATAATTCATCAATAGTTCTCCTTTTCATAAAAAGTAATACTCGAATCTCTCTATATTAAATATAACATATTAGAAATTTACCTTTTTTTATAAAAAGTACCTCTTTAAATTGTGCTCTATAGTTTAAAATAATTAAAAATGATATAACGTTGTCGGAATGAAAAAAGTGGTATATAATAAATATTAACATTACTAGTAATTATTTTAGGTATTCCTAGAATAAAGGAGCGATACATATGAAAATTACTATTTATTTCGGAAGTCATGAAGATCAAGATGTTCGTACTATGGACTGTCATTTAGATGTAGAAGATACAGAAGAGATTGTTTCTGTATCATAATATAAATAGTTAGGGTAAACCCTATTCCCTACAGCGTTTAAGGCACCTTTTATAAGGTGTCTTTTTTGTTATATTTTCATCAAAAACCCTTTACTTTATAGCGTTTTAATAGTAAAATATAAATATACGAACAAATGTTCTTTTTTATTTCAAACGTACATGAAGGGATGATTTTAACAATGGCTCCATTAAAGCGCAGAGGAAGAAAAAAGCAAGCACCTATTATTTCAAATACAGGCTTTATCGGCTCTGTCTTTATTGATACATTGGAGTTACAAAAGAAATCCTATTATTTCGCTCGTAAAAAACTTCAAATTGTTCATCACGTATTAGATGGTCTCTCTGGAGCAACAAGCGCTTTGTTTAAAGAACATAACATTTCAGCATACATGTCATGTGTATATTTACATAAACAAAAGAAAATTGGCTTTGTTCTTTCAACGAAACCATTTGAACAAAGTGATGGCGTTGCTTATTTTGTAAATTATTTAATCGAAAAGAATTTTTACGGCGGCCATGACGAAGATGTAGAATATCAAGAAGTATTTAATACAGGTTTTATCGGTGTAGTATTCGCTGATTTATCTAGTATAGATCGCTTTAATTTCGAGTTTGAAATGGGTATGCTAACGAAATTAATGAAAGATATGATTATCCCGGTTAAAGAACTCTTTTTACGCCATAATGTACCGGCTTACATCTCCACTTCTCATTTAGAAGAACAAAACAAATTAGGTTTCGTTCTCTCTGTAAAGCCATATGACGAACGCGCTGAAGCAGATTTATATTTTGAAGCATATTTAAAAGAACGCGGATTATTTATTGGTGATGAAGAAGATGATATTGATAAGATTGTCATTAGAAAAACCGCTGAATTACGATAGAAAAGCGCAGGATGCTAATCCTGCGCTTTTTAAGTTACGTTAAACACTATAATCTTTTGAATGAATTTCTAAATTAAACTTATTTGCTAAAATTTTATTCAAAGTAAAAAATACAATCCCCCCTGCAATGGGAAGCGTGTAGGCTGGAATGAAATTTAATAATAGTCCTGATATTGCAAGTGCTATTGGTTGCATTATTTTACCTAAGCTTAATCCAATACTAAGAACTCTTCCTCTATATTCTTCAGGAATCTCATTTTGCATAAAATACATTAAAGGAATATCAATTTGTGCTATCATAAATCCTAAAAAGAACATAATCATGCAATACGTAGTAACATATACCAAATTATTTACTACAATAGATTTAAATAAAACAGGTATCCCTGAAACTATCATAAAAATTGCCAACATAAAACTTATTTTTTTCAATAGATAAGAATAACAATCAGTTATCTTTTTCACTAATATTGCACCAACTATCATACCTATCGGAAAAGTCCCTTGAATCATACCAAATTGCTTAGAATTAAGATTGAGAACTGTGTTAATAATGTATGGCAACGGAACGGTTACAGCAAAGCCTAAAAAGAAATTAAGGGAAATTAAAATACTAAAAGTATTTTTTAAGCTTTTCCGCTCCAATAAGTAAGAGTATCCCTCCTTTATATCTTCAATAAAATTAATTTCTCTAATTGAACATTCCTCATTTATGTTTTGCTCGCACAATTTAAAGTTTATAAACAATATGGATATAGCCGAAAGGATAAATGAAATACCGTTAATAATTATAAAAGTTTTCATATCAAAGACTGCAAAAACAATGCCCCCTAACATAGGCCCTAAAATTAAAGATATAGAATCGATAATTTTACTTATAGAATTAATACTCATTAACCGTTCTTTAGTAACCATATTCGGTTTTACGGCCTCTAATCCTATTCCAAAAAACGTTGTAAATACGGTCATAAGAAAGGTAGTAGTATAAATAATGAATAAGTTTAATCCATAATAGTTGCTTAATATATAAACAGTTATTAATAAGCACCCGCTTAATACATCCATGCAAACGACGAGTTTCTTTTTATCAACCTTATCAGCAATGACACCGGCAAATGGATTCATAACAATCATTGGAATCGTTCCTAAAATAAGCGTAATCGCGAAATTTAAAGCAGATCCGGTTATTTGTAATACATACAATCCTAATGCGAAACTATAAATAGAGCTACCAAATAGTGATACTGTTTTTGCAATTGAATATAAACAAATATTTCTTAGTTCTTGGTTTCTATTTTTATTTTCTATATGTAATCGTAAACTTCCCATCATTTTCCCCCTTGCATAACTTTGTATTACGTACATTGTAAGTTCTTGGGTCAGCCCAATAGCAATATGTACGATTTGAAACGTTTTAAGGGAAAATAAATAAAAGATGGAGTTAACCCCATCTTTTTCCGAAAAATGAATATGTATAAATTTCTTCTCCTTGAACAAAGAAATCTTCGTACTTTCCGCCTCTTTTCAAATAATTTGAAGTGCTTTCATCAATCGATTGAAACTGTAAATTTTGGATTTCTTTCGTTACTTTTGCAGATGTAAAATTCCCTCGGAGTCTAGGTGCAATTTGGCTATTTATACTAAATTTATTAAATAAAATAAATGAACTTAATAAATAACAATTGTGTTTAAAAAGGGAATTTAATTCGCGCAATAAGAACTCCTCATGTTCAAAACTATAATTACTTGTACCTGATTGATCGATTACAATATCAATAGAACTACTCTGAATAGGTATGTTTAGAAAGTCGGCACAAATAAATACAATATTTCTTTTCACATTTCTTCTCTCAATTACATCTTTTAAAAGTAAAAGTTTATTCAAATCTCGATCAACAGCAATATATAAACAATCTTCCGGTAGTTCTTCATAAATATTTCGTAAAAAGAACCCAATACCAGACCCTAAATCAAGTAGTATTTTTTCATTTAAATCTAGTTGCATTAGTTTCTTTTTTGACCATTCTCCTCCTCTTTGAACATTTTCCAAAAAAGCAGTATCGGTTTCATGGATATAATCCGAAATAGAATCTTCAAGTGATGTCTTTTCATACGCTTTCAACGAGTTACCAGCTGTTAAAACCCCTGAAATAATCGCGTATTCTTCACCACAATTACAAATTAACTTTCCTTCAATAATTTGATTCTTATTAATAATCCCATCTTCAAGAATTAAATTTCCGTTACACTTAACACATTTAAATAAATGAAGTACTTTTAAATCTACCCCTAAAATTGAACTCGAAATTTCAGTTTCTATAGATAAATTATTTAACGTGTTCTTTAATTTATCTTTTCGTTCCTTTAAGGTTTTTATCTCTTGTTCAATCTTTTCATATTTTACTTTAAATAAAGATTGATAAAAAATATCCTTTTCATAGTCTAAGGATTTCCCTAAATTTTTATAAAGAAACAGTTCTTTAATTTCATTCAAGCTAAACCCTATCCATTTGTACTCTAATATAAGTTCTATATTCTTTTGACAATACTCGTCAAAAAAATAGTGACTTCCTTTTTTCTCAGGAATAACGAGTCCGAGATCCATATAATGTCTAATCGTATCTACACTTACATTATTTACTTCTGCAAACTTACTGATTTTCATCCTAATCACTACCATTTATATATTTGTTTATACATACTTCTTTATTATTTTAAAAAATCCTTTCATCTCCCTATATAAAATTGTTTATATTATGAAAAAGATGTAATTAATTTTAGAGTTCCGCCACATATCCATCAAGCTAAGCTTATATAAGTTTAGCTACTCTTTTTAATCTTGAATTTTAAAAAAGAGTAGTAGGTAGTACGGTTATGCCTATATATCTAAAAAACTTAAAATTAAACTATGAGTTCATGGATAAATTAAAAACTGTGGCGTAAGTACGACAGTTTTTTTCCTTTTTCATTGGGTTGGAATATGTAAGGTTACGTACTTTAACTGTAGAGGACTAGTACTACCCGTTCATATTAATTTCATAGACGTTTAGGATAGTGTTTTATGGGAAGTGTTCTTGCTATGAAATCGGGATTGTAAATATAGATGGACGTGATTCAAGTCAAAGAAAAGGCACTCCTAAGAGTGCCTTTTCTTTGACTATTTTATATGTGCGAACGCTTTCAAAATTATTGGATATAAATTGATGTACGCATTGTATTAAATGGTGCATTTATAGATGTTTTTTGGTACTCAAAAGTTCCTTGTTGGTGTCCAGAAGCATCCCATTTATAATACCAGCCAACGATTGGTCTTCCGCCAATTATAGTGGAATCAATACTTTTTACATTAGAACCATTCATTTTAGTGAATGGATTTTGACCGTATCCCATCTCTTTCGTTGTAATATATAAGTATTTTCCCCCGTGGTTACGTGTTGTGCTAAAGCTGTTTTGATTAATTGTTTCTACTCCGCCCAGCTCAGACTCTACTTGTACGACGTTTAGTGAAGTGAGTGGTGCTGCAGGTCCAGCTGAAGCTTCTGTTGCCATGCCTAAGCCGACGAATGCTGTGATTGCTAACGATGAAATCCCTAGTGCTGTTTTTTTAAACATAAAAAACATCCCCTTCCATCTATTGTTTTCTCTTTCATTGTCAATATAATCCTAATAATCTTATATATAAATAGATTGTAGCTGTATAAATATTAGTGCAAATATTCTATTATTCAATATGAATGATTTACAGTGCAAAACGGAATACACATTACAAATTGATACTATTATTTTCATTATTAGCTAGCGTATACCGAATTTAAAACATAGGAACCATTATCGTTATTTTTTTGTTCATAAACATATACCTATATTTCCTATTACTATATAATAATGTTATACAAAACTGATGTCAGTACACATAGAAACAATAAAAGAGAGCATATTTTAAAAGATTTATTAAAACATGCTCTCTTTTTATTAATTTGAATGAATCGTTTGTAAATAAACTAAGTTTTGAAAAACTATCCTATATAGTGTGAATCGGGTATAGACATTAAATAATAGAATAGGGCACCTAATACTCCACAAGTAAAAATAGTAAATCCCATATTGCTTATGCCTTTAATTTTTGACCATAATCCAATTAATCCTGCTATTAACCCACTTAAAGGGAATAGTGAAAAATTGGAAACGGGTGTAAGTAGAAATTCCGCATTAATCCCTGTCCCCCAACAAACAATAGGTAACACGACAAGGGTAAGACAAAGTAATCCCATTACACTTACAAGTAATTTAAGATATTTAATACCTGCAATTATTAAATAGATTCCACCTATAAATCCACATAACCAGTAAATTGGCATAAAGTAAATCCAAAGAAAATGCAAGATGATCATATATAATTTCCTCCTATTTATTTTCGCTCATTGTAGTTCTGGTTATTTGATGTTCTGAATTCGTTGCTAATTTATTAAGTTGATTTAACGTTTCTTCTAAATCAAACGAATTAAACCAACGGTAATCCTGTCTGTCTAGAATACGATAATGCTGACTAATCAGATTTTGTTGTAAGCGAAAGTTCCCTTTTTCTTGAATCTGTTTCCACCAGACTTTTCCTCCCAATGTTTTTTCTTTGAAGTTGCTAGTGCTATTGTGGGCCATTGTTTCGATTACTACTAATGGATCATCCCCAAAAGTATTCTGTAAAACTTCACTATCTCTAAACAATGCACAAATAGCAACAGTGTTGGTCCAACCTGCATTCGTTCTACCTTTCTCAATTTGAACAAGCGTTTTTTTTGATATGCCGAGAACTTCAGCCATTTTATCTTGTGTATATCTTTTTTCAGTGCGTATTAACTTTATTTTCTTTGAAATAAGTTCAATTGCATGCTCCTTATTCACTTTCTCTCCCCCTTAAAAAGTAACTAATGTATTATTTAGTGTAATTTTACACTTTAATCAATTCATTTTCAACTAAATGAAGGTAGCTTAACCATCGATTTCTAACCTCGATGGAGATATGTCGAGATTCCATTTCGTTTTAATTAAATAAAAAAACCCGTGAATAATTCACGGGTTTTACTTTAATAACTAATTGCTATTGTTCCTTCACCTGCATGAACCGCAAATGAAATTGGTAAAGGATATAATTTGAAATCCATTTCAGGGAATGCTTGTCTAATATCTGCAATCCATTCTTCAGCTCCAGCTTTATCGTTAGCATGGAACATGTGAAGTACTTTTGGTAATTCTTTTTCAAGTTCATTTTTAATATATTCTCGACATTTTTGGATTTTACGAACTTTCTTTTCAAGTAAAAGCTCTCCACCTTTTACTTCTAATATTAAGTTCACACTTAATAAACTTCCAAGTAAAAATTGAATGCCCTTTACACGGCCACTTGCATATAGACCTTTTAAACTCTTTGGAAATACATGAAAAGGTCTTCTTTTTTCATCTACTAATGTTTTGTGTATATCTTGTAAAGTCATACCATCATTGTATAACGATTTCGCTTTTCTAATTAGTTCATCCATTGGATAACTTGTTGTTTCACTGTCTAATACCGTCAACGGAAAACCTGCCATTTCTGCAGCTAACTTCATATTTTGATAGGTTCCACTTACTTTTCCGCTAATAGCAACTGCAAATCCTTCTTCATATTCTTCTTTGCATTTCGAAAATAACTCTACCATTTCTCCTATGTTAGGCTGTGATGTAGTGACAGTTTTACCTTCGTTCAAAGCATTATAAACGCGTTCACGCACACCTTCTTCACAATCTTTGTACGACACACCATCAATAATAACTTCAATTGGGATAACAAAGTTATCTCCTTCTGTTTTAAAACTCGCAGTTGTACTATCAGTAATCCAAGCAACACGCTTCATGTTGTTCCTCCCTTAATTCAATTCCTCTTTTCTAATTTTTCTATATATTTATGTTATGAAAAGAGAATATCCCTGTAATAGTAACAGGACTTTATTGTTTTGGCTATAGTAGCTGCATATTAAATGTGACTATTTCTTGTCTATTTCACAAATAAAAAAGAAAATCAAGGAATTTGCTCGATTTTCTTTTTATCATATACTATTTAAAAGTTTCATTATCTAAAATTACAACATAATCATTCGTTAATCGGCTAGCTTCTTTTGTATAACTAACAAGCCTTTGTATATTATCACAGCAAATTTTTGCTCCCCATACGAGTAACGGTACGCCAATAAAATCAATATGGAACCTTCTAGAAAACAGCCCACCGAAAGTCATTGGTAAAGGTACGGTTGGTGATGTGTTAGAAAATATAATCTTTTCATGGCTTTGATAATGTTTTTGCAAGATTTCTCCTAAATGCTTCATCGCTGGTACAACAACTTTTGATGCGCCACATCCAATCGTATATACAGGATGACCATGTTCATCGATTCCATGAAAAATAATTTTCCCCATATCTTCTGTTTTCAATTTATTAAAGTAATCTACATTCAAAATTTCTTCTTTCGTTAACTTACGATCCGTTGGTAGTTTATTTAAATGATACGCTGCAGCTAGTGAGGTAGTATGTGTTCCACCAAAATCTGTGTAAATGTATATCATATTATCATCCCTTGTTGTAAAAGTTCAATGTTAATTAGTATTACCGTTCACAGTGTCGTTAAACACAGGATGAATTTATTTTCAATGTCATTTATTAATAAATTCCAGATTACTACCATTATATAGTAATGTTTTTCAATTTTAAAATCCATATAAACATATGTAATTGTGCAGAATTACAAAAACCCCTTATTTAATAAATAAAGGGTTCCTCGTTAACTAAAATATTTTTCAGAACAGAAACAATCATAAACCCGTTTAAATTATTTTCGTATCTCTTCTTTTATATCCATATAATTAAAAAGCTCTTTCTATTTCTGTCATTAATTTTTCAGGTCCTGCCTCTTTATTCGATGGAATAACTAAAGTGATTCCTAATTCTGGATATATGGCCGAGCGAAAACTGACGCCTGGATCATATCCCATTACATGATATTTGAATACCTTGTTTTCTCGTGTTTCAATCCATATTCCATATCCGTAAGACTGTTTATCATTTACATGAATGTGGGGAGTTAAAAGTAACTTTGTATATTCCTTTCCTAAAATTTCATTATTAAATAGTGCCGCCCAAAATTTCAACATGTCTGGTGCAGTAACATATGCACCTCCATCAGCCCCTCCTTTTATTGGTATAGAGTAAGCGTTTGTTCTCCAATTTTGGTTGGTTTCGTCCTTTATATATCCTAGAGCTGTATGTCTTGGTAATTTATCTAACGAAAAATAGCCAGAATCATTCATGCCAATCGAATTAAAAATGTTTGTTTCTATATACTCCGTAAATTTAAGTCCCGTCTGTTCTTCTATTATTAATCCAAGTATGATAAAACCTGCGTTGTTGTAGTGAAACTTACTCCCAGGTGCAAACATCATATTACTGTTTTGGAATAATGGTAAAAAGTCTTTTAAGCTCTTTAATAGATACATAGGTGTTTGTTTCCAAAGATCCTCGAAGTTATCTATAATACTTTCATCAAAATAATCTGGTATACCAGAGCTATGCGTTAGTAGTTGATGTATTGTAATATCTTCATCGAAGTTTGGAAGTTTTATCTCTAGACAATCTTTTAATTTTGTATGAAAAGAAATAACACCTTTTTCAACAAGTTGACAGATGCCAATTGCAGTGAAGATTTTACATCCTGAGGCAATGCCAAATCTTGTTTGTATCGTATTGTTTATACATTCACTTTGGTTTGCGTAACCCAATGCTGTTTCATAGACTAAATCTTTTTCTTTTTTTACTAAAACTACTCCAGAGAAATCTATTTTCTTTTGTATTTCTTTTACAATTTTATCAATTTCATCTTTTGTTTTTATCACGACAACCACCCTTATCTTTCGGTATTGTTCTTTCCTCTTATTAATTTTTCCATATAAAGAGGAAAGAACCCTCTTATTAAATACGATAAATTGTTAATGAGAACACAAAGTTCATTTCGAATGTATTCCGCTATTTGTGGGCAGTAGGACCCCCATCTCAAAATTCAGCGAAAGCAAAGAAGTTAAGTGGGGACCCTGCTGCCCGTAAAAGTCCGATTGGTGAGGGCTGATAATCAGTGGGGGATGCCCCCCTGATTAAAGTTTCACTTTATTGATTCAGTAGAATACAACTTAGATTGTGATGGGAATAAAGTAAACACACACAAGACGATAGTAATAAATAACATGATCAATGAACCTACAATAACTACAAGTTGTATAGAAATGAACTGAGTCGCAACACCAGATAATATTGTAATAAAGATTGTTACTAACGCAATAACAAGTCCATATATACTTCCGATCCGTCCCATTATATGAACGGGAACGTTATTTTGGTAAAACGTATAAAATCCTGTATTTGCATATGCCATAGAGAAAGATAAAATAAAGAATCCAATAGCAGCTATTAAAAATATATTTGAAAAAGCATAAATTAAATAACCAATTGCGATGAATAATGATCCTATTCCAATTAGAAATGAAGGTGCTAATTTCTTTGACAAAATTGTATTTGTTATTGCACCTAAAATAAATCCTGCACCAGCTATACTAACTAGAAAACCATATTCACTATCTGTTAGTAGTAATACCTCTTTCGCAAACGATAGTTCAAGTGAATCAGTAGCGGTTGCTAATACGAACATACTTTGAAATAAGAAATACACACATACGACATACACATGTTTTCTACTAAAATTTATAACAGTGGTCCAATCTTTTTTTAATACTGTAAGAGATAATGTATTACTTGTTGTATCCGAAGCTTCTTTCTTATCAAGATTAGGTAAAAGTAATGTAATGAATCCTGATAAGAGAAATGCTATAGCATTCATATATATAGCAAACTCTGGTGTACCTGCAATTAATAATCCCCCCGCTACTGCTGGTCCAATTAATGATGCACCCGATCCTATTAAAGTACGTAATGAGTTAAAACGTTGTCTTTGCTCTACTGGAATTAATTTCGTCATATACGTCATAGCAGTTGGCTCATAAATTGCACTGGCCATACTTATAAAGAATACGAATACATAAACAATCCAAAGTGACGGAAGTAAAGGTAAAATAGCGATAAATAACGCACGATATATATCGAGGTGAATCATTAATTTCCGTTTATTTAAACGATCAATCATACTCCCAGACCAAGCGTTTGTAAATAAAGTGGCTAATGGTTTTATTACATATAAAGTAGCAACAGCTAAGGCTGAGCCACCCATATTATAGACAAGTACATTCAGTGCTATTAAGTAAATCCATGCCCCTAAATTCGCAATACCAACTCCGGACAATAGTAATAAAGGATATTTCCAATCTTTAAGTAAATTTTTCATTTTTGGCCCCCGCTTTCAAAATTGTTTTACAACAATAAAAAAATCCCACCCCCAAGACTTTTAATCTTAGGGACGAGATTTATCATCGCGGTGCCACCCTAGTTTGTTAATATGTCACCATACTAAACCTTATCAGGTACTGCATTCTAATTCATGCTTATACCATAGCTCTATAACGGGAGCTCCCGTCACACCATCCCCTAATAATAGGTTCCGATGAGCTGCTCAGAGGCTTGGTTCAATAAAGAATTTTTACTCCTTTTCAGCTACATGGAGCTCTCTGTGAAAAATTCATTTTATTTACTCTTCTCTTCACTGCATTTATTTTTTCCATATTATCACATATACATTTAACTGTAAATAAACAATAATCAGATATTTAACAACGTGTTACTGTTAGTTCTTTTATTTATTATTTTTTCTAAAAAATACGGTGCGTGAAATTACTCGCAACTCTAAAGAAAGAGCTATTTGCATATAGCTCTTTCCAAATGCCTGGATTAATTCGTATTCGCCTCTGTTAACGGTTGTAACGGCGGTTCTAATTCTAGTTCTAGTGTATCTCCTTCTTGTAAATCTTGTCCTTTTTCAATACTTTGACTCGTTACATAACCCGTACCAGAAGTTTTCAAATCTAATTTCAAAAGTTTAGAGAAATACATAACATCACGCATGGACCACCCTTTTACATTTGGCATTTGTGCGTTATTCCCTAATAAAAATATACGATCACCTTCACTCATTACCTCGCCAGACTGTGGATATTGTTTTATTATTTTTCCTTCTCCTAAAATTACCGGCTGTAGCTTCTCTTTTTCTACACTTTTCTCTATTGTATCCATCGATTGATTTACATAATTTTGTACTTTTAATTGAGATTGTTTCGCTGCATCAGCTATTTGTTTTTCTGTATACGGTTTCACCTTTAAATATTCAAGGCTGTTTTTTATAACAGGTTTAAATATTTCAGCAAGAGGCTGAACTCCATACTCATCTCCTTTTAACTTTGGCTGCTTAATAGCTAAGTATACGATTAACTCCGGATCATCAATTGGAGCCATTCCTAAAAAGGAGAAAATGTAATTCTCTTTCCCTTCCATATATCGGCCGTTTTCAGGATTCGGTATTTGTGCTGTTCCTGTCTTACCTCCAATTGGATAACCATCCACTTTATACATTGTACCAGTTCCTTTTGAAGATGTTATAACACGCTCCATTAAGCTTCTAACTTTGTCCGCTGTTTCTTTTTTTATCGGATTCCCAATTTCTTTCGGTTGATTTTCCATAATAACTTCCTTGTTTGTTGGATTTACAACTTTATCAACGATATATGGTTGCATCATTTTCCCGTCATTTGCTATAGCAGTAGCCGCTTGGATTAATTGAATCGGAGTTACTGTAGAACCTTGACCGAAAGAAGTTGTAACCTGTTGAATTTGCGTATTTAATAATAAAGTATTTTTACTTTCTCCAGGTAAATCTATTCCTGTTTTTTGATTGAATCCAAATTTATTCATATATTGCTTAAATTTATTTGGTTTCAGTAACTGATCTTCTAAAATAGAAAAAGCTACGTTTGATGACCTTTCAAAACCTTCATCAAATGTAATTGATCCCCATCCAAATCCACCATTATGGTCTTTTATATCAGATGAACCAACGGAATATTTTCCAGATTGAAAATATTCTTTTCCGTTATATACACCTTCATTGATGGCAGCTGCTAACGTAAAAACTTTCATTGTTGAGCCTGGTTCATATGCATTTGCAATTGGGTCATTTAAAAAGTATTCAATATCACCTACATTAGGATTGTAACTAGGTTTACTAGACATCGCTAAAACCTTTCCTGTTTTTGGATCAGCAATAATGCCAATTAACATAGAAGGATCATAATGTTCTTGCGCTTTGTTCATCGCTTCTTCTAAAAAACTATTAATTTGTTTATCAAGCGTTAAATATACGTTATTCCCATTTTTAGCTGGTTCTACTTTACCTATATCATTTGTAAGCGGAATTCCCCTTCGTGTACCCACATATTCTATATTTCCGTTTGTAGAGCGCAAATATTTATCCAAACTCTTTTCAAGCCCAAACTTCCCTTCCGTATTCCCTTTATCATCTGGTCTAGCAAAACCAAGTATATAGGATGCAAAGTCTTCATTCGGATACACTCTTGCTTTTTCCGACATAAAAGATACACCTGGTATTTTTAAATCATTAATTTTTTCCTTCTTTTCCCTAGATAAGTTCCGACCAATTTTCCCAATTTCAACTTGCGTACGCCCTTCATGAAAGTTTTTTAATACTTCTTCTTTATCAATTTCAAGCGCATCGGCTAATTGTTGTGCGGTTTCATCTTTATTTTTCACTTTATCTTTTCCTTTTAAATTCACAACAACTCGATACGTTGTAGAATCTTGTACTAACACCTTTCCGGTTTGATCATAGATAGTGCCACGATTCGCTTCTAAAACACCTTTTTTATTATGTTGTTCATTCGCGAGATCCTTTACATTCACATTATGCACGACTCCTACTGCCTGAATATAGAATATACGCAAAATCATAATAAGAAACAAAACAATAAAAGCAATCATCATATATCGAGCGCCTTTATTCGTTTGGAGTTTTTGCATACTTATCTCCTCTCTTTTGGAATGGATTCGTACGAAGATCCGTTTTAAAATTTGTAGTTTTTGTTTACGATACTATATGTTTCGAAGTTTTCTTTTTAATTCCTTTAAAACAATGCAAAACTAACTGTTGTTATTTTGTGTTATTATTTTATATATTTAAAATACGGTGCGTGAAATTTCAGAATATTAATTAGTACAACTTGATTACAGAGCACTCTAAACTCTTTTCGTATTTCCTATAAAAAAATTCCCCTCTGGATGTCCAAAGGGGAACTTTTTATAGGAAAATTATGCGATATGGTTATATTTCGCTAAGAAAGGAATTCGTCTCGCTACTAATGCATACATTTTGAATACAAGTTTCGCTATTGGTTCAAACATACGTGTACTTTGCATTACTAAAGCACTCGTAATAAGTGTTAAGAATGCTGCACCAAGTATATCTAAAGGATAATGAACACCTACGTACATACGTGATATACCGACTAGTACTGCCCATAATAGCGCGATATATTTCAGTTTTTCTCCTCTAAGAATAAATACGAAGGCGATTGAAAATACAAGTACAGAATGATCACTAACGAATGATGAATCTGCTGCATGTGGTACTAATTGATGTACATCATGTGATACGAACGGACGCGGATGGTAATATACCGCGTGTATAAGAACATTTACTACTAATGCAATAATAACCGAAAGCGTCGTATATAAAACTGTATATTGTTTTCTAATTGCCTTCTCTTTCTTTCCATTGTTAAACCATAAGATAAGCATAAATAAAATGGCTACGTATGCAGCGCTATTTGTAATAGAAACCATTAACGTATCTAATAGTTTGGATGAATCAGCAAAATTATTAAACCACTGGAATACTGTGTAATTCATTAAACTCTCTCCTTACATACAAGTGTTCTTGATTTACACAGTATACAACACCATTATGAAAATGGACTTACACTTTTTTCATCTAATTCTCATTTTACTATTACTCATATGACAATTATAAAACAAATTTTATACGCTATTTATGTATAAGGCCAATAAGCCTTTATAATAAAGCGGTTCGTATTTTTTTCATGTTTGAAATACATAACATGTTCATTTAAATATACTAATTGCAAAATCATATTTTTTAATTCATTTGAAGTACAATATTTCCGAATTGTTCTCCATGTTCCATACGGCTTAGTGCTCGAATTGCTTCTTCTAACGAGTAAACTTTATCAATAATTGGTTTAATTTGATGTTTTTCTATAAACTTTATCATCTCATTAAATTCCTCACGGCTACCCATGGATGTTCCCATAATATCAATTTGATTGTAAAATAGCGCGCGTAATGGTAATTCAATTTTATCGCCTGAGCTTGCACCAAAATTCACGATTCTTCCGTTTGGTTTTAAGACATCAAAATATTTCAAAAAAGTTGCCGGACCAATACTATCTATTATTAAATCAACTTTTTCACCTTGTAAGCTCTCTTCCCAATTTCCAGCACTATGAAAAGAAATATCTGCACTATATTTCTTAGCAAGTTCCCTTTTATTCTCTACCCTTGAAGTAACACTCACTTTTGCGCCAATTGCTTTCGCGAATAACATGGCAAATGTAGCAACACCACCGCCTATTCCCGGAATTAAAACGTGTTCGCCGCACTTCAATCTACCTTTTGTAAAAAGCGCTCTATATGCAGTTAATGCAGATAAAGATAAAACACCTGATTCTTCCCAAGTAAGATATGACGGCTTTTCTACTACATTTTCTGCTGGTACAATTACATATTCAGCAAACGTTCCATCTTTCGGTCCACCTAGCACTTCTGGTAACTCCGGTACTTCAGTAGCATGTTCCCATTCAATACTAGGATTAATAATAACTTCTGTATGTAGTGTAATATTTGAAACTCCTTCTCCTATTTCTGTAACAATTCCTGAGCCATCTGACCCTATTACTAATGGTAGATCCATTTCTTTTCTATTATTTATAATAAATAAATCCCTATGATTTAACCCTGCAGCTTTTAACTTTACTTTTACTTCACCTGCATTAGGACTTATCTCAGGTGAAAATTTATATTCTAATCCCTCTAATCCTTTTTTATATTGATGTACAATAGCTTTCATTGCTTAATTCCCCCTTAATATTTCCAATGTACTAGAAATATCAAAATAAATAAAATAGTTTGCCTCCAATAATTAGAAATTATATATTTAGTCATGAAAAAACAAAAAATCCCACTCCCTATAAAAAGTATAGGAAGAGGTTTCAAAACTAGTTAGATAAGAATCTATAAATTCATTGAGTTCTAGCCAATTCTAATATTTTTCGAATAAACGGCGCTTTTGCCTTTGTATATGAAACACGATCAAAAGCATATGTAATAGCAAGCATCTCTTTTAATTCTCTATATTCTTTACGTGCCCATTCATTGCTTATTAGAAAGTCACGAAATAAAATATTGTTTCTCCACTCGTCACTATTATAAATATAAACATGCAAATGATGAGTACCTGCTCTCCACTTTCCTTTTCTAAAAAAACGCCAATTCGTTGCATCTTTTGGAACATACTCATATTCAATTTCCGATAGAACTTCAATCCACTTTTCAGTTATTTGCAATTCTGTTACGCCAATCATCATATCAATAAGAGGTTTAGCTCCTAATCCTTCTACTGCTGTGCTTCCTATATGTTCAACAGCAATTATTTCTTGTCCTAACAAGGAACAGAATTTCTCTTTTTCTTTTATATACTCTTCAACCCATTCTTTTTGATACGGTTTAATAACAATTTGTTGATCCATTGTATTCACCTCTCTATAAATATTTATCATTATATTTATAAAATTTTATATTGTTAGCATAGGATTTCCATAAAATATGTCGAATAGTGGAATGTACAACTTAATTATATTAAATGTGAGGTAATCTATGAAAGATAATTACGTGAAAATTCAGTTAAATAACGTAACATTCCAATTAAAAGAATATCATAATTTTGATTGGCTTATTAAATTAGGGACCGTATTTGCAGTTTTTGACCAACAAGATTCAGGTAATATAAGTTTTGGTGTAGAAAAAGATGGGCATAAGAAATTTATCAAATACGCAGGAGCACAAACAATTGCATATGAAGGAACAACGGGTGATGCTATTGAAAGGCTAAAAAATTCAGTTACTATCTATGAAGATTTAAAGCATAAATCGCTCATAAGATTAATTGATCATTTTCCAGTTCAATCTGGATATGTATTAATTTTCGATTGGTTTGATGGTGAGTGTCTTCATTCGCATTGGCGTTTCCCATCTCCTGAAAAATATAAAAATCCAAACTCACCATTTTATAAATTTAGACATTTATCTGCTATAGAACGAATTCATTCCTTACATTCCATTTTTTCTTTCCATACTTATATAGAAAAGAAAAACTATGTAGCATTAGATTTTTATGACGGTAGTATTTTATATAATTTTAATACAAACGAGACTAAAATTTGTGATATAGATTTATACAGTAAGAAACCTTACATAAATAAAATGGGTCGGCTATGGGGTTCCTCCCGTTTTATGTCACCAGAGGAATTTGAACTAAACGCAACAATTGATGAAAGAACAAATGTATTTAATATGGGAGCAATGGCTTTCTCACTTTTAGGCGGTGAAAAAGATCGTTCCTTTATAAAATGGGAAGCAAGTAAGGAATTATATGAGGTAGCGTATCGTGCTGTAAGTGACAATCGGGCAGAACGGTATGCATCAGTTATAGAATTCTACGAAGCATGGTTAAAAGCAGCTAACGCAGAAAAGATATAACCCTAAATTATTAAAAGAAATATAGAGTTTATACTATACTTGTTTTGTTTTCTTTGCTATTGCAAACTTCAAAAAAGCTGCAAGTAGGAGGAGCGGTATGCCCTGAATAAAGAGAAATCCTCAAAAAAAATCAAGCGTAGTACTATATGGAGAGTCTGTTGCCACCACACCTATAAATAAAGCTATTGGACTTGTGAGTAGATTTATCCCTAAACAGATCATTATCAATGATAGATTTTTAGCCTTAATTTTTGATGAACCAGACAAGAAAAATAAGAATATCGTAGTACCAAATATAAGAAACAGTGTTACATAAAAACTTACCATAATATCCCTCCATGAATCTAATTGTACCATTAGCAAGGACAAATTCGAGTAAATAGGATATTTATGTAAGTCAGATATAATGTCTCTTTATCAGTGGCAAGAAAAAAGTGGATCCCTACTCTCTCACAAGGAATCCACTCTTTCTATTTCTACAACTCTATTTTTATACGTTCCTCTTCTTGTCCTTACGCGAACTGTCATCACTAGATCATTAACATCATTATCTTTAGCGGAAGTTAAAGGTTTTTATTTGTGTCCTCTAGTTTTCTAGCCGGACTATATTCTATTTTCAAGCCCATTTCTATCCCCCATGAATAAAACTCAACGTTCTGTTTATACTACAACTACATCTAGAGACACATCACTGTTTAGAGCGGCTAGGTTTTGTTAGCTGCTCTTTTGTGTTTTACACAAATAAAATCAGTAACTCAGCATATAACTAGATTATTACCTCTGTATCGAGCAGTTAGGCTGGGCTAACTGCTCTTTTATTTATGGTAAAATGAAACTTTATAACAGAATTACTTTCGTATAACATTTCCAATCTCGCTTACACTATAACTTTAAGTTACACATCTATTGCTTATAGGACCTAATTTTCTTTTGTGTAACAATTGGTTAACTCATAAAGTTAACCAATTTGTTGTGTTAAATATTTTTTATTTCTCAATACTTAATACCTGAAATTAATTCTCATTTATTGGTACTAAACTATTGACATTGATTTTCCTCATATGCAATTTTTGAAAAGGCCTTTTCTCTCACATCAAGCTCTTTTATTTATTAAAAAAAGATTATTTTATATAGATTACTATAAGCATCCATAAAGCCAAAGCACCAATGATAGCGAGTACTATACGTGTAGATAGTATCCTTACTTCAAAGTCTGTTTTTTGGGAGGGTTCAGGATATGCAATTATGTAAATTCCCTTTAATAATGCAAACCATGCAATAACCGTTAGGAATCCCTTCCAGTTGAATACCCATACATTATGTAGAATTACAGTACCTAATCCTAGGAAAATCGATAGAAAACCATACATAATACCAAACCCTCTGTCTTCAACCACTAATTTTTTCAAGTCACGTAGCACCGATGGACGGACGAAAAGTATTCCCGATACGATAACCGTCATCCATCCCCAGAACAGCCCTAAAAAAGTACTAGTTTCCATTATTATTTCACTCTCCTCAATTATATTTATATTTCAGATATTCCTTCCTTTAGAAAAATTCCAGTACTTTTATATGTAGGTTAAAGTCTACTCTTTTTTAATACAAACATTCCGTATTCAATGCCCATCCTTAATCACCCCATTTCTCTACAAAATGAAATTTTTATTAATTTTTCATGTTTAAATAAATTTCTTTTACATTGTGATACAAAGATTATCAACTTATAGAATTCCTCTTAAACGCTTCACTTAACTTACCCTTGCATTAACACAACAATTCATTTGTTAACTTTCAGAAAATATCAACTTGTATTACAGTATCTGCTATCGTGCTTAGCGTAGAAACTGTTACTTTTAACGAGATACTATCCCCTGCTTGGAATGTTGTTGAAATATTATTAGTTATATTAGAAGTCTGGGCACCAGTTAATGAAACTACAAGAGGTGTATCCACACCATTTTTTCGAATAGTCCAAGTATCAATATTTGTCCCTCCAGGGCCAACTCGAGCACGTACCGATAGTGATTTTATAACAGATTTTTGACTTAATCGGATAAATACTTCTGTATTTGAAACAGCTGCTGTTCCTGGTCTATAAAAACGAGTCCCTCCAGTTGGTAGACCTGACGGGTCTGCCCAAATAATTGTAGTAGGCTGTAAAACTGTAGAAAAGCCCAAATTATTAGCGTTAGAATTTATAAGATTCGCTGAACTTAAAATCAATGTTCCAGCTGATTGTGATATATCCGCTGTAGTTCCTTGAATTGACGCTAAACGCAAACTTAATTGTGCTCCTATTCGATTTACTTCTGCCCCAATATAAGATCCTGCTCCAACTGAACTAGTAGTGGTTAAATTAACATCACGGCAATGAAAATTATGTGAATTTGTATTAACCAATATGGCTCTTTTATTCCCTAAACCAGCTGATTTTACTGTTATCGTTGTTGCTCTTACAGTACTTATACTTTCATCTGGAATTCCTGTTCCAAAAGAATGAATTCCATAAACATTTGAAGTTCCACTTGTTGATGCTGTAGAATTATCCACAGTTATAACTGCTGTTCTTAATCTAGAAGTTTGTGATGTTGTTCCAGGAAAAGCAATCCCTGTTAAATCCACATGGATAGAAGAGGTTCCTAATACCGTAATATCTTCTACTCTTGTATTTTCTCCCATTGTGAGTACAGTAGTATTTGATGTTGCATTCTGTTGACGAATTATTACTGTCCATAGACTAATTCCTCGTAATGAATTTCCATTAGGGATAACTACCTTTTCGTCATAAATTCCAGGAAACACAAAAATTGTAATCCCTGTAGCTCCTGTAGTATTAATCGCTGTAATCGCACCATTAATTGTTTTAAAAGGGTTTCCTCCAATAAATGCTGTTGAATCATTTCCTGATTTCATGACCACCGCTGTATTTGTTCTTGATATTAGCAGCTCTTGTAAACTCATTTACTGTTATTTCCCCCTTTCATCCTTTATTTCGTTTTTTGCCCATTAATATCTTATGAGCTGGGAAACAAATTAGATGCAAATAAAATTTTCATATTAAACCTCGCCTAACAGCATAACAGTTAAATAATTATGAGCTTGCTTTCTACTGGTCACTTTCTTTCTATTATCCGTTATTTTATAAAAGAGGATTGTCTTAGGAAGTACGCTCAAATGTTGAGCGCACTCCTGTATGGTTTTAGTACATATTAGCCATTTAGATTTCCCTTATAAATGGCATACTCCTTTAACTCCATTGCTCAACTTCCCCTTTTCTCTAAAATAATGTTTTTATTTAGCTCATTAATCTAGCTACTTTATCATTTATTGCGTACAAAATAACGTTTTCATTTAAATCCATCTTTTTTGACCGTAGCTTTACTAATATTTTTGCACTAATGAAACACCTGTACGGATATTAAAAAGATTATCTTAGAGCACATATAAACATGTATTTTTTTTCTTGTTATAAAATAAAGATTTTTGTATAAAACTACACCTATCTAAGAAACATACATACAATATGATGTGAACCTTTTTTCAAAAAAAAGACTTGGTTATAAAGCACCTTCCTCCCAAAGCACTCTTTTTATTTGTAAATAAACATTTTGCTCAAATATACTCAAGACATATGTATTTACTAGGATAAGCATTATACTAGAGCAAGAATTATTTTATCCATGTTTATAAGGAGGGATTTTTATTAAGACAACTTTAATTTCCCATTTTTACAATGAAGAGTATCTACTTCCATGGTGGCTAATGCACCACACAAAACTATTTGATCACGGTATTCTTATTAATCGAGGATCTACTGATCGTTCAGTAGAAATATGTAAACTATTTGCGCCTCATTGGGAAATCCGAGAGTCAAAAGTATTAGAGTTTGATGCTATATTAGTTGATAAAGAGATAATGGAAATAGAAAAAGAAATTAAGGGGTGGAAAATGGTTTTAAATACCACTGAATTTCTTTGCTGTTTTGATAAGGAAGCCTTTTTCTCATCTCTTGTCACTTTAAGGAAAAACATGTATGCTATTAGGACTATTCTGATGGTAGATGACCCTACTCATGGTTATTCCAATCCGAGATACGGAATTCCCCTTGTCAAACAGCGTTATCATGGGAGAATACTCCATCCTACTCCACCTGCCCCTTACTACGGAGGTAGACTAATCCACAATTATTCGCATGGTAACTATATAGCTGGAAGGCATTGGTCAAATCATTCATTTATCGTTTACATGTACCCTGCTTTCGTTTTAAAATTCTTTTACAGTCCATGGAACACAGCTATGAAAAATCGAAAATTACAAATCGGTCCAACCCTTTCTAAACATAGTATACAGAAGGGCTTAGGTACGCATCACCTAGTTACACTAGCTGAATTAGAAACAAAATATAAATTCTTTGCAAGTACAACTGTTGACCTTCGATTAATCCCAGAATATCAAGTTTTATTCCCAGATTTATGTTCTCCTAACCATTAATACATCTAAAAAGAACATTTTGGAACTCCCTATGCAACCCTTGCTTTTGAGTGAGAACCAACTCTTATTAAAATAGTGTTTTTGTTCAAATTAACGACCATAAAATTAGGCAAATTTACCAGTATTTTTACCGGGAAAATTCATGATATGGTTAATTAGTCGAGTACATCATTACTTGGCACTTACCCTTAGAAGCCCCGTCGACAATCGGGGGTTCTTTTATCAATATATATTTGTCAAAATAGTTAGTTGAGTGTTAAAATATCATAGATTCTCCTTAGGGAGTTTTCATGTAATTAAACAAGAGTTTACAAGTTCTCGAATCTTAGCCCCTTGGAGCGCCCTTCAAGGGGCTGAACTAATTAAAATAACGATTTTGTTCACTTTTTTGATACATTTATGAAACATTCATGTGTTATCTTCAGTACATTCTATTCTTTTTATAAAATCGTGTGAGATATACCAACACAAGACGCCTTAGGGCCCTAACTCTAGGGCTTCTTCATTTAAATAAAGAGTTTGTTTGAACCCATTCACCAATTTCATACTTTTACATACTTTAATACTACCTTTCTGTATTATATGAGTTCGTCACTTTCGTTATAATGAGGTATAAAGAGTGCTCTTGATTAGCGCTCTTTTTTATTTGTTGTTAAATGAGGATTTTGTTTAAATTTCTTTAACCTTATTAATTCATTTGCATACAGTATTATCACAAGAAATTCAATAAGTGCTCCGGTCTAGTTACCTTGAATTTCTTGCAAACCTTGTGGAAAGAATCCGTTTATAACAAACGGGTTCTTTTATCTATTCACCTTTTAACTGGACAAGCATATGTTATTGTATGGAGGCATCCACTCATAGAAATCTACCTTTCTTATCCAAGAGCACATATATTGTGCTCTTTTTTATGCCCAAATAACTATCTTATTATGTTTCCTAACTTACAGTAATGTCCTTAAAAAACATTCATATATATTTATCAGATGCACTTTTAAATCCCAGAGTATCAAATACTTTTAAGAGTTGACTGACCAATAATATTCGACTTATCTTTAAAAACTAATTAAAAATAACTTAGATACAAAAAAGGTACATTTTATATAGGATAAAAAATTAACTTACGTAAAGGAGCTTGATTATTTGTGAATTATCAAAATGATAACAACTCTAACATTCACAAACCTTGTTCTTGTCCATCTCCCACGGCTAACAGTTTAAATGTTGTTCAAACTACCCCAACAATAGTTTCTGTAAATTCTGCAATTCCACTAGATACAGTGGTAAATTCTAATGGAACGGCAATCTTATTCACACCACCAACAACTGTTTTACTTGAAGGTGGAAGAACCTATTTGGTAATCTATGAAGTGCAAGTTATTATTCAACCAGGAGGTAATTCGGCAGGTATCACTATGTATCTGAATAATAATCCAATCATTGGCTCAGGTACTTCTCTAGGATATACTGCAGGATTTACTTCTGTATCAGCACCCGCCATTTTCACTACACCTCCAGGTTTACCAAGTACACTTACTGTTAATGTAGGCCCATATTCTAGTCCATTAAATACATTAGGCTTAACTCTTGCTGTTGTAGCATTAACATAATAAAATGTAAAACTCTCTAAAATGATTTTATTTGTCCCTTAACTGTCTATTGTGCTAGCCTCTAAGAACTCCACATAACTACATAGAGAAAAAGAACATTATTTGGTTCGATAGTCATAGGTGACTCGGCTAGCACAATAGCTGAGTCACCTATTTATCTATAACAAAATAAAGCTTTTGTTTAATTTATTACTTGTTCTTTTTAATGCATTTTTCTATTACAATTCATTTTCATGTTATAATTACCAACAGTACATATTTTAATAGGCACAACAAATCTCATAAATATAGGAGGACCTTAATGATCCTAACTCAAGAAAAGAACATAAAATTAATTATGCATTTTCTTACATCATTATCTTTTTTTATTCTTATTTTCTTTAGTGTCACAATTTTTTATATACCTTTGGTTTTCTATTTTGTATGTAAATCACAAAACATTCGAAAAAATATCCTTGAAGCTGTTTTTTACCAACTATTCATTTGGATAATTACAGTGATTTGGAATCTTTTTATAATAAGAATCTTAATGCTATTTTGGTCTAATTTAGACTTGGCTTCAAATAACGCTTTGTTTATTTTCGGGGTAGCTCCTTTATATCTAATACTGTTTCTCTTGTTAATTTTTGGACCTATAAAAGGAATTTTATATGTGCTACAAGAAAAAGACTTTCATTATCCTATTATTTCTAAATGGATTAACAAATAAAAATATGTGTAGAAGAATTCAGAGTTTTACTGAATTCTTTTTTTATGGCTCTTTCAAAATCTTTTACATCTTCCTTCATTCCTTCTTTTTAATAAAATCCAATTTCATACCAATTAATTGACTAACATTGAATTTTTTGGGATTTCATGATAATATTTAACTATAATATCATTACCCTCATACAAGGAGTTATGAGCCTTTCCACTCATGGCTCTTTTTTATTACGATTTTCACTTCACATCTACAAGATTTTGACTAGCTTCTCAACTAAATCCGTCTGGGCATCTTGTTGCTAATTTAGGTATGTTCTTTTTGGAAATATACCCCAAGGTATATCCCGTTTCGTGAGACATGATTAAAATGTAGTACAAGATGTCCCCTCCTAGCTCTAAAGCGATTTTATGCGTATTTCCTACTTCTCCTGGACACTGAGCTCGATCAAATCTATGACCATGAAAAATAGCTTTTTTACAACATCAGCTACCTAACCAGCTCCAGCTTTTCCCGTAAGCCCTAATGCTGCATTTAAAACACGTCCACCAAAATCGTTATTTGTATTCCATGTACGTAATGCGGCTTCTTGATATTGATCTAATTCACTAATCTGATTGATATTCATTACAGCTGGTCCTCCTTTTGATTTATTGATTAATTTTGTTACTCCAAACACACCGTTTTCTATTGCTTTCATTTTGATGTCTCCTTCCTATTTAACAAATCCCTAATCTATCGGACGATTTCCAATTAAATACTTATCAGCCTATTCTATTACGAGGAGCGCAACCTTCGTTTGATACGTCCTTAACGCTTATTCCATATTTAGCAAGCTCATACATTGACTCCACATTTCACGAAAACGAATTACATCTCTTTCATCTCAAATAAAGTTAGCTTCTTCTAAATCAATGTAAACCCTTACTGGAATTACTACACGACCTAGCTCGTCCACTTTTCTTGCAACACCTGTTTTTTCATACCTTACTCCCCTTTAGTATTTTTATATTTATTTAGAATCTCATCCAAACGTTTCTTATTATGAATGGGTTCTGCTTATCAAGATTAGGATTTAATTAATTGTAATAAATCGGGTGGGGGGTTATACAGAAATGCTTTCAGGGAAAAGGTTTATAAGGAAATAAAAAATGCAGCAGTGAAAAAAATTAAAACTCATAATTTAAGACATACACACGCAACTATACTATTGAAACAAGGAGTTAATCCTAAAATTATCAGTGAGAGATTAGGTTATACAGACATTTCATTAACTCTTAAGATTTATTCTCATGTTTTACCGAGCATGCAGGAAGAAGGCGTAAAAAATTTTGGTGAAAATATCTTTGGATAGCTAACGTTTGCAGAATGTTTGCATTTTATATCAAAAAGCCAAACAAATCTTGTATTAACAAGGTTTATTCACTTTAACATATGTTATCATGTATAATACATATGTTAAGTAAATTCAGAATAACGAGGCAAATATTATGGACTTTGTTTATATTAATCAAAACGTGTTAAATAATCTTCTATACATTTTATGTAGTATATTTGTTTTTTATTTCATATATGATAGCCGGCACTATTTAAAGAAATATAAAATACTACTGATTACCCTTTGTTCTAGTATTCCGCTTATTTTATGTATGCGATACCCTATCTATATGGATGAAAGTTGTATTCATGATTTAAGACAAATTCCGGTCATAATAGGTACGCTTTATGGTGGATTCCCTGTCGGTATCATATTGTTTACAACTTTATTAATTACAAGATTTATATTTTATGGATTTAATATGCTAACAGTCGTTGTTTACGGAATAATGTTCATCGTTACAGCACTCGCATCTTCAAAATTTAATACATATAATAGAAAACTTAAAGTAGCTTTTTCCATGTTTTTAACCTTTTTCCTAGCAATATTTACAACTTTAATTGTATTAACTTTATCAGATTTTGAAGTGAATAATTTGTATATTATTTATTTCATGGCATTACCGACTACTTTAATGTTATTTATTGTTTATATAAATGAAGTTATAAAGGATGCTGTATTAATGCGCTCTAAATTAATTAAAATGGAAAAAATGGAGATTGTTAGCCAACTCGCTGCAAGTATATCGCACGAAGTAAGGAATCCCTTAACAGTTGTAAAAGGATTTACACAGCTTTTAAAAACACCAAATTTAACTCCCGAATCAAGAGACGAATATATTAAACATATACTTGAAGAGTTAAATCGTGCCCAAGAAATTATCGATGATTACTTAACGTTTGCCAAACCTGCTCCAGAAAAATTAGATCAAATTTCAGTAAAACAAGAGTTAAATCGAGTTATTAATATGATATTGCCATTGTGTAATATGAATACGATACATATTACACAGGATTTTTCTGAGGCAACCATTGTTGGTAATAAACAGCACTTTCAACAATGTTTTTTAAACTTAATAAAAAACAGTATTGAAGCAATGCCTAATGGTGGTACCTTAAATATTTCCTCATCTATCAATAATAGTAAAGTTGAAATACGAATTGAAGATAGCGGAGTTGGAATGTCACAGGAGCAAATACATCGATTCGGTGAACCGTATTTTAGTACAAAAACAAAAGGAACTGGTTTAGGTACAATGGTTGCTGTTAAGATTATTGAGACAATGTATGGAAGTTTAAAAATCCGAAGTATCGTTAGTAAAGGAACGACTTTAATGATTACGTTCCCGAAATATAGTAAGAATACGCATTAAAACAAATAAAAAAGGAGCGACCATGCTCCTTTTTTATTTGTTTCGATACATAAGTATCTTCAATGTTTTTTTAGTTTACATTTGTGAAGACTAATTAAAAATTAGTATCCTCCGCCCCAGCAGCTGCATCCTACAATTATTAATAGAATGAATAACACAACTAGTAAAGCGAAACCTCCACCAAAACCACAAGAACCACCGTAACTCATATTTTCTCCTCCTTTTGGTTTGAAAACTAATAGGTAGTTGATCATTTTAACTGGTTCGTATTATACATTATGTATATATCCCTTTTTTGAGCATGTCTACATAAAAATAAGTAAAAGCACTCGTTTAAAGAGTGCTTTAAAATGGATACCAAAAGTTTTGAAATACGTTTAATTTTAAATATACTGCAACAATAAATATAAAAATACCGGCAAATAAAGCGATGAAATCTTCACGTTTCGCCTTACTTGTATAAAACCATGTACGTTTATCCTTCTTTCCAAATCCTCTTAAATCCATTGCATTTGAAACCGTATCTATTCTTTCTAGAGAATGAATGATTAGTGGCCAGAAAATTAAAACACGGTTCTTCATACGAACCCATAAACTTGCTTCTCCTTTTTCAAAAGCCACTCCTCTCGCTTCTTGCGCGTGTTTAATAATTTTATACTCAGACTGAATGTCAGGAATATAACGTAGTGCAATATTTATTGCATATGTAATCTTATAATGAATACCAAGTTTACTTAAGCTACTTACAAATTCGCTTGGATCTGTCGTGTAAATAAAAAGAAGTGTAAATGGTAATAACGTAAAATACTTTAATGAAAGTGTAGCTGCATAAAATAATGTTTCATATGTAATCGTTGCATATCCAACATGTAAAAACACGGTATATGATTCAGTTAATTCAGATCCATGAGTTGGTGTAATAAATAAAATCATGACAGAGTTTAATAAACTAAATGTAAATATGACACTAAAAACAATTAAAATTTTACGAAATGGAATTTTAGCAATGCTGAGTCCGATACACCCAATAATAAATAATATTAGCAACACCCGAAAATCAAAAAACAAAAAAGTAAGCGTCATACAAAAAATAAATAAAAACAATTTCACTACCCCATCCATACGATGAAAATATGTACTATGCACCTTCCTCCCTCCTATTACTGTCTAAATAAAGCTCCATAAATTTTTCTGGACATGCAATCCCACTAAATTTAACAAGCTTGGTTAAAGAACTCTCTCTTAAGTTAGCTCTTTGTAACGTTTCTTGATTACCAAATACATTAGACACTGTATTATCCGCAATAATTTTCCCTTCATGTAGAACTACTGCACGATCTGCATATTCTAGTGCGAGATTCATATCGTGAGTGATAAAAACAAATGAAATACCCTTTTTTGCTAGTTTTTTAATAAACGACATAAATTGTTTATAATGATAATAATCTTGTCCCGCTGTCGGTTCATCTAATATGATAAGCTTAGGATTTGTTGTTAATACAGATGCGATTGTTAATCTCTTTTTTTGCCCATAGCTTAGTGCTTGAATTGGCCAATTACGAAATGGATATAAACCACAAATTTTTAAAGTTCCTTCTACTCTATTCTTAATTTCTTCCTTAGAAAAATTATGTAATGTTAATGTAAATGAAACTTCTTCAAAAACAGTAGGCTGTGTAATCATATGATTTGGATTTTGCATCACGTAAGATATGATTTCCCCACGTTTACGAATAGACCAAGAACTAATATCTTCACCTTTTAACAAGATTTTCCCATTTTTCATTTTGTTTATACCTATAAGACTATGAGCTAATGTTGATTTCCCTGCTCCATTATGTCCTAACAGTGCCACAATTTCTCCTTCATATATTAAAAGGTTTACATTTTCTAATACTTTTTGTTTATTAGGGTATGAAAATGATAAATTCTCCACTTTAAGTAATTCCTTGTTTTTAGCATTCCTTTTTAATATGACTTGTTTCTCCATCCACTCTTTTATAACGTTGCTTACCTTTTCTTTTTGAAGGTTTTCCATTGGATATATTACGTCATTATTACTATCAAAATGTAATCTCTTTAATGCTTCGATGTAAATAGGCTCTCTTAAGCCAATACGTGGTAATATATTTGACGCTAAGATTTCTTTTGGTGTTCCCATCGCAATGACTTTACCTTCATCAATTAATATAACTTTGTCTAAATCCAGTTTGAAAATTTCTTCTATCCTATGTTCGATAATAACAATCGTTTTATTATACTGCTCATGTATATCTTTCATAAGTTCTATCGTATGTATGGCGCTTAGTGGATCTAAGTTCGCTAATGGTTCATCGAACAATAATATATCCGCATTTGTTGTTAATAAACCAGCAAGAGAAACTGTTTGCTTTTGACCTCCTGATAATTCATGTGGACTTTGTTTATGAAACGTATGCATCTTCACCTTTCTTAATGAATCCGAAACAATCTTTTTCATGTTATCTTGCTTTACACATTCATTTTCTAAATAAAAAGCTACATCTTCTTCTACTGTCAGACCAATAAATTGAGCATCTTGATCTTGCAAAATTGTTCCTACCTGTTTACTTTGTTCAAAAATACTTCCTTCCCTTGGGTCTTTACCGGCAATTAAAACGTTACCTGTGCTATTCCCTTCGTAAGAAAATGGGATTAGCCCATTTATACAATGAGCTAATGTCGACTTTCCTGAACCACTTCGTCCAGCAATTAGCACTTTTTCCCCAGGGTATATATGAAAGGTAATATCACTTAAAGTAGGCTGCGCAGCATGCCCATATTGAAAGGTGAATTGTTCAAACGAAATAATTGGTTGCATGTTAACATCCCTACTTTTCAATTTTTAAATGTGTATGTTTCTTATTGGATTTCGCCAAACCAATTGTAAGTGGCAATCCAAGTACTAAGAAAACGATGACATCGGAAATTGTTGCTCCTAATACTTGGATAACAATTTTGTCAAATGGTTCTCCCATCACAATAATATCGAATGCCCCAGCAAATATAATAGCAATGACAATACCAACTAGCCCAGTAATTGCTAAATAAGAAATATCCCCCTTGTTAAACGACCCGTTTTTCACACTAAAACCAACTCTTTTTTGAATAAGCCCCATTGAAAAACCAATAATTCCTGAACTAATAACCCATCCCCACCAAATACCCCATCCAGCAATCGTATCTGTTACGGTATGACCGATAAGTCCGATTAACAGTCCTGCCACTGGACCAAATAATGCTCCAAAAACAGTTAATATAGCTAATGCTGGTTTAATAAATGTATTCGGTGCAATAGAAAATCCCCAAAGTCCTAATATCCCGTATAATGCTGCTCCAATACCGATTGCTACTACTAACTTTGTTGATAATTTATTCATGACAATTCCCCTCTCATATTAGTCAACTTTTATTACTCTATATTTAATTTAAAAATGAATTATGCATCGACACTCCCTTTCTATACAACAAAAAAATGACCTCTTACATAAGAGGTCATTTTCTTTCACGTTCAAGAATCCTCTTATCTTTCAAAAAACACATCGTGTCCTCTGCGGAATTAGCACCTTCCTATAAAATTGCATAGGGGTTGCTGAGGTTTCTTAGGGCCGTTCCCTCCACCTCTCTGGATAAGTATTAATTTGTAATTCGTATTATGGCACTAAAGAATGTAAAATTCAACACTTTTCTTACTATTTTTATTTTTTGTTAAATAGATCATTTAAATCATTGTATTCTTATCGGAATTATGAAATAATAAATTCAAAATCGTTTCGGGAGGAATGCATTATGAAAGTTATTGGTTTGATTGGAGGATTAAGTTGGGAATCTACATCATTATACTATAAACATATTAATACACTTACACTCTCTCAATACGATCAAAATGCAAAGTTAGTTTTATATAGTATGGACTTTGGTGAAGTAACTACTTTATTACAAAACCATCAATATGAAGAAGTGAAAAATGAACTAGTTACAGTTGCAAAGAAAGTTGAAAAATCTGGGGCTGAATGTTTATTAATGTGTTCAAATACTGTACATCTATTTGCCGAGGAGGTAGAACAAGCAATATCTATCCCGCTTCTCCACATTGGTGATGTAAGTGCTAAAGAAATGGTAGAACAGAATATAAAACGTATAGGACTATTAGGAACAAAACAAACGATGGAGCAAGATTTCTATAAATCACGATTAGCGAAATATAACATTGAGACAATTATCCCAAATGACGAGGAAAGAACTTTTATCCACCATGTCATATTAGATGAATTAAGTAGAGGGATCATTTCAGAAACATCTAAAAAAAGGTTATTACAAATTACAAAATCATTAATTCAAAACGGCGCTGAAGGTATATTATTAGGCTGCACTGAAATACCTTTACTCATCTCCCAAAATGATCTTACTGTTCCCGTTTTTGATACTGCTTTTTTACATGCAAATACTGCTGTACAATTTGCTGGATAAGAATACACAAGCATAAAGGTGAGAACCTCTATGCTTGTATACAGTTACGACTAATTATCCCGCTATTTGCAGGCAGTAAAGCCCCACCAATTAAAGTTTTACTTTATTTAAAAGAGATTCAATAACTGCAATGGCTTCTTTTGAACCACCACATTCTAAAAAGCTATCATTAAGTTTTCTTATACCATGTTTATACTTTTCATTTGAAAGTACATCTGTTACGGCCTCTTTTAAAGTGTGTACATTAACATGTTCTTTCAATAGTCTATGTGCCGCTTCAAGCTCAGTTAATCTTTGCGCTATCATTGGCTGATCTTTATCATGCGGTATTATTACAAATGGGACATTATAATGAATGGCATCGTGTACGCTATTCATACCGCCATGTGTAATAAAAACATCTGCTTCATTTAATATTTCTGATTGAGGTACGTATGGAGCAATTATAAAATTATCTGGTGCTTCCTTAATTTTAGAAATATCATTTCTATCACCAATTGCCATTACAACTATCCCATCAAAATCTGAAAAAGTATCAATACAAGTATTAAAGAATGGTTCGAGTCCTTCAAGCAGTGTTCCCATTGAAATATAAATAACTTTCTTTTCTTTAAGTGATTCCAGTGGAAATTTTATATTTGTTTTACGCTTTGAAATACTCGGTCCAATAAAAATGTTATTTTCCCCGAACGATTCGCTATTAGGTTGGAAATAACGACTTGTGTATACGAGACAAACATCACCCTTATTATTCATAAATTGAAGATTATTCTTTGGTTTTACTCCAAATTTATGTTCCATCTGATTTAGTAATTTTTCAGAGATTTCCTCTGGTTGAAATGGCATATCTGCATTTGGATGAAAAGGTAATGTCTTCAAAAATTCTGGCGGAATTAAAAATATAGGTGAGGACACTACACCTGGAACTTGTAAATATTCCTTTACTAACTCTCCTGCGCCAAATATATCATAAATTACGAAATCAAAATTTATACTTTCATATAATTGTTTCGTAATTTCTAATATATATAAAGAAGTTTGAACATGCACATGAAAGAAAGCATTTAACCCAGATGAGGTTTCAGCATCAATAGAAATCTCTTTTAATAGATCCGGATGAGTATGTACAGTAGCTCCTAAATCTTCAATTCTATCCTTAAAGTTTGCCGTTGTAATATAATGTACGTTATCCCCTCGTTCAGTAAAGGCTTTTACTAAATTTAATGTAGGGTTTACATGCCCCTCTGCTGGAAAATTAACTACTAAAATATTTAGCACTTATTCCTCACTCCTTACATTTCACTGTTTTAATTAAGCATACTGTTATTTGTACAAGTAATCTTCCCCTAATAGTCCTAATATGCTTGCTACATTATATTGATAAATAATTTTCAGTCATCAACATAAAAAAAGCATCTACCTATGTAGATGCCTAACCGTGATAAGGAGTGTTCTGTGAGGTTAGAACAAGCGTTTCTGCTTGTCCTATGCTATCAATATATGATTTATTTTATAAAATGTGAATCGTTAATAGAATTATTTTATCCATTTTATATGATTAAATGGATAAAATACCATTTCTACTTTACCTATTATATTTGATTCATCAATAAGTCCAAGTGTATTCCTACTATCTTTACTATGATTACGATTATCACCTAACACAAATAATTTATGCGTAGGAACTTTTATTTCTCTAAAATTTGAAAAACGATTGGATACTTGTGACATATCTAAATGTATATACGACTCATCACGCTTTTTACCGTTAATAAATACCTCATCCTCTTTTAGTTGTATGTTATCCCCCGATAATCCAATAATTCGTTTCACATAGTAAGTAGGCGCGTCTTCTTTTTTTATAATGACAACATCTCCATGATGAAAAGACGATAAACAGACGTTTACCTTATTAACAAGTATATAATCTTTTTCATTCAAAGTAGGTTGCATCGAAATTCCTTCTACCATACAAAATAAAAAGGACTTATTAATAAAAATAACCCCTATTATAATGAATATGTAGCTACATATGTTCCTCCAATATTTTAGAATAAACAGCTTCATATATACCTCATTTCTAATCTATTCCCAGATAAAAACGCCTCTAGTTTACAGGAATGCTAGAGACGTTTCGTACATTTTAATTCTCTTTAGAGGCATCTGTTTTTGGCGCTTCACCAGTTAATCTCTTATTTTTCAAATCAAAATAAGCATCTAAAACTTCTTTTCCAATATCGGAGTTAATGCCCGATTTATCATTTTCAACCCATGGTACTACAACAGAAAATGCTACTTCTGGATCATCATATGGCGCATATCCAGCCAATGTTAAGTTATAACATTCTCTACGATCACCTTTCGCATTTCGCCCAATTTCATTTTCTCCACCATATACAGTTTGTGCGGTCCCTGTTTTACCAGCTGGTTTATATGGTGCTTTTTGGAATGCTCTTACTCCCGTTCCATCTCCCTCTTGAAATACTTTTCTAAATCCTTCTTTTACTTGATTAATATATTCTTGTTTCATATCGATTCTATTTAAAACAACGGGTTCTATTGATTGTACTACTTTACCAACCTCATCTTTTTGAACGGTTTGTTCTCTAATTTCTTGAACAATTTGTGGTTTCATTCGATACCCTCCATTTGCGATAGTCGAAATATATTGTGCAAGCTGAAGTGGTGTATACGTATCATATTGTCCAATAGAATAATCTAATAAGAAACCAGGCTGATTATCTTTTCTTCCAATTTGCCCTGCGGTTTCATTTGGTAAATCAATACCAGTTTGTACGCCTAGTCCAAATTGCCTGAAATAATACCTCATTTTATCAAAATATTCTTGTTTAATATCTAGTGAACTATTTTTCACATAACCCACGCCAGCAATTTTTAATGCTATATTAAACATATAAACGTTTGAAGAAACTTGTAACGCTCTTAGATCGTCTATATCACCAAAATTTTTCCAAGACTTCTTTTCCTTAGTTCCTTTAAATTTCATAGGTGCATCATAAAAATGTGTTCCAGGAGTTATTGCATTTGTTTCAAACCCTGTTAACACTGTCGCACCTTTAACCGTTGATCCAAGCTCATATGAACTTGTCAGCGTGCCTAAAGCATAATCTTCAACTTCCATTTTCCCGTCTTTTTCTACAAGCCTTTTCCCAGCCATTGATAATACTTGGCCATTTTTCGGATTCATCATCACTACGAAAGCACGGTCTAACATTGATTCTGATCCTTTATATTGTTTTAATATTTTTTCTATGCTCTCCTCTACTTTTTTTTGCAATTCCATATCTATTGTTAAAGTTAAATTTTTACCGCTTTTCCCTTCCGAAACCGTTTCCGTTCTAATAGTATTTCCTTGTTTATCAGCAATGCTTCTTACTTCTTTTTTTGTACCATGAAGTACATCTTCGTATTGCTGTTCGATATAACTTTTGCCGACCCTATCATTTCGGCTATAATCACGCACTAAATAATAATCTAATCGTTCACGTGGCAATCCTTCATCAGCATTTGAAACGTTACCAAGGACAGAACGGAATAATCCATCATTTACATAGATTCTCTCCCAATCAACTGATGCGTCTACTCCTGGAAGGTTCGCTAAATTTTCACTAATCACCGCATATTCCTGTTCACTAACGTCCTTTTTAATAATTTGAGGTGCCATTTGAAAACCTGAGGTCATTTTACTTTTAATAGCTAACACTTCTATATCTTTAGCCGTTAGTTCTTGAAGATTTTTATCTGTAACGCGTTTCCTTTTTAAATCTTCTATTTTTTTGTCTAGCTCTTTTCCGGTAATATCCTTATCTCGGAACTTATCTATTTCTGTTTTTGATACTAAGTCTTGAGCAAGTTCTGGATTTAATTGCATCCAAAAGTCTTTCTTATCAGTCTCAGTTAACTTATCTATATCTTCTTGTGGCATTTCAATAATATCTGCAAGTTGTCTTGCTGATTTTAATATTTCTTCTTGTTTTACACCTTTCACCTTTGTATATGTAATCGTACGTAAAGACTTATTATCAACTACTGGATTTCCTTCACGATCAAATATTTTCCCACGTGGTACAGAAAGGCCCACGGTTGCATTTTCTCTCTTCTCTACTTCATTTTTATATGTTTCTCCATCAAAAATTTGCACTTTCCCTAACTGAATAATAATGCCAGAAAATAATAAAAATACACAAAGGAATAAAATATTTAACCGGAGAGGTACTACTCTACCACTTTTCTTCTCTTGCTTTTTCACCTTGTCATAATCTCCTCCTTACAATATTTTAAATAATAATCACATTTCTATATTAAAAGTAATGTACAATTTCTATACATTGCTTTGTACAAATATTAATATAATGTTTAAAACTTAATAGAAATTAAAACAAAGGTAAAGAAAAGGTAAAGTTTACTAAATTAAATATAAAAAATACCCAATAACAAAAAGCTTAGTTTTCACTAATCGCTTTGTTATTGGGTATTAATTGATTTAAGAATTACTACTAGTGCGTATTGCTATACATTTGTCGTCACAATTAGAAAGAGATTGTTTACTTAGTACTTTCGGTAAGTAAATAGTTACTGTTGTCCCGACACCAACCTCGCTCATGATACTAATTGTCCCTCGATGACTTTCAATAATTTTATAACTTAACATTAATCCAATACCAGTCCCTTTTTCTTTCGTACTATAAAAAGGTTCACCTAATCTCTTAATTCTTTCTTCAGGTATTCCTATTCCTTCATCTATTACATGAATGATGACACCATCATCATTTATTTCTTTTATGTGAATTGAAATTTCCCCACCATTTGGCATAGCTTCGATTGAATTTTGCAAAATATTAATAAATACTTGTTTCAATTGATTTTCTGAGCATTCAATAATTATATCTTTGTCATCCGTAAATAGTTCAACTTGAATATTTTTCATAATTGCTTTTGTATTCATTAACGATACGACATTTTTAAAAATTCGATAAATATTTTTCTTTTCTGTATTTATCTCATCTGTTTTAGCGATTGATAGAAATTCTTGCAGGATTGCTTCTATCCTTTCAATTTCAGAAAGCATAATATCAAAATATTTTTCTTGATCTTCTTTATTAATTTGAAATAACTGTATAAAACCTTTAATTACAGTTAAAGGATTTCTTACTTCATGAGCCACGCCAGCTGCTAATTGACCAATTGCTGCAAGCGTATCTGATTTATTTAGCAATTCTTCTGTTTTTTTTCGCTCTGTAATGTCGCGTACAATAATCATAATTTTATCATGTAATAATGGTAAGCACCTAGCCTCAAAGAAATCAATACTTCCATTAAGTGTGAGTGGATATTCTACAATTACATTCGTTCCTTTTTCCTTCACTTGATTAATGGCTTCCTGAAACTGCTGTGCTACTGACGTTGGTAATACTTCGTAAAACTTTTTTCCCATAAAAGCTTCTGCGGGTACGTAAAACTTTGTAGGAGATCCTGCCTTGTAATCTATAATTGTGCCATCATCTTCTGTTAAGAAACATAAATCTGGTAAAGCTTTAAAAATTAATTCCAGTTCAGATGTTTGTTGTTTTAACTGCTCTTCTATCGCTTTTAAATGTGTAATATCTACACCAACAGCCCAATAACTATATCCTGTTACAGGAAACTGTTCTGATATATTCGACCACATTATTGTTTTGATTTCACCATTTTTACATGTTAAGTGCATTTCCCAATCTCTGAAATTTTTTCCACAAGTTAAAAATTTCTTTTGTATTTGATGGCGATAATTATGATCAGGATACAATAATTGCAGTGCATTGGGATTTCCAATTATTTCTTCAGCGGTATAACCTGTTACAATTTCGCATTCTCGATTCCACAAAACAAAATCTCCATTATAATCAAGCGCATCGACCATAACAGGCATGTTTTGTAAAATCGTATGTAGTTCCTCTTCTTTCCGAGAAAGCAACGTTGTATTTTTACTTTGAAATACTTTTATTGCACCATCTAAAATTAAACTTGAGAGCATTTCAAAGTATTTTTGACAACTGAAAATTTCACTTTTTTTGGACCATACAACAAAAGATCCTAAATGTTGATTGTATAAGAAAATGGGGATTTCAATCTTTGGAAGTTTACTCTTTTTTATCTCATTCATTCCGAATGAAAAAACACACTCTTTTTCAGCATCAAGAAGTTGATGTGATATGTTAGTTAATTTATAAAATTGTTCTGCCATGGTTTCTATTGTACTCACATCAATAAGTTCCATTAGCCGCGAATTCATTCCTTTTTCACCTCAATATGTAAAATTAATACAAATGTAAAATTCATACTTCTCCATTATACGAAGAAAGCTAGTGTAGGTATATAGCTGTAGAATAATTATTCGAACAAATTTTATTTTTCAATTAAAACAAGAAAAGAATATATATACTGAATATACCTTTAATTAGTATATATTTCGTTGATTCCTCACTTATTATCTAGATAACTTGAATTCCTTCTTACATTCACTGAATTTTTACTCGAGAGTCATACACGTTACTAATAGCGGTATAAACATGCAATAAGTATAAAGTTCATAAAATATTCACAATTTTTATGAAAAATATAAACATTTATTCCAATATATTCTATATAATAAAATGTAATAAGGCTTCTATGAATCTCATAGAATACCTTACCCCTAATAAAAAAGAATCCAAATGGATTCTTTTTTCTTTTTTATTTACATTACATATTTATATAAAGCATGTGCCACACCATGTTCTTCATTTGATAACGTTTCGTATTTACACATTGCTTTTATTTCTTCTACTGCATTCCCCATTGCAATTGATATGTTCGCTTTTTCCATCATAGAAACATCGTTTAGGCCATCACCTATCGCTACAGTATTTTCAACCGGAATATTAAGATGTTCTGCTAAAGTATATAATCCATTCCCTTTTTGAGCATCTCGATGATTAATCTCTAAATTGTGCCAATATGAAGATGTAATTGCTAAATCTGTATTATGAAGAAATGTTTCTTTTAGTTTTTTTAATTTCTCAATATCATAAGAAAATGGTAATAGTTTATGCACATGTATATCTGTTTCTACAATTGGTTTACAACTTTCCGCACTATGAAACGCTGTATGCTCAAGATATAATGCTGCGATTGTTTCTAACTCTTTCAAGTCGAAATTTTCTTTTGAATTCTTCACATACTCAATTTCATTACGTACACTCTCTACTCCATAATCCGGTACATACACACCTTTATCAGTATAAAGCTGATAATATAAACCATTCTCTTCAAGATATTCTACAATTTCAAGTGCCTGCATATTTTGAATTGGATATCTCTTCATCATTTTTTTATCTTTATATATAAGAGCCCCATTTTCCGCAATGATTGGACACTCTAAATTAACTTCTAACAATAATCGCTCAATGTCAACAATAGAACGTCCTGTACAAATTGCTACAACATGGCCAGCTTCTTGACATGTTCGAATTGCTTCTGCATTTTCTTTACTTATCATTTTATTCCCCGAAAGAAGAGTTCCATCTAAATCAATTGCGATTAATTTCATTATTTCTTCACCACTTTCTATAAATACACGAGTTCTAATTAATTATTAGGTATCGTTTTCATACAATCCTCGTGAGGTACTTCTTATTTATAATTTATGAAAAGCGTTTCAGGTCAAGAAATAATTAAAAATAAAATCCAAAGCTTTTCTTTTTAAAAAAGCTTTGGATTTTAAACTATGAATTATAACTAATGTATTTTGTCTCACACATGTACACATTTTTTTCTTCAGTTGGGATATATACTTTAAACTTTTCTAGCCGTTTTCCATAGACATGAATCGTAATAACGCTTTCATTTTTACTAATTTCAAGAATATGACAATCCGCTGGTGGAATTACTTTATCTGTTTCTCCTTCTCCCAAATAAAGATTTCCTGTATGTGTTAAATAAACAAGTGAATTTCCAAGTTGTTTCGTTTGTATAAAGTTCTTCACCATAATCCTTCCTGAAAAAACGCCTTCTACTCCCCATGTGCCGTCATGGTCATGTAAAGGTGTAGATTGTCCATCTTTCCATACGAGAGCTAGTACTTCAAAACGTTTGAGCGGATCTTCATACAATAAATGTCGTGCATATTGAGTCAAATTGGCCTTCTGTTTATCTAACGGAAGCCATGTTTTCTTTTCTAAAAGTTCTTCTAGTAACTTTTCAATGCCACACACTATTTCTTCTTCAAATAAACCGTTTTCCATAAGATTTGTAACACCTTTAATAAACTTTTGAAATGATTTACTTCCATTACAAGTCAACATAAGAATCCTCCTCTACGTTTTATACAATTCCATATTAAGGTAATTACCGAAAACTCACAATTGAGAAACAAAAAAACAAGATGCAAATGTATGCACCTTGTTAAGATTTTTATTTGGCTTTCAATCGAATAGGTAAGTATTTTAATGTTTGTTCATTTTCCAATATACATTTTTCTAAACAGAAAGATGGAGATAGCTCTATTTTTTCAAAAGCATTTATAAAGGTAGTTAATGCAATCTCAGCTTCTAAACGTGCAAGTGGTGCTCCTAAGCAAAAGTGAGGACCTTTCCCAAAGGTTAAATGCTTTTCATTTCCTGTTCGATGTACATTAAATTGAGAGGCTTGTGAAAATTTTTTCTCGTCTAAATTCGCTGCACTAACCCACGCAACAATCATCTGATTCTTTTTCATGAAAGGACCAAATATATTTGTATCCTCTGTAATCCTCCGGGCCAATGTAACAGGAAAGCGATAGCGTAATACTTCCTCAATCGCTTTTAAAATTAAGTTAGGTTCTTTTCTTAACTCTTCATAAATTCCAGGTGAATCTACTAAAAAGCAATAAAAGCTATTAATAATTAAATTTGTAGTGGTTTCATTCCCAGCCGCTAGTAAACCTAATGAAAAGGTTACAATTTCTTCATCGGTTAATCTTTCGCCTTCATATTCAGCTCGAATTAAATCAGAAATGATATCATCGGTTAAATGATATCTCTTTTCCTGAACAATCGGTAGAAGGTATGCTTTGAATTCATGTAATGCTATCCCTTTCTCGGCATCCAGATCATTAAACTTTTCTTTACTATACGGCATAAATAAAATATCAGACCATTCTTTCATTTTTTTACGATCTGTTGTTGGGACTCCTAATAAATCGGAAATAACGGTAACAGGTAAAGGTGCAGCAAACTGTTCAACGATATTAACTTCACTACATTTTTCGATATGTTGTACAAGTTCATCTGCGATAGCCTGTATTCGAGGTTTCCACTGTTCTAAACTTCTTGGAGTAAATGTCTTAGAAACAATGGAACGTACATTGCGATGTTCTGGTGGATCTGTAGAGTTTATATTTATTCTAGTTTCTAAAGGAGGGATTGAGAATTGTCTGCGCTCCCTTCTACTTGAAAATAAGCGATAATCTGATAAAACACGATTTACATCATCATATAAAAAAACATTCCATACATCCTGCTCTTCATCATAATGAACTGGGTGATTATCCCTCATCAAACGATACCATTCATATGGATTCCATAATTCTTCTTTTGTTTTCAGCTTTGAAATTTCATGAACTAAAATAACATTTTCAGGTGAAGCCATAGTTCTTTCCTCCCTTTTCTTTTACAATAAAAGTGATAGGTCGGCAGTCCAAAGTTGTATAAACTATCATATGTTATTTTAACATATACCAAAGGGGATTTTTCATTAGAGAACTTGAGAAATATATAAGGGGGATTTTTATGTACGTTGACATTTTACTACTAGCAGAATTAACGACAGGACCAAAACATGGATATGAAATTAAAAAAAATGTTCAAAATCGTTTAGGTGAAAATTTCGAATTAAATCACAACATGCTTTATCCTGCCCTTCGGCGCTTTGAAAATATGGGTGCTATAACGAAAAAAATACATAAACAAGTCGGAAAACCAAACCGAAATATGTACGATATAACAGAAACAGGAGAAGAAATTTTTTCTGAAATGTTACGAGAGTTTCCCGAAAAACTTGCGACAAACAATACAGAATTTCTTGTTCGTATTGCGCTATTTGAAAAACTTGACTATGAGGATAGAAAAGAGATTTTGACTGTACGTCAAAACGTACTATATAATCAGCTTACTGCTATTCAGTCTCTAGATGTTACCTCATCTTTTATTACTGAAGTCATTGAATTTAGTAAATCACGAATTGAACATGAATTGAGTTGGATTACATCACTTATGAAAAAAATATGAAAAAATAACAAGAAAAGTTAAAAACAATGAATGAAAATGATATTTATTATCAATACTATAATTAATAAAAGGGCAACCACGATTTGGCTACCCTTCAAACATTTATACTTCTGGATCGAAAGTTTTGCAATCTGTTTCTTCCGTTGTAGATGCATGTTTACCTTTATGACTTACTACGTAAATTGCCTCTGCACTACATTTATTACCGTTCGCCCAAAATTTACAGTTATTTACTTCACATAAAACGTCTTGTGCCATAGTATCACACCTCCTTGTTCTATTATCATTAACAAAATTCGGAGGTATGATACTCTTTGTCATGCATTTTTTATTACCTTTTTAGCTTTCTTAATGGTTCAATATCTCCTCGTACAATCACATCTATATTTTCAGTTATTTTTTCAATGTCAAAATGCCACCATTGAATTTGTAATAATTCTTCTATTATTTCATTTGAAAATCTCTCTTTTATTTTATTTGCTGGATTTCCACCAACAATTGTATATGGTGCGACGTCTCTAGTCACAACAGATTTAGCTGCAATGATTGCACCATCTCCTATTTTTATTCCGGGCATAATAGTTGTGTCCATACCAATCCAAACGTCACTTCCTATAACTGTATCGCCTTTGTAAGGTAAATCAGACAAACTAGGTGTATACTTCTCCCACCCATTTCCAAAGATATTAAATGGATATGCCGAAAATCCATCCATCCGATGATTCGCTCCGTTCATAATAAAGTTAACTCCAGATGCAATACAACAAAACTTTCCAATAGTAAGGCGATCCCCAAGAAATTCATAATGATGTAATACTCGATTTTCAAATGTTTCTCCATCTTTCGCATCATAATAAGAATAGTCACCAACAAGTATATTAGGTTTTGTTATTGTATTTTTTATAAATTGAACGTTTTGATTTCCTTCAATAGGGTATTTAATATTTGGATTAGGATTCATTTTGTACAGCACTTCCTTTACCACTTATTTCACTTTCTACCGCTATTACTGGCTTTAAATTGTATATAGGTAAAATAAACAATAATCCAATTATAAAAAGTAAAGCCGTCCCTTCATACATCATACTTAATGAAAACATCTCTTTTAATGAGCCAGCTATACTCATCGTTACTACCATTGAACCGGTAAATAGCGGACTTAAAATACCATTTACACGACCTATAAAATCGGTATCGCTATTTTGAATAATAAGCGTATTAATACCAATTTGGATACAAGGAAGAGCTAAGCCACTAAAAAGCTGAGCTGTAAGTGTCACCCATAAATTTGTAGAATATCCTATAATGCCAATACCAATTGCTTGACCAAGCATACCGATAATTAACATCTTTTGCGGAGCAACGTTTTTCGCAAATACCATTGCTAATGCTCCGCCAACAATCATTCCCGCACCATTTACTGTTAGTAGCCACTGTAAACTCTCTTTTGATAATCCTAGCTGCTCAGTCACAATAAATATACCTAATGGTTGAATTAATCCTATACCTAGTCCTGCAGCCATAAAGCAAAGCCCTAGCAAAGTTAATGCTTTTTTCTTTTTGACATACTTAATACCATCCTTCATCTCCTGCAGCAGAGTGATATCTTTCTTTTCTACGTCGTTTTCAAGATCTTTCGGAAGAAATAACAATACAACTGCCGCAAGTAAAAACGAGATACCTGTTATGATGATTGAAATATAAATTCCAAAACTATGAAAGATAAATGTCCCTAGAATTGGTCCTAATACCATAAATATTGCAAATATCGTTTGATATATAGACATCGCTAGTTGAATTTGTTCCGTTGATAAATGTTGTTTAAACAACTTCATTCCAGATGGTTGTGAAAACTGTGAAAGGATTGCAGAGATGAGTGTCACAAAAAACACAATTTTCCACGTTCCAAACATAAGCGTAATTAATACAGCGAATACTGAAATGGAACTTAACGTTTCACACCATATCATTGTCTTCTTTGGCTTCCACCTATCAGCAAAGGTACCGCCAATAAATGAAAAAATAAAAATTGGAGCGAATTCAGCAACTGAAATCATAGAAATAGCAAAAGCATCACCTTTTGTCATTTCCATTACATATAGTAATACCGCAAAGTTTCGAACCCATATTCCTATTTGTAAAAATAATGCTGATGCTAAAATCCCTTGTACAAACCGATTTTTTAATACTTGTGATACCCCATTGTTTTGTTTCGTTACTACATTTGTCGACATAAAAAAGCCTCCTATTTCATGTTCTGAACAGGAGGCAGCACAAATCATATAAAAAGACTATATATTCGCAGAGCGAAATACATCCCTTTTCTATAAATGTACAGACTAACCCTATTCAGAAGAATATTTCGTTTTTTAACGAAGATCTCTTACAAATAGAATTAGTTGATCATTGGGATGTCTTCACCCTTCCGTTTCGAATTTAAATAACACATACATACTCTATGTAAATCATTTTCGATGTATGCATGTCTCCTTTTAACTATTCTAGAAAGTTAAAGGTAATTCCTCTAAAGAACGCATTAAATAGTTACCTTGCCATTTAATTTCTTCACGATTCCCTTTTATTTGTAGTTCAGGCATTCGATTAAACAAAGTAGTAATAGCAATCTTTGCTTCTAACCTCGCAAGTGGAGCTCCTAAGCAGAAATGACTACCATGACCAAAGGCAATGTGACGGTTGTTCTCCCGTGTAATATCAAATATTTCTGGATTTTCAAATACTGTTTCATCACGGTTCGCTGAAGCCAATGCAATAATAACCATATCTCCTTTCTGTATTGTTTGATGGTGAATTTGAAAAGGTTCCGCTGCCCATCTTGCAGTTGTAACCTCAACTGGAGAATAATAACGCAATCCTTCCTCAATAGCCGAATCAATTAGTTTGGGATTATCTTTTAATAACTGTAATTGATTTGGATTTTCAAGAAGTGCTAATACCGTATTTGTAATTAAATTCACTGTCGTCTCATGTCCTGCGACAATTAATAGCATTATCATTGAATATAGTTCCCGAGCGCTAAGTTTATGCCCTTCACTCTCTGCAAGTATTAAAGCACTCACCAAGTCTTCTTTTGGCTCTTTTCTTTTAATATCAACTAAATATTGAAGATATGTAATAAACTCAGATAGTTGTTTTTCGGTCTCTTTTATTTCTTCAGGTGTTTCTGGTGATGCAATAACAGCATGAGACCAAATTCTAAATTTCGCTTGATCTTCTTTTGGAATACCGAGCATCTCACTTATTACAATAATTGGTAATGGAAATGAATAATCATCCACAAGATTTAATGTACCTTTTCGCTCTATATTACTTATCAAATCATCTGCTATTCTCTGAATTCTTCCGTCTAATTGTGCAATCATCTTCGGTGTAAAAGCTTTTTGAACTAAAGATCGTAAACGACTGTGGTTAGGTGGATCTGAATTTAGCATATGTGTTGTTAAGTGGTCACTATTATCAACGGAAAGATACATGTTCTTTGTATCTTGAGAAAATACATTTGTCCAATCTTTTTTTAAACGATTATCTTTTAAAAGTGGCAGAGCATCTTCATATCTAGTAATGAGCCATTCTTTACCGATTTCAACTTGGTTTACAAATAATATAGGTTGTTTTTTTCGCGATTCTTTATAAATTTCATACGCATCTTCTTTAAATTGAGCTGAAGCTAAATTAATGCCATCCTCTATGCTTAACCCAACTTTGTTTTTCATTGACATTGTATTCCCTCACTCTCATTTGTTTTTGAAAACCAACCAACATATGCATTATACTCTAATAAAAACGTGAAAATTGTAAATTTTTAATCAAAATCTTACTTCGTATATTGAAAAATAAAAAAGTGAGAAAGTAAAATCGTTTCACTCTCCCACTTCTCTTTATGCGAAGCACATAAAATTACTAATTTGTTGATAGCGATAACTTACTTTACGACGACGACCACCCTGCCAAGTGTAACCTGATACTCCGTTTCTTCTCACTTCAGTCGGAAAGAACCATAAATCTCTTCCAAAAGGCCCAGGACGATGTAAACGTAAATAGCCCCATCTTCCTAAACAGTTACACATCCATGATTTCATATTGCCTGGTTGTGCCGGAGAAGCAAATGTAGACGGTAACGATGGCGCTTGTGACGGTGGTGGTGACGTTGGAGCATCCTCCGCATCATCTGGTCTGTAATCTTCTTGTTCAATATCTCTCACTTCATTTGTAGGTTCATACCCGTAGTTTTGTGGATTATAATACATCGCTTGATCATATGGATAATTTTGTTGGTTATACATATTAACAAATCACCTTCTTTTCATTCATTACCTTTATCATTCATATGTGATATGCCCTCTCTAGGAAGCTTATGTATAGCCCAAATTCAACTTAAAAAGCTCGTATTATTAAAAATACGAGCCTTTCAAAAATAGAATGTGTTTATTATTTCCTTAACTTCACACTATAAAAACGCATTTCATCTAACGAACCTTCAAATTCAAATACTTCTTGTTTAATTAATTGTTTCAAGCGATATTCTAAGAATGTATCTCCAACCAATTGTTCAACAAGACCAAGTGCTTCACCAATTACTCTAGGAGCTTTGAGGAACTCTCGATCAGCACCCACACTTTTCGCGCATTCAATTATAAATTGATCAAAATAATCTTCTTGTACAAAATGCACTTCATTTTCTTTCCACACTCTTAAACATTCTATGCTTTTCGATAATCTATCCCACTCATGTTCAAACTTCATTCGCTTCTCTTCAGTTAAATAAGGTAACTTTATAAAACTTTTTTGGAATAGAGCTAAACTTTCAGGTGGTAATTCTCCCGTTCCACGAATATCATACTCTTGTTTTAATATTTCTCTACTTGCTTCAGACGTATTAATAACTCGAATGTTTTTCTTATCCTTTAATTGTGCTATTACAAAACTTAGGCCTACATGTTCATGTGCATTATCAGCCTTCCAAATTGTAATAGGTGTTTCAACAGGAATAGTATGTAGTTCTTCTATAGTTGCTATAAATCTTGATAAATATTCTTCTTCAAAATAACTATCATAAGCAGTTAAGTTATTTATTAACCACTCCTGTCTTGCTAGTTGCCCCTCATTCGTATGCAACCTATATATCGGTCCAATTGAAAAAAATTCCGAAAAAGCAACAACACTCTCTTCAAATAATTCTTCTTGACTTAACATATATTTTAAGCAACCAGCCGTTGAATCATCAAAAGCAATATGTACGTGCGTACTTTCTTTTACATTCCTTTTATAAGTAGGATTACTTGTTAATTGTTTCGGAATATCCATCAAATTTTTAATTGTATCTTCACTATAGTTTTCTTCTAATAAGTTTAACTGTATGAGAATACTTTGAAGTAAATCTTTAGCCTCATCTTCGTACATATCCTCTACAGCATTTTTAATTTTATCTATCACACAAATCCCTCTATTCATTTCAAAAATAACGTAGATTATAGTGTATCATTTTAGTATAGTTCTTTAAAGTCAAATCCAGATTACTAAAGCAATCTGGATTTTCAACAAAAGCTCTCCTTATATTTTTGAATTGCTAAATATTTTTACTTTGAAAATCCTTGTATCTAAATGTATAATTATATAAAAACAAAAATATAGGAGCTATATTTATGGATAAAGTACTTACAAATTATAAACATTACTTAAAAAATTGGAGATTTATATTTATTTGCATACTACCTGCTATTGCCTTATTCGTTACTTTCGATGTCATCTTTGAACTACTGTTTCATCAAAATTTCTACTTATCTAACTTAATTTCTGCTATCATATTATTTTTAATATTTATTAACGTTAAAGATAAATTTAAAACTAAAGGCTAAAAAACACTATTTCAAAATAGCCCTTTATTATTGCATCCTACTATAAAATAAGGCTCATAGTAGATTTTCATAAAAAATAAGAGCACCCTGCAATTAGCTGCTCTTATGTGATTAGAGGTTTTTTCTGAGTATTAAGTAGGACACGAAGATCTTGTCCTACTACATAATATATGCTTGTACTTATTATTTCGTGCATGTATTAAGCACCATGTTCAGGTACTTAATATATGCACAGTCATTGCTAAAAAATCTACTCAAAATTTCACTGCACAATTTCATATTTATAAATTAAAAAACATCCTCAATGGATGTTTTTTATCTAAAGATTTTAAGCTTCCATAAACTTAGCCGGTACACCAATTTTTTCAACTACAGAAGATATATTAGTAGGATTAATCATTACATTTTCAATACATACTAATTTATTTTCTAATATCCCATTCTCTGTAGTAATAAGTTCTTCAAACCGATCTAAAGTCATTGAGAATTTATGTTCACTTCCACCATTCATACTAACTTTTACATACTTCATAGTGTCACCGCCTTTCATAATAATTTACATTTCGACAAGAAGGCGCTTACATCCTTTTTATTTACTCTTAGATTTCTCACGTATATATATATTTTGAGAAAAGAAACTACTATTATTCATTCACAAAATTATTGCTAATAAGAAAGATAAAGATAAAAATGCACAAAGTGGAATATATAAACCGGTATCCATTCTTGCAAAGTGCGTATCTTTTTGTCGTTTAAAGATACCAAAATAGTTAAATTCACCAATTACTCTAATAGAAAAGACGATCATACAAATCCAGGAACCGACTTGAATAATAACATTAGGAACTGCAAAATGAACAATATTTGCTTGTTGCAACAAAATTATTGCTGCCATACTTAATAATAATGCAATGACCAATGTCATTCCGGCACGAGGTGTAAACGCCTTTTCCCCTGCTTTAGTTGGAATAACACTATTTGTCCCCCAATTACCTCCGAAAGCCCAATATACATGTAAAAAACTAACTAAGAATAATATACAAGCAGATATATATGTAATGATAAGCATTTTATCCTCCCCTTATTTCATTTTGGTTCCCACCTATAAAATATGCTGTTCCCCCCACATTAGCAACCTTCATTTCATTACATAAAAAAACCGTAATGATTTATCAATATTAAGATAAGTCATTACGGGGTTATTAAACCTCATTACGCATTATACCTATTTCTTCGGCGTTCCATCCTTGTTTGACCTTGAACTGCATTTTCTTTGTATGGATCTATTTGCTCTGTCATTTCATATGTTGCAACTGGTTCTTCGTACTTATACTCATGGATCTTTTCTGGCATTTTACTTTTAGATTCTTTCCCACCAAACTTAAATAGTTTCATCTTTAATTTCGGCAATCTTGGAAGTCGAATCTTAATTGATAATCTTTTGCGTTTCTTTTTTGGTCCAAGTAGATTTATATTTTCTTGATTATCTTTCTCTTTGCGGTGAATGAACATCGCAAGTAATCCTCCTAATACAAGTCCTCCAATTAATAGTAATATATATACATAATGGCTTGTCATTAAACTCGTTATGCGTTCAAGTATGACTAACGACTGTACTTCTTTTATATCCCATAGTAAAGCGGCCCATAATGAGAATAAGCCCAAAGTAAGTCCATATGTACGAAAACGGAATAAACATGGAATTAACGCGACACATGCAGCAATTTTCGCATTTGCTATGATTGAACTTGTTGAAATATCCTGATGCCAAATAACTAACAGTAATGTTATAAATGGCGCATACGCTATCCAGCTGCATATACGTGAATACATCTTTTTAGCAAAATAACTACCGAAACTAGTAAAAAATAAAAGCCCTCCAATATATATAGATTGTTCTAGAGGGATTTGCTTTGTAAGTCCTGCAATTGGAAAGAGGCCGCTCAATAGCATTAAGAGCACATCTAATTTCTTCACAATTCCCCATTCCTTTCAATTTTTTTCAATTAATAAAAATCTTTTTCCATATGATATAGTTTTTGTATTTCTAAAAAACATATTAATCCTGTCTGCACATAAAGTAAATATGTAAACGAAAAGATACTTGACAAAGGATATCCTTATTTACATAAAAAAATGACAAATCCTAATCGATATAACGAGCAGGATTTGTTTACTAGTATTTAAAGTAGAGTAATTGAATCTTTCTTTTCTACCTTTACTACATCTACATCCAATTCATCATCAAATTCTTTAAACTCTCTTGCATCTATGTCAGTAATATAAGTCTTCATTACTTTTTCCATATGTACGGAATATGTCATGTGTACATTCTTTTTCGAAAGCATACTAGAATTACAGCACATGTAATGTATCATTTTAGCGATATAATCCCTTTCTACAGGTTTTACACCCAATGGTAAAATTTCAAGTATATATCGCTGAAAAATCCCACTACAATTAAGTGAATATTCACCAGTGCTATAATACATCCCTTTTTGATCTGCATATAAGCCAATGCTATCTAGAGCATCATCAGATTCTATTACACCGTAACTTGGTACATCAAAACCTGTATTTATTCTAATAATATTTAAATTTGGAACCTTTAACACCTCTGGAACAATATCAGGTAAAATATCTATATTAATTTCTTTATTTTGTAACTCTTTTATCCAATATTTTCTCAAATTTGCATCTACAATGAAGTAAACTTGTTCATTTTGGTCTTTTGCATATTGTACAATTTCCATTAATGTTTCGAAAACATATTGTTTAAAAAGAGCCCCCATATCATTTCTCTTTGATGGTTGTGGTAAAAATGCATTATGTTTATTTATATTTAATAATACGTAATCAATCGTTTGCCACTCTGTACTCCCATATAATTTATATAAAATTTCTTTTCCTTTTATTTTTGAAAAAATAGGTAAGAAATCGAATTTCGATATTCGTTCAATTGATAAACTAACATATGTACAAGGTAAATTTATCTTATTCCAACTACGCCTCAAAAATCCTTTTTGTTCTAATAGACTAAAAATACTATTTACAATTGTTTTACGAGATACATTTTTTCCTATAAATAAATTAATAAATGTTGAAATACGGTTTGTTCGTGCAAATCCCTCTCTAATGATTTGTTTTGGATCAATTTTTTCGCGTCCATCACAATTCTTCATCGCGATTAATGCTAATGTCGCATCACTGCGCTTACCCGCGGTAGTATAGACAGCTTTCTTAACATCATCTACAAGATTTGTTTTATATTTTTGGCAATATTGCATTTTATATGGATTTTGTAACACCTTTTCAATATTGTATCTCACAATCTTTAATAACACTGGAAAATCTGTATTCAATACATACGAATTTTCACCAACTTTAGTCAAAACAATTTCGCTATCAAGTAATGCTTGTTCTATTTCCAGCGCTATATTTTCAGACCAAACTTCTAATGTTAATGTCTCTAATCCTTTTGGTGCAAATAAAGGAAATAATTCATTTTTGTTATTTGTTGCTACCTTTTTACATTCTGGAAGTATTGTGAAATAAGAGAATTTACGCTGAAATTCTTTAAATAAATACTCTCTTTCCTTTACTGTTATACCCGGTTCTATTTTAGTACCTTGAACTTTATAAATTCTCTCATTGTATGGAAATAACACCCTTTTATTTTCTCCTACAATATAATCTTTCGGATATTGGAGAATATGGTCTAAATCCACCTCTCCCCCTATTTGAAAATCATCTTTTAAATTTCTAAATATCTTAATCCATTTCATGCCGGTTGTAGCTTGTTGTATTTTTAGTTTTACAAACCGTATTTTTTTATTATTTGACGCAAACTCTGGGGTAGAAATCAATATCATGCCTCGTTTTCGTCTTAAAAGTAAAGGAATATCTGGATGATTATATTCTTGATATTAAGACTGTTTTTATGAGCATTTCGTATAAGTATGATGTAACAGATTAAAGCTATTTTCAAAGACGACATATCGGCGATAATTTATGTCTATTCTGTATAGGTGTTAGCAAGTTCGTTTGCAAACTTGTTAGCACTTTTTTATATTTCCTCTATTATAAACCCTCATAAAAATATCATACTAGCTGCTAAGCCCTCTAATTTCTTTTCTCTGTATTCGGTAACTGTAAAGAAATGAATAATTGGTACTTTTTCGTCATACTTTTGTTTATAAATCTGCGTAAGCTCTTCATATTTTTTAACTTCTCTTCATTCACTTTCATTTTCTGTGAAAAATTTCGAATTAAAATTACACATAAGATAACAAACAAGCCAATTCCACCTAGGATTGGCTTGTTTGTTATCTTATTGAAGTAATTTTCATTTTAATAATTCTAATTTCAAACTCTTCATTCCTAAATATTATTTTGAATAAAGGTTTGGATATAAACATCTTCATATGGTAAGACATCCGTTTGATATACATGCAGAGCATTTACAAGATGTACTTCCCTTTCTAATTCAGATAACTCAAAAACAAATTGATGAGGACGATTATGTTCTGAACTTCCGGCTCCAGAAGGCCTATTGAAAAGGAGTACCCATTCTCCATACAAATCATCTTCGCTTTCAACTAATAATAGATTGTAACCAATCTTATTTTTATTTTTGATATGCCCCCACGCCAAAATCTTTTTATTACCAATTGGAAGAACAGGTCTTACAACTTTTTTTACAGATCCCCTTCCAAAATCCGATGGTACATTTCTGATGAAATCACTATCTGATAATAGTTCGATGTAAATTTCTATCATTGAATCGGTTGAATAATACAAATAAGCTCCAAGTCGTGTTCGATGATTTTTTATTTCTGACACCTTAATTTCACCGTCAATGTATTTCTCGTTAAATCTATTAACAAATTCTTTTATTGGAGTATATATTTCATTTTCAAACTGACTATGTATTAAGTTTTCTTTTTCTAATTTCTCTTGTTTTTCTTTTTCCGCCGCTTGGGCCTCACTACTTCTAATCTGTGTTTTTTCCATAGCTATTTTAATCATTTGATTAATTTGTTCATCATGGTTTGACTTAGGTAAATTGTCTTTACTCAAATCGTCACGAATCTCTTCCCAAGTTTTATACCTTCTTTTGGTAGATTTTTCAATCATTTTCATGATTACTTGTGAAATTCCCATTGTTAATGATGAATTCACAATATGCGGATGGATTGGAGATACATATAAATGTTTCTGTGCCCATTCCTCCATACTAGCATTTTCCGGTAAATTAAATGCATTGTTTAATGTTGCCATCTTATAAAAAGTCATTCCCATTGCGTAAATATCCATTTGAATTGTGTTCTTATCAGTTCGCCAGGCTTCTGGAGAAAGGTATTCAAATGTTCCATATCCCTTAAAAGTTTGTTGTCTATTTCGTGTTGTAGCATCAACTATCTTCGCTAAACCGAAATCGGTGATAATTAACTTTCCCTCCTTTATTAGGATATTGTCTGGTTTTATATCTCTATGTATTAAATGATTGTTAATGTGTTCCATACCGTCAATCAATTGATTAAACATTGCGTGTAAATGCTCAACTGTAAAAAATTCCTTTGATTGAATACATTGATTCACTAAATCTTGCAAACTTCCTTTCTCAGCCAATTCCATAATAATATAAGGTGGTAATTCTTGATATACACTCCCATCATGTATATATTTGTAGCGTATAGCATTTTTATGCGAAACTTTTAATGCCATCTCACTTTCATTTTTAAAACCTTTCATGTATTCCTCACTTGAGGCATTAGAGTTTAAGGTTTTCAATGCCCAAAAACTACCATCCTTTTCATTTTGAATTTGAAAAACCTGACCAAATCCCCCATGGCCTAATTCCTTTAATACCCTGTAAGCTTCTCTTTCCCCATCGTACACTCTTTCTGAAATTATAGTATTAAACATGTGAAATCTCCTTTCGTATCCTCTTAAATTACTAATACTTTATATGAAGAAATATTAGTGAATCTATTATACATTATATTACAAATTCTATATAACAATATACTCCTTGTATGAAAAAATGTATAATTCTCCAAAGATAAAAAGGCCGCCCAACAGGACGGCTCTTATTTCTATTAATTAAAATTATTCTTTTGTATAGTAATACTTTAATCCTTTAGCATCTAACCATGCTGTTGCTTTATCTAACTCGCTGCCTTGACGATAATCCGACTCAAAATAAACAAGCCCTTGACGATCTCCACGAGAAACAATTTTTGAAGTGTATCCAAGCTTATCCATCATTTGAATCATTTCAGGAACTAAATTTACACCAAATTCATAAGTAACCACCTTATTATGTTTGTTCACGATAATCTCCACTCCTTCTTCTTTATACGATTTATTTGTAAACCAATCTAACGACTTGCTTCCAATTAATTCATTCAAATCACACTTTCCAATACCAGGTACATTTCCTGTTTCAGTGTACTGCCAGATATCACATGGATAAGCTGGTCTATTCCCGCCATAACGAGGAATCCATACAAAGTCAGATTTTACATTTGCCATTCCGAATGGTGCATACATATGATGACCAACATATAAACCAACTTTCTTAGCACCTAATCTACGTAATTCATCGATAAAAGCCTGTGTACCTGCTCGCATATCATCCATTGTTTTCACTTCTACATCAGCCACCCAGACTGTCGCACTCTTATCTCCGCGATTCCAGAAGTCTCGAGCTTCTACACGTGCGTCATTCTCAGAAACGAAACGACAGAATGCATAGTTACCAAAAGGAATGCCATGTTGTTTCATGGATTGTACATATCCCTTATATAATGGATCTGCATAATTTGAACCATCTTGTACACGAGCGATGATGAAATCAATGTATTGTTTTGCCACAGGCCAATTAATATCACCATTCCATTTTGAAATATCTACAGTGTAACCCATTATTGAACATCTCCTTTTTTCTCTTCTTGTTTTTGTTTGCCACCTAAAATTTCAACTGCATTTGTTAATGGTTGTGGGAGTGGGATACCCATTCGTCCAGCGTTTTCTAAAAGTGAAAGCAATTCATTACCCATGAAGAAAAAGATTGTCGCTTCACGAATTGCATTGTTACTCCCAAGTACTGTATCGAGCTGGGCGGCCGCACCGACCAAAATAAAAAGCACCACCTTTTTGGCGATGCCTTTGAAACCAACTTTACTTTTTAATTCTCCGTTATAACCTGCTGCAATCATGCCAGTTAAATAATCAATAACTGCCATCGTCACCAAGACTTTCAATGTTGCATCCCATCCTCCCAAAAAATACCCACAGAAGCCACCAAACGTAGCTATAAATGTTTTCAATAATACATCAATACGATCCATCTTTTCCTCTCCTTTTTAAGCTGCAAAGTAACTTGGGTCCATTCCAAATATCTCTGCAATATCTTCCTCACTTCTATCTTTTAAATAAGATTCAGTTGTGGAAATATCAGAATGGTTAGCAAGTGATTTTAGTTTTTCAAGTGGTACTCCTTGTACTTTCAAATTATCTAATCTGCTATGTCGGAAACAGTGAGGATTCATTTTGAATTCCTTCCCTTCCTTTTCGTTCAGCATCTTAGCAAATATGTCGCACCAATAATTAAATACACTCTTGTTCAATCTTTTTCTCTCACCATTCTTATAAACACGCACAAACAAATCTGGAATAGTATCCTTACCTCGCTGATTTATATATAAACGGATGCATTTCTGCACCCGGTGATTGTAATATAATCTAAACTTTTTACCGCGCTTCCCTCAAACCACATTTGTATAATATTGTTCTGTCAGTCCTTCTTTTTGAACTTGATAAACTTCATTTTTTCTAGCTGCACTGTAATACGATAGCGCCAAATACGTAGCTAACATATATCTTTCTTTTGCTATTAGTTCATCAATTAACCACACAATTTGTTCTTCTGTTATAAAAGTGATTTCTCTAACTGGACTCTTAGGTAAACCACGTACCCGTGAACCTACATTAAATTCATAATCATAGTCATCATCATCCGCACAAAACTCAAGTGCTGAACGTAAAGCGCTCATCAATCCATTTACACGCGCATTAGACATTCTCATCTCTTGAAAAATAATAGATAAGTTTCGAATGTCTTTACGTGTTAATTCAACCAGATTTTTATTTTCAAAGTGTTGATGTATTAGAAACAAAATGATTCGCAAATCCCAATTGTATTGCTGTAACGTGCTTGCCGCTTTCCCTTGCGATTTCTTTTCAATGAGAAAATCTTTGACTAGGTTTTTATTTTCTTGGCTAACATGCTTTTCATAAATTACTTGGTCTACTATTCGTTTCACACTGATCATCTCCTCAAAATAAAAAGAGAAGTGAAATCACTCCTCTTGATTGATGAATTGAATCAAAGCCCTATTTTATACAAAATAAAAAAGCCTGCTTATGCACGCTTAATCTGTAATATCTAAATTAAAAAGCTCATCGCAATATGAATGACATTTCCATTTTGAACACCATTCAAGAAAATTCCACCATCACTTTTAACTGTAACTTCACAAACTGTTGGTCCATTACCATATGCAAGTGCTGGGAAAGCAATACTTTGTACAGGGCGAAATCCAGCCGGAAGGGTTGCAAATACTGTTGTATTTGCTAGATATTTAACTGATCCAATGACAGATATTTGTTCCCCACTTCTCTTGTACTTCAAAATTCTATCAGGAACATTCTCTACCCCAGTTGTAGGGAGGTTAATCCAACCTGTATCATTTGCTTGTCTAATTGTCCCATCAGTTCGAAATTCTACTCTTTTAGACCAATCCCAAGTATCCCCTTGAGAAACTGTGGATGGAGCAAAAATCAGCTCTCCCTGCGCCCCTTTGTGAATTACTGTCTTATAAGAGCGACTACCTAATACAATTGCATTATCGCTCTTAAATTCAAGTAATCCATTTATGATGTCGCCAGCTTTTTTTAGAAGATTATCAGCATAAACATTGAATACGCCAGTAGGTGATTTATCAAGCATCACTTTATTATTTTTCCAGTCCTTTAAATAGAATTGACCATCCGAGGCTCCTACAAGACCGATATCTAATACCTTATCCTCACTATTGAATACAACTCCGATATTGGAACCGGGCGTTGGTCTCATTGTTAGATAACCTGTCATTATCCCGCCTGATCGCTTTACAACATCCATTTTATCAACCGCTTGTTGCAAAGCATCTATCTGTTTCTTGAGCTTATCGAACTCTGAAATATAGTTTTCTATTTTAATGTTTCCTTCTTTTACATCCCGTCTTAATGTAATCCGAATGTCTGGTGTACTCATTCGTTCTGTACTTTTTTCCATAACAAAATAAGCTGTCCAATCATCCGATGTGGAAACAGCTTGCGAGGACAATGTGTATGAAAATACGCCATTCTTTGCATCAACTATTTGGGCATCATCCCGAACAAACAGTCCGACTTGATTAATCGCTTCGTACTTCACTGCATACCCTGTTAAATCAACAAGTTGCCCCTTTTCTCTTACATTTACAGTAATCTTCAATCCGTTTTTATCATTTTGCCTCGAACGAATTGTTTTGGTAAACACAGTATCTGCTAAATCTATAATAATTTCCTCATTTCGCATGACTACACCTCTCTCTAACTATTCCTTTTCACGCGTCTAGGCGGTCTTCTTTGACGTTTTACTTTGTTCCTGTGTTTTATATTTCCTTTAGGCTTTATCGGCTCTAATTCTTCGATTCTAGCATCTGTTTTGGTTACATACTCCTGAAATGCTTTAACAGTCTGCGAAATCATCCCATATAAGCCAACACCATTTTCTTTTGATTCATCCGGAAGTACAACTCCATAGTGTGTTGTAATATCGTTTGTTGTAAGGAGTGGATCTCCTTCTTTACGCTTCATACGCATATCATATAATTGAGCCATTTCTGTTTTAAGGTTGTATTGTTTAATCTCCCACCCCATTACCTTCTCTAACGCATCAAATTTAATATCACGTATATTGGTTTTATATTTCTTTTTAGAAGACACTTTAAAATCTGCTGCTAAAACACCGTTAAAATAAGTTCCCCCAGCACTTTTCACTTGCACATAGGTATTTTCATAATTTCTGTTGTTCCGTAATAAAATGTTCTGAAATACGATGTCACTATCTCCACCAGGTGTCAACTTCAAATCAACAACTCGATCTCCATTTTGGCGGAAATTAAACCCTTCTTTTGCAGTGAAATAAGCACCACCTGTTCTACTTTCCAGAAAAAGATTATTTTGGCTTCTCAAAGAAGCATAGGATGCTTTTGACTCTAGTTCTAGGCTTTGATCCGCTCTTAGTTCTGCATGTCCATTTTGATTAAACGCAAGGCCCGCTGAAAAATAGACTCTGTTTGGATCACCATTTAGGTATCCATTTGATATTCCGATTCCTCCTGACTTGGGAGAACTTTCGAGTTGGTAAACTAACACTGCACCCTGCGTTGCTGTTATATCATTGTTGCCACCTAATACAATAGTGGGTTGCATGATATTACTTTGATTTATATAATAGCCCATGAAAATCCGAGTGATATACGATTCCATTAACCTAATAAACTGTTTGGAAATAGAGACATAATTAGAATCATTGGCAGTTCTAAGAGTAGTTCCTGTTATTTCTCCGCCTCGAATCAAATTCCCATTCAATACTCCAGTAGTAATGAAATCCGCAACAATACGCCCATCTTTTGTCATTGCTATTTCATAAGGACCATTTACCCCGTTTGATGAATACCCTAATCCGTTTATGTTCCACTGCCACACTTTTGAAGCTGTCATTTCATTTTTGGTATCCATAATTAAAATTCGGTCTGGATATACACGTACATTTCCACCAAATCCCGAATTGATTAATTTTGTGGCATTTTCTTTCGCTGCATCCAGTAAAGATCCTGGCATATTGGATAAATCTTGTTGGATTTGATCTACCTTACCAGCCATATCTGTAAAAGATTCTTTAAAGTTTCCAATGGTTACATTGATATATTCCTTTTTAATCGGATCATATTTATACGCAATAACTTTTGCTTGAATATCAATACCATCTTCCTCATGTTTAACTGTAACAATATCGCCCATCCAGACATGCTGCAAAATTTTATATTCTTTATACTCCTCTGTTTGAGACAACTCTTGAAATTCAACCTTATATGTCGCTTTCGGTTGATCTACCATCTGAATATCAAACATAGCTTTAGCGGCTTGACGTAACCTTTTATATGCTTCTTCTACAGGTAATGCGTCTTCATCATTTGCATTTTTACCAATAGCTGCTTTTATATGATTAAATTCAATCACTCGTATTCTCGGATGTGGATACTTATGAATCAGTGGACTATCTACATATTTTTCTGGTAATAACAATCCGTCAAACCCTTGCGGCATAATTCTGGTAGTAGGGCTTTTCCAGTCCACACTTCCTTCATAACCTAACAAATCTTTTTTATGTCTTATTACTACTCCACGATTAGCTCCTCGGTTTTTCAGCATCTTAACATCGAAGTTGTCTCTTTTTAATTCCCCGCCCCATCGATTCACGAATGAGTTATCTTGGCTCGTATCCAACATTGCTTCCACTGGATTCTTTCGAACAATACGTGCGGTGGATATATTCGTTACGTCAGAATAAAAAGTAAACGGATGCTTATATTGACAACCTGATGATAACCTAGCCATAGCCCCAGTACCATTTGTAGGCTGTATAAATATATCTTCAATCAAGTTTTCCGTTAAATCATAAAAAATGTGATAACAAACCGCTTTGATTTCTCCCACGCTCACTTTAGGAGTCACCACGCGAAATAACTGATCCCCATCAGGAGTAGGAACTTTTATGATGCTCATTCCGTCAATCTTCGTTCCATATGGAGCAAATAAAGGATAATTAAAATTAAACACAAATAAACCGTTGAGTTCTTCCTCAACAGTTGCATTATAAATATGTTTATCTAAAACACCAATTCCGTTATGCGTAAAATCTGTTTCATTTGGTTTATATAAAGTAATCATTATTTATATCTCCATCTTGGTTGAATTGAAATAAATTGAATAGTACCTGACCACTCTATTTTATTTTCTCCTATTTGGAATTCTGGAAAACCACCAATCATCTTATCATTCATTGATACTGTACCACTGTATGCCTCTAATAATTCTGAATCTATTACAACAGAACCATTTACATCTTTAATCTGAAAAGAAACATCATTAATGAAAATTCGAAATGTACCATTCCCTGCAATGAACAACAGTGGAACCGATTCCATTGTACCTGGATTATAAATAGTTCCAGGAGTACTCAACATTATGTTTGCATCTTCTGTATACTCAAACGGATCAAGCGTAAAGTCGACTTCAAACTCACCGTGTTCTTCAATTTCATTTGCAATATCACCTACTACAACATGTTTAATTTTTCGATACACATCATCATCTGTAAAATATAGTGTCTTGCCATTCATCAACCAAGCCTTCATGCGCCGAACTAATGGCTTAATATTCTCTTCTTCAAGCATATTGAATTTTATTTTTAAAGGGACGTCTTTAAACGCCCCTTTTTTTGTAAGTGAACCATGTCTACCCGGCAATTCAATATGTTCTACTTCCTGTTCTGCTGTAGGAATAACAGGGCGTTCTACCATACATATTCCATAGTCACTTGCTAACTGATTATCGATACCTATGTCTAGCAATTTAAGTCCTCCCTATTCCTATTTTTACATTACGGCCACGCTCAGCAAACCAATCATTTGCTTTTTCAAACATACGATCCACATCACGTTCATTATTAATTGTGTTATAAAAATTAATTTCTACAGGACCACTGTCAATTTGTTGAACAATCGGTTGAACTGCTCTTGTCGCTAACGTAGACAGATTAGAAGTGATGTTATCTTGTTTATTTATTCCATATAAATTTAACTTTTTAAAAGTATCATCAACCATATTTGAAATGTTATTAAGTGCGGATTGTAACACATTACCTTTGGTTGACTTTTGGTTTGGAGCATTATAAAAATCTTTAAAAATCTGCTCTCTGAAACCAGCTACTTTCTTACCTATCTCCAACCACTTTCCAGACTCTACAAATTCCTCTTCTAATATCTTTTGAAAAGGATCTCCACTCTCTAATACACTACGAATATAACGAGCAACAGGATTATTTTCGCTCATACCACTATTAACATCATAACCTTCAAGCTCTTTACCAACTTGTTTAAGTGCATCCCTCATGTCTACGGGTAAATGGGTAATCCAATCATTAAGATAGTCACCATCTTCCAATATTGCCTCAAAATAGCTCCGAAGAGGATTGTTATTATTCATGTCGTTTAAAGTGGAGCTATTGAAAGTATTTAACGTTGTTTCTAATACCGTATACACTGAATTTGCTAAGTTTTTAGCTGCCGCAAGAACTGTCGACATTGATTGTTCCATACCAACAGCAAGCCCAGCACCAACTTGTTTACCAACCTGATCTCGCATTTTTCGAGAAGGGCTATGGATGTCGAAGAAGGAAGTAAAACCGTCAAGAATATCGTTACCAATAGATTTCACCTTACTTAACACTTTACCAGCCATACTACCTAGACCGTCTATCAATCCACTTATAATATCTTTACCTATCTTGAATAAATCAATCTTCTTTAATGTATCAACAATCTTCGGTACAATATCTGTCACGATTGTAGAACCTAATTTTCCTACCATACTCACAATACCTTTTATTAAAGCCCAGATCAGTTGAACACCAGCTTCAAGGATTTTAGGTAGATTCTTAATTAACTCTCCTGCTAAAGTAACAATTAGCTTTAATGCTGCTGCAATTAATTCCGGTATCACCTTTACAATCCCAGCAATCAACATAAGTAAAATTTTCACACCAGCTTCAAGTATCTTCGGCAAGTTTGCAATTAATGTGGATGCTATTTTGACAATTAAATCTAATGCTGCATTAATAAGCTGTGGTAACACTTTTACAATTCCATCAATAATGGCCATTAAAATCTTTACACCGGATTCAATTATTTTAGGTAAGTTTGTTAATAAAGTATCCGCCACTTTGGTGATAAGATTTATCGCTAAATCAATAAGTTGCGGTAGCATTTTAATGATTCCGTCTATTAAGCTAGTTAAAATCTTAACACCAGCTTCAATAATCATAGGTAAATTCGCTGTAATGGCTTCAATTAAAGTTGTAATAACTGTAATAATCGCTAAAGCAATCATCGGTAAAGCTTGTGTAATTCCTGTAATTAATGAAACTAATAAATTTATTCCCATTTCAATTAACTGAGGTAAAAATGACATAATTCCATTAATAATAGTTTGAATAATCGTTACAGCTATTTGGATTAACTGTGGAAGCATCTGCATAATTCCGTTTATTAAAGTTAGAATCAATTGAAGTCCTGTTTCTATCAGAGTAGGTAAGACTTGTACAATCCCAGAAATTAAAGTTTGAATGATTTGTATTCCCATTTGAACAATCATAGGGAGATAGGTAGCAATCATCTGTGAAATTGTATTTATAATCCCAACAATAGCTTCAAGCATAATTGGAGCCGCTACAACCAAACCATTCACAAGATTTGAAATCATTTGTGATCCCGCTTCAAGAAATTGCGGTAATACTGTTGTTACGAAATTGGCTATGTTGGTAAAAATATTTGTAATAGTTTCAAGAATAATTCCTGAGTTTGTATTCAAATACTCCGCAATGGCTGGCAAATAACGAGATACAGATACAAGAACACCTGGAAGTCCTCCGATAATTGCTCCCGCTATACTAGGACCGATCATCTTAAAGATTTCGCCTAACTGGCTAAAATCTCCCGAAAAAACAGCTTTTACTGCATCAAAAAGATGAAGGCACGCTTCGCGTATCTTACTGACTGCCAAGCCTATTATTTCAGCCGCATCTTGAAATCCTTTTGGCAAATGAGTAATCCAATCATTTAAATAATCTCCATCAACAGCCGTATAGAATAGATATTTACCTAATGAAGATAATGCGTGTCCAAAGTTTTGAACGCTTTCAATTACATTCGTAATGCTATTTTTGAACCCTTCATTGGTTTGCCATAAATTTCGCATCCAAATAATCAATCCAGCGATAGCCGCCGATGCAGCTATCACTCCACCTGCTACTAATGCAACTGGACCAGCAACAGCCCCAATACTTACACCCAATATACCAGCTATACTGGATAAGGTGACAAACACTGGGGCTAACGCCATGCATGCTCCAACAAGAATCCCAAGCGTGGTCACAATTGTTGTTATAGCTGCTGCTAATGCTGGATGTTCTGAAACAAATTCCGCAAAAGCACTAATTACATCAGCAATGACTCCCAAAACAGGTTCAAGTGCCATTTTTAAGTCGTTCATAGCTTTTTGAAACTTTACAGCTGGGCTCGCATCCATCTTCTTTATCATTTCATTTAGTTGTTCTTGGTTTTTGTTTAAATCTATAACTTTATCTTGAGCACCAATAAGTGTATTCGTAATATTTTGTCCTTGGTCTTCATACATTGTCATTTTGTTATCGTAAAGGCTTTTTATCCTCTACTTCTTACAGTTCATTTCCTGTAAGTTCGGCATACGTTTTCACTAATAAGTGTCGCGGTCTCGTGGAAGGATTATATCTTTTCACCCTCTATGCTCTGCCCCTGACTACACTTTGTATAGCCTTCGGTTCAAATCAGGATTCGCACCCTCTTTGCTTTATACCGCGATTTTACTTCGGCACAATTTATCATCTACCGAAAAGTTTAACACCGATTTCATTTCGTTTTGTTTCATCTTCAATACTAGCCAAAGCTTTCGCAATCTCTGTCATTGCTGCTGAACCTTCTTTACCGCCTTTAGCGATAGATTGCCCCCACTTTTCTAACTGATCAGCCGAAATTTTAGTGCCTTCAAGAGCTTCTTTCATAGACTTGTCGACACCTTGACCAAATTCAGCCGCCTTAACACGTCCTTCTTTTAGTCCATCTAAGAGATTATCAATCATTTGTATTCAACCTGACTCGCAACGTCACGCCCGTTCTCTTATGAACTGCTATACGTCACCGTATAGATTAGACTATATCTTCAACTACTTGAGTTGCTCCCCGTTTCGAGTGTCATTTGCTTACACCCTACGTCTCTCGACTAGTCGTTGCACGTTCCTTAATTAAAAGGCTTCGCTCAGTATTGTCTCATTTGAGAGTTCCACTGAATTAAAGGAGTTTTTCATTGTATGTCGCCATACAAGGGAACTATAATCTAATTCCATGTTCCTGTATCAACACCAGCTTCCATAATTGCTTGTACTTCTTCAGCATTGTAACCAGCTCGCGTTAACTGACCACCATATTCAGCGATAATGTCCAATTGCTCGGGAGGGAAACCGATTTTTAACAGACGATTTGTTAGACCTAAAGCTGTATCACTAGTTATTCCTAATTCATTACCAATTTCATTTGCTTCTTGAATTAACTCAGTAAAATCTATACCTGCATAAGCACTTGCAATGGCTCCTGCTCCTTTTACAATGGATGCATTAGCTTTATCACTGACAGTTTGATTTAATGCCCATTGTCTACGTGTACCCTCCAGTGCTTCTTCCACATCAACACCATAGGCTTCAATTCCTCGAACAGCTTGTTCAACAGACTTTTTTGAAGATGCTGGAACTTCAAAAGAAACGTCAATTTTTGTTTTTAATTTAGAAGTATCAAGCGCTTGCTCAATGGCTCCTGAAATACCACCACCAGCCATTAATCCACCTAGCATATTTTCTAAACCGATATCTAATTCTTTGAAACTGTGCGATGCTCTCTCTGCTTCTCGTGAAAGGTCTCTCAAATCATTTCGAACTTGTTGTAATGAGTTCCCATCATCTATAGAACGAAGAGATCGCTGTAATTTCTCGATATCTGCCTCTGAACCTAATGCTTCACGACCGATGATTTGAATCGCTTGTTCTAACTGCCTAGCGGTCGCTGTACCGTTTCGTATTGCGTTTGTAAGGTTATTTCCTAATGCATTTGCAAAATGATCTACACTCGTTTCAGTCGCATCAAAGAATGTCTTTAATTGTTTCGTTGCGTTTTCTTGTTCCTGCAAACTTCTATTTGTCGCACTTAATTGATTCTGCAACTGCTGTTCTGCTGTCCGAGCTTGTATAAGCTGCGTTTCATATCTTTGGATTTCACTAGCATTTTCACCATACTGCTGTTTGGCTTGATCTAACTGTTTCTGATAGTTTTGTACTTTACTAGCCGCAACAGTATGTTGCTCTCCAAGATTATCTATTTTTAAACGTAACTTTTCTATTTCTGAAGCATTCTCACCCAGCGTTGCTTTTTGCAACTCGTATTGAGCATTTAACTTAGAAAGAGAAGATTGCAACTGCTCTTCCTGTCCTTTTAGCTCTTTCAGTTTTTGAGCTGCTTTAGCTGTTTCACTTGTTCTTTCCTGTTCAGCATCTCTCGCCTGTTTTAAACTTTCAGAAGTTTGTTTAATACTATTCGCTAACTGTTGTTCTGTTATTTGTTGACTTCGTAATTTTGATTCTAGCTTTGCTACGACAGTAGAATTTTCTCCGTACAGTTCTTTAGCACGTTGTAAATGTTCTGCCGTTGCTTGCGTAGCCCTTTGTGCAACTGCATATTGTTGGGAAAGATTTTGAAGCTTAGCTTGTAGTTTTTCTGAATCAGTAGCATTTAACTTCATCTGCTCTTCTTGTAATTTCATTTCTTGACGAAGTTTTTTAGTTTCCTGATTCATACCCTTCATAGCATCATTAAAATCTTTATTTTGCGCTTTAAATATTACTTCAACTTCCGAATTATTTCTTGCCATTATCTCACCTACCTTTACTTGGGATTGTTACGCCATGCTTCAAACGCTGTAATCCCTGCGTAAATACGCTCAACAGACGAAATTGGCTCATGCCAAAAAGTCTCTGGATCTATTCCAGAGACTAGACAATACAAGACGTATTTATCTTCCACACATTCAATTTTAATGTCTGGATTTTTTACTTTTTTTCACCGTTACCGCCGCTATTTGTACTTTTTTTCAGTGCTGCGGCAAATTGATTTGGATCTTGACTAATTACATCAACAACCAGCTTCGTATATAGTTCCATAGATTCTGCTAATGAATCATGATACTTCTGTAAGAAATCATCAAATGTTAACTTTTCTTTTGGGTTTGCGCCTTTAAACGCCATATAAATCACTTTATGAATATTTGTTTGATCGATTTGTTCTAAAGCTGATAAATCTTTATTATCCTCATTTCTTAATCCATCTAATGCTTGGAATTTCACGATATCAGCAATAATTGAACTAGTAATAAGCCCTTCTTCTTGGCCTTTTTTCAAAGCGTAATTGGTTAAAAACGCCGGATAGTTCTGTTTATTAATAAAACGTTTTTCATACTCACCTTCTACTTCTACAAATTCGACTTCTTTTAATGTTATTTTTTGTACTTTCATCTGCTATTTCCTCACTTTCATTTTCTTCTCATTTAAATCCAAAAGAAAAAGCCCTGTATGAAACTAGGGCTTTAAGCTGAAGTTGTTCCTTTAACAAGAGCTGAATTAAATTGTGTATGCCACTTTTGAGCGACTGTTGCATCTGCTAATTCATCCACAAACGCTTCATAATAGAATTTATTTAAATCATCTGGTAAGGCTGAGAATTCTAATTCCATCATAGCCAATTCCTCTTCACCACTCGCAATTGAAAACTTAAAACCAGAAGAATTTGAGCAATTTGGAAACGCAATCAGTTTTACAACATCATCAAAATCGTCTACTACATCTGCTGTAAATACAAAATCATTTCCTTTAGACTCGCTTCCATATGCCCAAACACCTGGTTTTAATCCTACTGTATCAAATCCAAAATAATCCCTTACTACTTTAACAGGAATATGTGCCGAAACAGTTACCTTAATTTCAGTAGTCTTTGATTTCTTTTTTAACGTCACACCACCGCATACCTTTTTCATTTCTTTGATTTCTGGTTCCCCTTCAATTGTCCCTACACATCCAAATTTTGTACCAGGTTCTTGCGTACCTTTCTTCTTAAATTGAATACTTGCATTCGCAATTGACATAGAATTAAATTCTTCAATCGTTTTAGCCATTTATAATTCCTCCTCTAATACTTTATCTACACCTTTGTGTAATTTTTCTAGAATCTTAGGTTTTGCATTCATAATCCCACGTTCTGCAAATCGTTGTTCTAATGGATTATGCGGACCTCTTCCTTCGTTTGGGAAGACTAAATATCCAAACGACCCTTTCTTATTAGCCGCTCCACCCCTAGCTTTTATCTTAAAACCCAAATTCATTTCTTCACTTTTTGACCAGTTACTATGTTTGGCATGTACTTTATTTTGAACGCTCCATTTAGAGCGAGATACTCGTATAAGCTTTGTAATCTCTTCTGTCGCAATTTGGACGCCATCTGTATGAAGAATCTTGTTGATAACAGGTTCCATCTTGTTTGGTAACTGTCGCATCTTTTCTTCGAGTTTTTCTATCGCTGTATAATCAAGATTAAATGCATTCAATCGGAATCACCCTCTTAAACGTAAAAACAACACGATCAATATAACGATCTGTATCTTTCAATTGAAGACGATCGCTTTTTGTGCCGACAAAAGATACCATTTTCACTTTACCAATCCATGAAATAATATCAATGACCTGTTCATCTAAATTCAATTGATTTTCCGATAAATAACTAATATATATACTTTGAGAAATTGAACGCTCATTTGAAGAGGGTTGAAACTCACCATATTCTAAAATAAAACAATTATATCCCTCTTCTGTTAACTGCGATTCTTCATCTTCTGCTAGTTCATCCTCAACAACTAAAAGTTTAAATCCGTCTTCAATGGCTTTTTTTATACCACTTCTTTGCTCTTTCATAAGCTTTTTAGATTTTTCATTCACGAGATTTCACCACCTGCTGCAAATAAAAGAAAAGGTATTGTTTATTAGAATCATGATCCGCTTTAATCACGTCATATTCGATTCCATCCATTAATACCTTAAGTTTATTTTTATTTATTTTTCTAAAGGAAGGAGGATATAACGTTTTAACTTTTAAATCTAATCCCGTTGTTAAAACGCCTACCATTTTGTAATCACTGTCCCGTAAAGACATCACTTTATAGGCAAGCTTTCCTTCTTCACGAAACTTCTCACCTATTCTTTTCCCCTCTTCTGAGCGCTCTGTTTTTTTATATCCGTATTGTAGAAATCCGTCATTTAAGGTTTCTCTATACGATTTTAGAACCATTGATTACACCAACTTTTCCTAAAGCCACATCTAAAATAAGCCTGGATAATTCATTTTTATAATTTTTTTCAAACTCATCACCTGCATTGTTATAGACATACCGACACCGTTCTAACAGCAAATCTTTCGGCGTTAGCTCCTTTGAAAAATCAAAAGACGCATTTGTTAAACTCGACAAATACGCCTCTCCTTTTTCTAAAAGTTTTATTAAACTAGCATCTTCTTCGTTCCAGGTGATTTTAAGAACATCTTTTAGTTCATTCAAAAGCTCATCCATTCGCATCACCTTCTAATAAAGCGATTAATTCAGCCTTTGTTGCATTAGACTTGTATTCAATACCACTTTGATCTAATAAAGACTGAATCTCTACCTTCGTTAATGCTGAATAATTCCTCTCTTCAACAGGAGAGGATGGATTAGGGCGTTGTAGTGCCTTCTTTCGCTTCTAACGCTGTAATGTCAAATACAGTGAACGAATCAGGATCTAACGGACGACCGTTTGCAAGTTGACGAACGAGATATAAACGTTGATCTTCAATTAAACGGATTGTATCGTCTGACTCTAAACGTTGTTCTGAAGCAACTCCCATAAAGTAATCTTTCGGTTTACCAGAGATCATTGTATTTAATGGGACGGCTGGCGACTGGACCATCGTTAAACCTGGCACTCCAAAATTATCATATGTCCAAGTACCATCATCTTTACGTTTTGCACCAATCGGGAAAAATTTTGTTGCATAATCCAAAGGATTCACAATAAGCGTTACCCCTGTATAGCGTTTCGTTCCTCCTTTAGTAGTAGGAGCTAAGATTTTCTTACCGATTGTTACAGGAGTAAAGTCTTCTAAAACGACCTTCTTTTTATCTGGATAAATACCATCTGTTACTGATCCTTTTAAATCTTTGATCATACCAATTGGTTGTTTTTTCCCTGTCCCCATAACAATAACTTTTTCTAATTCTTCTGCTACAACTTCTTTCATAAATGCACGCACATACTTATCTAACCACTCAGGACCTAGTTCAAACATAGCTTTACATACAACTAAAAATCCGCTAAGTTTGTACATTCCTTCTTCAATTGTTTCAAAACCTTCGTCAATCATTTCTCTAATTGAGTCACATACATCACCCCAAAACGCTGTCGTAGTGCCCTCTTTTCTAACAACCCATTGTGTCTTTGCTCCTACGGTTTGGAAATTAACAAGAGAAAGTAATGGATGTTCCTTTTCTAAATCTTCAAAAACTCGTTCGAAAACAGTGGGTGGCATCAATTGATGTGTTTCGCTAAATGATTTAACTTCAATTGCTGCATTATAAAATTTCTTTTCTTCATTTGTTAAAACACGCACACCGCGAGAGGCCAACACTTGAGCATCCCAATTTTCATTTTTGGCTTGTTGTGCTTCATTAATTACATCGTTCATCATATCCTGAAAATGCTGCATATTGTTCTCCATGTTTGCAACAATACGTGCCGCTACCGCTTGTGCATCACCTGTTTCAAGCGCCTCTTTTACATTATTAATTTGTTGATCTTTATTTTCGATTACCGGACGATCTAAATTTTTAATAGTCATCTTATTCCCTCCTGTTTTTAAGACAATAAAAAAAGCACTGCTTTACGCGCGCTTAAATTTGTTAAGTATATTTTCAGTTGAACCTGCTGCTACGGGTTCATTCTGCTGTTTATTTTTATTTCGGAATTTCTGAAGTACATTATTTTTAAATTCCTCTGGATCTACCACATCGTCATCTTCTACATGTTCATTTACTTTATGAGCCAATCCAATCTCTACTGCCTCATTGGCGGTAAACCATGTTTCATTCGCAATCATTGTCTCAATTTCTGAACGTTCCCCTTGATAACGCGTCATATAAATATCCGCAAGCGATTTGTCAATTCCCTCAAGAGCATTCAATGTCTTACGAATATCTAATTTTGTCCCCCACGTCCATGTAGAAGCTTCATGAATCATTAACATAGAACCTGTATTCATAATTAATTCGTCTGCTGCCATCGCAATAATAGATGCGGCGCTTGCTGCCAGTCCATCTACGTTAATGATGATTTTTGCCGGATGGTTTTTAAGTTGATTATAAATCGCAATCCCATCAAATACATCCCCACCAGGACTATTTAGATTGATATTAATAACATTTGCTGAAGTAGCTTTCAATGTTCTTTCAATATCAACTGCGGATGTAGAATTACTCCACCATGATTCACCAATATCACCATAAATCGTTATGTCCAGCGAATCAGCTTTTGTTTCTGCTTTAAAAGCATGTTGGATATTAGCTAGATGATTATACTGTTCATTTTTGTAACGTCTCATTCTTTTCACCTCCCTCCAATGAATCAGCTTCTTGATAATTCTTTGTAACAAAGCGCTTGTTTGCCCATTTTTCTTCAATCGGCTCTCTACCAAGAATAATTAAGATGTCATTAATAGATAAACCACCGATTGCAAAGAGTTTATCTAATGCTGTTGCTAGTTTCGTAATATCTACAACCTTAATTTTTGTTGTATCAATCTTTAAATATGTGCGGTCTATATATTCTTTTTTGCTGTACATCTTCCGGTTAAATTCATCTTGGATCAATTCAGCAATTGGATTAATGCAAAAAGCTAAGAACGAATCTAATTGCTTTTCAATGTCCGCTACATCACCTTTTAAAATTCCTATTGGGACATGAAAAGCAACTGCTACATAGTTAAATATGTCATTGATCAAATCACTAATATCACGGCTCGTACTGTTATTTGCTACACCGTTTTTACTATCGCTCATGTCTTCAATTGTATAGCCATCTTGTAATTGAAAAGCTGAACCCACTTTATCAGCATTAAACCAATTTTTTAACTGCCCCTCGAACATTTCATCGATTGCTGCCTGCGTTTCTGGATCTTGCGGCCTTAAAAAATCACCTTTGATTAACAAACGTTTATTATTCTTTCTTTTATAGTAATCAATTGAAGATGCAAGCAATTTTCCAAAACTACTATACATTCCATCTATAATTTGCATAATATTACGATCATTGAGTTTAAAGTGAAACACTTCTGATTCATTAAATGATTTGTCAAAAGTAAGCTCACCAACAGTTATGTCCTTGTATATATTTTCTTTTAATGCAAACTTATTAACATTAAAAGAATCTGCAATGTACAATTGCTTATTTTGCATAATAATTACACATTCATTTTCCATGATTAAATGATTTACCAAACTATGCATAAATTCCGATGCATTTTGATTTTGATTTGGTTGCACGTTTAATAAATAGTGATTTTCACCACGTTTTTCTTTCCCTTTTTCAAAAGTTTGAAATTCACACCTTGTTAAAGCATTTGCAATTAAATCAATACAACTTTCTACAGCTAACTTTTTATAGAAATAGTCAACTCCTAATTCATAAAAACATGAATCTAAAGTCAGAGTCTTCTTGCTTCCAAAAAAACCTCTTACCCAATCTCTTAATCCCACATTCTCACCACCTTTTATACACTAAATGATTTAAATATCTTTCTAACATTTTCTTTCGTTAAAGTATTTGACTCTTTTAACTCACTATCACAATTAAGCGCATGTAAAAAAGCGAAAAAACCATCTGTTTTTCGCTTCTCTTTATCAACCTTTTTATATTCAATATTGCCGTTCATTTTTTCTTCTTTATAGACATTTCCCACATACCAACGCATTAACGGATCATCACCAAAAACAATGGTATGTTTAATAAAAATCTCTTCTACAAGTGGAGCGAGCTTACTATGCGTCGCTGGACCACGACGAACAATTTCAATTTCAAAACCCGCCTCTTCAAGCGATTCTTTTAAAATAGCTGAACGATATAAATCCATGCTGACTTTTTTTATACGGTATTCTTTATTCATCATTACGAACCAATCTCGTACATGTTCCGCACTAATTGATTTGTCATAAACAACAGTAAGCAATTCCTTTTCAATTGCAATTCGAATGATATCTGGATTAATATCTTGCAACTTAGGCGCTGTATGATGCATGAACGTATGCTGCTTCCAATATCGTTTCCCATCTTTTTTAAATAAGATTCCAACTGAACAGAAATCACGAATTTGTGCGAAGTCAACTGCTCCAATACATTCTATCCCTTGGATATTTTCAGGGAATGATTGATTTGTTGCTAATCGTTCATCATAAGTAGCAACCTCTTTCCTTGTATCTTCGACAGGTAAATTCATTCTTTTTGTCATGAACTCGATTCGCAATGCGCTATTTCGTTTCATATCATGGTATTCTTTACGCATTTTATGCTGTAAATTTTCATTATATCTATATGAAGGATTAGCTTTTTCCCACATAGACTCATCATGAACTTCTTGTTCATTATCAAGTTTGCAAATAAAAGGAAACAGCGTGGAGTCTGGTAATTCTTTATTTAATACCATTTGAGCTTCTTCTTTCATATCATCAAGCACTCCACCACGGACATTTCCATCGGTTGTAATATAAAAAATCCTTGGGTCTTTCTTTTTACCTAAACCAGATGTAAAAACTTTAATATTGGAATAATCTTCATACTCATGTAACTCATCAAATATAACAGCTCCACTTCGCTTACCATCTTTTGTACGAGCATTTGATGTGTTAAATTCAAATTTAGATTTAGTTTTATAATGTTTTATAAGTATTTTCGATTTGTAAAAAACCTTTTTCAACTTCCTTGCAAATTTTGGCGCTTCTAAAATATCATAAACATCTTGAAATGACGTCTTAGCTTGATCTTCGGATGTTGCTACAATGTCTATATCATAATTTTTAATTCCATGGTGTCCACTCATCATATAAAAGCTGTCATAACTTATATATCCGTTTTTACCTGCACCACGTCCAAGTAATAGCAAATACCTATCAAACATAAGACGGCCATCTGCATAACGTACACCGTAAAAAAATGCATTACAAAATCTTTGCCAAGCAAATAGGGAAAAGGGAAAATAGGGGGCTGGCTTCTCCACCGATTTTTCAATAGCTTCCGCATCAATTACCACATCCGGTTGATCTAACTTCCAACGAAGGAACTTCATGAGAAGCTTTTGTTCTTCACAACTTTGGATTTCTCCATTCTCAACCATGCGCATATATTCATCAATGTATGGATGATATTGATATGTAGTGGGATATTTAGATGTCATCGTCTTCAGTTCCTTCTTCAATTACTGGCTCCTTCAAACCAAGCATCTTTAATAATTCTGTCATACGTTTATTTGTTTCACGAAATTCCTTTGTTGCTGGATTCGCCTTAGTCCCTTTTTGACTCTCGCTATTTTGCCATTCAATCATCGGGCCTTTCTTTTTTATTTCTCTAGCCAGCTTATTTTTCACATCAACCATAGTCATGTAATCATCGACAAGATCAACGTAATGCATACCATACAAATTATTCACTTCCAATTGTTGTAATAAATCATGCTTTATTTGTGCTTTTTTTGATAGTTTTCGCACAAGTACCCCCCCTCTTACTTTTTAATTTGCAAATATGTTTTAACCGCTCTCCTCCCCCCGTTGATCGGTCCTCCAGATAAAAGTCGAACCCTTGAATGGGGGGGAGTTTTAAGCTTCAATCACAAGTTGTAATTTAATTTTCTTAAGTATATCCTTGTATGAATGCTTACCTTTAATTGAGCGAACTGTATGCTTTGTTACATTGTACTTTTTAGCTATTTTATAAATTGGCAATTGATTAATCCAACAATCGCTATAGATTGCTATTACTGTTTCTTTATTCAACCTCTTTATTAGACCAGTTCTTAATGCGTGTTTCATGTTCTCATCGTTTGTGCACCACTCTAAATTGTCAACATGATTATTCAACTTGTTCCCATCTTTATGATTTATAAATGGTTTGTTGCCTTTATTATCAATGAATGCATATGCAACTAATCTATGAATCTTTTGATTTATCTTCTTACCATGATGATATAAAGTGATTCTATAGTATTTATTATCATGAAGTTGTAGCTTCAAAATTTTACCACTTAAAGCATTTCGAACTCTCCCATAAGTAGATACTTCATATCCAAACCCTTTTATTTGTTTCCACTTCTCCACATAGCTCACTCCCTAAGAAACTAACTCAAAGTAAATTTCGATAAAATCCAAAATAAAAAAGACTTCTTCACTAGAAATCTTTAAAACGTCTGTAGTAAATATTAAATTCTCTTCTTCTTGCAATCTTTCTCTAACATCAGTAAGTCTAAGTCTCTTGCACTTCCTTGGGTTCACACAGTCTCTTATCTGACAGTAACGCCAATAAGAATATTTTCGGAACTGATTAAGCATGTCGCGTTCATATGACGTACGCTCGTCCTTCTCAGCGTATTGAATCATCAAGTCAGTATCAAATGTCCAACTACCATCCACAATAATCATAGCTACCACCGTTCCTCATTCATGAACTTAGGTACCTTCTTCTCAACCTTATCTAATCGATCATGTACTTCATTGTGACATCGAATACATAAGCATTGTAGGTTATCTAAATCCATTGCTAAGTGTGGATGCGTCTTCACTTCCTTAAGATGATGCACATTCTCAGCAGGCCTGTATTTACCTTTCGACTTACACATTTGACATTCGTGATTGTCACGCTGTAAAGCCTTAATCCTCAGCTCTCTCCACTCTTTAGACTTATAAAACTTCATAAGTTTCCCTTCTCCAATGAGTTGAATATAGTCCATCATTAACCCACCGTCCCGACTCTTATTTATCTAAACTTCCAATCTATTACTAGTAATTTTATTATTTTAACAGCCATTTGAGTAAAAATATTCGTTTTTTATATTTCACTTCTCTCTCATATATTAAGCATTTTATTTCTGTTAATTCTATAGATATTTACAGACTTTAGAAAAGCAACGTAGTTTATTGCACTAAAAGAAGTAATGTGAAATTAATAAAAATTCTTTTGCACTCCTTTAATCTACATCTCTTAAATCATAAAAAGCATTCTACACGAATGCTTTTTATGATTTTTGCACTTTGATTACGTTACATTTACATGAAGTTTTCCTATTCTTTTTATCACCCAACACCTACAACTGATCTACTTGCATATTGTTAAGAAATTAGAAAAAGAGCATTAGCTCTCCTCAATATATAGTCATAAAATAAAGTTTGATTAAAACTAGATACAGCTATTTATATAATTGTATTTTTTGACTTTTCTATACTTAAAACACCTAAACTTCATTTGAACTTTAGGTAAATTATATTGATTTCTGTTTATTTAAAAAGATGTTTATGTGACTCAAAAAAATCCTGTTGTGAAGTATATACAAGCCGTTGTTCAAAGTAACCTGTATTATTATAATCAGTATCATTAAAAGCAGTTACACAATGTCCGCCTTCATTTGCTTCAAATTTCCAATATGCTGTTGCTGTTCCAACTGACGCACCCCAGTTTGGAATATTTGTATTTTTTAAATAAATATAACTGTCGCTTGTTTTCGATGCAACAAGGAAGCAAAAAGCATTTATATCTTGAACAGTGAAGTCTGATCTATCGGCTTTTAGGATTGCGCCATTGTCGCTAAATTTACCCGTAGGATCAACATAACGATTCCATCCCATCTCGATAGAACCTACATGGTTTTCTAGCCAGACTACGGAATTTCCTGGAATCATAAAGTTTTGTTTTACCCAATTTCTAGTACCTCTGCAATTTATTAATCTTTCTGTTCTTCTTAGTCCTAATGGTAACGTTTCTACTTCTTTCATCTTATTAACTTCTTCTGTTTCTAATAATGAAAATTCCCAAGCTTTATTTTCCATCTCATAAAAATCCTCCTTCCTAATGCTTCCAATAGTAAATGATGATTTTCCAATTAATTGCATGATTGTTACCTCCAAAAGATATTTTTAACCAATCATATTCTCTCCTTCTTTTTTTATCTTCATACAATATTTTTTAAGATGATTAAAGAATCCAACAAATCTTCATTATACAGAAAATACAGTTTTCTACTCTCTATTTCAATTAAAGCTTTTTTATTTTGAATAAATACTCAGTTGGATTAAGATACCTTTAAAATCATTTGATTAAAGTAATAGAACTTCACGTCTTTCTGACAAACATCTTGACTTCATTTCAAGCCCACAATAATACACAACACGGAGCACGAATTCTTGAAATAAACAAGCAAGTTGATATCCTATCTACAACCATCTCTATCCGTCAAAACAATCTATTTCTATTTTCTAGGAATTTAATGAGTGTATTTTCCGCCATTACTCACTATATAAATATAACATGTTAAAAACCAAAAAGTGTCCGTAAATAGTTCGCAAACTGTCCGCAAATAGTTCGCGTTTTTTAATTATTAATTTTTTGCTGCACCTGCTTCATCTGCGTCTTATTTTTCGTCGTTGTCACATCTTCCAATTGAACCGTTTCAATGTAAATTACCACATCACATTTTAATCCATCCTGCTTATGACTAGTTTTCAACATCATTATCGGCCTGTTTTTACATAGTTTTTTGATAAACAAAGTCCATAATCATTAATAATTAATTATCTATAAACTAGATTGTGTTAAATTCACCTATTCCGTTTAACCTTAGATATACCAATCTCTCTCGCATTTTATAAAAATGAATTTGACACTTTCAGTTTAAAGCTAATTCAATAAGTGATAAAAAAATAAAGGAATTAGATTCTAAACTTCCTTTGATAATCATTTAATGTATCTTGCTCCATTCCAATGTATCTCAATGTTTCTTTCTGATCTGTATGATTTAACATCTTTTGCAAAGCAACTACATCTTTAAATTGTTTGTAATGGTGATACCCATATGTCTTTCTGAGTGAATGAGTACCAATACGTTCCAACCCAAACTCTTCTGCAGCTTGATTCAATATCACATATGCCATTGCACGAGTAATCGGTTTATTTTTTCCGTTCCTACTCTTAATTAAGTATTCATTCTTTGGCTTTCCTTCAGTATAATTTCTGATGGCTCTCTTCAGCTCAGACGGCATCTTCACATCTTTGATCTTCCTTGTTTTCTTTTCGCGTATCACAATATTCCAGCCTTCTACATCACGAACACGTAAACGTAATATATCCGATATCCTGAACCCTGTATTAATACCAAGAAGAAACAGAATGTAGTTCCTCTCATTCTGCTCCTTATAAAACTCTTTTATTTCTTGTATTATTTCTTTATCTCGAATCGGCTGTACAATGTTCATACTACTTCTACCTCTTCATTTTGCGCCCTTTGTTTAAACACTTCTTTTCGCAAACTGAAAGCTAGACGTAATAAAGCTTTTCCTTTAACTTTATAATACGTTGTTCTACCTAACTTCACTTCATCCATTATGTCTGGATCGTATCCCTTCTCTTCTTCCATATAATACATATGAATGATTTGTCTTTCTCTTTTTGGAAGCCTGTTAACAGCTCTATGAACCCAATTCATAAATTTATCTCTGGCCATTTCGTATTGTACTCTTTCAATTGCTATGTTTTCTGTAGAGCTGTTAAATTCATTCGTTACAGATGGAGGAACAATTGAATACGATGCGGTTACTTTCGGTAATATGTCACTTGGCATTTGAGATAAATACATACGATACTCCTCAAATACTTTTTCAACTTCATTCTTTGTCTCTTCTTCATCTAAAACAGGCATTTTAAATGATAATTGTTTATTCATATTAAATTCCTCCATTGTTATTATTTTTGTCTTAAAGCTCCGCGTCTGCGTTCATAACGCGGACCACGAATTCCCATTAAATCTTCAATGTCGCGTGTGCTTAATTTCTCTTTTTGTTTTTTCTTGTTTTTCTTCTTTGCTTTTTTTGATTGCTTTTTCCATTCACGTAGCTGATCCTTTAACACCTTCATTTCCCCATCTCCCTTTTCAAAATAAAAAGGACACCTATCCCTAAAACAGCTTGAATTGCCGCTTTAATGAATTGGTGTCCTCTAGTTTTCTAGCCGGACTGTATTCATTTTCAATCTCGAATTTTGTCTAAAATTTGTATTTTTTATTCATTTAGATGCTACATTTGTCCTGTTATAATAAATGTAACATTGCCACTCGAAAAAAGTGACTTGTCCCCAATACAAGTTGCTTTTTTCTTTTTATTTTAAAAGGATTATTTTGTTTGAATTTGTTCTAAATCATATATGTTCCCTATAATCTCAAGTTCATTTGGTTCATCAATAGCGGTTGGCCATAAAAAGAATGCATGTCCATCCTTTTTTAGCACTAATGTCGTATCCATCCAATCAACTACACCTTCAGTTATTTCAGTACCTTCCACTTCCGTCCTACTACAATCTGTATACTGTAGCTTGGTCCAACGAACTTTATCACCAAGATAGATATCCTTACCGTACTTATCCTTTAATCCTGTAGACGGGATAAGGGAACCTTTATCTAACAATTCTTTATTTATTCCATAACCAGGATCATCGTAAGTAATCATTATGCTATCCTCATCGTGAAAGTGTAATGCTATCACCGGAAACAATCCTGTATTACCATCAAAGCTTGTTGTCAAAACTTTATATTTTATATTTTTCATTGTTTACCCCCTGAATAAAACTTAATAATCCGTCAATACTGTAGATGACGCGGTGATCTTTTCTCCGATTTCCTTGCTCGAGCAGTTAACTTTTGTTAGCTGCTTTTTTATTGAACTGAATAAAATCCAATATTCCGTTAATACTAAGTACAAGCTGTTTTCCCCAAAGCAGTCCATTTCTCCAGTATTTGTGAGAGCAGTTAGTTATGATAACTGCTCTTTTTAATTTTCATTACATAAACTTAGAAATTCCGTCCATACTATACATACACGAAATATTGATACTCCTTAGATTCGTGTATGTAATTTTCTCATTGCAGTTAGCTTTTGCTAGCTGCTCTTTTATTTATTCCTGAATAAAACTCTAGATTTTACAAATACTATAATCAGCCTACACATATATGTAGGAGACCCCATGAATGGAGCAATTAGCCTTGGCTAGTTGCTCTTTTATTTCGTTCCTGCTCTTGCTTCTTAAAGAATTCTTTAACTGTGTTTTCCCAATAAGTGCACATTATCGATCCCCCCTTGAATAAATCCATAAACCTTGTCCATACTATAAATGCACTTGAGTTCTGAACTTCCTTCTTAACTCTTTTCTGGAGAGCAGTTAGCTTTTGCTAGCCGCTCTTTTTTATTGAACTAATAATAAAATTTAGGTCTTATTCCTTTTCTACATCATATACTTTTAACCTAATCATCCAGCTCAAAGTGTTACCTCCTATCTTAAAGAGCACTGATGCATGGTGCTCTT
>NZ_JBQAEF010000004.1:0-369317 GCF_051915185.1 Bacillus cereus group sp. MYBKT14-1 | reverse complement strand
TTCCCCATAAGAAAAACACCTCCATTAAAATCATAACTGATACTTACGATTTAGAGAGGTGTTTTTTTTCGTCTCATTCTCTGGGTTCACTCCAATAGGAAAGGATGGCGTTTTTGTATGTCTATTTCTGTATCTGATGAATTACAACCATTGAGCAAAAAAGTTAGTGATTAAAAATATTATTCTTTAGTACATACATTTTTAAGATGTTAAATATATTTCATAATAGTCTCTGTAAGATAGGGATAAGTAGAATAGTACTTTAAAGTACCTATAGCACTTTAAAGTGCGTACTTTTTATAACTTTGAATATCATTCATAATAGCACCAGTAAGAAGAAAACAAGCTTTACGGTACTACTAGTTACCAACGATGTTACAGCAGTTTATTTAGAATCAGATTGATTGAAGGGTTGTACTATATGGCCTAATAATTTCGAAAAAATGTCGGTGTGGCATAAAACAATTATGGAGGTTAAAGATATGAGCACTTCAAATTTGAATGAAATAAGTAAACAAATTTTAAAAGAGGAGGAAACGCTTCAATTTTCCTCTTTTACAAATGAAGATGCCTTGCAACTAGGTTTATTTATCGTTGAAACAGCAAAGCGAGAGGGGAAATTGATTGCTGTTGATATAACGAAAAATGGTGTGCAATTATTTCATTTCAAGATGACAGGGACAAATGCGGAAAATACGAAATGGATTGAGCGTAAAAAACGAGTCGTTTCCCTGCATGATCGTAGCTCGTATTATATGCAGATACAAAGTGAAATAACTGGAATTTCATATAATGAAAAATATCTTTTAGATACTTCGGAATATGCTGCGTTTGGTGGATGCTTTCCTATCAGGATAAAAAACGTAGGGGTTATTGGAATGATAACAGTTTCAGGATTACCACCAGAAGAAGATCACGAATTGGTAGTAAGAGCAGTTAAAAATCATTTGAACCAATAGTTGTAACTAGTCAATAGATAATTAAATTTAGGGGGCAATACTATGCCATTAATCGAGCTAAATACTTGGCCAACCATGTCAACAGAAGAAAAGAAGGAATTTATTTATAGTGTAACGGAACTTACAATAAAACTATTAAAAATTGTCCCTGACAAAATTCAAGTGTTGATAACGGAACTTGAGAAAGAAAACTGGGGGAAAGCTGGGGCTGTAGCAAGTGATGCTACCTTTGCTGTGAAAAGTAGGGTGTCCGATTGGGAGACAAAAGAGTCTTACGATACACTAGGTCGTAACGTTAATGGAATGGCTATTATTAAGATTGATATATGGAATACATTTGATCAAGAGACAAAGGATAAGTGGGTAAACGAACTTACACAAGTAACATCTAAATATACTCATGCACCTTTGGATAAAGTGCTAATTCTTATTCGTGAAATGATTCCAGGGAACTGGGGACAAAGTGGTGTAACAGGAGCTAATGCAGATTTCCTTTCCAAAAGTCGTACATTTTAATCAGTAAATAAAAAAGGCAAAAATGAACACATTTCTGTTCGTTTTTGCCTTTTTATTATTTGTCTGTGGTAATGAACATGATCCTTTATATGTTTAAGTAATATTCTCTAAAGTTGCCTCTACGGGAAAGTGTATTTCTTCATTTGAAAGTCTTTTTCATGGAATGTAGATTTCAATTTTTGAGCAAAATAAGCTAGGTTATATAAATGTTACTTTTTAGTACCTATAGTACTTTAAAGTACGTACTTTTTATTAGGGTAATTATCATTCATAATAGCACATGTAAGAGAGAAACAAGCTTTACGGTACTGGTAACTAACTATGTTACTTTTTGGTACCTACAGCACTTTAAAGTACGTACTATTCATTGTATTGAATATATTTCATAATAGTACATGTAAGAGAGAGACAAGCTTTACGGTACTAAAAAGTACCTATAGTACTTTAAAGTGCGTTCTTTAAAAAAAGAATGAAACCATTCATAATAGCGTTTGTAGAGATTAAATATGTTTTTTAGAAGATAAAAGGGCCTTTTTATCGCACTATTATGATAGGAATTATAGGGAAGAGGGGGAACTCAATTGAATTCATATACAGCATCGTCTTCAGAAGTTCAGACGAATCGAAGAAGTATATTTGCGTTGTTAGCGTTAGCAATTAGTGCGTTCGGGATTGGGACAACTGAATTTGTTAGTGTCGGTTTATTACCATCTATTTCGGAAGATTTACATGTGTCGGTTACAACGGCTGGTTTAACAGTTTCTTTATATGCGTTAGGCGTAGCGTTTGGGGCTCCAGTATTAACGTCATTAACAGCTAATATGTCACGAAAAACGTTATTAATGTGGATTATGATTATTTTCATTATTGGTAACGGAATCGCAGCGGTAGCAACAAGCTTCACTGTATTACTTATTGCGCGAATTATTTCTGCACTTTCGCATGGTGTGTTTATGTCAATTGGTTCAACAATTGCTGCGGCACTTGTCCCAGAAAATAAACGGGCTAGCGCGATTGCGATTATGTTTACTGGTGTAACAGTTGCAACTATTACAGGTGCACCAATTGGAACATTTATTGGTCAACAATTTGGCTGGAGAACATCATTTTTAGCAATTGTAGTAATTGGAATTATCGCCTTAATTGCAAATAGTATTCTCATTCCATCTAATATGAAAAAAGGTGCGTCTGTATCATTCCGCGATCAATTTAAACTGATTACGAACGGAAGACTGTTACTAGTTTTCATTATTACTGCATTAGGATATGGGGGAACATTCGTAACTTTTACGTATTTATCTCCGTTATTACAAGAGGTAACAGGATTTAAAGCAAATACGGTTACTATCATTTTATTAGTGTATGGAATCGCCATTGCGATAGGGAATGTGATTGGCGGAAAATTATCGAATCATAATCCAATTCGAGCGCTATTCTACATGTTCTTTATTCAAGCGATTATACTATTTGTTTTAACATTTACGGCACCATTTAAGGTAGCTGGGTTAATCACAATTATTTTAATGGGGCTATTCGCATTTATGAATGTTCCAGGGTTACAAGTATATGTCGTAATGTTAGCTGAACGATTTGTACCGAGTGCTGTCGATGTTGCATCGGCAATTAATATTGCGGCGTTTAATGCTGGGATTGCTCTTGGTGCTTATTTAGGCGGTATTGTAACGAACTCGTTAGGGTTAATTCATACAGCTTGGGTAGGCGGCATTATGGTAGTAGGTGCTGTTATTTTAACAGCATGGAGCATGACATTAGAAAAAAGAGATCAAGTAAAATAAAAGGAGAGAAAATAAAATGAAAAATTTACAAAGTAAAACAGTATTAAGTAATGGTGTGGAAATGCCTTGGTTTGGTTTAGGTGTATTTAAAGTAGAAGAAGGACCAGAACTTGTAGAAGCGATTAAATCAGCAATTAAAGCAGGATACCGCAGCATTGATACAGCTGCAATTTACGGAAATGAAGCAGCTGTAGGTGAGGGGATTCGTGCCGGTATTGAAACAACTGGTATTTCAAGAGAAGAATTATTTATTACTTCAAAAGTATGGAACGCAGATCAAGGATATGAAGAAACGATTGCTGCATACGAAGAGAGCTTAAAAAAATTAAAGCTAGATTATTTAGATTTATATCTTGTTCACTGGCCTGTAGAAGGGAAATATAAAGATACATGGAGAGCGTTAGAAACACTTTATAAAGAAAAGCGTGTACGTGCAATTGGCGTAAGTAATTTCCAAATTCACCATCTGCAAGATGTAATAAAAGATGCAGAAATTAAGCCGATGATCAACCAAGTAGAATACCATCCTCGTTTAACACAAAAAGAATTACAAGCTTTCTGTAAAGAACAAGGTATTCAAATGGAAGCATGGTCACCACTTATGCAAGGTCAATTATTAGATAACGAAACATTACAAGAAATTGCTGAGAAACATGGTAAAACAACAGCACAAGTGATTTTACGTTGGGACCTTCAAAATGAAGTGATCACAATTCCAAAATCAACGAAAGAGCACCGCATTATTGCAAATGCAGATGTATTTAACTTTGAATTAACGAAAGAAGATATGGAAAAAATCGATGCATTAAATCAAAATCACCGCGTTGGTCCAGATCCTGATAACTTTGATTTCTAATAGAAATGAGTAAAAAGAGTGCAAAAATTGGTCATCTCCCTGTCAAGTAGACAGTAATAAAAAGAGTATTATGCCACGGCCTTTTCCCGATATTCTATCGGGGAAAGGCCGTGAAGTTTTTCTTGGAATCTTTCTGTATTATAAAATTGAATATATTCTTGAATTGCTCGATAGGCCATTTCATATGTTTTTGGGCGCACTAAATACAACTTCTCTGTTTTTAAATGTGAGAAGAATGATTCGATACACGCATTATCAAAACAGTTTCCACGTCTAGAATGACTGCCGACAAATCCTAATTTCTCTAACTGTTTTGCGTAGGATTTAGATGTATATTGAAACCCTTGATCTGAATGGAAAAGGGGCTTAGTGGTTAATGACTTCTCTTCTAATTGACGTAATGTAGTTAAAACCAAATTTAAATCATTTCTTGAAGATAGCTTCCAGGCAACAATTTCATTGTTGTATAAATCTAACACAGCTGACAAATAGGCAAATTGTTCTCCGATTCGCACATAAGTAATATCTGTTACGAATTTTTGGTTTTGCTTTTCAGCCTGAAATTCTCGATTCAAATGATTTTTAAATATCACAGATGTTTTCCTTCCATAAAATGGACGTTTTTTTCGAATGATAGATTGAATATCCAGCTCTCTCATGAGACGACGAACACGTTTATGATTCATTACCATTCCTTCTCGAGCTAAAGCACGAGTCATGCGTTTATACCCATAGTAAGGGTGCTGACGATGAATAGATAAAATATGTTCTTTATGCCACATATCCCTTTTCTGACGTAAACGCTGTACGTTATGATATTTCCGCCATTTATAGTAGCCAGCCTTAGAAACTTCCGCGATTTGAAACAGCCATCGAAGTGGATAGGCTTGGCGTAATGAATCGATAAGAGAAAATCGTTCTTTCTTTAGGACCATTCCTTCCCGTGTAGATTTGGATTGCGCTTTTTTAAATACTCAACCTGTGCCTTCAAATAAGCATTTTCTTCTTCTAGACTATTAAAATTCTTTCGATTCCAGACACCACGTTGATCATCAAAGGACTCCCCCTGTTGCGCACGTTTTACCCACTCAATAATCTGGGCATCGCTCTTCACACCGAGTTGTTCACGAATTTCTCGCAATGATTTTCTCTCTTCTAATCGAAGACGAACTGCTTCTCGCTTTAGTGCTTCTGTATATTTTTGAAATGATTGTCCCTTTCTTGCCATAAAAAAACCCCCTCCAGATAAAACAGTATTGAGTCCATCATATCAGATGGACTCTTTTTTTACTGTCTACCTATAGGGGATAATACCAAATTGCACTCTTTTTTTATTTTCTATTCAATAAAATGTTTCTGTTTATATTATGACTTTTAAATTACTTTAGGCGAGCTAAAGAACTTATTAACAGTATTAAAGTTTGACATAAAATAATGCATTCTATATTATATATGCTATAGCATATAAATTGCGATTTATTTGAAGGTGGCATATGGACTTATATGAGTTAACAGGACATCTTGTTCATCATACTGATGTGAAGTTAACAAATTATATAATGTAAGTTTTTAATCACATATTGCTTATAAAATTTATCCTTTATATGCTGTAGCATATAAGTGTTATCTCATAACTTGTAACGGTAAAAATTTAAATAATACAGTAGATATATTATGAAACGAGGAGATTTTAGTTATGGAAAAATTCATATTAGCGTTTGATAGAGAACTTGTAATCGCAGAAAAAAAAGACTCAACATGGAGCGTCCAATCGCAGTTTGTAGGTGCGAATCCAGTTGCTTTAGCTTTAGATCCATACGACCAAGAAAGAATGTATTGTGGTACTTTTGATAGGGGATTATGGAGAAGTAAAGATGGAGGAAGTTCATGGGAAGCGATTGGTACGTTGCCTTCATTTGGTGAAGTGTTCCCAGCTAATGCTATTCATATGAGAGCTATTACAGCAGTTTCTGTATCTCCAGCGAAGGGGGATGACGGTAACGGGATTGTATATGTAGGAACTGAACCGAGTGCAATGTTCGTATCCAAAAATGGAGGAGACAGTTTTGAGCTGCTAACAGATTATCGACAAATGCCATCATATTCATCATGGTTCTTTCCTCAAAGAACATATACACACCATGTAAAACATATTGAAATTGATGCTAATAATCCAGAAACTATTTATACGACTATTGAGGTAGGCGGATTAATTAAAAGTGTAGATGGAGGTAAGACATGGACTGAGGAAAAAGAGGGGAACTATCCTCAAGATATTCACATTCTTAAATCACATGGCGATGCGCCAAATCGTTTATACGGGGTGTTAGGTGATTCATTCTTGAAAGAACCAGGTCAAGAGTATGCGGAGAGTAATGATGGAGGTAAGACTTGGAACTATATGTGTAGCGGGCTAAAGCATCATTACGCATATCAAATGGCAGTTAACCCAAATGATCCAGAAAATATTATTATCGCGACATCTTCAAATCCCCACGTAGCGCATGATTACAATAATGGAAATTGTGAATCATTTATTTATAAGAAAGAAAAAAATCAGTCTTGGGCAGAAATGAATGTAGGTTTACCAACTCCTAAAGGCACAATCATACCAGTATTAAAGGCAACAAGTGATGGAACGTTTTATCTGTTTAGCAATAAAGGAGTGTATCAGTCAGTAGACGGTGGTTCAAATTGGACATCATTAGAGATTCCTTGGGAGAATAGATTTATGGGACAACATCCTTATGAGATGTTAATTATTAAATAAGTGACAGGTATAGTTTTTACTACTATTCATTGGTAATGTTTAGTTGAATTTAAATTAAAAATGTAAAAAGCCAGGTAATGTGTTATTCATGCTACCTGGCTTTTTTGACCAGCAATTTAAGGTTATTTTCATATTTGTGTAAATATGAAACAAGCAGGATACATGAATAGAGAATGGGTAAAATAATACCGAATGATCACTAGATTGTATCAATGATGCTTATAAGTGTTTTTTTAGGGAAACTGAAGCAAGAAGCAGTGGTTTAGATTCAGAATGACTAGCAATTGGTGTTATGGTGTTCAATGGTTCAAAAATGAACTCATTTCAACTCATATTATCTTCGCAATGTATCATTTTGAAGAATATTAAAACTTAGGAGGAAATGAATTATGACAAAAGATTTCTATACTGCACTGAAAGAAAGACGTACTTACTATGGAATTAACAAAGAGGTACAAGTATCGGATGAAAAAATTAAAGAAATTGTGGAGTTTGCTGTGAAATATACTCCATCAGCTTTCAATTCTCAAACTGCGCGATTAGTTGTATTATTTGGTGAAGCTCATGATAAATTATGGGATATTACAACTGAAACATTAAGAAAAGTAGTTGGAGATGGAGATTTCTCAGGAACGCAACAAAAAATGGATTCTTTTAAAGCTGGTTATGGAACAGTACTATTCTTTGAAGATGAGGCTATCGTTAAATCGCTTCAAGAAAAATTTGCTGCATATGCTGAAAACTTCCCAATTTGGTCACACCAAGCATCAGGTATGCACCAATTAGTCGTATGGACAGGTTTAGAAGCAGAGGGATTAGGGGCATCTTTACAACATTATAATCCATTAATTGACGATGAGGTAAAACAAGAATGGAATGTCCCTGCTAATTGGAAACTAATTGCACAAATGCCATTTGGTAATCCAACAGCTGCACCAGGTGAAAAAGAATTCCAACCACTTGAAGAGCGTGTGAAATTTCATAAGTAATATTCAAATGTAATAAAATGGAAATTTAATCAGTGGTGGTCTTACTGTCCGCAAATAGCGGGATAAGCTAACTGTATTGCGAAAATAAAACTGTTTAGTTACAAAAATTCTATTTATTATTTCTGTTAATCGAGTATGTATTAATAAAAGTTGTTAAAATCACTATTTTAATCTTTAAAGGAACAAGGTGATCGGTTTGATCATCTTGTTTCATTTCTTAAATTTTATTTTATTCATTAAAAAACGCTAGCTTTTCATAAATGCTTGAAAAACTAGCGTTTTAATAATAGGTATCTGTAATTTGATTACTTAAAACTATATACGAAAAAGCTTTTATGTTATTCCTCAAGTTCTATCCATTCCTGTGACCATTCTTCTATTCCGCGAATAATAGCTTCTAAAGCAAATCCTTTTTGAGTTAAAGAATATTCTATACGAACTGGTGTCTCAGGAAAGACTTTACGTTCGACAATTCCTTCTAGTTCTAATTCTTTCAATCTTTCTGAAAGTAATCTTCCGCTAACAGGAAGAGAAGATTCAAGCGTACAAAAGCGCTGAGATCCAGAAAAAAGTTGGTAAATAATTAGTGCTGTCCATCGTTGGCTAAAAAATTTCATTCCTTTTTCAAAGCGAGGGCATAATGTAGAATCATTCATTTTCCTTCACCTCCTAAAACAAATTATATAACATCTTACTATTAGTAACAAATGTTTTTATAATTAATTACTTGACGTAAATTAATTACGAATGTATACTCACTTACATAAAGTAACTAAGTTGTTTTATGTAACTAAAACTCTTTTCTTTAAATGGCCAAAGTTGTAATGATACATATTGCATATAAGCTGAGAGAAAAAAGAATAGCATCTGTAAAAACACTTACGTTGTGTAAGTTAAACAATAAAAAATATAACAATGGAAGAGGATTTTTAGAGATTCTCAATACTAGGAGGTACCTAATGGTTACAACAGATACAATTCATATGTTAGAAGATAAAATTCAATTTATACATCAAGATGGAAAGGATATTTATTTAGTAGGACCTATCAAATTGCCAATTAATTTATATGGGGAGACTAAAATTTTCCAATGGTATTCTTGGTTACAATGTAGTGAGGTTACAAATAGTGTAGAAGGAATTATCAAAAAACTCTCATCTATTAATTTAGCTGATATGCAGCAATCTAGTGTGCTTGTATATGGTGATTTTGAGAATTCTGAAGATGCCCTAATTCGTATGCATAGTATTTGTCACACCGGTGATATCTTTGGTAGTAAACGTTGTGACTGTGGATTCCAATTAAAGCAGTCTTTACAAATGATTACAGAACATGGTTCAGGTGCTTTATTTTACTTAGCGAATCATGAAGGAAGAGGAATTGGTTTGTTTAGTAAAGCAATGACGTACCTCTTGCAAGAAAATGGGTTAGATACAGTAGAAGCTAATCTGAACCTAGGCTTTGAAGATGATGTTCGAAACTATGATGATACAATTGAAGTATTAAAAGCGCTACGCTCAAAACCTGTAAAACTTATTACAAATAATCCGAAAAAATTAGAAGCGTTACAAAAAGCTGGATTAAATGTTACGAGTCGTGAACCGTTATGGGGTGATATCTCAGAGTTTAATGAGAAATATTTGCAAACGAAGATTCAGCGTTCTGGACATTTTGAAGGGGGACACTTACATGCTTGAGCATGAATTGTATATGAAGCTAGCACTAGAAAATGCCAAGGCTATGAAGGGACAAACGACTCCAAATCCATTGGTTGGATCTGTAATTGTAAATGATAATCGAATTGTAGGGGTCGGAGCACATATGAAGGCCGGAGAACCACATGCCGAAATACATGCGATACGTATGGCTGGAGAACAGGTACGTGGTGCTACAATCTATGTAACTCTTGAACCTTGTTCTCATCATGGTAGAACAGGGCCTTGTGCTGAAGCAATTGTACAAGCAGGAATTAAGAAGGTAGTAGTTGCTACACTTGATCCAAACCCGCTTGTTTCTGGACGTGGAATTAAAATTCTACAAGATGCAGGTATTGAAGTACTTGTAGGAGTGTGTGAAGAAGAATCTAAAAAAATGAATGAAGTCTTTAATAAATATATTTTGACAAAGCGTCCATTTGTAACGATTAAATCAGGAGTTACATTAGACGGGAAAATCGCTACGTCTTCATCGGATAGTAAGTGGATTACATCTGCAGAAGCAAGACAAGAAGTACACCAAATACGAAACGAAAATGCGGCTATTTTAGTAGGAGCGAATACTGTTCAAAAGGATAATCCATCATTGACAACGCGTATTCCAAATGGACGAAATCCAATTCGAATAATATTGGACTCGACATTACGCATACCGATGGAAGCTAACGTTGTTACAGATGGAGAAGCTCCTACCTGGATATTTACAACAAGTAATCATGCAGCGAAAAAAAAGATAGCATTAGAAAATGCAGGAGTTAAAGTATTTGTTACTAGCGGAGAAAAGCATATAAACTTACATGAAATGCTTGATGTTTTAGGGCAAAAAGGAGTTTCCTCCCTGCTTATTGAAGGTGGTGGAGAGGTAAATGCTTCGTTTATTGAAAATAAATTGATGGATAAACTTATATTATATGTCGCACCAAAAATTATTGGGGGCAGATTGGCGCCTAGCTTTGTAGAGGGGACTGGTATTACTAAAATGCAAGATGCAATTGAATTTAAGGATGTATCATTTACCCAGGTTGGAAAAGATTATAGATTTATTGGCTATCCAGAATATCGGAAAATATAAGGAGAATAAAAGCTACTTATATGTTCCGATAAATGGATTGCAGAAAGGAGCGATGAAGAGTGAAGTTTGGATTTGATATCGATGATACATTAATTGATTTAAGGCAGCATGCTTTTCATTTATATAATAAGAAATTAAACAAAAAATTAGGATTGGATGTATTTCATTCTTTAAAAACAATTGAAATTCATGAAGCATTTGGCATGACTTCGGAGGAAGGCAGTCATATGTGGAATAGTTTGCTGGATGAGATTTATTATACTTCTTGTTCACCGTTTCCATATGCAGTAGAGACATTACAAGAATTAGAAAGACAGGGACATGAAATTTACTATATAACGGCGCGACCTAAAGAGCATGGAGAGCAAACAAAAAAATGGTTAATAGAAAAAGGTTTTCCGGTACATGAAGATCGCTTTTTCTATGGAATGAAGGATGAAGAAAAAATACACTTCATACAAGAAATAAAATTAAACTATTTCTTTGATGATAAGCCGGCAGTCTTAGAAACGTTAATAGGAAAACCGATAAATGTGTATGCAAAAACTACTTCTTACAATCAACATCTCAACATCCCGCGTATTACAAGTTGGACAGAGTTAGAAAATATTATAAAGAAAGATATGTAAAGGTTTAATTAGAAAATTAAATAGAGCCAAGAGCATATTGAGTGTTACAATTTTAGAGGAAAGACATAGGTGTTATGTCTTTCCTTATTTTTTTTGGATTATAGGGAATACTATCGTTTCTTTAAAGTGTGATGTGTTAGGAGTACTTTTGATAAAGAGGAAATAGAAAAATGAGCAATAAGAAAAATATTTTTAAGCTAGTCTAGTATGGAAGCGTAATTTATATTTCAAGGATAGGTTCCTCTGTTGCTGCAATATTTGCAGATATTTTGGATGAGAAGTTCAAGAATTAATGGGGTGTGTTCATAATCATGGATTTTCAGAAAACTAAAATTACAATGTTAGGTTATTTTGATTTAGTAGTGGATGATATGCAAAATTGCATATCGCAAAATAAACATCGTAATTTTGGGATTCTTATTATAAAATACATTACTTAAACTATATATTAGAATGGAGAAAGTGAATTGGAATTATTAAGAAACAGTAAGGTTGGTACAAAACTAAACATATTAATAACTATATCAAGTATTGCATGTATAGTATTATCCCTAATAGGGTTTTGGGGATTAGAAAGAGGGAAAAGTACTTCCTCTAATATGTATGAGGATAATTTACTACCAATTGAGTGGATTGGTATTGTAGAATCTAATTTTTATCATGTTAATATGAACTTTATGGAAATTATGGTATCAAAAGATGAAAAAAGAATGAATGAATTAATAACAGAAATGGACGGAATTCGTCAGGAAAATGATTATCTTTTAAAGCAGTTTGAGGCTAAAGTTATTTCTACTAAAGAAAAAGAATTATATAACACGTTTTATGAAACATTTAATAAATTAAGAACTCAAATGAAGAAAGCGCAAGAATTAGGGAAATCTAATAATGAGGAAGCATATGCATATTACCTAAAAGAGATTGAACCTAATATGCAAAAATCAATAAAATCAATTCGTGAATTAATTTTATATAATAGTAATAATGCAGAGCTTTTACAGAAGGAAAATAATAATAGTGCTCAAAATACAATGATAATGTTTGTTAGTATTTCGCTTTTAGCAATTTTAATAATTATATTAATTGGATATATTATTAAATTAACTATCCGAAAACCACTTGTGTTACTACAAAATGATATGGAAAAAGTAGCAGCTGGAGATTTAACAACACGTACTCCTTATAAAGCAAATAATGAATTAGGGCATATTGTTCAGTCTTTTAATAGTATGTTAGATAACCTTCAACAATTAATTGCGAATGTTAAGATGACAACACAAGAGGTTATTTCTACTACGGAGGGCGTATTACAAGATACAAATCGAGCGTCTAGTATTTCAAATGAGGTTGTACAGACTGTTTTAGAAGTAAAAACAAAAATAGAAGGACAGGTAACTAGTATTCAGGAGAGCTCATCCTCAATGGAAGAAATTACAACAGGGGTGCAAACTGTAGCTGAATCTTCAGCAGTAGTCGCTGAGGTAGCAGTAACGACTACAGAACGAATAAATATCGGTAGTGAAGTGATAAATCACTCTATTCTTCAAATGAATAGTGTACATGATGTTGTCGAGGAAACATCAAAAGTAATAAATAAACTTGTTACACATACACAACAGATTGATACAGCTCTCGCTGCAATTACTAATATTGCCGAACAAACGAATCTTCTTGCCTTAAATGCCGCTATTGAAGCGGCACGTGCTGGAGAGAATGGGAAAGGATTTGCAGTGGTTGCCGCAGAAGTTCGAGACTTGGCTGAGCAATCTAAAGAATCTGCAAAGGAAGTGAATCATTTAATAAAATCCATTCAACAAGATACTCAAGATACAGTTAATGTCATGCGAAAAGGCCAACAGAAGGCAGTAGAAGGAAAAGAAGCTGCCCACAAAGCGAATCAAACCTTCTTGTCTATTATGAGAGATATTGATAAGATTACAAGTCAAATTCAAGAAGTATCCGCAGCGACAGAAGAGATGTCTGCTGGTACAGAAGAAGTAAATGCTTCTCTTTCGCTAGTTTCTGAAACTGCAACGGATGTAAAAAAAGAGACTCTTCAAACAGTAAAATCAATTCAATCACAAGCTGTATCAATTGAACAAATATCAATTCAATCTAACAAAATGAAAGAAAAGGTGGAAGAATTAACGGAACTGGTTTCAAAATTTAATATTACAGAATAAGATAATTTATTCAATTACAAATGTAATAACATGTATGAAAACACATGAAGACTTAAGGGGCTTCGTGTGTTTTTTTATTGAATAATGTATGAAATAATATTGGATCATTTCACGGTATTTCAAAAATTTCGGTTTTATATCCATATATGCAAAATTACATATATTTAATGATTGATAATCATGAGCTAATGTAACTATAATAATTACACTAATAAGTAACTTACTGACGACAGTTATAAGTAAAGAAGGAGGGTTTTATTGTATTTTGTATATAAAAAATAGAAAAGGAGATATGTAAATGAAAAGGCTACTTGTTATAGGCATCATGTATACAATGTTTTTCCTCATAGGAAATATACACTTACATGCTGATGAACGAACAAATGTAAAAGAAATTACTAGTTTAGAAGAGCCTACTTGGATATTTCAGGCGGGCATAAGTAAGGGTAAATATCACGATCGACAAGATTTAGGATTTATTTTGCAGAGAAATACACCATTAAAGGTAAGACAAACGAATCCTAATTTTAAAGACAAATTAACATTACGTTTATTGTCTAATGACTCTAAAAATGAAAAATCCATACAAGTAGGAAATGAGTGGATTACCATTCAAGGTGATACGCCTTTAGTTCCTTTCATAGATACTCCGTATGGTGAAAAGCACGCTGTACTTGAGTACCAAGTAGGGAATGAAAGTGCTACTAAACCTCTTCCCATTTATAAACAACAAGGAAGTGTATCTCAATTTTTTAGTACATGGGATCAATTTGATGGAGAGTATGCGTTAATTCAAGGGGAGAGTTTTCAATTATTTGTACCTAAAAAAGATAAAGAGTTAGTAAGATCTTTAAAAGATTTTCAATCGTTGGATGAGTTAATTGCATATTATGAAGATATTTTTGCGATGTATGATTCAATTATTGGTTTAGATGGCTCAACGGTTGAAAATAAAAAAAGTCAAAATCGTTATTTCTTAAAAGCAGATATATCTGGTGCTGGCGGTGCCTATTATGGCGCAAATTGGACAGCGAATAGTTCAGATAGTACAAAGATGTGGTTAGATAAACTAAGTTGGGGAACTTTACATGAAATCGCTCATGGATACCAAGCTGGTTTTGATAATCAAGGAATATTTACAGGAGAAGTTTCTAATAATCTATTTGGTGTTCAATATCAATATAGTAAATACGGCAAAAAAGCAGATCAAGTTGGTTGGTTATTTAATTTTGGGAAGAAGGAACAGGTAGAACGGAATTTATACAATGCTTTAATGAAAGAAAATAAAAATTATGATGATTTAGATTTGCGACAAAAACTTATTCTTTTAACGATGGCGAAACAAAAAGCTGGCGATGAAGCTTTTGCAAAAATGTATCAAGGTTATCGAAAACTAGCTAGCAATGCTGCTTTCAAAAAGGGGGATTATTCTTTACCGGATTTAATGAATCAGTATTATAGCGAGAATGTACAAGTTGATTTTACACCCGTTTTTGAAAGATGGGGCTTTAAGCTTAATCATAAACAAATAGAGATGAATAGGGCGAAAGGTTATCCGGCAATTACTTCTTTAGCGTATATAGTGCCTGAATCACAATTAGCTAAGGCGAGAGCTCTAGTTGATCCTGATATTCCGATAAACTCTAACTTTGAAATAGTTACGAATCAGCAAATTGCTTCGCTTGGACTAAAAGGGAATTTGCATATCCATTTAAATACAAATGAAATAGATACATTGAAAGGAAGAAAGATTAAATTAAAAGAAGGGAATACAGTTGTTCAAGAAAAAACAATTGAAACAGCAGATATCAATTTACAAGACGTACCAAATGGGGTTTATACGGTTGAAATTTCAGGTGAGAAAATGGATAGAATGTATCATTTCCGTTCGTATTATGCCTATGTAAAGGAAAAGGATAATAGTCTAACGATTGATGTTAACGAAATGAAAGTGAGTAGGTTGGTAAATCAAACGATTCAATTCCTAGGATTAGGAGATGACCAGTTTGCCGAATTAAATACAGACTTAGAGCAAAAGCAAGCTGTTTTTACGGTTACTACTAAAACGCCTCATAGCTATTATGCAGGTGAAAAATATGCATCAATAGAGTTGTTTAATGAGAAAGGTGAAAAAATTTATACGAAGGAAATGGAAGGGACAAATGTAACGATTGTAAAAGATACCATTCCACTAAAAGAAGGATATAAAATTAAAATCTATCATGATGAAATAAAAAAACGATTAACTAGTACAGCTACTATTATTAATCCTATGAATAAAACGAATGAATTTATAATGACAAAATGGGGATTGAAAAATACTTATTTGAAAAATAATCCAGAAGAAAATCTTATGAAAAGAATTGATGAAGAAATGGAAGAAATTATAAGTAATCCGGTTTTAAAAGAGATACCAATGCAAAAATTAGAAATGAAAAAGAATGTGTGGATGGCGATAAATATGTTATCAGAACCACAAAAAATAACGTATATAAATAAATATAAAGATAGCTTATATAATGAGTAATTTTTGAGGAATGAAATGAATCTAAAAGTAAAGACGCAATCTATCTATATTATGAGGAATCACAATTCATAAACAGTAGATAAACATAGATAGTTTGAAATATCTATGTTTCCAATTTTGAAAAAACATTTATTTAACTTAATAATAAGATTATAAAGGAGTAAGAATATGAATAATTTCGTAAAGGTAGGTTTAACTACAGGAGTGGTGTTATCGGCGATTATGCCCTATGGAGGAGTGCATGCGGAAACAGAAGATTTAAAAGTGGAAACAAAGGAAGATACGTTCCGAACAGGTAATTTAACAGCACCTTCTCAAAAATCGGCAGAAAATGTAGCAAAGGATGCGCTAAAAGGAAAAACAGAACAAGCATTATCCTCAAAGCAAGTTAATACGGAATCCAAAGTTAATTATAATGTGACGCAAAGTCGTAAATCTTATGATGGTACTACATTGGTGCGTCTTCAACAAACATATGAAGGACGTGATGTATACGGATATCAACTAACAGCACATATTAATGATGATGGTGTACTTACGAGTATTTCGGGAGATAGTGCCCAAGATTTACAACAACAGGAAGATTTGAAACAACCTATTACTTTATCAGAAGAGGATGCAAAGAAACAGCTTTTCAACATCTATGGAAATGATCTCACATTTATTGAAGAACCAGAAATTAAACAAGTGGTATATGTAGATGAAAATACAAATAAAGCTACCAACGCATATCAAATTACTTTTAGTGCATCTACACCTGAATATGTATCTGGTACAGTATTAATTGATGCTTTTGGTGGTAATCTATTAAAAGAACTCGTGCAAAAATTGGGTATACAAGTAGATAGTAGTATTGTCCAATCTGCGACAGCAAATAAATCACAAGATTCTTCAAGATTAACAGGTACAGGAAAAGATGACTTAGGTATTAATCGTACGTTTGGAATTACGCAGCGAAGTGATGGAACGTACATGCTTGCAGATTATTCTCGTGGTAAGGGAATTGAAACATATACTGCTAATTATAAAGATTATAATAATTATAGAAGAAATGTATGGGGTTATCTCGATGATTTAGTAACAAGTAATTCTACAAATTTTACTGATCCTAAAGCAGTTAGTGCTCATTATTTAGCAACGAAAGTATATGATTTTTATCAAGAAAAATATGGCCGTAACAGCTTTGATAATAACGGACAAAAAGTAATTTCTGTCGTTCATGGTTGGAACACAAATGGTACGAATAAAGGAAATCCTAAGCAGTGGTTTAATGCATTTAGTAATGGAGCTATGCTAGTATACGGAGATCCAATTGTTAGAGCATTTGATGTGGCAGGACATGAATTTACACACGCGGTTACAAGAAATGAGTCTGGACTTGAGTATGCAGGAGAAGCTGGTGCAATTAATGAGGCTCTATCTGATATTTTAGGAGTAGCAGTTGAAAAGTATGCTAATAACGGAAAGTTCAATTGGACAATGGGAGAACAATCAGGTCGTATTTTTAGAGATATGAAAAACCCATCATCTATCTCTTCTAGATATCCGGAGGACTATAGACATTATAATAACTTACCTATTGATGCTGACCACGATCATGGTGGTGTACACACGAACTCTAGCATTATTAATAAAGTAGCTTACTTGATTGCTAGTGGTGGAAACCATAATGGAGTAAACGTACATGGCATTGGAGAAGATAAAATGTTTGATATTTTCTATTATGCAAATACGGATGAATTAAATATGACTTCTAACTTTAAAGAATTAAAAGAAGCTTGTATTCGTGTAGCAACGAACTTATATGGTAAAGACTCATTAGAAGTACAAGCTGTCCAACAAGCCTTTAAAGCAGCTTATATTTAATAATATTGCGATGAATTATAAACCCTTTTATTTTAATATAGTGATTAATTTGTGTGTATAGGCAAAAACCTTGTAGAATTTTTCTGCAAGGTTTTTTTAGAATTTTATTTTACAAATGTGTTATATGGTTTTTAGTTAATTAGGATAAAAATAATCCTATAACTGTATGTAAGAATGTGTGATTTTACAACCTTTTCTATGATAAAAAAAGATACTACTTTAGCAAATATAAAGAGTTAGAAATTATAGTTTATAGGGCACTTTTTTGTTCCTATGGAACTTTAAAGTGCGTAATTTTCTTTATCGTTAATATATATCATAATGGTATTTATTAGTTGGTTTTAGCTTTACTCTGCTGTTGATGTGATTTTTTAACATGACAATGATTAGAATCAGAATTATCGAGTAGATCTAAATGATGATAATTTCGATTTTTAATTCCGTACAGAGTGGAATAGCTACATAATTTTCGTTTATACTCTTTCGAAAAAAGGGTGGATCTGCTTATTTTCTGTTAAAGATAAGAGAAGTGAACCACAATATAAACGTAATTATGTATTCCAACGTAAGTCAATCATGTAGCACATGAATTTGGAGGAATCTATATGCATATGCAATTAAAAGGAAAAACAGCACTGGTTACTGGATCTACGGCAGGGATTGGAAAAGCAATTGCCACTTCATTAGTAGCGGAAGGAGCTACTGTACTTATTAATGGACGCCGTGAAGAAAATGTTAATCAAACGATAAACGAAATTCGAGCGCAGTATCCGGATGCTATTCTTCAACCTGTAGTAGCTGATTTAGGAACAGAACAAGGGTGCCAAAATGTGATTGAAAAGTACCCTGAAGTAGACATTCTTATTAACAACTTAGGAATTTTTGAACCTGTAGAATATTTTGATATCCCTGATGAAGATTGGTTTAAATTGTTTGAAGTCAATATTATGAGTGGTGTTCGACTTACTCGCTCGTACTTGAAAAAAATGATTGAAAGAAAAGAAGGAAGAGTCATCTTTATTGCTAGCGAAGCAGCTATTATGCCATCTCAAGAAATGGCTCACTATAGTGCGACTAAAACGATGCAACTCTCACTTTCTCGCAGTTTAGCTGAGCTGACGACAGGAACGAATGTGACTGTTAATACTATAATGCCCGGTTCGACTTTAACGGAAGGAGTGGAGACTATGTTAAATAGTCTTTATCCTAATGAGCAATTGACAATAGAAGAAGCTGAGAAGCGATTTATGAAAGAGAATCGACCAACCTCTATTATTCAAAGGCTTATTCGACCAGAAGAAATTGCCAATCTTGTCACTTTCTTAAGCAGCCCACTTTCTTCAGCAATTAATGGTTCCGCGTTGCGAATAGACGGGGGATTAGTACGTAGTGTGTTTTAAAAAATTAAAAACAACATAATATTCTGTTGAAGGTAAAGATGGTAAGGCAAATGAGTTGTATTTTATCTATTAATGGAAATATATAAAAAGCAAATTGCGACATGCAAACAGCCGAATTTTCTACTATAAGAAAAATTCGGCTGTTCTTTTTTTACTTGTTGTAAAGGATGGAAAGCTTTTAAGATTGTGGCACGCCTCTTAAGACAAAGATAAGGCGAAGCAATCCCGCTGTTATTTGTATTATTTAGTGAAAGTTACCAAACGTTTTTCAACACTATTTTCCCAATTGCTTTATTTGACTCCAAATATTCATGTGCTTGTGCAACTTCATCAAACGTAAAAAGTTTAGAATCTAGCAATGGTCGAAGGTGTCCTTCTTCTACTATTTGCGTTAGTTTAGTTAAAATTTCCCCGCAAGCGTCACGTTTATCTGTATGTAATATTTTTAACGCCATAAAAGTAACGTGCAGAGAGAGTCCTTTTGCGTGTAAAGGAGAGAGGTCATGGGTTGAACGAGCTGCAATTGTTACGACAGTTCCGTTGACCGCAGCAGCTTCAAAAGAATCATCAAGATTCTTGCCGCCTACTGTATCAAATATAACTTCAAATCCGTTTCCGTTCGTATGTTTTTGTACATATTCTTGAACAGATTCTTCTTTATAATTAATAGCTATGTCGGCTCCTAGACGATGGGCGATGTCTATTTTGCTTTGCTGAGAAGCGGTTGTAAAAACTTTAGCGCCTGCCCATTTAGCTAGTTGAATGGCTACGTGTCCTACGCCACCAGTAGCTCCATGAATGAGAATATTTTGACCAGGTTTAATATTTGCACGATCAAATAAAGATTCCCAAGCTGTAATTGCAACTAATGGTAGAGCAGCAGCTGCTTCCATTGTTAAATTTTTAGGTTTGTGAGCAATTAATCGTGCATCAGCAAGCATAAATTCTGCAAGTGCACCTCCAGTTTCTTTAAAACCTCCGGCACATCCGTATACTTCATCCCCACATTTAAATTTCGAAACACCTTCTCCTACTTCAATAACAATACCAGCTACATCGCCGTGTAATATAGCTGGAAACTCAGGAGCGACTGCTGAAACGGCACCACTACGCATTTTTGTATCGATTGGATTTACACTTGTTGCTTTTACGTGAATTAGAACATGACCTGGTAAAAGTTTTGGTTTTGAAACTTCTTCTAATTGAAATACAGATGAATCCCCAAAAGAATGGATAATTTGTGCTTTCATAGTTTATACCTCCTGTTCGTGGTTATAGCATAGCAAAGTACGAAAAATAAGTATAATATTTTGAATTTGGTTAGTAACAATTTTATATAAAGAAAGGGAAAGTACGTGAAATAATGAAACGTATTTGCAAAAGCAACTGTAAAGTTTTTTGAAGAAAGGATAGATGTTATTTTTGCAGCACGATTTATTCATTATGTTTATTATTACTCACTTAGTATAGGTACTTTAAAGTGCCTACATCACTTTAAAGTACGTACTGTTATTCATGTTATGGCCGATTTATAATAACACTCGTAGCACAAAGAAAGTTATAACGATTACAATCGGCAACAATGTGGTGTTGCAGTGTTGCTTATAAATTTTGAGAAGAAATATGAAAAGTATAGATTTATATGAATGAGGGAAAGTGAGTGAAACACATGGAAAAGTTTGCGAACCATTTTGGATATAATCGTATGTTTGCGAAAGATCAACTTACGTTAGGAGTTCACATTCCGATTGAAAATTATCAGTTTCATGCTCCAACGATGGAAAAACAAGTAGAGTTAGTACAAAAAGCGGAACAATACGGTTTTACAGGTGTATGGCTTCGCGATGTATTGCTGCAAGACCCTGATTTTGGTGATCCTGCAACAGGTCAAATTTACGATATGATGATTTATTTGACGTATTTAGCAAGCAAGACAAAGAAAATTGCATTTGGAACGTCGGCAACAGTGTTGTCACTTCGTCATCCATTGCGTGTAGCAAAAGAAATTGCTACATTAGATCAACTATTTCCAGAAAGAATTATGCTTGGCGTTTCATCCGGTGACAGACGTGCCGATTTCAAAGCGTTAGGTGTTAGTCATGAAACACGAGGTGAAAAGTTTAGAGAAGCATTTGCTTACTTGGAAGAGATTTTGTATAAAAACTTCCCGTCTATCCAGTCGACACTAGGAGAAGTTCATGGTGCGAATTTAGTTCCAAAACCGTCTAAACGTGTTCCAACCTTTATTACAGGTTTTAGTCAGCAAAATATGGAATGGTTTGCTGAACATGGAGATGGATGGATGTATTATCCACGTAGTCCGGTGCATCAGGCGGGAGCAATTGGACAATGGAGAGAACTAGTAGAGGATTATCATCCAGATGTATTCAAACCATTTATACAACCGATGCATTTAGATTTATCTGAAGATCCAAATGAACGTCCTACACCGATACGTTTAGGTTACCGTACAGGGCGTAAGGCACTAATTGAATTACTTGATATATATAAAAGTATTGGTGTGAATCATTTATTCCTTGCTCTATTTGATGGTCAACGCCCAGCTGACGAAGTGTTAGATGAGCTAGGGGAAGAAGTACTTCCTCATTACCCTGCATTGTAAAGGAGTGGAAAGAATGAAAGCGATAGGACTTATGCAATATGGTGATAAAAGTGTACTACAAGAAATTGAAATGAAAATACCTTTATTAGGAGACAACGATGTACTGATTGAAGTATATGCAGCTGGTATAAACCCCGTGGATTGGAAAATACGTGAAGGTTTACTTCAAGACGTAATTTCTTATGACTTCCCGCTCGTTTTAGGATGGGATGTTGCAGGTGTAGTTGCTGCTATAGGGCCAAACGTAACAGGATGTAAAGTGGGGGATGAAGTATATAGTCGTCCAGATATTGAACGAAATGGTACGTATGCAGAGTACGTGGCAGTAGATGAGAAGTATGTAGCGAAAAAACCGAGAAATCTATCTTTTGAGGAAGCGGCATCAATCCCTCTAGTAGGTTTAACAAGTTGGCAAAGTTTAGTGAAATTCGCTAATGTTCAAAAGGGTAATAAGGTTTTAATTCATGCTGGATCTGGCGGGATAGGTACGTTTGCTATTCAGCTAGCCAAAAGCTTCGGTGCACATGTTGCAACTACGACTAGTACAAAAAACATGCAGTTTGTAAAGGATCTAGGCGCTGATACTGTCGTCGATTACAAAACGGAAGATTTTTCTTCGCTTTTGCATAATTACAATATTGTATTTGATGTATTAGGCGGAGATATACTAAAGAATAGTTATAAAGTGCTTGCACCAAATGGAAAGTTAGCGTCTATTTATGGTCCGAAAGGTATGGAAATTCCGCAAACCGAGATATCAAGAGAGAAAAATATTGAGAGTGACCATATATTTACTGAACCTAACGGATATGAACTTTCTCTTATTACAGAATTAATTGAGGGCGGGAAGATTAAACCTGTTGTAACGCATGTGTTGCCTTTACATGTAGAAGGCGTAAAAAAAGCACACCACATAAGTGAGTCAGAACGTGCTCTTGGCAAAATTGTATTAAAGAAACATTGGTAAAGTATGAGGATTTAGAGAGAGCGTTGTGCTAAGTAGCGAATGAGCTAATATATTCTTTTCTAGCAATTGTTTTAAAAAGGGAGATAGCAAATGGATTCAATGACATTTCTTTTACCCCGCATTAACAGGCAGTAAGACCCCCACCTCAAAATTCAGCGATATCATAGAAGTTAGGTGGGGGCAACTGCCTGTAAAAGCCCGATTGGTTCAACTAATAATCAGTGGGAATGAACAAAACCCCCACTGATTAAAGTTTCACTTTATTCGGAGCGACAGGGGATTTAGCGAAACGCAAAATTTACCCTGCTTTATACAAACTATTTAGTAATGAAAATATACCGCAATCTATTTCGATTATCGATATTGGTAGAAAGGTAATGTCAGATGTGGAATTTCAAACAAAGGTAGAACAATCCCTTGCTACATTTTCTAGAAAATCTACTGATGATGAATCAGGAGTAGAAGAATTTATTAGCACATTTCGTTATTGTCAATTAAATACAGCGAATATAGAGGACTATCAAGATTTGTTGAGCCTTGTAAAGAGGCGTGAAACAGAATTAAACAATCCTGAAAACCGCATGTTTTACCTATCTGTTATACCAGAAGTATTTGATGTCATTGCTTTAAATATTAAGGAAAGTGGATTGTGGACTACAAAAGGATTGAACCGTCTTATTATAGAGAAGCCTTTTGGGCATCATATAACATCTGCTCACGAGTTTAACGGGGAATTAATTGAAGATTTTGATGAAACTGATATTTATTATATCGATCATTATCTTTGAAAATGAATGGTAACTCAGGATAAACTTAGAAAAGTATTACGAAATAAATAGTATTTAATTTAAGACATATTTATTGACGATAATAATTTATGTGGTTAATATACTAGACGTAAGATTATTTAATTACTAAAAGTAATTAGATATAAAATGTTTTGCAAAATTCTATAAATAAGTACGTTGTAGTAGAAACGCTTTGAATTGGCACTATTAATATTGGGGACAATTAGAAAGCGAAAGGTATAAAAGGAATTGGAATTTGATAACTCTTTGTTTTTTTATAAAAACAGGGGCTTCTGTACAATTCATTTTTAAAATATTGACAAGGATTATACAACAAGAGGGGGACTGAAATTGGAATCAATGACCTTTGTTTTATTTGGAGCGACAGGGGACTTAGCGAAACGCAAAATTTACCCCGCACTATATAACTTATATAGAGATCAAAAGCTTCCAAAGCAAATATCCGTTATCGGGCTTGGAAGACGTCAAGTATCTCACGAAGATTTTCAAGAAAGAATAAAAGAATCAATAGAGACGTTTTCTCGTCAGAGGGAAGAAGGTACTCCGGAACTGGAAGGTTTTTTAGATAATTTTCGCTATTGTCCATTAGATGTCAGTAAGCCGGAAGACTATGAGAGATTATTACAAGTCGTTCGTGAAAGGGAAGAAGAACTACATATAAAAGGTAATAGAATGTTCTATCTTTCAGTTGCTCCTGAATTTTTCGAGACGATTGCTTTAAATATTAAGGAAAGCGGACTTGATAAAACAGATGGATGGAAACGCCTGATGATTGAGAAACCGTTTGGGCACGACCTTGCATCTGCTCGTGAGCTGAATGATAAGCTTAGTCGCACGTTTGAAGAAGACGAGATATACCGTATTGATCATTATTTAGGTAAACCGATGATTCAAAACCTTGAAGCGCTAGAATTTGCAAATCCTGTTCTCCAGTCGATTTGGAATAAAGAACATATAGCGAATGTACAAATCACAGCTAGTGAAACAGTTGGGGTTGAAGAAAGGGCAGGATATTATGACCAGGCAGGAGCCATTCGAGATATGGTTCAAAATCATATGTTACAAATATTAATGATGACTGCTATGAATCTGCCGGAAAAGGTTAATGCATGTGAAATTCGAGAGGAAAAGCGAAAGGTAATGGAGACGCTTCGTAAAGTGAAAAAAGAAGACGTTCAAAACCATATCGTTCGCGGTCAATACGTTTCAGGAGAAATAAAAGGCGGACAAGTTGTAGCGTATAAAGAGGAGCCAGGAGTAAACCCTTCTTCTAACATAGACACATTTGTTGCTGCTCGCCTGTGGATCGATAATCCATTTTGGACTGGCGTTCCATTTTATATACGAACAGGAAAACGAATGAAAGAAAAGTCTACTCGTATTGTAATCGAATTTAAAAATACGTTAAAACAGCAATATCAAGATAGTAATCCAAATGCAGCACCTAACTTATTAATAATTGAAATTAGTCCAGGTGAGAACGTTTCATTACAGTTAAATAGTAAAAATCCATTGAAAAATGGAGAAATTGAACCGATGCGTATTAACTTTACTTGTGAGCAAGCGGATGTGGGAGTACCTGAAGCGTATGAAAGACTCATTCATGATGCGGTGAGTGGAGACGCTACATTCTTTGCACATTGGAGAGAAGTTGAATTGTCATGGGAATGGGTACAACCAATTCTTGAAGCATTCGAGGAGAACTTATTACCACTTCATGAATATGAGTCTGGTTCATATGGTCCAGATGCGTCTAATGAATTATTGCAAGAAAGTGGATTTAAATGGTGGTTAGATCAAGAGACGGAAAAATAAGTACTTTCTTTCATGAAAGCATGTAGGGGGACGATTACTATGACACAAAACATAAATCAATTAGCAGTGAATACAATTCGTACATTATCAATTGATGCTATTAATGCGGCAAATTCAGGTCATCCAGGTCTTCCGATGGGAGCAGCACCGATGGCTTATGCATTATGGGCGAATCATTTAAATCACAATCCTAATCACCCAGAATGGTTTAACCGTGATCGATTCGTTTTATCAGCGGGACACGGATCGAGCCTACTGTATAGCTTACTTCATTTAGCTGGATATGACGTTTCAATTGATGACTTGAAAAACTTCAGAAAGTTAAATAGTAAAACACCAGGACATCCTGAGTTTGGTCATACTCCTGGAGTTGAAGCGACGACAGGCCCGTTAGGACAAGGGATTGCTAATGCTGTCGGAATGGCAATGGCAGAAGCGCATTTAGCAGCGAAGTTCAATAAGGATGGTCACTCTATTATAGATCACAATACGTACGCTTTAGTCGGAGATGGTGACTTAATGGAGGGTGTCGCTTATGAAGCGATGTCAATGGCAGGACATATGAAACTTGGCAAGTTAATTGTACTGTATGATTCAAATGAAATTTCACTTGATGGTGAATTAGGCATTGCTTTCTCTGAAGATATGCAGAAAAGGGCAGAATCTGTACATTGGCAATATGTAAGAGTTGAAGATGGAAACGATGTCGATGCTATTACAAAAGCTATTCAATTAGCGAAAGAAAATACGGATCAACCTACTCTTATAGAAATTAGAACCATTATAGGTTATGGAAGTCCAAAAGTTGCTGGAACGAACAAAGCACATGGTAACCCGCTTGGAGTAGAAGAAGCGACAGCGACAAAACAAGTGTATGGTTGGCACTATGAGGAAGACTTCTTTGTGCCTGAAGAAGTAACAGCTCATTTTAATGAACTGAAACAAAAAGGTATTGAAAAAGAAAATGACTGGAATGAGCAGTTCAACTCATACAGAGAGTCGAACCCTGCACTAGCAGATGAATTAGAAAAAGCGATTACAGGTGATGTTTTAATTGAAGCGAAAGACATTCTATCTTTTGATACTGAAAAAACGATTTCCACTCGTGTTGCAAGTGGGGAAGCTATTAATCATTATGTGAAATCGATTCCTTCTATTTTCGGTGGAAGTGCGGATCTTTCTCATTCTACGATGACAGATATAAAAGGTGAAGCAGTATATGCAGTAGAATCATATGCTGGACGAAATATATACTTCGGTGTACGTGAACATGCAATGGGCGCGGCAGCGAATGGACTGGCTCTCCACGGAGGAGTAAAACCTTTCGTAAGTACATTCTTTGTATTTAACGATTACCTTCGTCCATCGATTCGACTGGCTGCACTGCAAAATTTACCTGTTACTTACGTATTTACACATGATTCGATTGCTGTAGGAGAAGATGGTCCAACGCATGAACCAATTGAACAATTGGCAGCGCTTCGAGCAATTCCTGGTTTAACAGTTATCCGTCCGTCAGATGCAAATGAAACAGCAAGTGCTTGGGCGTATGCTTTACAGCAAACGGATGGTCCAGTCGTTTTAGTACTGAGCCGTCAAAATTTACCGGTGTTTAATGAAACGAAAGCGAACATAGAGAATCTCTCTAAAGGAGCTTACGTATTAACACAAACAAATGAAAATCCGGATGTAATTTTAATTGCGACAGGTTCTGAAGTATCCTTAGCTGCTAGTGCGAAAGCAAAATTAGAAGAAGAACAAGTTTCTGTTCGCATCGTTGCAATGCCGAGCTGGGAGTTATTCGATCGCCAATCGAACGAATATAAAGAATCCGTTCTTCCGTCTTCTATAACGAAACGAGTATCTCTTGAGATGGGTGTATCTCTCGGGTGGGAACGTTATGTAGGACAAGAAGGAAAAATATTATCGATTGAAACATTTGGAGCTTCAGGAACTGGGGCTGAAGTCATGAATCTATTTGGATTTACGACAGAAAATGTTGTTCAAATTACTAAAAATGTATTGAATTCTTAAGCTATGACTGTGAATACCTTTCCGTACATATCAGTGCTGCAAGGTATTCCAGATTGTAGTGATATGAATTTTTAATAAAAGATGATTTGAGGAGGAATTATATTATGCAAGTAGGATTAATTGGTTTAGGTAAAATGGGATTAAACTTAGGGAAAAATTTAATGGATCATAAACATGAAGTAGCAGCATTTGATTTAAATGCAAGTGCAGTGGAAGAAATGAAAGAGTACGGGGCAACAGGTGCATCTAGTTTAAATGAACTTGTTCAGTCATTACAATCACCAAGAATTCTTTGGGTTATGGTACCACACGCTGTTGTAGATTCTGTTATCGATGAAGTTACACCACTTTTATCAAAAGGAGATATTTTAATTGAAGCGGGTAATTCACATTATAAAGAGTCTATTCGCCGATATGAGCAACTAAAGAAAGATGGCATTCACTTTATGGATGCAGGAACTTCTGGCGGAATGGAAGGCGCTCGTAATGGTGCTTGTTATATGATCGGAGGAGATCAAGAAGCTTGGGACATCGTTGAACCTATCTTCCGCGATACTGCTGTAGAAAATGGATACTTATATGCTGGAAAAGCTGGTAGTGGTCACTTCTTAAAAATGGTTCATAACGGAATTGAATACGGTATGATGGCTGCTATTGGTGAAGGATTTGAGATTCTAGAGAAAAGTGAATTTGACTACGATTATGAAAAAGTATCAAGAGTATGGAACAACGGTTCAGTAATCCGTTCATGGTTAATGGAATTAACAGAAAATGCATTTTCTAAAGATGCAAAACTAGATGAAATTAAGGGTGTTATGCATTCTTCTGGTGAAGGGAAATGGACAGTAGAAACAGCATTAGATCTTCAAACAGCAACTCCTGTTATCGCAATGTCTCTATTAATGCGCTACCGCTCATTAGACAATGATACATTTACAGGAAAAGTTGTAGCAGCTCTGCGCAATGAATTTGGCGGACATGCAGTAGAAAAGAAATAAATATCTTAAAAATTTAACTCATTGACGTTTAAAAAATGGAGGGAATAAATCATGAAGTTTTTTATTGATACTGCAAATCTTGAGGACATAAAAAAAGCATATAAACTTGGAGTTTTAGCTGGTGTTACAACGAATCCTTCTTTAGTAGCAAAAGAGGGCGTTAAGTTTGAAGACCGTATCGCAGAAATTTGTCAGGCAGTACCTAAAGTTGAGTCTGTTTCGGCAGAAGTAACGCCAGATGCTGTTACAGCTGAAGAGATGATTGCTCAAGCAGAGGAACTGATTAAGATTAACGGCGGCGATGAAAAAGTTACAATTAAACTTCCGATGACGTTAGCAGGATTAGAAGCTTGTCGCTACCTTACTGAAAAAGGTGTGAAAACGAACGTTACACTTATTTTCACAGTGAACCAAGCACTTTTAGCTGCTCGAGCAGGTGCAACGTACGTCTCTCCATTTTTAGGACGTTTAGATGATATTTCTGAAGATGGTGTATTATTAGTTGCTAAAATTGCTGAATTATTCGATGTTCATCAATTAGATACACAAATTATTGCGGCGTCTGTTAGACACCCAGATCATGTAACTCGTGTAGCGATGGCAGGGGCTCACATTGCAACAATTCCTTATAAAGTAATTGAACAACTTGCTATGCATCCATTAACAGATCAAGGTATTGAAAAGTTCGCTGCAGATTGGGCGAAAGCACCTAAATTATAATATATAAAAGTGGGGGAGGCTTTTCGAAAATTGCTTTTTATGAGAGGACAGATTCCTAGGTAACTTCATCGTTTAATTAGGATCCCGAGTTTGGCGTCTTACTACGTGAAAATAGCAAGAGAAGAAAGTGTCATTCACTTTTGAAGAAGGAAAATATACTTACGCGTAGCGTTTATCACAATAACATTATAATTATGAAAGAGAAATCCCCTTATCAGAGAGAGTAGGTAACATGTATCTCTGATAAGGGAGATTCTTTTTGTATAAATTATTATTTTGTGAAGATGATTTGTATATCGATATATAAATTCTTACTCATGAAAGAACTATATAGGTTCTCTTAATTGTATAGCAATTTTGAAAGGGTTTACATAGAGGGGTGGAATTGCGTATGAATATGTACCTTTTAATGATTACATTATTATCAATTGTAATTGTTATTTTAGGGGTGTCGTGGTGGAGATGGCATGCGTTTATTAGTTTAACGGTTGCAAGTTTGTTTTTAGCAATTATGTCTGGAATGCCAATGGATAAAATAGTGAGTGCTTATGAAACGGGAGTTGGGAGTGTTCTCGGGCATTTAGTAGGTATTTTAGTTTTAGGTACAATTTTAGGGAAAATGATGGCAGAGTCAGGTGCTGGAATGCAAGTGGCAGAGTTCTTTATTAAATCCTTTGGGATAAAAAACTTACCATGGGCGATGTTAATTGCAGGTTTTATTATTGGAATTCCAGTGTTTTTTGAAGTAGGTATTTTAATATTACTGCCATTAGTAATTTCAATTCATAAAACTACGAAACAAAATATTTTATTGATAGCATTACCAGCAATTGCTGGGCTATCTGTCGTACACGGCCTTGTTCCTCCGCATCCAGGGGCAATTGTTGCAATCGGTATTTATAAAGCGAATCTTGGGAAGGTACTAATGTATTCACTCATTATTACATTTTTTGCAGCGATTATTGCAGGTCCTATATTCGCTAAGTGGATTCACAAACGTGTAATTCCTGAAAATGAGCCAGAATTGATTCGTGTAAATACAAAATCAGCGAAATTACCAGGAATAGGAGTTTCATTTTTAGTTATATTGTTACCTGTTATGTTAATGGTTTTAGCTGCAGCAGCTCCTTATGTGCCTATGTCTAATACTTTGATGAAGATTGTCACATTGATCGGTAGTCCTATCATTGCACTATTGATTGCATGTTTTGCGGCGTTCTATTTTCTTGGATTTCGTCAAGGTATCGATAAAAAAGCTATTAAGAAGATAACAGAAGATAGCTTATTACCAATCGGTTCAATTGTTGCGATTATTGGTGCTGGCGGGGGATTTAAGCAAATTCTTATCGATAGTGGTGTAGGCAATGCTATTGCTCAAATGTCTGAGCATTTAGCTCTATCCCCAATTGTATTAGCATTTATAGTAGCAGGATTAATTCGAATTGCAACAGGGTCAGCGACAGTCGCTTTAACAACAGCAGCGGGTATCGTTTCGCCAATCGTTGAAAATACAACAGGTGTGAACTTAGAGTTACTCGTTATTGCAACAGGTGCAGGAGCATTAATGTTTTCACACGTAAACGATGCTGGTTTTTGGATGGTAAAAGAATACCTAGGTTTAACAGTGAAAGAAACATTTAAAACATGGACAGTATTAGAAACATTACTTTCATTTATCGCTTTTGGAGGAGTTTTACTACTCGATATGTTTGTTTAAGATAAAGATGTTTCTATTTAGATAATTGTGGCATACAAAGTTATCAATAGATAAAAGGAATGTATTTTTATGGTGGGATACTGTAACAATTTTTTGTTAGGAGGAAGAAATGGTGAGCTCAAAATATATGATTGGTGTAGACATTGGGACAACTAGTACAAAATCAGTTCTATTTTCTACTGATGGATCTGTTATTGCTAGTCATGGAATTGAATATCCTTTATATTCTCCTACGCCTGAAACAGCGGAACAAGACCCAGAAGAAATTTTTCGTGCAGTAATACATACGATTAAAGAAACTGTACGAATAAGTAGTGTACAGCCGAATGATATTCTTTGTGTCTCTTTTAGTGCGGCAATGCATAGTATCATTGCCGTAGATGAAAAGGGAGAGCCGTTAACGAGATGTATCACTTGGGCAGATAATAGAAGTGCAAGCTGGGCGGAGAAAATAAAGAATGATATGAATGGTCATGAAATTTACCTTCGTACTGGGACACCAATTCATCCGATGTCACCACTTTCGAAATTAGTTTGGCTACAGAATGAGCAGGCAGAGTTATTCGCAAAAAGTTATAAATTCATTTCTATTAAAGAATATGTTTTTTACAAGTTATATAAAGAGTATGTAATTGATTATTCTATAGCGTCAGCAACAGGTATGTTTAATTTGAAATCTTTAAAATGGGATGAAGAGGCTTTACATGTTGCGGGAATTACAGATGAAAAGCTTTCTAAACTTGTTCCAACAACGCACAGTTTAACAGGATTAGATGAAGAGCTTGCCAAAGAGATGAATGTACTTGTTTCTACGCCTTTTGTAGTAGGAGCGAGTGATGGAGTACTATCTAATTTAGGTGTAAATGCAATAGATCCTGGCGTTGTGGCTGTTACAATTGGTACAAGCGGTGCGATACGTGCTGTAACAAATCGTCCTGTAACAGATCCAAAAGGTAGAATTTTTTGTTATGCGTTAACTGAAGACCATTGGGTAATCGGTGGACCAGTTAATAATGGCGGTATGATTTTCAGATGGGCTCGTGACCAATTGGGTACTTCAGAGATTGAGCTTGCAAAGCGTTTAGGGAAAGATCCATATGAAGTACTTACTGAAATAGCAGCAAAAGTGAATCCTGGATCTGACGGTTTATTGTTTCACCCGTATTTAGCAGGGGAAAGAGCTCCTTTATGGAATGCAAATGCACGAGGATCTTTCTTTGGACTCGGATTGCATCATAAGAAAGAACATCTTATCCGTGCTGTTTTAGAAGGAGTAATTTATAATTTATATACGGTTCTTCTCGCTTTAAAAGAGTTAATTGGCGAACCGAAAAAAATTCAAGCGACAGGCGGCTTTGCAAGGTCGGAACTTTGGAGACAGATGATGGCGGACATCTTCCATCAAGACGTATATGTTCCGGAAAGTTTCGAAAGCTCTTGTTTAGGAGCTGCAATCCTCGGTTTATATAGTTTAGGTGAAATAGATACATTATCTGTAGTTTCTGAAATGGTAGGTGCAGATTTCCATCATGAGCCAAACATGGAAAGTGTGGAAAAATATAAAGATTTAACGCCAATCTATATCCGTCTGTCCCGTCAATTGGAAGAAGAATATGAAAGTATAGCAGCGTATCAAAAAAAGTGGGTTTAAAAGCTATTTACCAAGAAAATATGGTAACGTATAAAGAGGTACTCCGATTTTTTAGGATACTCTTTCAACATAAAATATTTTAAGAAGCATGATGAACGAAAAATATAGGGAGAGAGGGTTATGAAAATGAAGGATAACAAAGAGTTTATTGGATATGTTGGAACTTACACGAAAGAAAATAGCGAAGGAATTTATAAATTTACGCTAGATGTAGAAGCAAAAAAAATTAGTAATGTAACGCTTGCCGCTAAGCTGGATAACCCTACATATGTAACGATTAACCGAAATAATGAATATCTCTATTCCGTTGTTAAGGAAGGCGAATCTGGCGGTGTAGCTGCGTATTCCATTGATAGTCATACTGGAGAACTAAAAGCGAAAAATAGACAAGTAGTAGAAGGTGCTTCTCCTTGTCATATTAGTGTTGATAGTGGAAATCATACAGTAGTTACAGCGAATTACCATAAAGGAACGATTGAGTCTTTTGAAATAAATGAAGAAAATGGAACTGTAAATCCTGCTTCATCTATTATGGCACATGAAGGTTCAGGTCCGAATAAAGAAAGACAAGAAAAACCACATGCACATTACGCGGGGTACACTCCTGATGAAAAATATGTAGTGGGCGTTGATTTAGGGATAGATAAAATAATTACGTATGAAGTAAAAGATAGTACATTAACAGAAGTGAATCGTTTATCTGTAAATCCAGGAAGTGGTCCAAGACATATTACTTTTTATCCGAATGGAAAGTATGCGTATGTGATGACGGAGCTTAGTTCAGAGGTTATTGTGTTAACATATAATCCTACAGAAGGATCCTTTACAGAATTACAGTATATTTCTACTGTTCCAGAAGAGTTTGATGAAAATAATCAAGGAAGTGCGATTCATATTTCTTCTGACGGCTGTTTTGTATATGCAGGTAATCGTGGTCATAATAGTATCGCTGTTTATAGCGTAGATCAAAATTCAGGTCAGCTTACATTCGTTGAACATACATCTACAGAAGGAAATTGGCCAAGAGACTTTGTATTAGATCCTACTGAAAAGTTCCTTGTTGCTACAAATGAAAAGTCACATAATCTTGTGTTATTTTCAAGAGATGAATCTACAGGTAAGTTAACACTTTTACAATCTGATGTTGTTGTGCCAGAGCCTGTTTGTGTGAAGTTTGTAAATGTTTAAGTTGTATTCGATATAATTTCATAAACTCAGAAAATAATAAAAAGCAAAGCGATATCGCTTTGCTTTTTATTGTTTCTTTTTCGGCCTACGTACTAATTCGCCGCCGCAGTTTGGACAAACGTTATGTCTTTCTTCTGTACATGGTGCGCAAAATGTACATTCATATACGCAAATGTATGCTTCAGAATCTTGTTCGAGCGATTGATCGCAAATTTGACAGTTTGTTTTCATTTCTAGTGCCATAATAAGTCTCCTTTTTAGTTAGAAAATTTATAATTTAATTATAATTCATTAAATAGAAATAGTCCTTTTCAATTGAAAGGAAATCGAATGATAAAGTTATGAATTGAAACGAAAGATGCTGGTTTATTTTAAAATTGATTATTTATTACAGTTGGAATATTATGAAATAGTCAAAAGACAACAGGGGGTATAGATTTTGACTAATCATAACGATCATTTAAAAGCAAACTGCGAAAAATGCTTCGGTCTATGTTGCGTTGCATTACCGTTTGCAGCATCGGTAGATTTTGCAGTGAATAAAGATGGTGGTAAACCATGTTCCAACTTACAATCAGATTTTAAATGTAGTATACATAAAAATCTTAGAGGAAAAGGTTATAAAGGTTGTACAGTATTTGAATGTTTCGGTGCTGGGCAGAAGATTTCTCAGGGTACGTTTAAAGGGATTGATTGGAGGAAAGATGCAAAGCATGCAAGAAAAATGTACGATGCTTTTCCGGTTATGCATCAACTTCATGAAATGCTTTGGTATTTGAATGAAGCGATTCTTTTAAAGGCAACACAGCCAATTCATAAAGAGCTAGAGACCGCAATTGAGGAGACAGAGCGACTTTCGAATTTAAATCCAGATGAGTTAATGAAAATAAATGTTCCAATGCATAGGGCAGAGGTGAACATTCTTCTTTTAGAAACGAGCGAATTAGTATGGAAGGAAATGAATACTGCGCGTAAGAAACGAATTATTCACCGCGGAGCAGACCTTATGGGAGCGAATCTGAAAAAGAAAAATTTACAAGGTGCAAATTTAAGAGGAGCTTACTTAATTGCGGCTAACTTAAATGGTGCAGATTTAAGAGGAGCAGATCTCATCGGAGCAGATTTGCGAGATGCAGATATTCGCGGGGCTGATTTTACTAATAGTATTTTTCTGACGCAAGTTCAAGTTAATGCTGCTAGAGGGGACAAACATACGAAATTACCGAAATTATTGTCTCGTCCATCGCATTGGAGTGCGTAAAGAGTGAGGAGTATTTAGTGTGGATATATTTCAGTATTTAGAAGAGATGCAAGAGGATGTCTTTTCGTTAGCAGTAGAGCAAATAGAAGCGAAGTATTATGATATTTGTTGCATGTTGGCGTCTACAGAATATGCAGAACGAATTAAAGTAATTGATGTAGAGTCATATAAGGTAAGTATTCGAGTAGGTTTGGATGCAGCTGTAGAAATGGCTACTAATGAAGAAGCAAAAGCGATTTATTTTGAGTATGACCTTGATAACGAGTGGACTAGTCAGTTTTATATTTGTGAGGAGTATGCTCCACTTGAAGAAGAGGATGATGATTGGGCTTCTGAATGGACATATGATGTTGAGGGACCGGAGTCTGTAGAATTAGCGGATATGTATAATGAAAATGGCTTTGACACAAGTGAAAAAGCAATCGGTATCACTTTATATTTAATTGCTAAAACGCTGTGTAGTTTTATAAGTGTACGTAGTGAAGTGCAAAATAATATACCGATTTGTATTGGTTTTCACGACCAAGATCCAATAATGCGAACAGGCAGAGACTAAGAATCTCTGCCTGCTTTTTATTTCTTTTCAAAAGTAGTAATTAAAACGCTACATATAATAAGAATACCACCAATAAAAAAGTTACTATTTAATGTTTCATTTAATAAGAGCCAACCAAGTAACGATCCAACGATAGGTTGGAAGAAGAAAAATAAGGAACCTATGCTTGCATCCAGTAATTCTAATCCTTTATTCCAAAGGAAAAAGGCACCTGCTGTTGAGACGATTCCTAAATAAAGTATGCCTAATAGTACGTACATATTCATATGTTCAATAGGGTTTGATTGAAATTCCCATATCATAAAAGGTGTAATAAAAAAGAGTGAAAAGAAGATGGCGTACGTTGTAATCACTAAAGATGAAAATTTGGCTGAAGCAATTTTTACATAAATAGATAGTAAAGCCCACGTAATAGCGGCTCCAACTAATATGATTGTACCGATAAAATAGGAGCCAACTTCAATATCCCATCCGATTACGATTATGACACCGATTGTCGCTATTATAGTAGATAAAAGTCTACGAGCGGTTAGTTTTTCTTTCAAAATGAGCGCTGCAAATATAACCATACATGCAGGTGTAGCTGATGTGACTAAAGAGCCTGTATGGGCGTCGGATAATTTTGTTCCGATAAATTGGCATGTGATCGAAATGAAATAGCCGATAAATCCAATCCAAGCGAAGAGGAGCCAATCTTTTTTGCGGATGGTTACTTTTTTCTTTTGCTTTTTCTCAGCTAGTTTTAAAATGCCATACAAAACAACAAAAGCGATAATAAAGCGTAGCCAAACGAGTGTTAGTGGTGGGATAAAATCGAGTACGTATTTGCTAACAACATACATACCGCCCCATATACTTGCTGCTAGTGATAAATATATAGCTCCTAAAATTGTTTGTTTCATGTAAAGTACCTCCGTCTATTTTTAGGGTAATATGAGTTCCCTAAGACGAGGCATGGTGCACGTGTTATAAGCCCGTCTTAGTTTATAGACGGCCTACAGGTTGATCGTTTTCGAATGAAGTGTTGTAGTACATAGGTGCATTCCTCCTTCATATTTTATAATGATATTATAACTTAATTTTCAGTTTATTGGGATGTTTCTTTAGGAAATAGTGGCTGTCTAAGAAAGCGTAGTACATGGTAGAAAAACATATTTTTAAAATAAAAGAAACCAATGACATAGCAGATAAGTATATTAAGAGTAGGATGAAAAAGTAGATTAATAGAGAAAGAGGAGGAGATTGTTATAACTACAACTGTTATTTCTCATTTTTATAACGAAGAGTATTTATTGCCGTGGTGGCTTATACATCATACGAAACTGTTTGATCATGGCATTTTAATTAATAAAGGTTCTACGGATCGTTCGGTTGAGATTTGTAAAAAATTCGCACCGCATTGGGAGGTGCGAGATTCTGTAAATCCAGAGTTTGATGCATATGCGACAGATCATGAAGTGATGAGGATAGAACAAGAAGTACAAGGATGGAAAATGATTTTAAATACGACTGAGTTTCTTTGCGTGCAAGATAAAAATCAGTTTTGGAAATCGCTAAATGAATTGGGGGGGAGGATGTATTGGCTGGAAGGGCTTATTATGGTTGATGATCCTAACTACAACTATCCGGACCTTAACTTTGGAATACCTTTAATGAAACAGCGATTTCATGGTTATTTACCAGAAGATTGGCCGTTATGGAGAAGAGGTAGATTTATTCATAATCATGAGCATGGAAGTTATACGGTTGGAAGACATTTATCTGCGCATGAATCGATGATTTATCCACCTCTTGCCTGTATACTATGGTTTGGGTTTAGTCCGTGGAACGATGCGATGAGAAAGAGAAAGTTACAAATTGGTCCGACTCTTTCTGAAGCTAGTAAGCATGGGGGAATGGGGACGCAACATATTGTTACGTCGGAAAGATTAGAAGAATGGTATAAGGAATTAGCGAGAGGAACGAAGGATTTACGTTTTAATGATGCATATCGTTATGTTTTTGTATAAATGATTTCCACCATAAAATTGTTTCTTCAATTCCTGTATTTAGATCGTATGTTGGTTTCCAGTTTACTTCAGTTTTTAAACGTTCTACACTAACCCCGACAAATAAAGGTTCATCTTTAGAGAAAGGAATCGCGTCTAGTTTAATTAAATGTTCTTTTCCTATTTTTTTAGCGATGATAGAAGTTAGTTCTTTAATTTGTACAGATTGACCTGAAGCGATATTGATGGTGCCTGTAACGCCATGTTCTAATACTGTTACGAGAGCGTCAGCGACGTCACTCACATGGAGGAAATCTCTCGATTGTTTTCCATGTGTACATAGTGCCTCCTCGTTTTTTAATAAGGAAGTGATAATGTTAGAAACGAGCCGATTACCTTGTTCGTGAGGTCCATACATATGAAAAATGCGGCCCCAACACATGCTGAGGCCTGTTTGTTGTGCATACGTTTCTAGCCAGGAGTGCAGTGCATTTTTACATAAAGAATACGGGGTTTTATAGGAAAGGAGCGGTGAATCTTCAAATAATACGCCGTTAAACCATTCGTACTCTGCGCCAGTACCTGCAACGACAACACGCTTTCCACCGCATGTTGTGAAGTGTTGAATCAATGAAATACTAGACTTTAGCCAATAGTAATTATTAATAGATACATAGCATGCTGGTGGCACTGCTTCCCAAGCAAGGTGAATGAGATGGCTAGGCTGAACATCCGAAATGAATTGTTTTACTTCGTCATCGCGAAGCAAGTTTACTTTATGCCAATGGCAAGGGAGGTGAGAGGGTTTATTTTTATTATACGTGGCGTGCACTTCATATCCCTTTTGTATAAGTGAATGTACAACATATTTACCTATCCAGCCACTACCACCTGTTACAACAACTTTCTTCATGGCTCGATCACCTCAACTTCTGGAACCGTCACTAAAAATTTACCGCCCCATTCACGAATGAAAGAGCATTCTTTCATAATTTCGTCTTTCAAATTCCAAGGAAGTATGAAAATGTAATCCGGTTTTGTACGTTTAATTTCTGCTGGAGATTTTACTGGAATACGAGTTCCTGGTAAAAGGAGATTTTGTTTGTGAGGATTTTTATCTACTGTATAAGCTAGAAATTCTTTACCTATCCCGCAATAATTCAAAAGGGTGTTTCCTTTAGCTGGAGCACCGTAACCGATAATTTGTTTGTTTAAAGCTTTCGCTTCAATAAAAAACTTTAAAATATTTAATTTCAATTGTTCCACTTGTTTAGAGAAAAGGAGATAGCAATCTAATGTATCTAACCCGTGGTCAACTTCTTTTTGAATTAATTTTGTAACATTGGAATGGATAGTTGATTGGGCACTTAGATGGTTTACAAAAATCCGTAAGGAACCACCATGCGTTGAAAGTTCTTCCACATCAACAATTTGTAAATGATGATGAGTTAAAACTTTTTGAAGGCTTATAAGTGAGAAGTAGGAGAAGTGTTCATGATAAATAGTATCGAACTGCTTAAAAGATATGAGGTTTAATAGGTGCGGGAATTCAATTGTTATCGTGCCATCTTGTTTTAATAACGTTTTTAAACCTGCTACAAAATCATGTAAGTTCGGAACGTGTGCTAATACGTTATTAGCGATGATTAAATCTGCTTGTGGTAATTTTTTTGCTAAGTCATTACTGAAAAAATTCACATGAGTAGGAATTCCTTTATCGATAGCGATTTCTGCTACGTTTTTCGCGGGTTCAATTCCCAATGCCTCGATATTTTCTTTTTGAAAGTATTGTAATAAGTACCCATCGTTACTTGCAATTTCAATCACTTTTGAATGTTTCGTTAAGTTGAAACGCTTAATCGCTATTTCTACATATTTTTTAGCATGTAGCAGCCAGCTTGAGGAGTAAGAGCTGAAGTATAAGTAGTCATGAAAAATATTGTGCGGAGATTCAAATTCATCTAGCTGCACGAGTAAACAAGAGTGACAAACAAATGTGTGCAGCGGATAAAATGGTTCCATTTTATATAAGTTTTCTGGAGTTACAAATGAATTAGCGAGAGGGGAAACACCTAAATCTAAAAAAGTATTTGTGAGTAATGAGTGACAAAAACGGCATTTTTTCTGTTCCATTTTATAGCCCCCTTATAAATTTTTGAATGCATCGATTTGTTGTCGCGTGAAAGATTCTATATTTTCACCGGATGCATATTTTTTGTACCAATCAACAGTCCAAGCAATAGAATCATCTGTTGATAACTTAGGGGTCCAGCCGAGTTTGTTTACTGCTTTTGTACTGTTGAGTGTTAAAATTGGTGATTCATAAGGAGTTTTCGTAGAGGGAGAATGGATGGTGAGTCGTTTATTCCATAATTTCGTTACGGATTGAATGACATCATTTACGGTTTTGTTAGGTTCATTAATCGGTCCGAAATTCCATGCTTCTGCATATTTAGCATCGTTCCAAAGTTTCTCAGCTAAAAGGATATAGCCATGTAGAGGATCTAAAACATGTTGCCACGGACGGACGGCATATTTGTTTCGAATACACAAAGTATGATTGTGCAAATATGCCCGAATGATATCAGGGAATAATCGATCTTCTGCCCAATCACCACCACCAATAACGTTACCTGCTCTTACAGAAGCAAGCGAAGTAGTATTCGTGTGAAAAAAAGATTTGTGATAAGATGTTGCGACTAATTCAGCGCAAGCTTTACTAGCGCTATAAGGATCGAAACCTCCTAGCCGGTCTTTTTCCACGAACGCTCGGTCGCCACTACCATCATTCTCATAACATTTATCGCTTGTCACATTAATAATGGCACGTACGCTTTCGACGGACTTTGCTGCTTCTAGCACGTGGACAGTACCTAAAACATTCGTTTTGAATGTATCGATAGGATTTTTGTATGAAGCGGTTACGATTGGCTGAGCTGCTAAATGAAATATTATGTCGGGATTATGTTGTTTTAGGGCGTGGAATAAAGAGTCGTAATCAGTAATATCGCCATGAATTGTCATACACTCTTTCGCTACGTTACATTGTTCAAAAAGATTAGGAATGGATGGGGGATGCGAAGAAAAGCCCACTATTTCTGCCCCTAAAGAACTTAAGAAAAGGGTGAGCCAGGAGCCTTTAAATCCAGTATGTCCCGTAATAAATACTTTTTTCTTATTCCAAAAAGATGATGAAGCCATATTACCAAACCTTCCATGGAGCGTTATTACTTTCCCATAGCTCGACTAATTTATTTTTATCACGCAATGTATCCATTGGATGCCAAAAACCAGAATGTTGATATGCGGCCAATTCGTTTTTGTTTACTAACTGAACTAAAGTGTCTGTTTCAAAAACAGACTTATCTCCACTAATGTAATTGAAAACTTCAGGATTTAAAACGAAAAATCCACCGTTAACCCATCCGCCATCACCTAATGGCTTTTCTTGAAAAGATGTTACAGACTGTTTATCTAATATGAGAGAACCAAATCTACCAGGAGGTTGTACGGCAGTAACAGTAGCCATTTTTCCATGTTTTTTATGGAATGTAATAAGTTCTTTTATATTTACATTACTTAATCCATCACCATAAGTGAGACAGAAAGGTTCGTCTCCGACATAATTTTGAATCTTTTTCACTCGGCCACCCGTTTCGGTATTTACACCAGTATCGATTAGTGTAACTTTCCACGGTTCTACACGATGAGAATGGCTAGTAATTGTATTATCATTTAACTGTATTGTGAAATCAGACATGTGTAAGTTGTAATTTAGAAAGAACTCTTTAATTGCATATCCTTTATAGCCTAAGCAAATAATAAACTCAGTAATCCCATAGTGACTATACAAACTCATAATGTGCCATAGAATGGGTTTTGTTCCAATTTCAATCATAGGTTTCGGTTTTAAATGTGTTTCTTCCCCAATTCTTGTACCGTACCCACCAGCAAGAATAACAGCTTTCATTTTTTCCTCCTAAAATAAAAATTTATTATTTATACAGTATTCATGTTTTATGCAAATGAGATTGTTTTTGATTAAGCGAATGAAATTGTTTGAGGCGATGACAATGTAGAAAATATTACGGTTTGAATTTTGGGAATAATTCTTGGTATTCAGGGTTATTACGGAGGTCTTGTGTTAGGTTACTAAGCTCTAAAAAACGTATTTCTAGTACTTCAGGAGATTGACCGTAATGTGTTTGAAGCCCCATTTGAACACCCCTTTTTGAAAGGGTAGGTGTAATTTGTAATTTTCTTGCCTTTGACTGTTCATTCCAAGGGCTAAAATAAAATTTTAAAATAAATGAAGGATAGTCATAAATTATATATCCGTGCCGCGAATGATGTCTACCAGGTAAATATGCACCATCTAGATGATTGTGAATAAATCTCCAAGCACATCCGAGTTGTGGGTTGTAAGGGAAGACACCGTGGTATCGCTGTTCGACTAAGGGGATAGAATATCTAGGCTTTGAATAATTATAATTGTGATTATCTATCATTAAAATCATTCTAATCGCATACATGTTTTGGCCTAGTGTATGAAGAGATGAAAAAAAATCTTCAGTATTATTACAACAAAAGAATTCAGTAGTATTTAAAACGATTTTCCAACCTGAAACTTCTCTTTCAATTTCCATCACTTCAATATCAGTATTAGTTGGATCAAACTCAAGAAATCTGGAATTTCGTACTTCCCAGTGGGGTGCTAATAGTTTACAAATCTCTACGGAACGATCTGTAGACCCTCTATTAATTAAAATGCCGTGATCGAATATTTTCGTGTGATGCATAAGCCACCATGGAAGTAGGTATTCTTCATTATAAAAATGAGAAATGATTGTCTTTTTCATGTTAATTCCCTCCTATACAAGCAATCATTATTAGTAGGATATGCTTTTAAATAAGAAAGGTTAAAAGGTACAGACAATGTAGTGATTAGGTAATAGTTTAGTAATTTTATTGTATGAGTGACTCGTATTGGATAATAGTAGGGTGGAGCTTGGAATTTGGTATAAATCGTCAATAATAAACCGTCACGTTTGACTGTACAGTTTATGTATTGTATGATGTAAGTAATATAAACAAGGGGGGAAGATCGTTGGGAAGGTGTATCGAATCGGACAGTTGGCTCTCATGGCTCACGTGTCGAAACGAACGATTGATTATTATACGAATCTAGGTATCTTAAAAGCGGAGCGATCTCAATCTAATTATCGCTATTACGACGAAACAGCATTTGAGACATTACAATTTATTGAGAAGTGCAAAGAAATGCATATGCCGCTTTGTGAGATTAAAGAGAAAATCGAGGAGAAGAAGAAGCTGCTCGGTATCAATGAACACGTTTCGAAACAAGTGAATGAAGTGACAGACCATATTCATCGATTAGAAGTGGAGCTTACTGAGTTAAAACCGCTTTTAGATGAATTGACTGATTCACAACGTGAAAAAATATCGAAATCTTTATCAGGTCAAACGACAGCTTTAATACAGACACTTGCTCTATTATTATAGAATAAGTGAAATCCGACCTCTTTAATTTTTGTATCGGGCTATGTTTTCTAACAAACAAATAAGAAAACATTATAGTATACAGGAGGTGGACACCTTAGTTTTTTAACTAAGGGGATTCATTGGAAATATTTAATTTAGTCATGGTTGCGATTTTAATCGCATTTACTGGATTTTTCGTAGCAGCAGAGTTTGCGATTGTAAAAGTACGTTCAAGTCGTATTGATCAGCTTGTTGCGGAAGGAAAACGCGGTGCTTTAGCAGCGAAAAAGGTAACAACAAATTTAGATGAATATTTATCTGCTTGTCAATTAGGTATTACAGTTACAGCTATGGGATTAGGTTGGTTAGGTGAACCGACAATTGAAAAGTTATTACACCCGTTATTTGAGAAATGGAACTTAAATCCTTCTATTTCATCAGTATTAACATTTGGTCTTGCTTTTATGTTAATGACGTATTTACACGTTGTAGTTGGGGAATTGGCTCCGAAAACGATGGCAATTCAAAAGGCTGAAAAAGTAACATTATTATTTGCAGCTCCACTAATGATGTTCTATAAAGTGATGTACCCGTTTATTTGGGTATTGAACGGTTCAGCTCGTGTGATAACTGGTTTATTCGGTTTAAAACCGGCTTCTGAACATGAAGTAGCTCATACAGAAGAAGAATTACGTCTTATCCTTTCAGATAGCTATGAAAGTGGCGAAATTAATCAAGCTGAATACAAGTATGTAAATAATATTTTTGAATTTGATAATCGTATTGCAAAAGAGATTATGGTACCGCGAACAGAAATCGTTGGTTTCTACCTGGAAGATTCAGTAGAAGAACACATGAAAGTAATCCAAAATGAGCGATACACACGTTATCCGATTTTTGGAGAAGATAAAGATGATATTATCGGTATGGTCAACGTAAAAGATTTCTTTATTCGATATATGACCGAGGATCAAAAAGATTTATCATCTATTCGCTCGTATATGCGTCCGATTATTGAAGTGATGGAAACGACTCCAATTCACGATTTATTACTTCAAATGCAGAAGAAGCGAATTCCGATGGCTGTTTTATATGATGAGTACGGAGGAACAGCTGGAATTGTAACGCTTGAAGATATCTTGGAGGAAATCGTCGGCGAAATTCGTGACGAATATGATGAAGATGAAGCACCACCAATTCAACATGTGAACGAGCAACATATTATTGTTGATGGAAAAGTGCTTATCTCAGAAGTGAAAGATTTATTTGGATTACACATCGAAGAAGATGATGTGGATACAATCGGTGGATGGATTATGATGCAAAATCATGAAATCGAAGAAGGACAACACGTTGAGGCGGAAGGTTATGAATTTAAAGTGTTAGAAAAAGACGCTTACCAAATTAAACGTGTTGAAATTCGTAAGATGGAACAAGAACAAGAAGAAGAGAAAGCAGCAACTGTGTAAGTTGCTGCTTTTCTTCTAAAGTACAAAAAATGAGAACTTAGGAGCGGATATTTTGATTCAAGAAGCCTTACGTGTATATCGATTACAATTGTATGTGATCTTTAGTGGTTTACTACTTATGTGGACGATTACTCCGTTTGGAAAACAAGTGACAGGGTTCGGTATTGGATTAGCAGTAAGCGCCTATTGTCTTTGGTTATTAGCTCGCAGAGTGGAGAAACTCGGAAAAAGTATCGTAATGAAGAAAAAGGCTCCTGGATTAGGAGTTTTAAACCGATTTGCAGCTGCTATTTTAGGAGCTATCATCATGTATGAAATTGAGCATGAAATGGAAATGTGGGCATTCGGTACAGGTATTTTAGGTGGTCACTTTTTAATGATTGCAAATTTAGCTTATGCAAATATGCAGTTAGTGAAAGAAGAAGAGAAGCAAAGAGAACATGCTTCAAAAAACATAGAGCTATGATGAAAGGGACCTAATCAGGTTCCTTTTTTAGTTTAGCGATATGATACAAGTAATCAAATTAACGACAAATATAATACGCTTCTTTTTTGCGTTTTTCAATAGTATGAAAAATAATAAAAAAAAAATTAAAAACCCATCGATTTCTAAAGGTTATGTATGTTATTATGACAAAAGACTTTTTGAAAGAGGTGGATACCAATGTTACAAGCGCTACTTATTTTTGTGCTTCAAATTATTTACGTTCCAATTTTAACAATCCGTACGATTTTGCTTGTAAAGAATCAAACAAGATCCGCTGCTGGTGTTGGATTGTTAGAAGGAGCTATTTACATTGTCAGTTTAGGTATTGTGTTTCAAGATTTATCAAATTGGATGAACATCGTTGCCTATGTCATTGGCTTTAGTGCGGGACTGTTATTAGGCGGTTATATAGAGAATAAATTAGCAATTGGTTATATTACGTATCAAGTTAGTTTACTAGACCGTTGTAATGAATTAGTAGATGAGTTACGTCACTCTGGATTTGGCGTTACAGTATTTGAAGGCGAAGGTATTAATTCTATACGTTATCGCTTAGATATCGTCGCAAAGCGTTCTAGAGAGAAAGAGCTTTTAGAAATCATTAATGAAATTGCACCGAAAGCGTTTATGTCTTCGTATGAAATTCGCTCGTTTAAGGGTGGATATTTAACGAAGGCGATGAAGAAAAGAGCGTTAATGAAGAAGAAAGATGAACATGCATCGTAAAAAAGAGGAGTAGTGCTGCATTAAAAGTGCAGTATAAGTCCAAATGTAAAAGGGAGGAATCTATTTTGATGTAGATTCCTCTCTTTTTTATTGTTAATTGAAAAACTAAATCGTATAATTATTTTTTCTACTCATCCTCAAATTAATGATTAGCCATATAACTTGAAAAAATACCGGTATGATAAACGCGATTAATATAACGATAAGTGATATGGATTTAATTTCAGGTGTTTGAATAACACCAGCACCATCAACCTCTCGTAACCAAATAATAGCGGCCCATATTCCAAAAACGATAATCCAAAATAGGTTACCAATCCACCAAGAAATCCATCGTTTTTTCATGTTAGCACCCCTTACATTTATCTACTGTTAAAAGTATATTTTCGTTCGTTACATTTATAATGAAACAACTTTAAAATTAGTTTTTAACTGTATATCTAACTTGTTTGAAGGTTACTATTTCTCCATCATCATTATCATCTTTCGTTTGCAAAAGTTGAACTTTTGGTTTGTAGTCTGTCCGATGAGCGTGTTCGATATCTTTAATGTTAAGCTTGTAGGATTCACCATTCTTTAGCTTTTGTTCTAACACTTTTTTATTAGCAACATAAATAAAAGTTACTTTATTTTCATCAATGCCTTTAGTTTTAATTTCTAATTCATTATCTTTTGCTGTGATCGTTGGTGTTAATAATTCCATACTGCCTTTCCCGCTTTCTAAAGAATTCTCTGCTATAGTTGAACATCCTGATAATATGATTCCAGTGAATAGAAGAACAAGTAATTTCTTTTTCATAACATCCCCTCCATTCTATGTGATTTTTGATTTTGGTATTGCTAGATTACTAGTGTGGAGCGTAAATGTTTAGTTAGTACCCCCTTAATTGTACCATAATATGTAAATTAAAACAGGGTGTATATCCAATTTAAGGGAGATTGAAGAATTTACTGATTGTTGTAAATTCTTGTGTTTTAGCTTCTATTTCAATCGAAATGTAGACGAGAGAAAGAAATTTTTTTATAGAAATTACAATTTTTACATTTTACAATAATGATAGGGAATAGATGAATTCATTCACTTCGGAGGTAGTTATTTGAACATTAATGAGAAGGCAATTGAAATGTTTGAACAAAATAAATATGAGGAAGCAATGGAACTATTTCAACAAGCAGTACATAAATCTAGAGATGTACAATCTCTCAATAATCTGGCTTGGATGTACTTTTATGAGGAAGAGAATGATGAGAAAGCTCTTGAATTAATAAGAGAAGTTGTTAAGTTGAATCCTTCTTCATACTTTCCCTATAACATCTTAGGGGAAATTTATATAAAACAAAAAAAGTGGGAAGAAGCGAAGGAAGTATTACAAAAATCTATTTCGATTCAACCATCGGATGAAGCATATCATAATGTAGCTGTAGCTCATTATAAACTTGGAGAGCTGGAAAAAGCTTCGGAATTTTTTTTACGAGTTGCAGGGGATTCGGACTATATCATGTATAGCTATGTAAAATGTTTAATTGATTTAGAACGAACGACAGAAGCAAAAGAGAAGTTAGATACTTTTAACAGGGAAGCTGATAATTTTTTAGGGGAAATTAATGTAGCAGATTTATATGTTGAGTTGAATTGCTATAAAGAAGCAATTGAATGGTTCGAAAAGGGATACAAAGAATGCTGGAAAAGTCCTAATTGGATTGGTAGATTTGTGTATGCTCTATATAAAACGAATAATTTCTCCCGTATAAATGAAGTTATACGGGAATCTATCGAAGCGAAAACAGCAGAAATAGAAGATGTTCAGAATGAAGAAGTAGAAGAAAACTGGACAGAAAATGATAAGAAAGAGTTAATTGAGGAATATACAGAAGAGAATAATTGTTATAAAACAATGGTAGAACGTATCAAATCTGGATACGTTCCAGGATTAGAGTTTGAAACTGATTATATAGGGGCTTGCTATTTATTTGGTTGTAAAAGACATAATCACCTTGAATATGAAAAATAAAAAGATTCGACTGTCAAAGATGATGGTCGAATCTTTTTATTATAGGTCGCTTGTCTAAAAGTACCTTCTCAATTGTAATGTGTTACAGATGTTTCGTTTCATTACACAGGTATATATCCTCTTTAGAGTCCCCTTGTTTAATATTTAAAATATGAAGAGAAATAAAACCAATAAGTCCTATTCCGCCGAAAATAAGCCATGGTGTAAACATTCTGTTTAAGTTGGATGTAAACGATGTCCCGGTATAGTTACCGATGATAAAACCAAATGCGAGTGATAGTTGATAAAATCCGAAATAAGTAGCTGTATATGATTCATTACTGTAATTCGCAATAGCGATATCAGCGTTTGGTAATACGAGCGTTTCACCAATTGTAAATAAAATTACACAAATAAATAGCCAATATGGTTGTTGAAATAAAGGGATGAGTAAAAAGGAAGATCCCATTAATAAAACACCGTATTTAATAATCGAAAGTGTGTTGTATTTGTGAAATAGTTTGCGAAATAAAACCATGAATATGACGCCTGTTATTGCATTTATCGTAATAACTAATGTAGCAAGCTGATTGCTACTACTAATGTTTTTCATATGAAGTGGAAGTGCGACAGTAAGCTGAGTAAACATAATATAGAAGAAGATCATGATAAATGAAAACAAAAGGAAAGGTTTGTTTTGTAAAATAGCCTGTATTCCTAATGTAATAGATGTATTTTCAGAAGTGACTTGGAATTGATTTTTAAGTAAGTAAAAGATGAAAGCAAATAATAGCATAAGGGATCCTGTTAGAGAGAAAGCATAGATTGGATCGAGTAAGAGTAAGACACCTCCTGCAATTGGTCCGATTATTGCACCGCAATTAAAACTAAGGTTTAAATATGTAAATAAATTTTTTCTTATATGGGCTGGTTGTGAGCCGAAAATGGCGCGGGCAGCAGGTTCGTAAAATGCAGTTCCAAAGCCAATAAGTGCAGAAGAAATAGAAATTGTATAGAAATCAGAGCATATTCCTAAAGCGATAAATCCGATTCCTCTTAAAAATAATCCGACTATCATCATAATGATATAGCCTATTTTATCAGCAATTAATCCTGAGAATAAAGGGATAACTCGTGATGTAATTGTCATAACCGTCAACACTGTTCCTACTTGAACAGCTGAAAAATGGAGAAAGTTTAATAGATAAATAGCTAAAAATGCGTACACTGCAAAATATCCAAAAGACATAAAAAATGAAGAAATAAGCATGAAACGTATCGGTGTTGAGAAACTTTTCACAGAAACCCTCCTAATTATGTAACCAATAAAATAATTTGATGGTTAACGATTTTATACTATAATTATACATAAAGTCAGAAAAAAGTAAATTTTAAGAAGAAGGTGGAAGGAATTGAACCAGAACGCACCAGGTGAATTAGAGTATATTCGAGAATTTTTAAATACATGGAGAATACCAAATGATACGAGAGAAGCAATTGATTTGCTACAAACAGAAGATAATATAAAGCAATTTATGAATAAATATTTTCATGAAGAGTTTCCGTTTCATACGATAGAGGAATTAAGAGATTTTCGAGAAGATATTCGGATGACAATTGAAGGCGAAGGATCATTGCAAAAATGGTTAGAGAAATACCCATTTCATGTACATATAAAGGATGATATGAAAGGTATTACATATGAACCAGTATATGAAGAGAATGTGTATACAAAAGTGTTAAGCATTGTGTTAATGTCAATTCAAGAAAATGTGTGGGGAAGGTTAAAAGCATGTCCAGATTGTCGCTGGGTATTTTATGATCATTCGCGAAATGGAAGTAAAAGATGGTGCGGTATGTATGCTGGAGAAGAAGGAGGAAGAGCATGCGGTACGATTGCGAAAGTGAAAAACTACCGGGCGAAGAGAAAAGGGCGATCTGGTTATGATATGTAATTAATATTAGAGAAAGAAAAATGGATGGGGGAATGTAGAATATGAAAGGTACGCAAATGTTAGCTATAAATAAAAATTGTTGGGATACAGTTGCCCCTTATTTCTTTCAAGTGGATTGTTTACCTAAATATGGTCCGTATACAGCGTCTGAAGATGAGATTCATTTATCCGATTCAATTAGAAAGAAAAAGGTTCTTGATATTGGGTGTGGAAGTGGACATTCGTTGCAGTATATGGCGGAACAGGCGGCAGAGGAATTATGGGGGCTTGATCTTTCGAGTGCACAAATTGAAATAGCGAATAAGACGTTAAAGGGTTGGAATCCAAAGTTAGTATGCGGAGCAATGGAAGAAGAAGGAGATATTCCGAAAGGATATTTTGATATTGTATATTCCAGTTATGCATTAGGTTGGACTTCGGATTTAAGAAAAACGTTGGAACTGATTTATTCATATGTAAAGCCAGGAGGAAGTTTTATTTGAGTTGGGAGCACCCAGTATATTCAAACTTACAGTATGGTACAGAAGAAGTTGCTATAAAGTCTTCTTATCATGAGGAAACGCCCATTACGTTTGAAACATTTAAAGGAGAAAATGTACAAGCGACATTATATAAGAGAAAAATAAGTACATACATAAATGAGTTAAATAGAGCGGGATTTAAAATTGAGAGAATAGAAGAGCCTGAACCATCAAGCTCGTTTGGTGGAGAACTAGCTGAGCCGTCTACGAAGTATTATTCTTTATATAAAGCTAGAATGGTGCCGACTACTTTTATTATTAAAGCTAGAAAGTAAACTGTTTTTATAAAAGAAGCCTATCATTTCAAACAAATGATAGGCTTCTTTATTTTAATAAAATTGAGGTTAAATGTGTACTTTTGTTATAAAAACGCATTTCATATAAAAAGTGTAATTATTTTTGGGGAGGGGGGTTGTTGTGCGTCATCATAGAAATTACAAAAAATTCGGAGTGGCACTGCCTCTTCCGCTTATAGGAGCAACTGGTCCGACAGGTAATAGTGGTCCAATCGGTCCAACTGGAGGGCATGAAGGTCCTGTTGGTCCTACAGGGGTGGCTGGACCGACGGGAGCGATTGGGCCCCAAGGTCCTCAAGGTATCAGCGGGATACAAGGTCCCCGAGGGACAACAGGAGCACAAGGAATACAAGGAGCTATTGGTGATACAGGAGAGCAAGGTATAACTGGCCCAACTGGTCTCCAAGGTGCTCAAGGATTAATCGGAAACCAAGGTTTAATTGGTGATGTTGGAGTACAAGGATTAGAAGGAATACAAGGAGCTACGGGTCCTGCTGGTAGTCAAGGAATACAAGGTACACAAGGAATACAAGGGGAAATAGGTGAGCGAGGACAAACAGGGGCACAAGGAATGCAAGGAGAGAGAGGCGTAACTGGAGTCTCGGGTGTAACTGGTTCACAAGGTCCTCAAGGTGTTCAAGGAATACAAGGAGAGCGAGGGGCTACTGGTATACAAGGAGAAGACGGCTTCCAAGGGATACAAGGAATTACTGGAGAGGAAGGCTCGCAAGGAGCACAAGGAATACAAGGTGAAGTGGGTCCAACTGGTTCTACTGGAATGCAAGGTGCCCAAGGTATAAGTGGAATAAAGGGGATAACAGGTGCGATAGGTTTACAAGGACCACAAGGTGTGCAAGGAATACAAGGTATAACGGGAGCAACAGGCTTTCAAGGGGTAAAGGGAATAAGAGGTATAACAGGAGCGACGGGTAGCATTGGTATTCAAGGCTCAGAAGGACCACCGGGCGGTCCGACGGGAACAACCGGTCCAATTGGCCCTTCTAGTGGGGTGACTGGACCAGCTGGTCCACCTGGTCCACCAGGAGGTCCAACAGGTCCAACGGGTGCGACTGGTTCAACAGGTGTAAGGGGAGGGACAGGACCAATTGGAGCGCAAGGAGTGCAAGGAATTACGGGAATACAAGGAATAACGGGAACGACAGGCAATACAGGCGCAACGGGTCCGCAAGGAATACAAGGTATACAAGGAGTTCAAGGTTTGCAAGGCCCAATTGGAGCAAGTGGAGTGACAGGTGCTAGTGGTAGTATAGGTCCAGTTGGAGCACAAGGTAGTCAGGGACAAAACGGAGCGGTTGGACCTACAGGCGCAACTGGTAGTGTAGGAGCAATAGGCTTCTCGGGAATAGTAGGAGTGACTGGAGCGACTGGTTTACCTAGTGGGGGCGGTTATTTCTTTTCCACTGCAACGAGTGCAATTGCAGCGAATGCGCTAATACCAATCAATTCTGGTTCTACAATTTTTGGATCAGGAATTAGTTTAACAAGTGCAACAACTGTAACGTTGAGTACGCCGGGAATATATTTAGTAAGTTATTATTTTCAAGGGGATCCAACTAGTGGGAATGAAACAATTTCAGTAAGGCTGACGTTAAACGGAACACAAGTCGCAGGGAGTTTTATTTTTTATGTTACAGCAGGTTTTGTATTGGAACCAGCGATTTCTAATACGATGATAATTCAAGTTACTTCTTCAAATTCCACCTTGTCATTACAAAATGGTCCATTAGCTATCGGGCATGTAACGACATTATCTGGTGTGATAACAGCTAGTTTAAATATATTAAAAATAGTTTGATACGTTAGTTATAACGGGGGAGATGCTTGTGAAGAATCAAGATAAGTGTAGTAAGTTTCAAGCACCTATTCCTTTTCCACCGCCAGGTATTACGGGGCCCACTGGACCAACCGGTCCAACCGGTGCTTTAGGTGGACCAACTGGCCCTCAAGGAATACAAGGCGTACAAGGTCCAATCGGTCCAACCGGCCCTCAAGGAATACAAGGAGTGCAAGGGGTACAAGGAGAAAATGGTCCGACCGGCCCAACTGGTTTAACTGGACCACAAGGTTCTCAAGGTAATCAAGGGCCTATGGGAGAACGAGGTCCACAGGGAATACAAGGTGTTCAAGGAATACAAGGCGAAAGAGGTCCGACTGGTCCAACTGGTATTCAAGGGATACAAGGAATTCCTGGTCCAATCGGTCCAACAGGTCCAACAGGAATACAAGGCATACAAGGAATGCAAGGAGAAATCGGTCCAACCGGCCCAACAGGAATACAAGGAATACAAGGAGTGCAAGGGGAAATTGGTCCGACTGGACCAACTGGAAATACTGGTATACAAGGTGTGCAAGGGAATTTAGGAGGTAGTGGTTTACAAGGTGTAACCGGAATACAAGGAATACAGGGTCCGATTGGTCCAACAGGGCCAACTGGTTCTCAAGGAATTCAAGGGGAGCAAGGACCAATGGGTCCACAAGGGATAACTGGTGTTCAAGGTTTACAAGGTCCCCAGGGAGAAATGGGGCAGGTAGGTCCAACAGGAATACAAGGAATACAAGGAGTGCAAGGTGTAATGGGTCCGACTGGTCCAACCGGTTTACAAGGTGATCCAGGTCCAACCGGCCCAACAGGAGCCACCGGGATAACTGGTCCGACAGGTTCTGCAACTGGCCCGACTGGAGCAACTGGTCCAACTGGTCCACCAGGAGGTCCAACTGGTCCAACCGGCCCAGCAGGGTCACCAGGAGGTCCAACCGGTCCGACGGGAGCAACCGGGGCAACCGGGGCGTCCGGAGCAACAGGAGCGACTGGGATTCAAGGAGTGCAAGGAATACAGGGTCCAACAGGAGCAACCGGTTTAACAGGTTTGCAAGGAGTGCAGGGACCAATGGGGGCAACAGGTCCAACGGGTGATCAAGGTATTCAAGGTCCACAAGGGATACAAGGAGTAACCGGCCCGACAGGTCCCCAAGGTCTACAAGGAATCCAAGGCCCAATCGGCCCAACCGGTCCGACTGGGCCACAAGGAGTGCAAGGGGCACAGGGGCCAATCGGTCCAACCGGCCCTCAAGGGATACAAGGCATACAAGGTGAGCAAGGAGTAAGGGGAGCGACAGGTCCAACTGGTTTACAGGGGCTACAAGGAATCCAAGGTCCTCAAGGCCCAACCGGACCTCAAGGAGTGCAAGGCGTACAAGGTCCGAGTGGTATAACAGGTGCAACGGGTCCTCAAGGAATACAAGGTATTCAAGGACCACAAGGAAGTATAGGCCCAACCGGTCCTCAAGGAATACAAGGGGTGCAAGGTCCACAGGGCCCGACTGGTACAACAGGTGCAACTGGCCCACAAGGAATTCAAGGTATACAAGGGATACAAGGTCCAACCGGCCCACAGGGTATTCAAGGGATACAAGGAATCCAAGGTCCGATTGGTCCAACCGGCCCGACTGGACCTCAAGGAATCCAAGGGGTAACCGGCTCGACAGGTCCAACGGGGCAGGTGGGAGCAACAGGTCCAACTGGAGAAACGGGTCCCCAAGGTCCTCAAGGAATTCAAGGACCACAAGGAGAAACGGGTCCAACGGGAGCAACAGGCGAGGCGGGAGTAACCGGTCCCCAAGGTCTACAAGGAATCCAAGGTCTCCAAGGGATAACAGGGCAGGCGGGAGCAACCGGCCCGACGGGAGAAACGGGTCCCCAAGGTCTACAAGGAATTCAAGGTCCCCAAGGGATAACAGGGCAGGCGGGAGCAACCGGCCCGACGGGAGTGACTGGTGCAACTGGACCGACCGGAATACAAGGCATACAAGGAATAACTGGAGCAACAGGGGGAACGGGAGTAACAGGCCCAACAGGTGCCACGGGTCCTACTGGCTTGACAGGGGCAACAGGATCATCTGCTATATCGACAGGTGGCGGATATTTCTTTTCTACATCAACAAGTACAATTGCGGCAAATGCCACTATCCCAATTAATTCTGGATCCACTGTATATGGAACTGGTGTATCGTTAACTAGTGCTACGACAGTCACAGTAGCGACGCCAGGAATATATTTAGTAAGCTACTATTTCCAAGGGGACGCGACTGGTGGGAATGAGACAGTATCTGTGAGATTGCTATTAAATGGAACGCAACTAACAGGGAGTTTTATACAAAACGTAACGACATCAACTGTAGTAATCGAACCAGCCATTTCAAATACACTTCTTGTGAATGTAACGAGTGCTAATTCAACGTTAGTATTACAAAATGGTCCATTAGGTGTAGGGCATGTAACGACCATAGCAGGTGCAATTACGGCAAGTTTAAATGTAGTGAGAATATTATAAGAAAAATAAAAAACACAAGGAATGTCTTTTTAGACACACCTTGTGTTTTTAATGTTAAATGAACCGTTTCTTTATCTTTTCGGTTGAAAAATATGCTGAAAGAAGTATTTGTGATGTAAGTTATCTACAACTTTATTTGCTTGATATGTGCGTTGTTTTTCAATCCGGAGTCTTTGCTCCATCATTTTAATTGCGTGATCAGATAAACGTAACATAATACATTCTCCTTTTCTATAAATATAGGTGACTATTTGATATCGATCCCATATTTATAATTAAGGAGGCAAAATGTGTAACATAGGCAAAAAGCACCTTCCTCTCCCATTACGCTTACGAGGTTAGCTGTCGGACTCGGGAAGTGAGAGTTTCCCTACTTAAAAAAGATTCGCCCCAAGTAGCATAGCTACAAAAATGGTTCCCCCGCTCCAAAATTTGGACTCAGCAAAAGGTTTTATAAAGTAAAAGATAACATAAAGGAGCGAACGAGTCAAATTATTTTGTGTATTCTGTCTTTTTTAATTGCGTAAGAATCATACCGTCAGGAAGTATTGTATCTGATACTGTAATGAATCCGTGTTTTTTATATAAAGTAATAGCAGGGGTATTCGCTTTACCTGTTTGTACAATGTATGTCATTGAAGAGGGAAACATGTTAAATATATAAATTAGGAGTTTCGTTGCGATTCCTTTTTGAAAAAAATCGGGCGATACAACTAACCTGTGGATATCGATTAGTTTTTCTTCTTGTACAAAAGAAATAAAACCGACAAGTTTATTTTCAGAAAAATATCCATAGAATGTTTCAACGCAATTTTGAATATCGTTTACAGTATCATATAAACGAGGTATGGCAGTACTATTCAAGTAGTCTGCTTCAACTTTATAAGCTGGAATTTGAACCTGTAAAATGGAGGTTGCTACTTCAAAAGAAGTGGAATTTAACTTAAGAATCATAGATAATGAAGCCTCCTTTAAATATGGTATATGAATATAATTGCTTTATGGGTTAGTTTGACAATATTTTTCTTTTTTGCATATAATATATGTATCTCCATATGTAAAATAGTAGTAAATATATTTCTATAGTGAAATATGATTAGCAATGATAAATACATATGTTTGTATTGAATCATACAAACTATAATAGAAATGGAGGACTAAAAATGGGATGGATTATCACATTAATAGTTGGTGCTATTATAGGTGCAATTGCTAGTTCTATAACCGGTAAAAATTTCCCAGGTGGTATGTTCGGAAATATTATCGCAGGTCTATTAGGTGCTTCGTTAGGTGGTAGATTATTTGGATCCTTTGGGCCATCATTTGGTGGGATTCATGTCGTGCCGGCATTATTAGGTGCAATCGTGTTAATTCTTATTGTATCATTTGTAGTGAAAGCTGCAAAGAAATAGAGATATAGATTATGATGAAGAGCCCTGAATAAGGGCTTTTCATCATTCGAAGAGGTGGTTTCATTGGAGAAAATAAATATAAGAAAAAGAGATAAGTTAAGAAAGTTTTTTAGAGAACAAAATTATTTGGCGGTATTACTTGGATTTGCGTTATTGTTCATTAATATTTTATTGCTAACAAAAATATCATTTGTTTTTACACCGTTTATCGTATTTTTAAAAACAATTTTCTTCCCAGTACTATTAGCAGGCGTGCTATTTTATATTTTGCATCCATTCGTTTCGCTTTTAGAAAAGAAAGGTGTTTCAAGAATCGTATCGATAGCTTCCATATATTTAATCGTACTAGGATTATTTGTATTTTTAGTTGTAACGGTTATCCCTATTATTAAAGATCAAATTGATGCATTAATTGATAACTTACCGTATTTTGGCCATGAGATTGAACAAGCAGCACGTAGATTCGGGGAAAGTAATTTACTCGGTAAAATTCAGGAGAATTTAAATATTAATGTTGCGAATATGGTAAAAGAATACACAGTTGATTTTACAAAGTCATTATCATCAGTAACTGGGAATGTAACTGGATTTTTGAGTACTGTTACAGAGGTTGTTTTGACATTTGTAATGGTTCCATTTATATTGTTCTATCTTTTAAAAGATGGTGAGCAATTGCCGAATCACTTTTTAAAGTTTATTTCAGAGCAAAGACAACCAGCAGCAATGAGAATACTAGATGATATGCATTATGCGATTAGCTCGTATATTAGAGGACAAATTATCGTGAGCTTGTTTATCGGTATTATGCTATTAATTGGTTATCTTATTATTGGTATTAAATATGCGGTATTACTTGCGATTTTAGCGATGATTGTAAATATCGTTCCGTACGTAGGACCAATTATCGCGATTACACCAGCGTTAATTATCGCATTTATCGACTCGCCAGCAATGGTGTTAAAAGTAATTATCGTTATGATGGTTGTACAATTAGCAGAAGGTAAATTTATTTCTCCGCAAGTCATGGGTAAAAAGTTAGATATTCACCCGATTACTATCATTTTTATCATTTTAACTGCCGGAAACTTATTCGGGATTATGGGCATTATTTTAGCCATTCCAGGATATGCGATATTAAAAGTATTAGTTACGCACGGTTATAGATTTGTTAAGTTGAATACGTGAAAAAAAGCGCTAAAACAGTGGGAACTGTTTTAGCGCTTTTTTATTAACAATTCATTTGCATATTGGCGCGCCCATTGATCCGCTTCTAATATAGCATCTAGTGAAGGATCTTTTACGTTATGATGAGCTTCAACTGTTTTGTAAATTGTTTTTTCAATATCGAAAAAGGCAATTTCATTTTTTAAGAATAGCGCATTCGCAATTTCATTTGCTGCATTTAATACAGCGGGAGTAGTACCACCGATTTTGCCACATTCATATGCGTATTGTAGACAAGGGAACTTCTCTAAATCTGGTTTTTCAAAATGTAAACTACCGATTTCTAATAAATTTAATTTTTCATAGGAAGAAGGTAGCCGAGTAGGATAGTGAAACGCATATTGAATCGGCATTCTCATATCAGGAGCACCGAGCTGTGCCATAACTGATCCATCAATAAATTCTACTAAAGAATGAATGATACTTTCTTTATGAATCATTACATTAATTTTTTCATATGGAATATCAAATAGCCATCTCGCTTCCATTACTTCGAACCCTTTATTCATTAATGTGGCAGAATCAATCGTTAGTTTTGCGCCCATTAACCAGTTTGGGTGCTTTAAAGCATCTTTTGCTTGTAATGTTTGCATTTCATCACGTGTTTTATCACGGAAAGCACCACCGGAAGCTGTTACAATTAACTTCTCAATCTCTTTATTATTTTCTCCGTTTAAACATTGGAAAATAGCTGAATGCTCACTATCTACTGGAATTAAGCGACATCCGTTTTTTTTCGCTAGTTCAGTTACGATATGTCCAGCTGCAACCAAAGTTTCTTTATTAGCAATAGCGATATCTTTCTTCGCTTTTAATGCTTCAATTGTTGGAAGTAATCCTGAAACACCTACAACAGAGCTTAATACAAGATTTGAATCAGGGTGAGTAGCTACTGCAATTAAGCTATCAGTCCCGTGTGTGATTTTTGTATTTGCTGAAATACGCGTACGAAGCTTGTCTGCTAAGTCTTTTGTCGCAACGCTTACAATACGAGGTTGAAACGTTTTGATTTGTTGCTCAAGAAGATCGATATTATAATTTGTGGTTAAACCGACGATTTTAAAATGTTCAGGATGAGCTGAAACGACATCTAATGCAGATGTGCCGATGGATCCTGTTGAACCTAAAATTGATATATATTTTACCATGAAAAAACCTCCAAAGTTGTTTCGAATATTTCAACAAACCTATATAACATTAGACAATTGAAGTGGAAATTCCTGCTATATAAAATAGAAAATTAGGGTTTGTTTGGAAGTGAAATGTGATAAACTGTAAAAAATAACGAAAAAGCAATGAAAGAGAAGAGTACATATTCGAAACTTTTCAGAGAGCTGATATGTGGTGGAAATCAGTAAGGGATGAATATGGAATGGACTCTGGAGCTTCTAACTGAAATGAGTAGGTAAAGACGGTTACTTCACGTTATTGAAGTATGAAGTGAGCTAATGATAGCTAATTAAGGTGGTACCGCGGGAGTCTCTCGTCCTTTTTTAAGGATGAGGGGCTCTTTTTATTTTGCGAAAGGAGGAGTTAGTGTGAGTGAAAAAATAATGTTAACAGGAATTAAGCCGACAGGTTATCCGCATTTAGGGAATTATATTGGTGCGATTAAACCTGCATTACAAATGTCAAAGAATAATGAAGGAAAAGCATTGTACTTTATAGCTGATTATCATGCATTAAATGCTGTGCATGATTCAGAAAAGTTCAGCAGTTATACGAAAGAGGTAGCAGCTACTTGGTTATCACTTGGACTTGGTGAAGATGTTGTTTTTTATCGGCAAACAGAAGTACCGGAAATTCTAGAATTAGCTTGGATTTTAGCTTGCCTAACTCCGAAAGGTCTTATGAACCGTGCTCATGCGTATAAAGCGAAGGTGGAGCAAAATAAAGAAGCAGGGTTAGAGGTCGATGCAGGAGTGAATATGGGGGTATATACGTACCCGATCTTAATGGCAGCCGACATATTACTATTTCAAGCTACACATGTACCTGTCGGAAAAGACCAAATTCAGCATATTGAAATTGCGCGTGATATTGCGACGTATTTTAATCATACATTTGGCACGACATTTACACTACCGGAGTATGTAGTGCAAGAAGAAGGAGCTATTTTACCTGGTCTTGATGGAAGGAAGATGAGTAAAAGTTACGGAAATGTAATCCCATTATTTGCAGAGCAAGAAAAACTACGAAAATTAATATTTAAAATCAAAACAGATTCTTCACTTCCAAATGAACCGAAAGAACTAGAAACCTTATTTACAATTTATAAAGAATTTGCGACAGAAGACGAAGTACAGTCATTACGTGAAAAATATGAGACTGGAATCGGATGGGGCGATGTGAAAAAAGCGTTGTTTCGCGTTGTAGATCGAGAGTTAGCTGGACCTCGTGAAAAGTACGCAATGTATATGAATGAGCCGGATTTATTATATGAAGCATTAGAAAACGGTGCTGAGAAGGCACGCGCTATTGCGAAGATAAATTTAGCAGAAATTAAAAAACGGATTGGATTTGAGAGGGAACGTTAAGCGTTCCCTTATTTTTTTAGATAATCTGTAATAATCTTCTCGATAACAGGAGGAAGATTATTAGGTAATTCATCAAGTGAAAAGAAGCGTAGTTCTTTTGATTCACTTTGATCGCATACAAGTTCACCATAAAATTCTCGGCAAATATAAACAACGAGTACACCGTGTACTTGATCGCCGTTTGGATAGATTTGAAAGTAATCTGGTCCAGAGTATGTACGGAATAGTTCTGGATTTTTAATAATAAGTCCAGTTTCTTCAAACACTTCTCGCTTTAAAGCGTCTTCTAATGTTTCGTTATATTCTAAGGCACCGCCAATAATGCCCCAGCGGTTAAAATCTGTACGGAGTTGCAGCAATACTTCACCTTTTTCATTTACTATAATGGCGTGTGATCCTATTAGAATAAGTGGATGATTTCCTACTAGATTTCTCATATCTTCAATATAACCCATGTCATTGCTCCTTGTATTTAATAATAGTTAGGAAGTTCTTTTAACATTCTTTCTGTTTTACGTGCTGTAAAGGCTAAGTTATGGTCATCTTTCGTTCTGAAAAATAATGTGCGTAAAAAGGTTTTAATATTAGCACATAAAATACAATACTCATTAAGCGAAAGGCGTTTTCTAATTTGAGGAAGCCTTTTTATTTTTTTATGAATAATAGAAATTAAATCGTTCTGAGGAAAATCATGATACAGCATTGCTAGTAATGGAGTAACGATGCGCTCATCTTCGTTATTATGAAAAAGATCAGATGGAATAAAGATTTTATTTAATAAACAATGAATTAACTCCTCGTACCATTCAAAAGTTGTATACGTATTATGAACAATTTCAGTAAAGGCATCAGATACGTGAGCAAGACAATGAGCCCATCCTTTATTTTCAATATAGCCCCGAAAATCCGTTTCTAAGTTTGTGTATGTAATGAGTTTATTTTTTATTTCTTCAATATCCTCCTCTGTACAAAAGTAGTGCGAATTAGCGAATTGGAGTATTAACGCAATTAACGAAACAGTGTAAGAACGTGTGAAAACCCCATCTGTATGTGGGGAGTAAATGTCACAATATAAATACTCATCACTTAAACAAGTTTGCAGAAGTAATTTCAGCTGATCGTCCATAAGGAATTCATGATGAATGAAATGCGCAAAACATTTATATATAAGTTGGTAACGAACGTAGCTATCAGTCGTTCCGATATACTGAAGCATGTTCAAAGTTAACTCATTTACGTCTATATGTTGCAGTTGCGTATAGTCATTTTGTTGTATAAGCTCTAACTGTTGTTGCAATGCTGTAATATCCAATGGAGAACCTCCTCCGCACTTTAAAGATGCGATCTTTTCTAGTATTCTATATATTCAAGGACAATCCTGCTCATGCAAGGAGAACGATTAGAAATTCGAGTATGATATAGATGAGGGAAGAATATGACGACGATAGAACAGTTAGAAAAACATTTTAAAATAAGAAGAAGTGCTTCTTCTATTATGATAAAAGAAAATAATGCAGAGGTTTTTACAGAAGAGCAATTAGAAGAGATGGTGCAATATTACGTTGCTGAAGCTGAAAAAGATGGATTAGAAAAACTACATTTTGAAATCTCTTCAAAAAGTCCAAATTATGATGTGTATAAAAAATGTTTTGAAACGTATTCATTTGAATATGTTACTGAAAACATGATTGTATTTAAAGATATATACGAAGTAGAAGATGTAGAAAGTGAAATTGATTTTAAGCTTATTGAAGAAGTTGGAGAAGAGGCTTTTTATTCACTGTGGAATGAAGCGACGGGAGAACCAGTCGCTCATGATCAATTTGTGCACATGATGCTACAAGAAATTGGTGAGCAATGGAAAGAACATTGCTTAACAGCGAGTGTCGATGAAAAGCCGATAGGAATTGTAATCCCGCATATTGAAAGAGGTACGTTAGAAGAAGGAAAACTTATGTACTTCGCAGTTACTCCAAATGTGCGTAATAAGGGATATGAAGCCGCATTATTTGCAGGTGCGATGTTTGTCTTAAAGGAAATAGGTGCATCTTATTATATTGGTGAGACAAATATGCAAAATGAGTGGATGAAGGATGTTTTTGAAAAGAATGGATGTCAGTTGTTTAGTTCAACTGAGAGATATGTAAGAAAGTTTTAGGAGGATGAATGATGTATACTCTCGAACTCGTATAGCGGGAGGGGACTATATATGTTAAAGCAATCCATGCATTCATTCGTGTTATTGTATCCAAATGTATTGTTAGAAGGCTGGAATGTTGAAAAAGTTTCAGAACGTTATGAAGGTGAAAAGTGGGGAACTTTTTGGTTTCAGGTTGTTACTCCAACTGGGATGTTTCGAGTAAAGGAATTTTTTCTCGATATAATGGAACCAGTATTTCCGGATAGCTGTATTTCTCAAGCAAAAGGAGATTGTTTTCAATATAAAGGGCTTGTGTATTGGAAAGGTATAAATTATAAAGGAAAAGAAAGTTACGTTACATCTATATGGAAAACACAAGTTGAAATTTCTGTTGATCATGGATATGTAAACCAAGACGAAATGGAACGATTTCTATTTGAATTACAACCAGTAAATATGGAGCTTGGGAAAACGATATTACATACATCATTTCACTTATTAAGCTTTCAAGCGAAGAGAAGTGAAATGGGTGAGATAGGAAGATGTAGAGAGTGGAATGCTCCAGATGACGTATCCTATGTAAATTTGTTAATTCATGAAAAACTAAATTGGAAACTTGAATCGGTCGGTTTCGGAAATGACGAAACGCAGTATGTATACTGGGACGAAGTTAATAAACTATATGCACTTTGGGTTTGTAGACATAAAAACAAAGCGTATTATCCTATTTCTTCATGGACAATGAACTATGGCCCAAAACAAATTATAAACGGGTTAGAGTTTTATTCGCACCCTAATCGCGGAACAGTTGTATACGAAGATTTAGGTAATGAACAAATCGCATACGTATTTCGCGGTAATCCATGTACAAATTTTGAACAAGTAAAAGAACTTTTCGCCTGTTTGTAAGATAAAAAGAAAAATGAGAACGACAAAATGGATATTCCCATAATACAATAGGGTAAGATTCGATTATAAGAGAAAGCGTTGGTGAAAGAATGGAGCAGCAAAGACATTGGCTACAAGCAACTGTAGAAAGAAATGAAGACAATACGTTACAAATAAAGTGGGAAAATAATATAGAAGAAGTTCGCATTTATTGGAGTACTTCACCAGATCATATTGAAGAAAATGGAGAGTTACTTGCAACTGTAAATGGAGGATTATCATATACAATTGAAAACCCGAGTGAAAATGAACGTCCATATTTTAGACTAGTAGGAAGTAATGGACAAGCAGTGTCAGTAGCTGAGCGTAGATTGCCATTACAAGGTGCGTTTAACTTCCGTGATATGGGTGGATATGAAACGACAGATGGACGTAAAGTGAAATGGGGCAAATTATACCGTTCTGAAGAATTAGCAGGACTAACAGAGTGGGATATCGACTATTTACAAAAGTCTGGTTTAAAGTTAATTTGTGACTATCGTACAGACTTTGAGGTAAAGCATAAGCCAAATCCTGAGATTACAGGTGCTCGTCAAGTGTGCTTACCAGTTATGCAAGACTTAGCGAAAGACTTAAATATAAATGAGTTTTTCCAAGTTGGTGACCTTTCTATGTTAGGAAAACCAGGTGAGTATCTTGTGAAAATGAATCAAGATTTCGTAAGTGGTAACGAGGCATTCGTAAGCTTCTTAAACTTAGCGCAAAACCCGGAAAACTTACCGTTAGTAAACCACTGTACAGCTGGAAAAGATCGTACTGGATTTGGTTCAGCATTATTACTACTTTTACTAGGTGTACCAGAAAAAACAGTAATGGAAGACTACTTACTAAGTAACGGATTCCGTGAAAAGCTAAATGAAAAAATGATGGCCTTTTTAGGTGCGAAATTACAAAACGATGAGAGCAGAGCGATATTAGGTGCAATGTTTGAAGCACGTGCTGAATACTTGCAAGCTGCGATTGGTGAAATTCAAAAGCAATACGGATCAGTTGAAGCATACGCTGAAAGGGCCCTTGGCTTTACGAAAGAGTCGTTAGAGGAAATGAAAGAGTTATTACTAGAAGACTAATAAGTAAAAGGAGGCTGAGCGGATTAGCCTCCTTTTACTATTGTTGCTATAATTTTGTTAATGAGGATGTTGTGCACCGAGGAGAAAATGGATGAAAAGAACTTAAGAATCGGGGGATAAAATGATTTATACACGTGTAAAAGCAGAGGGGTTAAGAGAAAAGCTGGCAACAATACTAAGTCAAGAGTATAAGGAACTAGCTATTCAAGATTTAAAGGTGATTGGAACGGGAGTGCAAAATATTGTTTTTCAAGGAGATTCAGAAAAGGGGTCTTTAGCATTTCGAGTACCGTGGGAAAGAGAAGTGGAAAATATAAATGAAGACTTATTTAACAGTCGGATTTCGTTGCAAAAGGAAGCGGAGCTGTCTAAGTATTGTCATTCAAAGGGTATTCCAGTACCAAGGATACACGGATTGCATCTTTCAACCGAACTTGATTTTTTAATTTCGGATTGTGTGTATGCTGATCGTACGCCAATTTCCGCATGCAAAATAGGGGAGTTAGTGAGCAAGCTTCATAGTATGCCAATTGATGGTTTGTATTACAAACAAAATATTAGAGAGCCCATTAGTAAGTATATAGCAGAACGAATTGTGAAACGGATAGAAGGGTTTAATACAATCACGAACTGTAAAATCAATCTTCCGAATACAAAAACAATTGAATATATTCTTAGTACAGCAGATCATGTAAAATGTTTATTACATATGGACATTCGACCAGCCAATTTAATCGGGTATAATGGAGAAGTTAAAGCAATATTTGATTGGGATAACGCTTTAATTGGTCATCCATTGCTGGAGCTTATGAGAATAGCTGAAACAAATGAGGTTAGTTGGGATGAATTTAAAGATGGATATAAGAATGATAGTATCTTTAATGTTACTCCTCATATTGTTAGTTTATTTTATAGACTAGATACAGCAGTCATGCTAGCAAACTTATTTATAGCACATTTGAAAATAAAAGATAAAGGTGTATTCTATAAAGAGCGGGTTAAAGCGCTTCATCACGAAATATATAAAAATTTATAAGCAATGAGAACGAAGCTTTTAAAATAGGAATTGAGGAGAACATCATGAAATACAAAGTTATATTATTCGACGTAGATGATACATTATTAGATTTCCCTGAAACGGAAAGACACGCATTGCATAATGCGTTTGTACAGTTTGATATGCCTACAGGGTATAATGATTATCTTGCAAGCTATAAAGAGATTAGTAATGGATTATGGAGAGATTTAGAAAATAAAATGATTACGCTAAGTGAATTAGCCGTAGAGCGATTTAGACAATTATTTGCAATGCATAATATAGACGTAGATGCGCAGCAATTTAGTGATGTATACCTTGAAAATTTAGGGAAGGAAGTACATCTTATAGAAGGCGCAGTACAATTATGTGAAAATCTACAAGATTGCAAGTTAGGTATTATTACGAATGGATATACGAAGGTGCAACAATCAAGAATCGGAAATTCGCCTTTATGTAATTTCTTTGATCACATTATTATTTCTGAAGAAGTTGGTCATCAAAAACCAGCACGTGAGATTTTTGATTATGCGTTTGAGAAGTTTGGGATTACTGATAAATCAAGCGTACTAATGGTTGGAGATTCGTTAACTTCTGATATGAAAGGCGGAGAAGATTACGGCATTGATACGTGTTGGTATAATCCGAGTTTGAAAGAAAACGGGACAGATGTTAACCCGACTTATGAAGTGGAGAGTCTGCTACAAATTTTAGAAATTGTAGAAGTGGCGGAAGAAAAGGTAGCTTCATTTTAATTGTGCTGATATTTGTCGAAAAATCGATATATTGAAAAAATCGTTGATATATTGTAAGTTGTGATAGATATATTTGAAAAATCGTTGATATATTGTAAGTTGTGATAGATATATTTGAAAAATCGTTGATATATTGTAAGTTGCGATAGATATATTTGAAAAATTGCTCATATAAATTCATATACTAAGATATAGAACAAAAAAATAGAGCTACTATACAAGGTCATTCACGTGTTATAATGCGTGAATTAAATATGCGTATATAAATAGTTTCCTAGCGTGATGCGATGTCATGTATGATTAGTGTAACAACTAGAGGTGAATAAAGGATGTTAACGTTTTTATTTGAGTTAGACAAGAATCTCCCGCAGAAGGATGAGCCACGGTATGATGCTTATTCAAAGGGCTTTATCGAAGGAGATGTAACGATTTGCGCGAGTGACAGCGTATTTTTTCAAAAATCATGTATGAAGGTTGCAGAGCTGGGGATTTATTTAGGTCAGTGGATGGAACAAGTTCAACATGGGCAGAACGTGCCTATGAAATATGAAACGGCTGACCGTGAAGAGGTAATTCTTAGTTTCTTCTACGAAGAGGATCATAATCAATGGAATGTTTTTTCCAGCTGGCAAGAATTTGAACTTCAAGAGCGTATAGCTACTATAACATTAATAGAGAGTGTTCAACGCTATTTGTATGAGTTAAATAAAGAACTGCGCATGATAGAATATCCTGTGACGTTTGATCAGTACTTAAGAGGAGAGCGAATGATGCAGCTCTCTTACAAACGACCGTGTGATAGCAAAGCAGATACGACGCCGATAGAGTTTTATAATGGAAGTGAGCAAGTAGGCGTAGTACGGGGTTATTATAAAAATACGTTGATGAGAGTGCTGGACTTCATTCCGAAAATTGGTAGTAATATCATTTATGAAATAAAGGATAGTAAGGGCAATATTCGCGTCATTGCAAAGGATGTAAGTAGGCAGCGCCAAAGAAAGATTTTAGTAACGTACAAAGATAATCATGATGCAGAGCATGAAATACTTGTATGTGACGGAAAGTTATTGGATGCAAATTTCTTATTTACCTTTACATATAAGGCAGAAGAATATGTTGTTCATAAAACTTCATTTGGAATGGGAAAATTATTACGAAAGGGCTATGTAATTGCAGATTGGAATATTCGTCTTGAGGAAGATATGTATTACATCGAGATGAATGCATATGATGGAGATTACATGGAGGATCAATACTTACTATTAGGCGTATTTCATGCGGTTTTATATGGATAATCAATGAGAAATACCGTCATTCTTCTTGGAAAGAATGACGGTATTTTTTATTTATCCTCAAAAATAAAAATCTCATCAATCGTACTATGTAGTGCCTTCGCTATATCGTGAGCAAGTTGTAAGGAAGGATTGTATTTACCTTTTTCGAGATGACTAATTGTTTCACGTCGCACACTAACGCTCTTCGCTAAATCTTCTTGTGTCATGTTCAATTTTGCGCGGTATTCTTTTATCTTCGTTACGAACGCCATGGTGCATCTTCCATTTCATCAACAGGTTTATCATAAAAGAACATAGAAAAACCGAATGTAAGAATGAGTGTGCCGAAAATAAGAGCGATATCAATTTCTTGTAGCGCCGGGTTTGGAAATAACATTTCAATAAACATAATGATTGCGGTAGTTAGTAACGTAACGATAAATGCATTGCGGCACGATTTATTGACAATTTGTTCAAACAGTTCATCGTGTTGAACTGTTCTATACGATGTGAAAAAGGAGAAGAAACAGAACATAGTAAACAATCCTTTTTCATAAAAAAATCCGAGGAAACCGAAGAAACCGAGAAATCCTAAATATTTTATCCAAGTTGTTTTCATGATAGGTCCTCCTTACGTTGTTAGAAATAAGTCACGTTATGTTACAAATATATCACAATTGGATAGGAATGGTAATAATAGTTTTCCAGTTTGCTTCATAATAATAGTAAAAAGAGGAAATATGCTGCGAAACAAAGAGGATAATATTGTAAAATGGTTGTAAGGAGGGGGAGGAAGGTATGCTAAATTGGATTATGATCGTTGTATTACTTGTAGTCATTACTGTAGTCGCGACGGTGTTAATTGGGCGAAAGGGTGATGCAAACTATAGTAAAGCGACAAAGGGGAATATTAGAAGGCTTACGATGATTTATATTATACTAGCTGTCGTTTTGATTGTTGGATTAGGTCTGTATATTTATTTCAAAGGTTAAAAAACTGAAAAATACAAAAATCTAAAAATAGAAGTATGCTATAATATCAATATAGTTATTTGGTAATTAAGGAAAGGATTGGATGGAATGATTGAAATTACGAATGTGTCAAAAAGTTATAATGGGTCTACCTATGCAGTAAAAGACTTAAGTTTATCTGTACCTAGCGGCGAAATCTTTGGATTTTTAGGACCGAATGGTGCGGGTAAATCAACGACAATTAAGATGATTACTGGCATTCACGGGGTGGACAAAGGGACTATTACGATTAACGGAAAAAATATTATGGAAGAGCCGATGGAAGCGAAGAAGACGTTTGGTTATGTACCAGATAGTCCAGATATGTTTTTACGATTAAAAGGAATTGAATATTTAAACTTTATGGCCGATATGTATGAAGTGCCGAAAGAAGTACGACAAGAACGAATAGAGTCTTTAGCGAAGAAGTTTGATCTTTATAATGCTTTATCTGATCAAATTCAAAGTTATTCGCACGGTATGAGACAAAAAATCGTTATTATTGGTGTGCTCGTACATGAGCCAGATGTATGGATTTTAGATGAACCATTAACTGGGCTTGATCCGAAATCTGCATATATTTTAAAAGAAATGATGAGAGAGCATGCGGATAAAGGAAAGATTGTATTTTTCTCTACACACGTATTAGAAGTAGCGGAAAAAATATGTGACCGGGTTGCTATTATTAATAAGGGGAATTTGCAGTTTAAAGGAAATTTAGATGAAATGAGAGATCATTTTAAATCCAATGAATCACTTGAAAAAATGTTCTTGGAGATGACGGGCAATGAGTAAAATTTGGACGTTAACGAAAGTATTATTGAAATTAAATTATGCAGATTTTATAACAGATAAGAAGAAGCGATGGGCGTATGTATTTTCATTTGCAGCTATTTTATTTGTCGGCTTTTTACTGTTTGGTTCTATCACGCATGCAATGTATGAGGGAATGATACATTTAGGGCAAGATCCAGGAATGATTATCGCAATGGGACTTGCGATTGCGAGTATATGGGTATTTTTAATGAGTATAACGAACATTTTAACTGTATTTTACTACAGCAATGACATTGAAATGTTATTACCATTACCATTAAAACCAGCGCAAATTATTTCGGCAAAATTTTTAACGGTATTAATTACACAATACGTAATGAGTTCATTTATTTTATTACCAATCTTCATTACGTACGGTTTAAAAAGTGGCGCATTTATTACATATTATATATATATGATTTTTATTTACTTACTCTTCCCAATTGTGCCGTTAGTACTAGCTTCGTTACTGATGACAGTTATTATGAGGTATACAAATATAGCGAAAAATAAAGACCGAGGAAATATATTTATTGGAATCGTAAGTATACTATTTATTGTAGGAATTAACGTATTTTTGCAGTGGAAAAATAAAAGTTCGTTTTCTGAAGATGCAATTGCGGATTACCTTGCAAACAACCAGTCTTCTCTTTTAGTACAAATGACAAACTATTTTCCAACTACATATTTTGGAGCAGTAGCATTAGTAGAAAATGCAAATTGGAAGGGACCTTTATATGTAATAATCTTTGCAGTTATTTCATTTGTATTTTTTGTGTTGTTTTATTACATTGCAGAGCGTACATATTTAAAAGGGGTTATTGGACTTTCAACGAGTACAGCAAAGAAACAAGTTATTTCGGCGGAAGGTTTACAGAAATCAACAGTACAAAGTTCGCATTTAAAAGCGTATGTGAAAAAAGAATTTAAAACGTTATTCCGTACACCACAATTTTTCTTAAATTGCATTGTACAAACTTTCGTTATGCCAATTATGTTGTTCTTTATTTTATTTGTGCAAGATGGAAACTTAAAGTTTATTACAGAGTATATTAACAATCCAAAGACAACAGGATTTGCAATTGGTGTTGGCCTTTGTGCATCGTTATTTTTAATGGGTAGTAACGTCATTGCAACAACGTCATTTTCGCGAGATGGAAGCTCTTGGTTTGTGAATCGTTATTTACCAGTAAAGGCTTCGGATATCTTTTTTGCGAAAGCAATCACTGCTTGGTTAATTAATGTAATCATTTTAGCAGTATTCGGTATTACGATGGCAGTTGTAGCTGGGATTTCTCCAGTCTTTATGATACTGTGGTTTTTACTAAGTGCGAACGGGTTGTTATTAATTAATTTAATCGGAACACGCTGGGACGCACAAACTGCAGATATTCATTGGGATACAGAGCAGAAATTATTTAAAAGTCGATATACAACTTTGTGGAATTTTTTAGCTAATATTTTAATAGCTTTAATTATTGTGGGGGGAGTAAGTGTATTATACTTCTTCCTTCATGTCGGACTGTGGGTTATGTTTATCGTTTTATTTGTAATGTTTACGATTGTAAATTATATCTTTATTAAAATGTTAAAATTAGGTGCTGAACGTATACTGTCAAATATTCAATAAGAAGATAGATCCTCTGTATTCATGCAGGGGATCTGTGTATAGATGGAGGAGAAAAAGGTGAAGAAAATAGCAATTGTAACAGGGGCAACTCGTCTGAATGGAATTGGTGCAGCTGTATGCAAGGTGCTTGCTCAAAAGGGGATAGATATTTTTTTCACGTACTGGCCAAAGTATGATAAAGCGATGCCATGGGGAATGAGTGATCAAGAACCCTTTTTGCTGAAAAAGGAAATTGAAAGTTACGATGTTCGATGTGAAATGGCAGAAATCAATTTATCGCAGTCTTATTCGCCAACTCGTTTGTTTTATATGGTATCAGAACGGTTAGGTGATCCATCTATTCTAGTTAATAATGCAGTATATTCTACTCATACGAGAATTGAGGAATTAGATGTAGAGCAGTTGGATAAACATTATACAGTTAATGTTCGGGCTACTATGCTATTAAGTTCATTGTTTATAAAACATTATTCACTTAAAACGGGCGGGAGTATTATTAATCTTACTTCAGGACAGTCAGTAGGTCCAATGCCAGATGAACTAGCATATGCAGCAACGAAAGGGGCAATTGAAGCATTTACAAAGTCAGTAGCACCAGTTGCGATGGAGAAGGGGATTACAGTGAATGCTGTAGATCCAGGACCGACGAATACAGGATGGATTACAGAGGAGCTGAAGCATCATTTAGTATGGAAGTTCCCACAAGGTAAAGTAGGAGAACCGGTGGATGCTGCGCGCTTAATTTCTTTTTTAGTAAGTGAAGAAGCGAAATGGGTTACTGGGCAAGTCATTCACTCGAATGGTGGTTATTCATAAAAATATTATGTTAACAAATGTTGAGAAACAAAAAACGAAAGAAAATTTTATTTTTTTGTATAAATAAAATGTCAAGAAAGATAAAAATTTGATAGAAGAGTATATCGTCATATGAAGATAGTAATTCTTAATGTGACAATATACTCTTTTTCTTTTACTTGCGAGTAGAAAAATGAAGTAGAAGAAACTCGAATATTAAAATGAGTTTATCAGTTTTTGTACGTATTATTATGAAGATTACTGTCGGAAAGATGATAATTCGTATGAAAAGGGATTTTTTAAGGGGGAATCGAATCGTAAAGGGGAGGATAAATTATGTAAAACATAGGGGGATTTATATGAAAATGAAAAAGGTCGCTATCGCATCGATAACAATTGGTACAATGCTTACTATGGCAGCTTGTAGTCCTTCAGCAGATAAAGAAACGGAAAAGAAAGAGCAAGTAACTGCGCAAAATGATGGAGAAGCAAAAACGACAAGTGCAGATGAAGCGTCAAAAACAACGAAAGATACTGAAAAAGAAACAAATACTTCTTCAAATGAAAAAACAGATAAGGATGCAAAAAATACGAAAGAATCATCAGGGACAGAAAGTAACGGCAAAACGTCAACTCAAAACGAAAATGTAAAAACAAAAGAAAAAGAGACGACAGGAAAAACGAATGATCAAACGACTAGCGGGAAAACAACAGATCAAAGCACAAGTACAAATTCAGATGGAAAGACAACGAAAGATCCGAAGAAAAGTGTTGCTGTGAAAACGAACGTTAAAGAAGTTGTGGCATTAATTGATAGCTTGGACAAGCAGTTAGCTGCTAATCCAAAATTAGAAACAGTGAATAAGCTTGGTAAACAAATTAATGAAAAGTGGGATGTAATTGAGAAAGAGCTAGAAGCATCACATCCGACGGATTCTAAAACGATCGGTCAAAGTATGTATCCGTTAATTGTAGGAGCGGAGAAAGAAAAAATTGATATTAATAAAATGAAATCTTTAACGACGAAAACGAAAAAAGATTTAAATCAGTTATTGACGAAACTTTCGTAGTTTCAAAAGCCTACTCGTGTGAGTAGGCCTTTTTTGGTTGTTGTAATGTGCACAGTATAACTTATTTATTTTCATTTTCAATTACGATGCGAAAGGAACTGAATGCTTGTTGACTGATATAATCTTCTTCGCTAACTTTATAAGGAAATGGAAAAGCGACGAGTTGCAAATTACTTTCCTGATCCACTGAAGGCAATGTGAAATTAAAGATTTGCCTCGTTTCAGGTGCAACCTTAGTATAAACGACTTTTCTATTGTTAAATATTTCAACTTGTTTCCAATCTTTAAAAGCCACGATTGCGTAAGTCATTTCATCATTTGTTTCATTACCGTTTGATAAAATTAATTGCTTGCCTTCCTTTTCAAAGAAGACAGTTTGTAAGTTCTCTTCACGGTTCGTAACAAATAATGGTTCGTAAAGACCATCTTTTAAAATAGCATCTGGATCTATAAGGGAGAGTTTTATTTTTTCGTTTTCTTTTTGAAGAGGATGCATTGAATATCGCATACTTAGAATATCTTCTAAAATAGCTGCTTTATTTAAGTTATTATCTTTTAATTTGTATTCAGGTTTTTTAATTATTAAAAAGGTTAATTCACTTGCATTAGGAGAAGTGTGTAAAGAGATTTTCGTAGTAATTGAACTGTTTGGTTTCATATCAAAAAAATAGTGTGATATTTCATTAGTAGTATCTTCTATTTTAAAAGGTTTTTGTTCGTAATCTTCTAGAACAATTAATCCATATTTTCGGTTTTCATTAATAGTATGTACGAATGATAATGTTACATTAATTTTATTATCCTCACTAGTAATTGTACTACCATTGTTAATATGTTGGCCTTGATTATCCTTCAATCCGTAAGAAACAGTATTGGTTTGTTGCTCTCGTTTATTTTCTATGGAAGGTGGATGAGGTTGTATGAATGAAGTATTGAACAAAATATAAATTGTAAGTAATGAAATAAGTAAAACACCGCAAATAATATATATTTGTTTCATAAATAGCACCTCAATATATGTAAAATATTAGAGAAAAAAGATATGCAAGATGCATATCTTTTTTCTCTTTCTTACCAGAAAGCTTTTGTTTCGTGATTCACATCATTATAACCACTTAATTTATAGGTATGATTACCGATAGCGTAATCATCTCCATAATAAATGCTTGTGTTGGTCGCTGTAGCACTTACAAAGGATGATTTTTTTGCACTATTACTTTTCGTATTCACTAATGACCCATCGCCATTGAAAGTTCTTGCTTTTGCATAAACATAGTCTTCGGTCGTAGTTGATTTCGATTTAGCAACTGCATATGGGTTACCAAAAAAGGGAGTATATACGCTAATGTTAGAGTCATTCTTAGGTGCAACTGCAACAGTCAAACTAGGAACACTAGATGTTTTTGTTGATTGAATTGTATCAAAGTCAACTAAAACGGGCTGCTTGTCTACAGTATCGACCTCTGAAGCACTTGCGTTATTAGTAAAACCAAAACCTAAAACCGCTAACCCTAAAGTTGTCACCGATAAAGATTTTTTCATATTCACTAATTTTCCCACCTTTTTAAATTTTTGAGTTCGAACTCAATTCATACAATATATGAAAATTTCGAAACTCTCAATGGTTTATCCCATACTTAACTTTTCTTTTACTTTCGATTCAACATGTCTTCATTTGCAAAAAAGCGAATATATCTTCTAATGCTTAGCCAGCAAGGGATACAGGTTTAATTTTATGAAATTCATGTAAATTTAAATCTATTCATGTCAGAATCTCTGTTATTTTTAAGTTCATATGGGAAACTTATTAAAAAAAGGATGGTGACAAAAATGACAATCGATCGAATTTGTACAATTGGACCCGCAAGTAATAATAAAGAAACGTTAGCACAGTTAATAAAGAATGGTATGAAAATTGTTCGACTGAATTTATCGCATGGCACGCATGAAAGTCATAAAGACATCATTCGTTTAGTGAAATCATTAGATGACTCTATTAAATTTTTGGGTGATGTACAAGGTCCTAAAATAAGATTAGGTGAAGTGAAGGGAGAGCAAATTACACTTCAGGCAGGAGATTCTTTTATTTTACATACACAATCAGTTACAGGGAGTAATACAGAAGCGAGTGTTGATTATGAAGGAATTGCGAATGATGTAAAAGTAGGCAGTAGAATTTTAATTAATGATGGAGAAGTTGAATTAATTGTTGAAAAGATAAGTACGGATAAAATAGAAACGAAGGTAAAAACAGGTGGCAATATCTCATCTCATAAAGGAGTTAATTTACCAGATGCGGCTGTTCGTTTACCAGCTATTACAGAGAAAGATAAAAAAGATATTCAGTTTCTTTTAGAAGAGAATGTTGATTTTATCGCGTGTTCTTTCGTAAGAAAACCTAGTCATATAAAAGAAATACGAGATTTTATACAACAGTATAAAGAAACGTCACCTAATGTAATTGCAAAAATAGAAACGATGGAAGCAATCGAGAATTTTCAAGATATATGTAAAGAAGCAGATGGAATTATGATTGCAAGGGGCGATTTAGGAGTAGAGTTACCGTATCAATGCATTCCGCTTTTACAGAAAATGATGATTCAGGAATGTAATCGAACGAATACATATGTCATTACAGCAACACAAATGCTTCAATCTATGGTAGATCATTCTATTCCAACAAGGGCAGAGGTGACTGATGTGTTTCAAGCTGTACTGGACGGGACGAATGCAGTTATGCTTTCAGCTGAAAGTGCATCAGGAGAGCATCCAATCGAAAGTGTGAGAACATTACGTCTCGTTTCAGAATTTGCGGAACATGTTAAAAAAGATGGACCTTTTGCGATGAAAGATGTACTGCAATTACTGCGTGAGTCTCTGGATGAGTAATAAATAAAAAGAGGGCGGATATACATCCGTCCTCGTGTTTTTCATTCATACTATTCTTGCTCTTGCTCATCCAAAATCTTTTCAAACGCAGCAGATACTTTATCAAACTCTTCATCATTTTCAATGTATGAAAACTCATTATCTTCTTCTACTTTTAAAAAGAAAATATCAATGTCTTCCTCAGTTTCTGTTTGGATATCTTCAACAAAGGCAACTGCAATATATTCTGCACCTTCGACATCCATCGCTCCAAGTACTTCTACTTCTTGCTCTTCGTTATTCTCATCACTAAGAGTAAACACTTCGCCAACTTCAATATCAGACATATTCATTCTCCTCCTGTTCGACTCTAAAAATAGAACACTCAAACTGTATACATACTAACATATCTTTCCATGAAAAACCAAATTCATACATAAGAAAAACGACTGATAGTTCTTTTGTATAAGTATCCAGCTAGTAGGAGCATTATTTGTCTGTGCTATATTACTTAATCCATTCAACAATTGTATCCATAGTCTGTCTTGTTTTATCACGCTTTGGCTCTTCTTTACGGTAACCAAAGGCAACCATAACTGATACTTCGAGATTATCGCCTTGTATAATGCCTTCTTGACGAAGTAAAGAATCTACTTCCTCTTTATCAAATCCTTCTATTGGACAAGAATCAATACCGATTTGAGCTGCGCTCGTCATCATATTACCTAAAGCGATATAAGATTGCTTGGATGCCCAATCAAATACAGCGCGATCGGATTGTAATAAGTTAAAATCTGTTTCCTGGAACTTTTTGAAGAATTCATATCTAATTTTTTGAGTGTCTTCAGACAATCCAATAATATCGTTCATCATATATTTAATATACTCTGCATCATAATGCATATCTTTAATGTTTCTTGAAAGAACAATAACAAAATGACTAGCTGTTGCAAGTTGCCCACCAGCGCCCCATGAATACGGTTGTAGTTTTTCTCTTAATTCTTTATTTTGTACGACAATAAATTTCCAAGGCTCATATCCAAAAGAAGAAGGAGATAATCTGCCTGTTTCTAAAATGAATTTGAAATCCTCTTCTGAAATTTTGTGCATAGGATCGAATTCTTTACATGCATGTCTGAAATGAAAAGCCTCCATAATCTTTTCTTTTGTAATTTCGTTTGTATTTGTCATAAAAGTTCCTCTTTTCATGAATTTATTTTTGTAAGTAAATTATATTTTTAAAGTAACATAGATACAAGTACGCACATTTATGTGGTATAGTATCAAAAAAGATACTATTGATAAGGGAAGGGATTTATTATGGATTGTCCAAACGAAAATAATATAAATTACCCATTTTTAAATAAATATTCTTGTCCAGTTGAAGCTATGGTTGAGGTGATTGGAGGGAAATGGAAAGGGGTAATTTTGTATCATTTATTAGATGGTACAAAGCGGTTTAATGAATTAAAAAGATTAAAACCAAATATCACACAAAGAATGTTAACGCTGCAGCTGAGAGAACTTGAAGCTGATGGCATTATACATCGTGAAGTATACCGTGAAGTGCCACCTAAAGTTGAATATTCGTTAACTGAGCTTGGTGAATCACTACGTCCAGTGATTCTATTAATGATGGAATGGGCAACTCATAATATGGAGAAAGTTTTGGAGAGTAGGAATACGAAAAATAATAGTTAAGAGTTGAAATTGGTATAGACGAGTTATGTGAAATAGTTGTAGAAATAAAAGGTGTTTCCATACGTGAAAACACCTTTTATTTCTATGTTTTTTACTTTTTAACTTCAACTGCTGAAGTTGGAAAGTTATTTAAGTTTGCAGTTTGACCATACCAATCAGCATGTTTAAAAACAACACCTTTTCCATATCCGTCAGTTGAAGTACGTTCCCATAGTGTTGTTGAATAACTAGCAGTAGGAGCTGCTGTACGTACAGAAACAATTTGATTTTGCCAACTAGCAGACAAGTTTTTATAACCACTACTTAGAGAAAAATACTCGCTACCTTGATTTGTGCGTTTATAGAAGTCTGTACTACCAGGTCCGCTTCCTCCAACACCAAGGGGAGTGATTGGATTATTCAACCTTTGTTTATCTTTTTCAATAAAAGACTCTAAACTTTCTTTGCTCGAAAATCCATAAGATAACCAGTCTCCATTTTGATTTTGTTTCGGTAGAACTAACGTTATTTTTACGTCTTCCTTTGATGGAGCACTCAATTTGTTAGACGAATCAACAGTCTTTTCATCTACAGTTACATATTCGAAAGAGGAAATCGTATAATTTTTTTCGGTACTAGCTGATACTGATCCCAGTCCTCCAGTTAACGACGAAACAGTTAATAATGCACCTGCTACCAACTTTTTCAGCATGGATTCATCTCCTTAAAACTTAGATTTTTTACATAATTAAAATGTATGTTAATTTGAATGTTTTATAAATGTTTAGAAATTTATAAAATTTAAACAGAATATTCTTTTATTGGTCGGGAGTAAGGAGGGGAATTTAAAAAAGGGTTTACTTAAAAAGTAAACCCTTTTTGCTGACCTATTTCAAAACTCAATGGATGAAAGTTTCATTTTATCCATCTATGAATCATACACTTCTTTTGCATTCGTAGAAGCAGCATCTAATAAAAGGAAAATGGCTGCTATCATATGTAGAAAGATGTCTATATAAGGAAAGAAGGCAACTAGAGTAACGATAATACCGATATAATGAGGGTACGTATTCATGCCTTCTTTTTTAGCTAATAAAATAGTATTGATATGTAAAACAATCAATAGTAGTAAAGGTAACCCATATAGGTTAACAAGACTTGGAAGTACATAATAACAAGGAAATAATAAAAGATGATAGATCCCTGTAGTCCACTTTAGTGCTTGAATGTAGGTTTTCAAAGTGAATCCTCCTAAAACAATTCATATCTATATATTACCAAAAATAATAGGTAATTGGATATTTTTTATTTGTATTTTTAATATATTATAATAATTTTATGTAAACTAATTGTTAGGTATCTATAAAATAGAAAAACCACCCAAACGAGGGTGGTTCGTATTATAAATAATTACTTAAAGAAGAAATCGGAACCTTCACCTCACTACCTTCCTTCATATTCCGCAACACAACAGTGTTTGTACTAAATTCATCTTCCCCAATAATAAGCACATAAGGGATATTCTCTTTATTGGCATAATTAAGGGCACGTTTTAATTTGCGTCCTGCTAGTTCTAGTTCGACTTTTAAGGAAGTGGTAGAACGTAATTGCTGGGCAATTTGTAAGCATTGTAACTCTGTCCCGAGTGGGATGATAAATAGATCCGCTGTAGATGAGATTGTTTCTTTCTGCGATAGTGCTGTATAAATAACGTCTAAACCGAATGAAATACCGACTGTTGGATAGTTCATATTATCACCACGGAATGCTCCGATAATGTTATCGTAACGGCCGCCGCTACCGATGCTAGATGTAATCGATCTATCTTTTAAAAAGATTTCATATACAGTACCTGTATACATTGTGAGTCCTCGCGCTAAAAACGGGTTGAATATCGTATTTTCATTTATTCCAAGGGCGATTAAATATTGCTGTAATTGTTGTAATTCGTTTACTCCATCGGCAACGAGTGGATTATTGAAAGCTTCTTTAAAGTCAGCGATAGTAAGCTTTAGACAAGATAATACGGTATTACATATCGTATTAGCCATTTCTTCAGAAATCCCGCGCTCTAATACATCTTTTCGTACACCATCAATCCCAATCTTTTCGATTTTATCTAATGACAAAATGACGTCACTCGTTAACTCAGTAGGGATGTTAATGGCCTGAAGAATACCATTTAACAATTTTCGGTTATTATATTGGATCGTTATCTCTAAGTTTAACGTTCGGAACAGTTCAAACGCCATACCCATAAGTTCAGCTTCTGCCATGACAGACTCAACACCGACTATATCAACGTCGCATTGTATAAATTCACGAAATCTTCCTTGTTTAATTGGCCCATCTCGAAATACTTTCCCAATCTCATAACGTTTAAAAGGGAGGCGGAGGTTCGGATTCATTGCCACAACCTTTGCGAATGGAATAGTTAAATCGTATCGTAAGGCGAGCTCACGTTTTCCTTGATCCTGAAGTGTATATATTTCTTTTAATATTTCATCGCCACCGCCGTACTTGTAAGACATAAGCTCATACATATTTAACGTCGGCGTTTCTAAAGGTTTGCATCCGTATCGTTCAAACGTATCTTCACAAGCTCTTTTAATTTTATTTCGCAGCACTTGCTCCTCTGGTAAATAGTCTTTCGTTCCTTTTACATTTCTCATTTCCATCATAATCACTCCTTTTTCAAATTAAAAAAAGCTATGCAGGTATAAAAATACCCACATAGCTTTATGAACGCTTCGTGGGTCAACAGGAAAAGCCCTGTACCCACGAAGAAAAATTTTTCTTCGGATACACGGCGTTACGTATGATGATGAAGTTGGAAAGAAGTATTAAAATTTCGCATTACAAATCTCTCCTTAACGTAAGTTTTTCCAAATTATATCAGATGATTTTTGAATTATCAATATTTTTAGTTTTGAAATATACGTGAAGTTATGTAGGAGAAATGGAAAAGGGTGTATAATAAAACTTAATAATATGAAATAACCTTTTAAGGAGATCACTATGAAAAAAGATAAAACAAATGCGATGCGAATATTAGATAAAGAAAAAATTGAATATTCGATGATATCATATGACCCAGAAGATGGGAAAATTGATGGCGTATCAGTAGCCGAGAAAATTGGACGAGAAGTGAGAGAAGTATATAAAACGCTAATCGCTCAAGGAAATAGTGAAAATTATCATGTGTTTATTATTCCGGTAGATGAGGAACTGAATTTAAAAGCTGCCGCAAAAGTAGTAAGTGAAAAGAAAATTGAAATGATTCCTGTAAAAGATATTACGAAAGTTTCAGGATATATTCGCGGCGGTTGTTCACCAGTTGGGATGAAGAAGTTATTTTCAACATGCATTGATGAGAGTGCTCAATCGCTTGAAACGATCATTGTAAGTGGCGGGAAAATTGGCGTGCAAATTGAGCTGAAAGTGGATGACTTGGCGAAAGTGACGAGAGCGCAGTTTGGTGAGATAACGAAATAAATAGTGAGACTTGAAGGGATTTAGAATCCTTTTACAAATGGGAATGAAAAAAAGGGATGTGTGAGACACATTCTTTTTTTATTTGTAGAGAAAAGAATTCATATTAGCATCGGATTTTTAATTTCTATATTAAATTTTATATATTTGAGCACAGTTTTCTTTAAATGCTTTTGAACAAATTATCAAATATGCATTATTGCATAAATAAATTTAAATTTATAAGTTAATATTAAACTACTTTTTAGTTGTAAAGAATATGTTAATAATCTTTATAAGAGAAGGATATTCCTTGTAAAAAGTGAAATTGTTTGGAATGTGAATAAACAAAAAGTTTAGAAGTGATACAGACTGGGTAGAGTCTTGTATTAAATAAACAGACAAGGGGTATGGGCTTCGGGGGTTAGAAAGCATTTTTTAGTGAATAGCTTTAAATTATATTTTAAAGGGGAATGGGTATATGAAGTTTCGAAATACAAAGATTGCTATGGTTACACTATCTTCATTTTTTATTTTAGGTTCTGCATCTCTATCATTCACAGATACTATACACGGTGAAGTAGCTCCTGCATCAGCACAAGAGATTATTGTAAAAAGTTATGACGATACATATTATAATAACGCAATAGGAAAAACGGGGTTAGAATTAAAGAAGGAACTGCATAATATTATTGATAATCATACAAAGTTATCATACAGTGCGGTTTGGGAAGCGTTAAGAGATACTGATGAAGATCCAAATAATAAAAATAATGTGATACTCTTATATACTGGTCGTTCGCAAGGGAAACTTACGAATGGATCAGGAGTAAATAACTGGAACCGAGAGCATGTTTGGGCAAAATCTCACGGTGACTTTGGAACGACTGCAGGACCTGGAACAGATCTACATCATTTAAGAGCGACGGATGTATCTGTAAATAGTTCACGTGGAAATCTAGATTTTGATAATGGTGGTGTGAATCATTCTGAAGCGACAGAATGTAAATATGATAGTGATTCTTGGGAACCTCGTGATAGTGTAAAGGGAGATATTGCTAGAATGCTGTTTTATATGGCTGTTCGTTACGAGGGAGACAACGGCGAAATAGATTTAGAACTAAATGAAAAAGTGAATAACAATAAAGATCCATACATGGGGAAACTATCTGTCTTATTAAAATGGAATGAACAAGACCCGGTCGATGATTTAGAGCGAAAGCGTAATGAAGTGATTTTTACAAAATATCAACATAACCGCAATCCTTTTATTGATCATCCAGAATGGGTAAATAAAATCTGGAACTAAGATTTTTAAAGGTATTATATTTTGATAAAAGGGATTGATCATTATGATCAATCCCTTCTTATATTTTTACTAGAATAAATGATTTTTATAGGACTAGTGAGGGAAATAGAATAGATATTTATATGGAACGATAGTACTTATTTATCTAGTTAAGTATTTAGTAAGGTCCCCACTCAATATTCACCCCAACAATAAGAAAAACAAGTCCAATGATAAACCAAATGAGTGCAAGTGGAGCCATGAAACGAATCCATTTTCCATAAGAAATCCCGCTTGCTGCGAGAACGCCCATTAAAACACCGGAAGTTGGATTTAAGCAGTTTACTACACCTTCTCCGAGCATAACAGCCTGTACTGTAACTTGGCGTGTAATGTGCATGAAATCAGCTAATGGAGCTAATATCGGAATAAAAATAACCGATTCTCCTGTCCCGGATGAAATAAGGAAATGTAATGCAGCACTACTTACGTACATACCGATAACGCCAAATACAGGGCTTTGTCCTTCAAGAGACTGTGCGAGCTGGTTAACGATAGTATCAAGTAATTTGCCTTGTTCTAAAATGACTGAAATACAGCGAGCCATTCCGACAATTAAAGCACCATAGATAAGGTTTTGGCAGCCAGTTAGAAAAGTAGAAGCGATATCGTTTACTTTCATGCCACCTATTATTCCGGCTGTAATTGCTATGAAAATAAAAGTAGCGGTCATTTCTGCGTCCGTCCAATGTAGACGAAAAGCGCCTATTAAAAATGCAATTAATGATAAAGCTGAAACGAGTAAAATTAATTTATGACGTATCGTCCAAGGAACTTCCTTTTTCTCTGCTTCTTTTTCGTTTGAAAGAGCGTTACTTGGAAACCAGTTGTCGCCAAGGATGCTTCCTTTATTCGGTTTTTTCAAGCGCTTTACATACCAATTTATATATAGAATGGTAGCAAGTAAAAAAGATATATAAATTGCTGTGCGTAAACCAATTCCCGAAAACATCGGAAGTTCTGCGATCTTTTGTGAAATGCCTAAAGGTGAGGGGGATAAAATAGTAGCATTAAAACCAGCATAAGTGCCTAAATAAATAATTGCTACACCGACGATAGCGTCCCATTTTAATGTGCGGGCAACGATGATACCGATGGGAATAAAACCGATAACTGAATTAACGATAATGCCAGTCGTTCCAAGAATAGAAAAAAGTGCGGCAACGATACAAATGAAAAGTAATTGCTGATTACGAAATTTGTTAATAACATGATAGATTAAACCGTCAAGAGCACCTGTTTTTTCAAGAATTGCAATGGCTCCACCTGTAAATAAAATTAGAAAGATAATAGGGGCAGCAAGTGTCATTCCTTTTTCAATAGCGGTAAAAAAAGAAACAAATCCTACAGGTGATTGCGGAACAGAATGATAGCTACCTGGTATTGTTGTTGTAACAGTCCCGTTTGTGCCCCTTTTAAATTCTCCAGCAGGAACGAAATAAGTAGCAATGGCGCAAAGTAAGGCAATAAAAAATAGTAGTACGTACGCATCAGGCATTTTAAACTTTGGTTTACTAGGTTGTTTTTTTGCCTCAGTTTGTATTTGCATAAAATCCCTCCTTCTTCACTTGGTTAATTTTTAATATTCTGAATTTAATCTGTGAAATAGATTATAATAAAGGTAGCTTCTTAAGGCAATAGTTTTTGTATCCTTTTCCCGCACGTACAAATTATTGCAATATTAGACAGGGAAACGATAATAAGCCAAGAATATGTTATGTAGAAAGAAAAAGGAAAAGAGGGAACAAGATGTGGAAAACTACTGATCTATGTGATGAATTTGAAAAGGAATTACAAATATGTCGCCAGTCTTTTCGGTCTTTTGGGAAGAAAGAACAATTCCACGGGAAAATTGCAACTGTAAAAGTGAAAGATGATAATGTACTAGTGAAGGAAGGATTGCAAACATTACCAGAAGGAACAGTATTAGTTGTTGATGGCGGAGCGTCTACTAATTGTGCGTTACTTGGTGATAATTTGGCAGCTATTGCGGAAGAAAGAAAGCTAGCAGGAATTATTGTGAATGGGTATGTTCGTGATTCTAGTGAACTAAAGAATATTAATATTGGTATTTTAGCGTTAGGAACGATGCCAAATAGAAGTGTGAAAGAAGGAAAAGGAGAACGAAATATTTCATTGCACTTTGGACAAGTGGATTGGAATCCAAATGAATATGTCTATGCGGATGAAGATGGCGTCATTATTAGTGAAAAGAGTTTACATCGTTAAGAGTTAATAAGTTATTATTCTTAGAAAATAAATCCGATAAAGCATGGACAAAATTCTTTGTCAATAGTAAAATAATACAGAAATTTAAAATTTACAGAATGTATAGGTTTATCGTTTTACGATAACTTAAATGGAAGTAAGTTGTGCCAAGAAAAGTGAATGTTATCACAATGATACGTTCATAAACAAAATTATTTTTCCTATACAAATATAGCCGCGAATAATGCGGGTAGGAGGTGTTGTACATTTTTGTTCGACACTTACAAAAAGAGAGTGTCAATCGCACGCCCTTGAAGGGCCTTTTTTTGTGTAAATGGTAGTAAGGGAGGAAATTTTGGGATGGCAATGTTGAAAAAGTGGCTGCTTACGTCGTTAATGGCAGTGACACTTGTATTTGTTTCTTTTGCGAATACAGTACATATTACGTTTGCTGAAGGAAATACAGCAAAACTTGCAATTATTGGGGAATCACAAAAGGGCATTATGTTATGTCCGAAAGAAGAGCAAATTAAAGATGGGGAAACAGCTTTAAGTTTGCTGCAAAAGGTCATGGGGGACAAAGTAGAATCTGAAACGATGTCGTTTGGAACATATGTAAAAGGCATCGATGGTTTAATGGCCGGGGCTACAAGTGGTTGGACATACGATGTAAATGATACATCTGCACAAGTTGGGGCAGATAGTTATAAATTAGAGTCTGGTGATGTGGTTGTATTCCGTTTTGTTTCAGACTGGAGCAATATGAGCCAGGAAACATTGAAAGAAACGTTAGATAAGTTCGGAACGTGTAAAACAGAAGAAACTAACGGTGGCAAAACAGAAGAACCAAAGACGGATGATCCAAAACAAGAAAAACCAGAAGAACCGAAGACGGATGATCCAAAACAAGAAAAACCAGAAGAACCAAAGACGAATGATCCAAAACAAGAAAAACCAGAAGAACCAAAGACGGATGGTTCAAAACAAGAAAAACCAGATGGTACAAAAACAAATGATGAAAAACCAGAACAACCAAAGCAAGAGAACATTCAAGATCCAAGTGCACAATTAAACGAAGCCATTTCTAAAACATCAGATAAGATGTTACAAGATGGAATTGAAAGTGACTGGGTAGCTGTAGCGCTTTCTCGTTCTGGAAAGAATGTGCCAATTGAGGCAAAATTAAATTATGTTAAGTCAGTAACTGAAAAAGTAGAAAAGCGCATTAATCGTTTTTCAGCGACAGATTTAGCTAGAACAATTATTATGATGAATGCAATGAGTGCAGACCCTAAAAATGTAGGTGGGCATAATTTAGTTCAAAAATTGTATGAGTCAGATAAAGTGAATTCTGTTACAGGTTATGCATTTGCTTTACTTGCATTTGATACGAAGAAGTATGAGATTCCAGTTGAATCAAAATGGAACAGAGTTGCTTTAGTTGAAGCACTGTTAAATAATCAGCATACAGACGGTGGATGGACTTATAATAGTTCAGGTAGTAAAGATAGTGCTAGTAGCGTTGATGTAACAGGTATGGTTTTATCAGCATTAGCTCCTTATCAAGAGCGATCAGATGTGAAACCAGCTATACAAAAAGCTGTTGCATATTTATATAACGAACAGCTGCAAAATGGTGGTTTTTCAGCTGATGGACAAGAAAATTCAAATAGTACTGCGCAAGCAATTATTGGATTATCGCTTGTTAAAGATGTAGATCAAAATCGTCTTCATAAGGCAATGCAAAACCTATTATCATATCAACTTTCAAATGGTGAATTTAAATGGTTACCAAGTGATCAAAATGGTAACGGAATGGCTACAGAACAGGCTCTTTTAGCATTACTTCAATTTAAGGAAATGGGAAAATCTATTTATGATTGGTCTAATGTAGACGCTGGTAATGTAATTAAGCCAAAACCGATTGAAGAGCCAGAAAAGATCGTTGAACCAGAAAATAATGTAGTAGAAAAAGAAGTTACTGAAGAACCGAAAGAACAAAAACAAGTACAACAAGAAACAAAAGATGAAAATCTAAAAGTAGTTGTAGATAACGAACCGGTTAAGAATAAAAAAATCGGAAACGGTAACAGTCTACCAAAAACAGGAGCATCTTCTCATAGTGCAGCAACAGAAGTAGGTATGGGTGTATTATGTATTGCTTCTGCATATGTATTATGGAGACGTAAAGCAGCTTAACAAAAAATTAGGAGCAATTATTTGCTCCTAATTTTCGTATGAAAGGTGAGAGATAGGATGAGTAAGGTGAAATGGTTCATTTCTTTACTGCTTTCGCTCGGGCTACTTGCCGGATGTGAAGAGGCAGCTGTAAAGCCTGAGAAGAAGGTAGAACCGAAGCAAGAAGAGGTAGCGAAACAAGAAGTACAAAAAGATGAAGCGAAGCCGGAAGAAAAAACAGAAGAAAAGCAAGCTGAATCAGAGCAAAAGCAGCAAGAAGAGCAGAAAGAGAAACAAGAACAAAAAGTAGAAGAGAAGGCGAAAGAGGAAAAGCCGCAGGCACAACCAGAGGTAAAGAAAGAAGAGAAACAACAGGAACAACCGAAAGAACAGCCGGCTGTAAATAAGCAACCAGAGCAGCAACAAGCACAAGAAGAGAAACAACAACCGAAAGCACCAGAAGTAAAAGAAGAAGCAAAGGTTGTGAATCAGCCGAAAGAAACACCGAAGCAGGAGCAAAAAGTTGATCCGAATAAAGCGGAGAAAACGATACCGACTCCGGCAGTACCAAAACCTGAACCACCAAAAACAGATTCAGTACCAGTACCGAAACCACAAGCAAAACAAGTAACAATCTCGGTAAAAGGAAATAACGGATATATAATGGGTGCGAAAAAGATGGATGTACAAGATGGCGATACTGTGTATAAAGTATTACAACGTACAGGATTAGATGTTGATGCAAGCGGATCTAGAGATAGTATTTATGTAAAAGGTATTAATGATTTATATGAAAAAGATATTGCGGATACTAGTGGATGGAAATATCGTGTGAACGGTGCTTTTCCAAACCATAGTGCTGGTGTAGCTACGGTAAAACCAGGAGATACAATTGAGTGGGTATACGTATTACAATAAGAAAGGCATTCGGTAAAGGGCTATGAAAATAAGTTTTTCTTCTTTACATCCTTTTGTGAATTTTTTCTATTATATCGGGGTGATGATACTATGTATGATGTGTCTTCATCCTCTTTTTTTAATTGGAGCAATAGTATTAATTATTATGTTAAATGTGATGCAAGGAAATAGCGAAAAGATAAGAAAGATGCTACCGAGCACAATTGTTTTCTTTTTTATGGTAATTTTATTTAATTCGTTATTAACGCATAGAGGTCGAACTACGTTATTTTGGTTAGGTGATAGCCGTATTAAGCTTGAGGCGATTATGTTTGGAATAGTAATGGGGTTATTACTAGTTGCAGTTATGTTTACGTTTGCGTCATACAATGATATTATTTCCAGTCATAAATTTTTATATTTGTTTTCAAGAATTTCACCGAAAGTTGCATTGTTAACGATGATTACAGTGAGATTTGTTCCTTTGTTTATAAGGCGATTAAAGAAAATCACACTCGTCCAAAAAACGAAAGGTGTGCAGGTAGATTCAGGTTCGATAATAGAACGCGTCAAAAATGGTATGCAATTGCTGCAAGTATTATTAATTTGTTCATTAGAAGATGCACTGCAAACGGCAGATTCTATGCAAGCTCGTGGATTTGGTGTAACGAAGCGTACGACGTATATTCGCTATAGAATGGAAAGGCGTGATTGGTATACGCTCAATTATTTAATCATTTTATTTATAGCTGCTATTGTATGTAGTAATTATGGCGGAGGGAAATTGATTATTTATCCGAAAGTCGAATCTATTTTATTCCAGCAATACGATGGAATGATGTTTGTATTATTTACACTGTTTATTAGTTTACCAATTATGATGGAAGGAAGGGAATGGATATGGTGGCGCATGCAGAAATAAACAATTTATCATTTGTATATGCTGATGAAAATAAAAAAGCGTTACAGCATATTTCTCTTTCTGTTCAAAAAGGTGAGTTTATTGCACTTGCTGGAGGATCGGGATCTGGGAAGACGACGTTATTAAAACATTTTAAAAAGGAGTTACTTCCAATTGGTACGCGTTCTGGAGAGATATTTTATGAGGGTGTTTTAATAGAGGAAGTAGCTGATTTGTTATCTGCCCAAGAAATTGGGATGGTATTTCAAAACCCAGAAAACCAGATTGTTATGGATACAGTGATTCAAGAATTAGCATTTTCTTTAGAAAATATCGGATTACCATCACATATTATTCAAAAAAGAATAGCAGAGCTTATTAGCTTTTTAGGATTTCAAGATTTATTGCATCAATCTGTTCACACGTTATCTGGTGGGCAGAAGCAGCTTGTCAATTTAGCTGCGGTATTAGTTATGCAGCCGAAATTGCTATTATTAGATGAACCGACAGCGCAGTTAGATCCAATCGCTGCAAAAGAGTTTTTAGGATTATTAAAACGGATTAATGAAGAACTTGGAATTACGATTATTTTAAGTGAACATCGTTTAGATGAAGTTATCCCGCTTGCAACACGCGTTGTTTGTATGGATAATGGCCGTATTATGTATGATGGTAGTCCTAAAATTGTTATTACGGATATGTGGGGAGTAGAAACATTCCGTCCATTTATTCCGCAAATTCCAAGGCTATTTTTAGAGTGGAATGTGAGGGATATTCCGTTTACAGTGCGAGAGGCGCAAATGAAAATGAATGATTTTGCAGCGATATCATATATAAATGAGCCAATAGCACAAAGTGAAAAGCAAGAGGTAATTTTAAGCGCAGAGCATATTTCGTTCCAATATGAAAAAAATAGTCCGATTATTTTACGTGATTTATCAGTTTCGATTGAAAAAGGAAAATGGGTAGCGCTCGTTGGGAAGAACGGTACAGGTAAGTCTACACTGTTAACGATTTTAGCAGGATTACAAAAAGCGAGAAGAGGAAAAGTAAAGTGGAACGGAAAAGTGATACATAAAATCGATTCGAAAGAACGGTTTAAAAGTATTGGGTATGTATCGCAGCATCCGTATTACCATTTTACATTTGATACAGTATGGGACGAGGTTTATGAACGTGCGCGTGAATTATATGGAGAACAAGGAAAAGAAATAGCAGAAGATACGCTAAAACAGTTTTGGTTGTACTCGCTTAAAGAACGCCATCCGCATGATTGTAGCGGAGGAGAGCAACAATTACTTGCGTTATGTACAACGTTATTATCAAAGCCAACGTTATTATTACTTGATGAACCGACAAAGGGATTGGATCCATGGAAGAAAGAAAGAGTAGGAGAACTATTTAGGAAGCTGCAAAAAGAAGGTACAACAATTGTAATGGCAACGCATGATATTGAGTTTGCAGCGAAATACGTGGATCAATGTATGATGTTATTTGATGGAACAGTCATTATGAATGATGCACCGAAAGAATTTTTTAGCGGCAACTTCTTTTATACAACATCTATTAATCGATTCATTCGAAAAGAATTGCCATATGCATTAACGTGGGAGGATGTGTACGAAGCTTGTCCAAACAATATGTTGCATTCATAATATGTATCTTTGCAGTAATAATCGGCACATTACTCTTTACGACACTTGTCATGGACGGTTATTACATGTTAAGTAGTTTGTTTCTATTAGCGGTTATTATGTTACCTTTCTATATCCGTTTTGAAAGAAAGGCGTTTGTTTCACGTGAAATTGTTCTCGTTGCTGTATTAGCGGCAATTGCAGCAGTAAGCCGGGTGCCATTTTCTATTTTACCAAGTGTACAACCAACTTCTTTTGTCATTATCGTTTCTGCAATTGTATTTGGAAGTGAAACTGGTTTTATGATTGGTGCTACAGCAGCAATCGTATCTAATATTTTTTTAGGACAAGGTCCATGGACACCGTGGCAAATGTTTTCGTGGGGCATGATTGGTTTTATAGCAGGTTTACTTCGTAATACATTTTTTATGAAAAAGCTATGGGGGAGACTTCTTTACGGAGTAATTGTTGGCTTTTTATTTGGCTGGATTATGAATTTCTGGGGCCTTCTCGGTTTTATACGAGAAGCAACATGGGAAACTGTCATTTCGTATTATATCGCAAGTTTTTACTTTGATTTGAGCCATGCGATTTCGAATGTTATTTTCTTATTACTATTTAGTACTTCATGGATTACGATTCTTACAAGATTTAAAAACAAATACGGTATATTAGATGAGCATAACGTGACATAGAAAAGCATACTCATATAAGGTAGGGTCGCGACTTACATATTCGTTTGCCTCTTTCATGCTTCTTACATAATGTAAGGAGCATTTTTTTGTCAAAAAATCGATTCAATATGCATCCGCTATTATATAAAATTATTTGTATAATTGTAGGTGAGAACTTTTTTCAAAAGGGAGGTGTATAGTTAATGAAGTTAGTTATTCCGAAGCAACATGGTGCATGGGCCATGCTTGTTATTCCTTTTTTATTAAGTGTCATACTTGGGAAACCTACTATTTATCATATTCCATTGTTTTTAGCGTGGTTCTTTATCTATTTAGCTACGTACCCATTTCTTACGTACATAAAGCAAAGACGAAAAAAAGAGTTTTTACAAGTTGCCATTATTTATTTTATTATTGCGTTCCTATTTGGGATGATTTCTTTATTATATGAGTGGCGAATTCTTTTATTCGTAATAGTAATGATTCCATTATTTATAGTGAATATGTATTACGCTCGTCAAAAAAATGAAAGAGCACTATTAAATGATATTTGTGCGATTATTGTGTTTTGTATCGGTGGGTTAATTAGTTATTACTTTTCAATGAAGCAAATCGATCATACAGCATTATTCATTGCGCTTATTTCATTTTTATACTTTTTAGGTAGTACGTTCTATGTGAAAACGATGATTCGTGAAAAAAATAACCCGAAGTATCGTCTTATATCTTGGGGATATCATATCGTATTAACGATAATCGTATTTGTGATTAATCCGTGGTGTTCTCTTATTTTTATACCAAGTGTCATTCGAGCAATTGTGTTGTATGGCAAAAAAATTTCTATTATAAAAGTAGGAATTTTAGAAATTGCTAATTCTGTATATTTTTTAATCATAACGGCAATAATTATGAAGTATGCCATTTGAAAAAACTTCCCATCAATTGATGGGAAGTTTTTAATCTTTTTCTAAAATGTGAACGGTGTACTCGCAACGTTGAATAGCTTGTTCAACAGCATAAAGTGATTGTTCAATACGAGCGCGATTAAAATCTTTTTCAACTGTTTCGAGCGCTTCTTCTAAACAATTTTTAGCTTCTTGTAATGATTGAAAAGAATCTTGTACATATCCGCGAGCATTTTGATGCATTTCATAATCCTCCTTGCATGTTCGTATATGGGTAGTATGAACAGTAAGGAAGAAAATATAATTTGTTATATTTATTATATTTGTTTGACAATTAAAGTGGAATTACGTATAGTAAGAATTAAGTGAATATTTTCTTATCCAGAGAGGTGGAGGGACTGGCCCGATGAAACCCAGCAACCGCGATGCAGGTGCTAATTCCAGCAGAACATATTTGTTCTGGGAGATAAGACGAAGATATATACGTAACTTCTTCTTATCGGAGAGGTTTTTTTATTGCAAAAAAACCGATTACGAAAACTTATATTAAGAAGAAAGGGGTTGCGCATTACTGTGACACTCGAAAAATACGTAAAACTGCGTAGTACAGTTTATGAATATATGATAGAGCAAGATAAGCCGATATCATTGTTAGATATTCAAGAACATATCGTTTCGCATCATGAAGGAAAATTCACGAAAAAGATGTTGCATCAATTTTATTTATCAAGATTATTAGACGAACTAAAACTGGATGGGAAAATTACATTAGCTGATGAATATCTCTATGCTGAAAAAGGGGTATTGTATAAGGCGAGAAAAGGGAGCTAAGCTCTCTTTTTTTCTTAAAATAACGGAGTATGTAGAGTAAAAGACTGCTAAAGCAGCCTGATACAGGGAATGGTGTTGAGTGTGTAGTGTCAAAAATTGAATGTGCCTGAAAGAGGCAATTCATATCGGCTGCAAATGAAAAGAGACACCTTCGCCGAATAGGTGTCAGTCGTTTTGTCACGTAGACTTGCTACTTAACAGTAATTAGAATAACATGCAGGATTTTTGAAGTCAAAAGGGAATTAAAGGAAGGGGTACAATTATGTACGCTTACTTATTAAAAGATATAACGAAATGGATCCCAAAGTACATTGTAGATAAGGGATATGAATATTATGAAGATGGGCATGTAGAAGATGTTGAAATACAAGATAAAAAAGTGTTTGCTTTCGTTACTGGAAATGCAGGGAATTATGAAGTAGTTATCGATCTCGAAGATTTTTCAGAAAGTAACTGTGAGTGTCCCTATGAAAATTATTGTAAACATATGGTGGCAGTTGTTTATGATATTCAAGGTGCTGGTGAGAGTGCAGTTAAAGAGAAACTGAAAGATTTAGAAAAAGAAGAGTTACTTATATTATTAAATCGATTGTTGCAAAGTTCGAAAAACGTACAAATTGTAGAGAAGTTATTAAAGAAGGGGAAACTTTAACGTATAGAGGGAGTTGTTTTGTAGTGAACGTACTAATTATATATGCTCATCCTAACCCTTCAAGTTTTAACGCGGCGATTTTCAATCATGTGCAAAAAGGACTACAGGAAACAAATCATTCAGTTACCGTACTTGATTTATACAAAGAACAATTTGATCCAGTCCTCGTATTTAATGAAGAGAAGAAAAGACGCGATTTAGTAAATGAAGAGGAAACAGCTCGGTATAGAACGTTAGTAGAAGAAGCAGATACACTTCTATTCATCTATCCAATATGGTGGTGGGGGATGCCAGCAATTTTAAAAGGATTTATCGATCGTATTTTCGTAGCTGGATTTGCTTATAAATATGAAGGGGCTCTGCCGAAAGGATTATTGCAAGGGAAAAAAGCATGGGTTATTAATACGTTAGACTCACCTCTATGGTACGTCGCATTGTTATATCGATCAGCAGATTGGATTATGATGAAGAGAGGTATTTTACGTTTTTGTGGCATTCGCGATATAAAACGGTCAGTGTTTCAATCTGTGAAAACGAGTAAAGTATCAAAGCGTGAGAAATGGTTATTACAAATAGAAGAAAAGGCTCGTGCATTATGAATGAAGTCGATCGTATTATAAACTGTGTTCAGTATGATGGCGAACTTTTTCGGAAGTATGTTACGTGTTTACTTCAATTGAAAAAATGCAGCGAAACATTTCAGCAAATTCAAATAGAGTTAAGAAATGAGTATTTAATAAGAGGAATTTGTGAAAGAGAAGTAGATGAGATAGTAAGGGGAAGTAAAGAATATGAAACATATTTTCTTCCTAAAGCGTTACAGTGGAATTTTTTGAGGGAACATCCACACCTGATCGGAAAAATTTGCGAAGATTTTTTTGCATTTGAGTCATTACACCTTACGGACATAGAGTGGAAGACAGTTATAAATTGCGTGGGAAATAAGTGATTTATTATGTAAAAAAGCTAGTATAAAACTAGCTTTTCGTTTAAATAAATAAGAAACATAGACTAATGATAAAACCCGCATATAGTAAGTTCACAACACAAAATCCCATAATGTCACGAGCACCTAAACCAGCTATCGCTAATGCTGGTAATGCCCAGAAAGGTTGAATTAAATTCGTCCAAGCATCGCCCCATGCAATTGCCATTGCTGTTTTTGCAGCAGGTACACCAAGTTCAGCGCCAGCTGGAATCATAATTGGTGCTTGCACAGCCCATTGACCGCCGCCAGATGGAACGAAAATGTTAACAATGCCAGCACTTAAAAATGTAAAGAGCGGAAAAGTCGTTTCATTTGAAATGCTAATAAAGAAATTAGAAATAGCTCCTCCAAGTGAAAGTCCTTCACTATTTGCTCCAATCATCATGCCCATAATTCCTGCGTAAAACGGAAATTGAAGTAAAATGCCAGAAGCACTTTTCGTAGAGTCTGAAAAAGCACGAATATACTGAATCGGAGTACGGTGGAAAATAAGACCTGCAATTAATAACATAAAAATCACGATATCGAGAGTAAGGTTAAAACCTTTCGTATAAAAGTAATTGAAAATATAAATGAGACCTAACAATCCAACGCAAAGTGTAATAATAATGCTATTTTCCATCTTTTCAGCGAACGTATTTTTTGCTACTTCTTGAGCAGCAGCTTCTTCATGGAACACGCTAGGATTTACTGTAATCGTATGTTTTTCATCTGGATGCATCGCTTTATTAATGAGAGGCATCGTAATGAGAAAAATAATAACTGGAACGAGAGCGTATGGTGAGAATAACGTTTCTGTTATTGGAATCGCCTCTTTAATACTTCCAGCAGTCGTTTTAATTAACGTTTCACCGCCTGTTGCTAACGTAAGAGGAATAGAGGCAGAAAGACCGGCATGCCAAATGAGAAATCCAGAGTAAGAAGAGGCGATTGCTAGTCTATAATCTAATCCGTCCAGCTGCCTTGCCACTTCTTTTGCGTATAAAACAGATACAACAATTCCAAAGCCCCAGTTTATGTATGCACCGAGTAAACTTACAATTGAAATGGCAATAATGCCTTGTTCAGTTGTTTTTGGTAGTCTGGCAGCTTTCGTTAATCCTTTTTTAATAAGAGGAGCATTTGCTAAAGCAGATCCAGTCACGAGTACAAGTGCCATTTGCATAGAAAAGGCGAGGAGTCCCCAAATTCCATTACCCCAGTGATTAATCATTTCTACAGGTGTTTGGTGAGTCGCAAACATACCAAAGAAGATAACGAAAACAGTTAGTAAACATGATAAAATAAACGGTTCTGGCAAGAAGCGTTGCACTAAGGCGACGCAACCATTTGTAAAGGAACGAAACAAAATAGATCAACCTCCTTATGTATATGTATTACAATTATTCGAGGTTGTTTAGGAGATAACCTTCAATATAAAGAAAATTCAGATATTTACAGAGGGGTAATTTATTGATAGATTGATATAGAGCCTCGTATCAAATTCTGCTTTTAATATACTAGAAGAAAAACGGTTGGAAATGGGGTAGCACTTATAGGGATAGTATAGAGAAAGGTTACTAGCTGGCTTCAAAGCAACTGTTGCAAAGGGAGAGGAGATTCAATACAATAGTGTTGCATTACATGAGAAATATGTTTTAGCACAAATCTAGCTAAAAATGTTTATACAAATACATTTAAAATTGATGGGGGAATTATGATCAAAAGTTTTTATCTTTTAAAGCCTAAAATGTTTACGGCAGATATATATTATAAAGTTTTTATTACAGGTGACTGTATATATTTTATAAAGATTGGCGGACAGTTTCATAGCCGACATGCTTATAAAAAACAATTACCTGGTATTTCAGAGCTATTGTTTTTGTTTTGGTTCAAAAAAATTGAGAAAAAACAATTAAACTTAGAAACTGAAATAGATGCAAAAATACATACTGGCGATGTACATGAACTCTTGCAATTAAAGAATAACTTTTCAATTGAAATAAATATAATTGAAGAGGTACTATTAAATAAACGAGGAACGTTTCATACAGGTTTTAATGATAATGGAACAATTTCCTTTATGTTAAAAAATGATCAAAAAATAAAGTTCATCATACCGGAAGAAACTTTATTTTCATCTATAGAAGAAATTTTCGACCAATATGAACAGACAATCTTTGTAAGGGAAGTGTTTTAAAGGAAACGATTAATTTATTATCTTTTTAATAAAGTGATAGAAAGCTTCATTAAAAAGATGAAGCTTTTTACTTATAAAAGATAACAAAAGTAATACATTCATTACTACATTTGTGTGTGAATTCAAGAAAAATTAAACCACCTAGCCCCTAAAGAGAATATAGGAAGCAGATGGTTTAGGTGTTTTGAGAGGTATCCTGTTTTCAGGATTTAGTTCAAATTATTGATTTGCATTTTTATATCGAGTAAATTTAAGTTTCTGGAATAATTGTAATAGCAACGGTCCGAACCGGAGTCTCTATTTCGTCGCCTTTACTTTGGCTATTGTAGTATTTAATCATTAATTCGTTAAGTTCGTTTTGAAATTTTCCAAAGTGTTCTTCATCTAGCTTTAATTCTACTACAGAAAAAGTAGCAGTATCTTCTTGACTGTTTTGTTCCTCTAATTTCTTAAGGTAACTTTGATATTGTGTCATAAGTGATAACTGATAATAGGAAATGTAGTTTAACTTTTCATCATCAGATAATCCTTTCCATTCACTTCCTTCAATTTTTGCATCTTCTTCATTAATTGCGTAATATTTTTCAGAAACAGATTTTACTTTTTTTTCTTTAATTACATGGACGATACCAGAATCAACCATAGTTTGCAGCTGTCTATATAGCGTTGCTTGTGGCACATTTTTAATAATTTTTACCATTTCTAATGGTGTCAGCCCATCTTCTTTATTTCTCATTAATACTTGGCAAATTTTCATTCTTACAGGATGCATTAAAATTTCAACTTTATTACTCATTATATCACCTTATGTATTGTTTTTTTATTCTCATTATAAATAATGAGAATAATGATTGCAATCCATCCGTTTTTATTTTATCATTATCAATAATGATAATGAGATTTAAAAGGAGTGATGACAATGAAAATACATTATGGATTGAATGATCTTAAAGACATTGATATTATGGCTTTTCTACCCATTATATTACCAGTTATTGCAGTGGGAGCACTTTTAGTTTTAATTGCATTCATTGATTTATATCGACATAGGAAAACAAGAAAAAATGTACTTGTATGGACGTTAATTATTCTTTTCGTTAATATATTGGGACCTATCTTGTACTTTGTTATAGGGAGAAAGGACAGTGAGAAATTATGAAATTAGAGATTAAAAATGTAACAAAATCATTTAAAGGAAAAATTGCTGTGAATAATTTCTCGATGGAACTGCAAGCGGGGGAATGCGTCGGATTAATTGGACCAAACGGAGCAGGGAAATCCACATTAATAAAAGTAATTTCGGATATTACTAATCCAACTGCTGGTGAAGTTTTATTGAATGGGATAAAAATATCAAAAATGAAAAGTGAAATTGGTTATTTACCTCAATATCCTAATTTTTTTCATTGGATGACAGCGAGAGAAACGCTTACGTTTATGGGCCAACTTTCGGGGTTGAAAAAAGAAGAATTGTCAAAGTCGATTCCAAAAATGTTGGAGAAAGTTGGACTAAAGGAAGAAGAAAATGCAAAGGTTAGTACATTTTCTGGTGGAATGAAACAACGACTTGGTATTGCACAAGCATTATTGCATAAACCTTCGCTTATTGTCATGGATGAACCAGTATCCGCATTAGATCCGATCGGCCGGCGGGAGGTATTGAATCTGATTAAAGAAATAAAAAAAGATACAACCATTTTATTATCAACCCACATCTTAAGCGATGCAGAAGAAATCTGTGAACGATTTGTCATTATAAAAGATGGAACAAAAATAGAAGACACAACAATTACGGAGCTTTTACACCGTAATCGTGAAAATAAATTAATTATTGAAATAACAGCTAAAGATCAAAATTGGATTGAAGTTGTAAAGAAATTACCGTATGTGAAGAATGTAGAAGTGGTTGGGCTTAAAATCAAAGTGAAGGTTGAAAGTATCGAAATAAACAAAAATATGTTACTGCAAAATGCACTCGAACATAAAGTGGACATCGTTAAATTTAAAATGAGCAACGATACTTTAGAAGAAATTTTCTTGAAATTGGTGGTGTAAAAATGAATAACTCAATGGTATTGATAAAAAAAGAATATGTTCAAATGTTACGTGATTTTAAGATTATTTGGCTACCAATTGTTTTTATATTTTTAGGTGCAACACAGCCGATAGTAACTCATTATTTGCCATCAATTCTAGAAGCGTTAGGTGGAGGCCAGGGAATTACAATTGATCTGAGTATGGCAGCGCAAAAAGGGGGCGAAGTATTAGCGAGTACTTTAGGATCCCAGTTTGATCAGCTTGGACTTATGATTCTAGTGATTTCTATGATGGGTGCAATTCAAACAGATAAAGCTAATGGTATGTTGGCCTTTATTTTAACAAGGCCCGTTACTGTTACTTCATATGTAGGTGGGAAAATAGTGTCAAACTATTTAATGGTAGCGTTTAGTGTAACAATTGGATACGTAGCTTCTTATCTATATGTAAATTTTCTTTTTACTGCCGTTCCATTTGCACACCTAATTACTGGATTACTATTTTATCTAATTTGGGTTCTTTTTATCGTATCTTTCACAACAATGATAAGTGCTATTTTTCACAGTCAAGGTATTATTGCATTAATTTCAATTGTTTTCCTTTTAGCCTGCAGAGTAATCGTCGGTTTGAATCCAATAATGGATCAGCTTAATCCAGCCGGTATGAGTAAGTATGCAATGGAAACGTTAGTCACGGGGGTAGTAAATTCAAACGCAATAATTAATGGATTACTAACTATAGTGTGGATTTTATTGACACTCTTCGTAACGTATTATTGGATTGCTAATAAAAAGTTTCATTATGAATAACCGTGATGAGGGTAGTGGTTTCAAATAAAACAACGTAATAAGAAAAAGCTTCCACTACCGTGGAAGCTTCTCCAAATGATGTGCAATATCAATATACATATTTGAGTAAACTGAATGTATTTCATTACTTGGCGTAGCGTTAGAAGAGAAGTGGACAATTACCATATTTGCTTTCGGATCGATGTAAAGTGTTTGTCCGTAACTACCTAACACTTCAAAAGCACCCTGTTCATTGTGGGGAATCCACCATTGATTATGATAAGAAATGGAAGCTCCAGGGCCAATTGCAAGTTCACCTTCTTGGACATTTTTTATATCTTCAGTAATAGAAGAAGGGAGAATTTGTTTTCCGTTATATTCCCCGTTGTTTAATAGTAATTGCCCGAATCTCGCCATATCTCTAGCAGTTGCATTTAATCCAGCACTAGCTTGTTCTACTTTTGTTTCATCTGTAACGTAATACGCGTTTTCTTCCATACCAATTTGAGACCAAATTCGTTCGCTTACATTTTCAGCCAGTGATTTACCAGTAATAGTTCTAATAATCCAAGCGAGCGTTTCTGTTGATCCGTTATTGTAAGAAAAGGAAGAACCAGGCGGTGCCGTTTCTTCGGCTTCCCGTAACATATCATAAATTTTCATCGGACCGTCGTAATTTTTGCCGCGGGGTAAAATATTGCTAGCTAAATATAATTGTGCATCTTGATTTTCTAGCCTAGGTTGCTCATATCCATGAGTAGGATATTCAGCTGAAACTTGCATGTCCATTAATTGCTGAAGTGTGGCATTACCGAACGGTGTGTTTTTTAATTCTTTTATGTAAGTGTCAGCTGTTTTCTCTAAATCGATACGATTCTCTTCAGCGAGAGATTGTATAATTGCCCCGGTAAAGACTTTTGCTAATGATGCCATACCATGAGGTTCATTCTGTTTATACCCATTGAAATATCGTTCGTAAACAAGTTGTCCATTATGTACAACGACAAAAGCATCTGTTTTGTTATCATCTAAAAGTTTTTTTAGAGGAGTTGTATTTCCGAATCTACGCTCCACAGCAAAATCGTCTAAGTTTTGCAATGCGGAAGGGAAGTGAGCAATTTGGTCAGGATTGTTTTTTACGTCATTAACTAAAGTGAATTCTTTCATGTGTGTGTACGACCAACGTAAGTAAGGGTCATTTAACCAGTTTTCTTTTGTCACATTATGTTTTGATGGGGTCGTTTTATTTTGTTTGAAGTAAGTAAACCCAAGCCCTGTAATTACAAATATGAATGTTAGTATAAGTAAGAGTAGGGGAGATTTTTTTAGTTTCATATATGGCCCTCCTTTTTATTTCTACTATAAGTATACGCTCGTCTTGAAAGAAATACAAAATAAGGAAAGTAAACGGGGAAGTTTACTTTCCTTATTAACGTTAAGCGGAAATTTTTCCGTCTGTAGGTTGTTTCTTGAATTTTTGTTTTCGTCCGTGTAATCCATAATATAAAAGTAAAGTGAACGCAACGATAATAGCTGCGATAAAATACATATTATGATAACTGGATTTCGCTGCGACAATACCTAAAATGAAAGAACCAAAACCAATACCACTATCAAAGAATGAGAAATACGTAGCTGTCGCAGAACCACGTCTATGGTTTGGAGCGGCAGAAATCGCAATCGTTTGGAAACTCGGAATTAATGTTCCGTAACCTAAACCGATTAGCATACCTGCGCCAAGGAACCAAAATGAAGTTTGTGCTTGGCTTAATATGAACATTCCGATTGTGAAAATAATGATAGCAGGGTAAACGAGTACATTTTCACCGAAGCGATCAAAAATCTTTCCTGTAAATGGACGAGAAATGACAACAACAAGTGCGTATAAAATAAAGAAGTAACTTGCAATTTCACTTAAACCGAGTTCTTTCGCATAAATAGGAATAAAGGATAAAATACCACTATAAGAAAAGGCTAAAACAAATCCTGTAAGTGCAATCGGAATAGAAGATGGTTCGATTAAGTCTTTCCATTTCATTTTTTCACGTTTTTGTTTGCTAACAGGTGCTTCGTGCGGAATATCTACAAGTAGTCCTAATAAAAATGCAAGTAATGAAAATACGGAACAAACGATAAATAACACAGTAAACGAAAAATGAGAAATAATTGTTAAACCTAAAAAAGGACCAATTACCATCGGCAGACTCATAAATACGCCGAAATATGCAAGCGCTTCGCCTCGTCGATGAGCTGGCGCAACATCAGTTACAATCGTACCAGTAGCTGTCGTTGCCATCCCGAACCCAATACCGTGCAAGAAGCGAAGGGCAAGTAATAAGAATAAACTTTGCGCACCGAAATACATAACAGTAGCGGCTAAAAATAATGAAAGTGAAATAAATAATATTTTCTTTCTTCCTAAATCATCGAGCCATTTTCCTGTGAATGGTCTACATAAAACAGAAGAAATAAGAAACACAGTTGCAACTAAACCAATTTCCTCAGGTTTTCCTTTTAGGCCGTCTATAACATAGACAGGCAGAGTAGTCATAAGCATGTAAAATGTTAAGAAGAGAAATAGACTACTAAAACAAGTTCCGAGGAAATCCTTCGTCCAAAGTTTCTCACTTTGCATCGTCATCCCTCCAATTTAATCTAAATTTTTAATAATTTGTTGTAACACTTGAAATGCTTGATGTAAATCATCTTCATTAATACCTTCTAGCGTTTTTTCTTCGAAAGTATCAACTTCTTCTTGCCATACTGGAATCATCTTTATCGCTGTTTCGGATAAAGAAATGAGCTTCTCGCGGCGATCTTTACCTTCTGTACGAATAATCCATCCCATCGTTTCCATACGTGTTAACGTACGAGTCATCGTTGGTGATTCAACATTTAAATACTGGCACAATTCTGTTTGCGTACAAGAACCAGTTTGATTAATGCGGAAAATAACAGCCCATTGCGCACTAAATAACCCTGTTGGAGATACACGTTCATTAAATTTCTTCGTAAACTTTCGAGAAGTCTGGCTGACGATGTGAAAAAAATGTTGTTTTTCGTCCATGTATTTTGATCCTTTCAAATTAGTTACCTAGCTAACTATATACTTTTTTATAATAATTGTCTAGTAATAGACATGTTGATTTATGTAAAAAATTCTTATAGGTTTTATGTTGCGAACGTATATTCTACGTGCTATTCTTTAATTAAGTAAAGAATTTTCTTTCTATTAAATAGAATGGGGGAACTTGTGATGATTAAGCCTGCAACAATGGAGTTTGTTTCACTATCGAACGGAGAAACGATTGCATATCAGGAAGTTGGAAGGCGAAATACAGATATTCTTGTACTCATTCACGGGAACATGACATCGTCACAGCATTGGGATTTAGTTATTGAAAAGTTGCAAGATCAATACCATATTTACGCTCTTGATTTAAGAGGGTTTGGACAATCAACGTATAATCAGTCGATAGATTCATTACAAGACTTTGCAGACGATGTAAAAATATTTATTGACGAGTTAAAGCTAGAGAAATTTTCATTAATGGGCTGGTCAATGGGTGGTGGCGTTGCGATGCAATTTACAGCGAATCACCCAACTTTTGTAGAAAAGTTAATTTTAGTAGAATCAGTAGGAATGAAAGGATACCCAATCTTTAAAAAAGATACGAATGGGCAGCCGATTGTATCAAGTTTAGTAAAGACGAAAGAAGAAATTGCGCAAGATCCAGTACAAATCGCTCCAGTATTAGACGCGATAAAAAATATGAACAAACTATATTACCGTACAGTATGGAATCTATTAATATATACACATAATCAACCTGAACCGGACCGTTATGAAAAGTATTTAGATGATATGTTAACGCAACGTAATTTCGTAGATGTGAATTATGCGCTCATTACATTTAATATTTCAGATGAACATAACGGGGTTGTAGAGGGAAGTAAGCAAATTCATCGTATTAAAGCGCCAACACTCGTCATACAAGGTGATAGAGATTATGTCGTACCGCAAGTAGTCGGTGAGGAATTAGCGAAACATTTGCCAAATGCAGAGTTGAAGGTATTAGAAGATTGCGGACACTCGCCGTTTATTGATTGTTTAGATGTATTTATAAAACATGTAGAGGATTGGTTAGAACAGAAATAATCCCCGAAATGAGAAGTGTTGCATATACTATAACATTTGTATGTATAAGGGGAGATTATCAATGCATAAACCATCCTTAATCGCTTATTCGCCATATAATCATCATATCTATACAAAAATAATGATAGATCCGATGTATATGCAAGTTTCACCAGCTGTAGTTCCTTTACAAATGCAGCAGCCACTAACAGCTCATATGCAACATTACTTATATGGACCTTCATTTTATGAAAATCCATATTTTAAACACTTTCATTACAATGTGAAAGCGCAAGTTTGGGAAGGATAAGATAACAAGCTAAAAGGTTCATTCTTTTAGCTTGTTTTTTATTGCGAATATTCGTACACGCATTTGAAGAAACAGTTTATAATGAAAAGTGGAAGCGTGAGAAGGAGAGGGACAGAGGATGTCAATGCGTTTTACTTTTTGGATTATGGTTGGGATTGTAGCAATCTCGGGTTTGTCACAAGGAATGCTTTTACCGGCCATTGCAATGATTTTTGAACAAGAAGGGGTTAGTTCAAGTATTAACGGTATTCATGCGACAGCACTATACATTGGGATATTAGTGATCTCACCGTTTCTTGAAAAACCGATGCAAAGGTTTGGAATGAAGCCAATTATCGTGATTGGTGGGTTTCTCGTTATTATTTCATTATTCTTTTTTACACAAACATTTTCGTTTTGGGTATGGTTTATCCTTAGATTTCTAGTTGGCGTGGGAGATCATATGCTACATGTCGGAACACAAACATGGATTACGACAACATCGGATCCGAGTAAAATAGGTAGACAAGTATCGATATATGGTGTATTCTTCGGAATTGGTTTTGCCGTCGGTCCATATTTAGCAAGCACAGTTCAGTACGGTCTTGCAACGCCATTTATTATATCTACTATACTTTGTCTAATAGGTTGGCTGTTATTATTACCAACAAAAAATGCATTCCCGGCGCAAGATGAAAGAGAAGTGAAGAGTGAATCATCATTTTCTCGTTATAAACAAGTTGTTGGATTAGGATGGATTGCACTGCTGGGACCACTTGCATATGGCGTACTGGAAGCAATGTTAAACAGTAACTTACCAGTATACGCGCTTCGAAAAGGATGGTCTGTTTCAGAAGTATCCTTCTTATTACCAGCATTTGCAGTTGGGGGCATTATTACACAAATTCCGCTCGGTATATTAAGTGACAAATACGGAAGGGATCGTATTTTAACGTGGACGTTCTGCATAAGTACGGGCATTTTCTTGCTTGCAGCCGTATTTGATCAATATTATTGGATCGTCTTTGCCTGCATGTTGTTAGCGGGTATGGTCATTGGATCGTGCTTCTCGTTAGGACTTGGATTTATGACAGATTTATTACCGAGACATTTACTACCGGCAGGTAATATATTATCTGGAATTGCCTTTAGTTTAGGAAGTATTATGGGACCTGTATTAGGCGGCGTATTTATAGAAAAAATACAGTATACAAGCTTTTTTATTGCGGTTATGATTATAATGGGAATTCTCGCAATGTTATATATGGTCTACATGAAAAATCAATTCGCATCAAGAAAAATAGAAAGTAGGTTAGGGCATGACAAAACAACCTAATAAAAAGAAATTTGAAGTACTTGAAAATGAAACAATTACAGACTGCTTAGCACGTATGGAACAAGAAGGCTACGCTCCGTCTCGTCGTATGGAAGAGCCAATCTTTCATGAAGTAAAGAAAGACGGCAAAACAGTAGTTGAGCCGTGCGGTAGGAAGATTGTTTTTGAAGGGAAATTGAAGTAATCAAATAACAAATTCTCTTTATAGTATAGAGCCATCCAATAGTTGGGTGGCTTGTTTTTTTATTAATCAATGAAGGAATTGAATAGAATGAATCTCTCGTTCATTTCTCCTAATTGGCTTCTTTATATGGGGCAAAAGATTGCTACTTTTTTCGTATATTGGTAAAATAAGTTCTTGGGTCTTACTTATTGTTATCGGTATAATGTTTGTCGCTTGAATGAAAGAAATTAGTTGCAAAAATTTCGCACTATGTAAAGGGGTACAGCAACGATCCCTTTTTTTGGAGGCACCTTAAACATAAAGCGAGAGAAGAGGCTATATGAACGATTCTCCTATCTTGTTTAAATATTAAACGAGTTACTGCAATTGGAACAGGTATATCAAACTAGTCGACATCCTGATGGATCATCTTTTTCTAGTAATCTATCACTTCTGATGGAATCGATAGATTGCTAGAAAGCGGAAAACAATTATTAGTATATTCCGAAGCAGGTGTAACAGAGTGTCCTTCCATAATTAAGGGTAAAACCAAAATACGTTGTTGTAAAGAATGATTTGTTAGAACTAGTTATAAGGAATAAAACAGAAAAGAGGATCACATGTTAGATACTTTACAGAGAAGTAAAAAGTTTTTTTTAGTATGTCTTATTTTTTTAGTGCTTTTAACCGCTTGTGGTAATACTGATGTTAAGACATCTAAAGCTTCATTACCACCGGCTGAATCCAATATAGATACATCATTAAAAGCACCAAATTGGGTAGAGAAAAGTCCTATCCAACAGTCTCCTAATTTTACGGAAGATAAAAAAGTACAATCGGTTGTGAATTTAATAGCAACGGGTGATAATTTATATCATGACGCAGTAATTAAAGATGGCAAACAAAAAGACGGTTCATATGATTATAATTATATTTATGAAAATATCAAAAAAGCTGTTAAATCAAGTGATCTTGCTATAGTGAACCAGGAGACTCCGATTGCCGGAAATAATTTAAAAGTACAGGGATATCCGACTTTCAATACACCTGAAGAAGTAGGCCAATCTTTAGTGGACACTGGATTCAATATAGTGACGCAAGCGACAAATCACGCTATGGATATGGGGATTAAAGGTGTTGCGAATACAAGAGAATACTGGAAGAAATATCCGGATGTTATCCCGGTAGGTATTAATGAGAGTAAAAACGAGCGTAATGAAATAAAAACGATTACAAAAAATGGTATTCGTTTTGCGTTACTCAATTATACATATGGTACGAATGGAATTAAAATTCCAGCTGATAAGTCTTGGGCTTTAAATTTAATTGATAAAAAAGCGATACAAAATGATGTGGAAAAGGCGAAGAGTAGCTCTGATATGGTAATTGTTATGGTGCATTGGGGAGTAGAATATACCTCAACACCTTCAAAGCAACAAAAAGAAGTTGCTCAATATTTAACAGATTTAGGTGTAGATGTAGTAATTGGAAATCATCCACATGTAATTCAACCAATTGAGTGGAAACAAAATAAAGATGGACATGAAACGCTAATCTATTATTCTCTTGGAAATCTTATTTCTGCGCAAGAAAAACTAGAAACATTGGTTGGAGGATTATCTTATGTACAATTTGTTAAGTATGAAGATAAAACTTTTGGTATACGACAAGCGGCAATCGTACCGACAGTAACCGACTATGCCGATGGTAAGAAACAATTTAAAATTCAATTTTTAAAAGATTATTCGGATGAAAATTCTAAAAAACATGGAATTAAAAAATTTGTCGGCCCCGTTTCTTTGAAGGATTTCAAGGAGATTCCTAGAGACGTGTTGGGAAATTGGTATAAAGACTAATAAACAAAAAGGGAATGAGATACAATTAAAAAATTTATAATTTTAGCATTGGTATTAGCAATGGGATGGAGTCTTGCTGCTTGTAGTGGAAAGCAAACATCTCAGGCAACTACTAATAATAACGATAAAAATAAAAATGAAATACATGCGAAGAAAAAAGATGTTTTACCTATCTCTGATGTTAATGATTGGAGAATTATCCTTGTAAATAGAGAGCATATGTTATCAAAGGAACTAGGAATTGAATTAACAAGTATCACCCAAAATGCGAAGCCAAATATGACAATAGATAGTAGAATTGCAACTTCCTATCAGGATATGGTAGCAGCTGCAAAAAAAGAGGGAATCAATCTTTATTTAAGATCAGGTTATCGAGCTATAAAATTACAACAAACTTATTATGATGCTTCAGTTAAAAGCTATAAATCTCAAGGTTTGTCGGATAAAGAGGCTAGTGCTAAGGCATTGGAATATCTTCAGTATCCTGGTGCAAGTGAACATCATACTGGATTAGCGTTAGACATTATTTCAGTTGAATGGCAGAATACTGTAGAAGATTTAAATGCAAAATTTGAAACTACCGATGCATTCAAATGGTTAGATAAGAACGCTGCAGAATATGGATTTACTCTCCGCTATCCAAAAGATAAAGAGAATATTACTGGCATTAAGTATGAGCCGTGGCACTATCGTTATGTAGGGAAAGAAGTTGCTGTTTATCTAAAAGAAAAAGGGTTAACTTTAGAAGAATATAACGAAAAAATTAAGTCTGGTAAGTAAAAATATGCTTTAATTTTATTAAACATTATGCACTGCTACAAGAAAAGGTGAATCTGAGGATGTGTTAACCTTCCGCCTAGTATTGTAAAAACTGAGTATGATAATTTGAGCACGTATGAACCAGTTATCGTGTAAAAAGATGTATGTATTAAGAAATTAAAGTTAAGGATCTGATATTCATATCAGATCCTTTTTCTATTGTTCTTTTAATCGCGACTGAGCCAAAATATTGGAATGAATATAGAAATAAAACAGCCTAAGGAATAGTATAACGAATCAGGGAGCCTACTCGTACGCTTCATTGGGATTATCCAGAAATAGTTGTTGATGAAATAAGAAAGAACTGGTCTTACTCTCAAGCAAGGATTTAATACGAATGAATTGGATAAAAGGTAATAATAAATACATAGTCATATTGATTAAAGTTTCACTTTATTGAAGAAAAATGCGAAAGCCATTCATAAAATATGGAAATGTTAAAATCCCTTTGATAAAATAGCAATATGTAAAAATAATTATTTGTTAATTCTTAATGTAATGAATATTCATGTTTAAATATACGGATTTAACTACATAGTTATTGTGCTAAAGGGGGAGAAAGATGTTAGATGAATTGTACAATGCTTTTTTAAATGCGTCTGGTTTTACAGAAAGTGCGAGGAAACGAGATCGGTATGATGATTTACATGATTATTTAAAAGATAAAGAAAGAGAGTTAAAGCAATTCATTCAAGAGGCTGAATCAGCGAAGAGAGATTATGAGAGTAAAAGTAATGGCTTAGAAGCTAATAAAATTCCGGCAGTTGAATTTGAACAAAAACGTCATGAAAAGGATGAAGACTTAAATACAGTATTATCCTATTTTAAAAGTGCATTAAGCGATATTGGATCTGCAAAAAGTACAGCTTATGCAAAGTATTTGGAATATAAAGCGAAAGCAGAATCGGAGAAAGCGTCAGCATACGCTGCAGCGACCAAGGCTTTTGAAGAAAAGAAAAAGGAATTTGAAAAACTTATCCATTAAGCATACAAAGAATGTGGGGGAACTAACATGAGTGGTAAAGAGGTTGAAATTATAGGAAGTAACACTGCAAGTGCCATTTCTTACGCACAAAACATTGAAAATGGTATGAAGGATTCTTTAAACCAAGCGAAAGACTTAAAAGCATATGTCACAGGTGCGAAATGGAATGGAAAAACGAGAGATGCATTTTTAAGTTATCTTGATTTGATCATTCAATATAATTCAGAAATGGTAGAGGCATTTGAAGGACATACGAAAGCTTTGAAAGAGTTAGATAAAAGCATTCAAACGTACGGAGATAAATCGGAAGTAAGGGCGATAAAACAACTGTGATGGAGAAACGAGGGATAAAAGAATGGGGAAAGAAATGAGTTTTGCACCTGCTGAATTATATGTTCTCGCAGGTGCAGCTGGGGTTACCGATATATTTGGATTGCCAAACCGTGACGCAATTATTTTACTTGATGCAGAATGTGTCACGAAAGCAACTACGAGTTTAAAAGAAAAAGGCCTACTTACAAGTGAAAATGGAATTACCCCTGCAGCTTTTCAAATAATTGAACTATTAAAGGAATATGAAAGTTGTCATGAATACACGAGAATGAATAATGTATTAATTGGCTTTTTGAAAGAGGATAAAGACCGAGTGGCTGTATTAACGGAAATAGAACCAAATAAAAAATACGAGATCGACTACATACCAAAGCCAGACGTATATTTTTCCTTATTAACACGCATCCCTTTCTTATTGAGAGAACCGAGGGAAATAGAAGATACATTTTTCTCAAAGAGAATGACAGAAGAAGAACAACAAACATTTGAGGAAAAAGATTTATCAAATAAAAACGTTATAGCGATAGAAACGTATACGAGGCCTCGAAGTAATAGAGGAGGAAAATGGGAATGTTTCTTATATTTCACTGAAGGAGAAGATTTCGTTCAAATAGATGTAGATCGTAATCGATATGACTGGGTGAGCCTCTATGCGGTTAATAAGAAATTGTATGACGTGTTAAAAATGCCATATAAAAAGTTAATTGACCCGAGACAATTCTCGTTAGGAGGTATTCAATAATGCAAGTATCAATGGGAGATAGTGGTTCTGGTGGTGGAGAAGAAGTATTAGTTAATTTTCAAGAACTACTAGATATAGTAATGAAGTTAGAAAATATATATAAAATCCATGTAGACGTCATTGGAACGAATATTGAGAGTTTATTAAGCTGTGATTTTTATCAAAAAGGTGAAGCGATGAGAGTAATTGAAAAATATCCTGATATATTACACAAAACACTAGAATTGGCTGAACACTATTCTAGATCAGCGACAGTTGTAGGGAATGTATGTGTAGAAATGCTTGAAAAGGACGAACAATTACGTGAAATATTAAGTAAGTTGTAGAAATCACCATACGGCTGGGGGGATGAAAACGAGATGGATGTGAAATATAGACCTGAACCATGGCAAAACATGGGGGATGGTATGAATCGAATTACAAAAGATGCACTCATGAAATTACGGGAAGCAAATGAATCATTAAAAAGAATTGATGGAAGAATACGAGATTTAGACTCGGATGGTAGTATCCATTTTAATCCTAAAGATCAATCGCAAAAAATCGGGGAATTACTTGATAGTTATACGACATTACAAAAATATTGCGGAGAAGCAGGGCGATTGGTGTCTGAACATATAGATAAACCTTTTTTAGTAGAAATGGATAAATTCGCTCAAAAAATGAGAGATACATCTATTCTCAGTTTTGAAACAAATAACCGAATTGGCTCTACAACAACGACAGTATTACCAGGTGCGCATGCAGGCTACGGAAGTGTACCACAAACAATACAGAAGAAGAAAGATAAAATAACAGTAGAAGATATTTTTAAAGATTCACCTGCATTTGATAACGTACTGAGAGCGGAGTACAAAGAACTAAAAAAACAAAATCCAGATGCAAAATTAAATTATGAAGAATACAAGAAAGTAGTCCCATCCACACGAGGATTTGAATACAAATCGATAGAAGATGAACAGAAAAAACTAGAAATGGTGCGAGACATAGGAATAGGCGTAGGAATCATCATCACAACAATCCTTTGTCCACCACTCGGGGCCGCTGCCGCAGTAGTATACGGCGCTGTACAAATAAAAAGTGGTATCGACGGAGAAGACTGGGGAACACACCGGAAATTGAGCCAAGAAGAGCGGGTAGGAAACATCATTTTTGGCGGATTAGATGCAATCCCAGTTGTTGGAGCGGTAGGAAAAGGAGTAAAAGCATTCAAAGGGACGAGTGAATTAGCTGATTTAGCCAAATTATTAAAATTCAAAGAAGGAATGCCTGGTTTTAATCCAAATTTGGGTAAAAATGTGGTACAATCGCTTAAGGAAAATAATCTATTAAAAAATTTAAAAATACAAGGTTGGAAAACCGTAGATAAAATTAATGATGCAGACTACTTCATTAAAGGTCTAGTGGCAAAAGGTGTGGACTCCGTAACCCCATTCGCTAAAGGTGTAGAAATAATGCCAGATGGAAGTGTCGTTAGATCTGGAACGAACTATAGCGGGAAATTCCAAGAAGCCCATGATGCCTCAAAGGCGAGTATTCAGAGTAGGATCTCGAATTTGGAGAGTGGTGGGGTTAAGGGTACGGGTAATAGAGAGGCTGAAGTTCCACCAGCCTTCAAGCAAGAGGAATTTGCCAGTACATATGAATCAAGATTCAAGCAAACACCCGCAGAAACGAATTCAAATGTCGTTTTTGAAGGGGTTAGAGGTGAGTCTTTATGTACTCTAAAACCACCACCAGATCCTACGTTACAGAAAATCTTAAATGAAGCTGGTATTAATGGAATTGAGTATAAAAATGGAGTTCCTGATTTTTCACCAGTAGCAAAAGCGCAATTTGAAATTGAATACATGTTAGGCGGGACCGGCAAGCACGGAACAAAAGCTAGAACTATTAATTTTAAACAAGCAGATCAAAAGTTGGCTGAACAGCTTAACAATTCACCAGAGTTGGCAAGCAAATTTGGAATGACTCCTGGGAAAATTAAAGCGGGAGACATTGCAGATTATCGAGAAGAATACAAGTTAACGTGGCACGAATTAAATGATGTGAAGACTATCCAACTTGTACCATCAGAAATAAATGGCAAATTTGGGCATCTTGGCGGCGTAGGAGAGATAAATGCAGGAGCGTTTAAGCCAGGGGAATTTGCCAATAAATAGAAAGGGGAAAATTTAAAATGAAAATAAATGATGAAGTTTTTGGTGAGCTTGAATATGATTATGTCTGGAGTAGAGATACTACCATTGAGTTTTGCGGCAAAGAAGCCGATATTGCTTTGATGATAGATGGTGAAGAAGATGGTGAATTTAGTGAAAAACAGTATGCTTCGTATAATTCTTTAATACAAAATTGGGGGCATCTTCAACAAAGTATTTTGCAACCAATTTTAGATTATTACAAGCAAAAACGACATGAGCTTGGGTATGATGTTTCATATAATGAAAATTATCCTTTAATTGAAACGATTGATCAGCTTCTTGAAAGGATCAGGCTAGTGGGGATTTATGTCCCATCTGCTAGACGCTTTGAAGGCAGATATATTGGACTAACATTTGATTGTACATGGGACATGGAAAATGGGGTAGGTATTCGTCTAATAAATGAAGAAGTAGCTAGGGTAGGATACCAAGATGTTGCAATTTAAGCATTACTATTTGTTATAAATACACATAACAGAGTATGAAAAATTAGTTCGTTTTGGAAGTTAATGAAAAAACAGTAGAGATAGGTACTAGAAAAATCTCTGCTGTTTTTTTATGCAAATGGAAAAATTAATCTTGAAGGTTATTCCTATCGTACATACCATTGAGGTCTTTTCCTAAAGATATTGAATTTGTAAATCCATCTGATAAGGGTACGGGTGATAGTAGTAAGACAAACCCAAACAAAATTAAGTTAACTCCGGAAAGAGAAAAATACTATCGAATGAAAATAGATGAAGCCAAAGCGCGAGGAAGAGAAGAAGAAATAAAAGGGAGAAAAGCTTTGGGAGAACACCTAAATCGTACATTAGAGGACAATAACTCTGGCAAGGTTGTTACGTATACATCCAGTGAAGGGCATCTTACGCGTCCGGATAGTATAGGTCGTAATGCTAAGGATGAAATCGATTTAGTTCATGATCACAAACACAAAATAAGTGACAAAGAACACGTTATTCATAATGACAGTCAAATGCGAGCTGAAAGAGAGATGCTCGAAGATAAAAGTGGAAATCATATTGTGACAATATCAAGTGATAAACCTGATTTGAATGGGATTCCTCCTAAACCAAGACCAAGTGGGCCTTTAGGAGAAAAGAGTGGGATTTACTATACTGACCCAAGTAGTGGAAAAGTGACTCATAAATGGGAGGGCAATTCACGTTTACCTGGTGGAGGGCGATGGAAAAAACTATGAATAAAAATTATTATGTGACTATATTTTTTAGTATTAAGGAGGATATACATGAAACCTGATTTTTTCTCAATTACAATGTATCCTACAGTATCTTTTAACGAAGAAGAAGTATTAGGTCGTCTTTTGGATGTGTTTGAGTCAAATGAAAAATTTGCTCCTACTCATTGGGGTAACAGTGAAATGGTACGAGTAGAATATAATCGTCAGGAAATCCTGGAAAAAGTAGTTTCAGAGCATAAAGTATCAGAAGTTTACCTTTATCGTGATAAATCGGTGAACTATAGTGGGAGTTTTGAAGTTAACTGGAGTCATCGCTCATTTTTGAAGTTTGAGTTTCATAAATCGATATCTAAAAAATTATGGCCTGCTTTTTTTGAGTTATCTGACCAAATTGCAGAAATTGCGAAACCAAGTTATGGAGTAACTCAAATTTTTTGGCCTTTATCATATCCGTGGAATACCGAACGTGAACGATTACAAATGTGGATGGAAATATCTTCCCAACCAATACCAGTTAGGTTTCTTCCTAACGGTCCCTTAGGGGTAGGGGCTAGAACATACTTTAGCGGTCATATTTTAGAAATGTTTGATAAGGAATTATTACAAAATAGTCCAGCTGTGGTATCTGAGCTAGATTGGGGTGGCCTTTGTATTGATATTTTAAATAATCCATTAGAGAGTGATAGTGATACATTACTTGATAATTGGCTACAAGTAATGAAGTATTTGGAACCAGCACAAGTAATGGCTATACCAAGTTTTGATGAAGATCAAATGGGTGTAACTTATTCTCCAAATATTGCTTGGAAGGACTATCTGAAAAGCTAAATGAAAGGAGATCGTAATAATGAATGAGAATGGTAATGATAGAATAAGAGTCATGGAAATATTAAATAGATCTCAATACAATGATGAAATTATAGATGGGCTAGATATGAGCAATTTAGACTTTACTTTTTCTGATTTGTCAGAGGTGATGGCAGAGGGAATCATGGCAAAACAAGTCCATTTAAGAGCTTCTTCACTAATGAGAGCATCTTTTTTTGATTGTGATTTTGAGTTTGCTGATTTCAGGAGCTGTAATTTAGAGGAAATACATATTGCAGATTGTAGATTTGGTGAAGCTAATTTCTCTAAAGCCAATATGAAATATGCAAAGGTAAATATAAGTAGTTGTTTTGAAACATGTTTTGATGAAGTTGATTTTTCATATGGAGAATTAGTTGGAACGATATTAAATCATGCTACTTTTCGCCATGCAAATTTGGCAGGAATCAATGCGGAACAGGCTGATTGTACGGGAACAAATTTCAGCAACGCGAATCTTACAGAAGGTAACTTTGAAAAAGCATATTTAGAAGATGCTAATTTATCAGAAGTAAACGCTAGAAATGCAGATTTTACTGACGCAGATTTAACGGGAGCGACCCTTTTAAATGGTGATTTTACGGGCGCGAATTTTACCGGTGCTAAACTTGACAATGTAGTTTGGACAGGAGCAAAGGTAGAAGGAGCCAAATTTGATGAAAATGTGAAGGAACAAATCTTAAAAATGATTTAAATATGATGGGGATTATATACATTTGAGCACTCGAAAACCTATGATTGGTAGCGGGTGCTTTTTTCTTAGAGATATTAGAGATTGATAAATAAGTGAAAATCAGTATAGATTATTTTTAAGGATTGTTAGATAGATTAAGTCGTGAAAATTATATAATTGAAAATACATTAGCAAAAGTTGCGGACTCCGTATCCCCAATCTTTAAAGGTGTAAAAATATTGTCAGATGGAAGTGTCGTTAAATCTGGAATGAACTATAGCGGGAAATTCCAAGAAGCCCATGATGCCTCAAAGGCGAGTATTCAGAGTAGGATCTCGAATTTGGAGAGTCCGGATCTACAATTCGATTTTATTAGAGTTGAAACAGATATAAAGAATACTGATACTGGATTCGGTGTTGATGAGTTAAAGGTAAAGGATTGGAATAAGAAAATAGATTAATTCATAGGGAGGATACAATGATAAACCAAAAAAAGTTAGAAATGGCTTTTAAAAAATATAGCAAAAATTTTGTGGATGGAATCAAATTTGAAGATGTGAAAGATAAATATAATATCAGTAGAAGAAAGATTGAGAAAATTGTTGAGCAAAATGAAACAGAGAAAGATCACATCCTACTAATAAATTTAAGCAAAATTTTCTCATATCACTTGTCACTATGGAAAAACGATGTATTGATAAGCGGTGGAAACAATGTAGAAGGATTAAAGAACATGCAGAAAGTCTTATTTTACCAGTGCATGGGACAAGATCTTTATAAAATCAGATATCCAAAGATGATTTTGGGGTATACGTTTAGAGAAGTCGTCCTCACATTAGTTCATTTTGCAATGTATGGATGGGAGAAAGAAGAAAATATATTATATGATTTTATGGTTCATCACTTCGGTGGACATTTAATAGATGCTAATGAAGAGAATAGACATATTTGGTTTTTGCTAGAGCTATACTCGCAGTATAGAAATAAAACCATCATGGGGACAAATGAAAAATTGCATCTAGTCGTGAAAAATAAGTTTAAAGAAGCTGAACTGCGATGCGATTTAATCCCTGAAGACCTAAATATATATGATGAAGTGTTAGGACGTTGGTCGACTCGTGAATTAGAAGAAATAGAATATCTAATTTCGATAATGTCTCAGTATCATTCTGCGTTAGCTTCTGAAATCGGACAGCTAGGTGAATTTGGTGATTTCAGATACGGATTTTATCCTTTTGAAATATTATTTTTAATCCATGTAAGGAAACAACTAGGGTTGCCAGTACCTACTCAAATCGATAATTTTCTGATGAATACTCCAGAAGCTAGAATGGTATTTGGGGAACATGAGTCATATCCTGAATGGGATCCCGTACTTCAGATGATTGATCAATTTTATCGTGAAAACTATCCGGAATATATTCCTAACAAGCATGGAGAATTATTTCAATAAAAGGGAGGAAGCTAAGATGCCTGATCAAGGGATAGCGCAGATTATATTTCCTGATAGCAAGGATTTGGAAACATTTTTGAAGGAACAAGGAAGTTATGACTTACATGAAGACCTATTAAAATATGGATTGACAACGAAACAGTTTTTATACGTTGACTATAAAGGTGAGCAATACCAAGAAATTGTCAATTTTATTCTTGATTACGAATTTGCCCACCAAATTGAATTAGCAACACAAGAAGAACTTGAGAGATTAGAAGCATTTAATTATGAATTTTTACCCGATAAGATCAAGATGGCCAACAAAATACTGTCACCAAAGGGATTTGGTCTGTTTTTATATCCAAATTCGGGCGACTTTTATGCATTATTCATTGGGAAAATAGAGAATATAACAAAAATCCTGCAAGAAGAGGTGTTGCTTGATGATAGAATTCCTTTTCAAGAAAGGTGTATCAAATATTATAGATAGGCCTAAGGTTGTATGCCTTCACCCTTGAATCCGATCAAGATTTTTTTATAAGTTAATATCAAGATTGCATAACCACCTAGAATGTGCTATTTTTGGCCACGTACAATTTTAATAACACCATGTGTTACTACAAATGCATTTAAACTTTTCACCTCCTGAATTCGAAATAATAAAAATGTTTTGGATTTGGGAGGGGTGATAATAGAGATAGAAAATAAATTGAGAAATGTGCCTATTTTGTTGGTTACTTGCACGTTGACAAAGGTACATGCTTAGTAAAGGAATTCAATGGCAACGTTAGGAGAACGTAGTGGCTATTGAATTTTTTATTTTTACAACTGTATTAGAAAGAAAAGCGTGAGAATTAGGTGAGATGATATTTTATTGAAAAGACATGGAAAGGACATAATAATAATGACCTCGTAAGTATTAATGTATTACTTGTTACCATATAAAAGGTGTCATACTGTTACTACAAAACTTACAAATTTAATACTACTTAAAAACATATAAATTTAAAGCACTTGATTGTCTACTAAAGGCAACAAGTGCTTTTTTAATAGATAAGCATGCTATAAATTTATAAAAATTATTTTTGTGAATTAAGGCTAACCCAAATTACTGGTATTATATAATTGGAAATACATTAGCAAAAGGTGTGGACTCCGTAACCCCATTCGTAAAAGGTGTAGAAATACTAAATACTGCCAGATGGAAGTGTCGCTAGAACTGGAACGAACTATAGCGGGAAATTCCAAGAAGCCCATGATGCCTCAAAGGCGAGTATTCAGAGTAGGGTCTCGAATTTGGAGAGTGGAGGGGTTAAGGGTACGGGTGAGACTCCTAAGATAACTGAAATAAAAGAGAAAGATCTTGGGAAGCACATTATTAAAGGGAAAAATGGAAGGAAAGAACTTGCGCCAAACGTGCGTTATATTACTGAGGATGGTTATAAATATACAACAGATGAGCTTGGTAGAATAGTAGATGTTGAGGCAGGAGAATTAATACTTCAAAAAGGAAAACGAAACACAGGAATGCAAGTGGCTGCAGGAAGAGAAGATAGATTGCCGGATGATGATGGTGGGCATTTGATAGGAACTCAATTCCATGGTTCTGGAGATATTGATAATTTGATTGCTCAAAATAGACAAATTAATCGCTCTGGTGGAGAGTGGTATAATATGGAGCAAGAGTGGGCTAATGCGTTAGGTGGAAAGCCTCCTAAAAAAGTAACAGTAAAGATTGAACCAGTATATAGTGGGCAATCAATGAGACCAAATTCGTTCATGGTAGAATATCAAATTCAAGGGAAGAAACCGGTTATACGTGAAATTTTAAATAAAGCAGGAGGTAAATAATATGTCATTTGAAAATGAATTAAATAAACTTTATCGTAAAATTGCTGAAAAGATAAACGATATGATACCTGTTGAATGGGAAGAGTTTTACTTCAATGGTGAGGTGAAAGATGGGGAAGGAGGAGTTTATTTTTTCTATACAACCTTAGATGAAAAACAAGAATATAAATATTCACACTATATACCTAGAATGTATAATGTTGATAGAAAAATTTATAATCAATTTCTGCACGAATTATTTGATTTGACAGTTCAATTACAACAAGTATTTATTGATAATCAACAAGAGGCGTGGTTTTCAGTTACAATGATTGTGAATGGTGAAGGGAAATTAACAGTTCGGTTTAGTTATGTTAACTGGAATGATTCAGAATTTGGTCCTTCAGATAGAATTGAATATTTTGAGTATAAATATTTAAATAGAGAACTAACAGATGAAATAGACAAAGAACTGATGGCAAGAATGAAAAAGTATGAAGAAGAGCGGTCTTAATATAAAAAACATAGTGATTTTGTAAGTACAATGTGCAATTCTAGAATGGAAAACAAAGTGCGAGCTTTGGCGAGATGACATTTTATTGGGCGATGAATATAAACTATGGAATGGGCATGAAACTAACGAACTCGTACAAACTCGTAAGTTTTAACGTAGTAGTTGTCATACTGTTACTATAAAACTTACAAATTTATGCTACTTAAAAACATATGAACTTAAAGCACTTGATTGTCTACGAAAGGCAACAAGTGCTTTTTTTATAGATAGGCATGCTATAAAATTTTAAAAATTATTTTTGTGAATTAAAGTTAACACAAATTACTAGTATTATATAATTAGTAAAAGTTGTGGACACGGACACCGTATCCCGATTCGTTAAAGGTGTAGAAATACTGCCAAATGGAAGTGTCGTTAGAACTGGAACGAACTATAGCGGGAAATTCCAAGAAGCCCATGATGCCTCAAAGGCGAGTATTCAGAGTAGGATCTCGAATTTGGAGAGTGGTGGGGTTAAGGGTACGGATGAAGGTAGTAGGATTATTCCTGGTACTCCGGGTATTGTAACAGGAGGAAATTCTACTAAATTAGGAAAAAATATGATGACAGAAATGGGGCTTAAACGTTCAACTAAATGGAGTGAATATCAAGCACAGCATATTATTCCTTCTGAAATGGCAGGTAATCTTGTAATTAAAAAGATAGGTATGAACTTTGATGACTCATCAAACGGTATTTTTCTAAGAGTACCAGATGATAATATAAGTACAATGGATAGACACAGAGGATATCATTCTGTTTACAATGAAGTAGTTGCAAGAGCATTAAATAAAATGGATATTAACCAAAGTATTGATAGTTTACAAAAACAGGTATACGATTTGCAAAAAATTCAAGAAAATTACAGGGGAATGGTTTACCATTGTACCCAAGCCAAGGTGCAACAGTGGAACTTTGGGAAAGAAAGCTAAAACAATTGGAAATACAAAATAAGTAAATATCAGTAAGATGGTAAGGTGTAATGGAAAATAAGGATATTAGTTTGCTTGAAGAATTACTTTATAATACAAATAACGAGGATACAATTAGCCGAATAAAGAATATAGATAATCCAATAATCCTTCATTGTTTTGCAGCAAATTATAATTGGAATAGTGGATTTGATATACCAAATGCAATTCTTGAAAACAAAGATTGTGACTTAGGAACGGGATTACTAATGTTTCATTATGCAGACGGATATCGACTATTAGAAAGTCCAGAGGAAGTTTCGAATTCTCCATTACAAGAATGGAAGGTTTTTATATTAAAACTTCAAAATAAAATTATGAATTTGGAGTTTAAAACACAAAATATATCATTTAGCCCTGAATTAACAAAAATTCAAATATTCAAGTTAAAAAAAAGGAACCCAAGTATTTCAGATATTCTTATTAATGAGTCACCAGGAAATATAATTGATATTCCTAAAATATAAATAAACATTAAAAACTCATTACAGTAAATAAATGAGCTTAGTTATAGTGATTTTATAAACCTTACTATACTAAATTATATTTTATGGACGGATATAATAAAGTTCGTGGTGCTAAATTTAAATACGCATAAGTATATATGAATAAAAAATAAAGTATATGTGAAGTAGATAGAAAAAATAAAAGGTTTTTGAAAGTATGTACTCCATCATGGTTGTACCATCATGGAGTACTGTGTGCAATGATAGAATAGAAAATAAAGTAAAATCTTAGGTGAGATAGCATTTTATTTGGCGATGAATATAAACGCATGGAATGTATATTAAATTAACGAACTCGTACAAACTCGTAAGTTTTAACGTAGTAGTTGTCATGACATGTAAAAGGTGTCATACTGTTACTACAAAACTTACCAATTTATGCTACTTAAAAATAGATGAACTTAAAGTACTCGATTGTCGATTAAAGGCAACGAGTGTTTTTTTGCGTTTTAGCGTAGAAATTTAACAGAGCACTATAATTTTATTATGTAAACTTTTTACGTGATTTTTTATACAACTAAAGAGAAGAAAAATGTTCACTATTACTTTCATTTCTGTTATGAAAATTCTACAATAGAAAACAGAACATATATTTGGTATAATCAAAACATACTATATGAAACGATGTACATGAGTTTGAGATTTATGAAAAAAGGTAAGCAATACATAATAATAAATACGCTATAGGATTCAGTTCATATTATACAAATCAATCGTTAGAAAGGAACAGATGTAATGAATCAAATTTCATTTGAAGATTTATTTGAAGAAGAAGAAGAAAAAGAAAAAGAAAAGGTGGAGGTAGCTGAGGTATGTAAGGTACCAGTCCCTTTATCACCATTACAAAAAGATATTTTAGAATTAATTGATTCTGAAGAAATAAGTGCGCTTGAGCTATGTGAACGATTAATACGATCTGGTAAAATACCCGATGAAAGATTTACTACGAATAAGCCTAAAGCATATGGACAAGTATGTTTACTATTAGAAGGTTTTGTTACAGAAGGAAAACTTATTTTTATCAAAGATGATGAGAAAAGAGATAGGGTATATAAATTGAAAGAAGAAGTTTGAGATGTATAGTGGGAGATGAATGATTGGTTCCCTTTAACTTGCAGCTCCGTTAGTCTAATAATGTCCACAAAAAAGGTGTCAATCTCTCCTAGATTGACACCTTCATACTTTTAACACCTTACATACTTACGCTTGAAACCAAGTCTTCCTCTATCAAGTTCTTTCTGAATACTTTCAGAAGCATTTAACAAACTGCTTTTTTTATTATCACGTTTGACTTCAACTATACCAATTTCTTTTGCAATCTCGACTGCTTTTTCATGTAGTGGTACATATGAGATTGCCACGGTGTTTAGGAAATTATTCATAGCGGATTTTGTTCGTTCTGGAGAATGATGAATTGTATCTTTCACCATTTCAAGCATATCGGAAATTTTACTTTCGGAAAACTCATTGTCTTTGCGATTTCCTAAAAGCCAACAGTAGCAACTCCAGCCTGCAGACATTTTAAGCTCGTCCCCACTTGCAATCCATTTATCAGCAACATCTTGTGCGATATTTGACTCTGATAAAGTTACTGCCACCACATAATCGGATAGCATATAAAAATATGCCCCGTCTATCCAGCGATCAAAATCAGACTCCCTCATAGCTTTTGGATCGGCAATAATACCTGCAAAGTACATAGCATCGTAGTTACCTGTGGCATAAAGCTCTTCAGCTAATTCTTGGTTTACTTTTATTTTTTTAGCGATTGGTTTCATAGCGCCTGTAGCTACGCCAAAAACTGGCTCATGGGCGCCGTTAGATATGTATATTTTTTTCGTTCGTTCCTTACCTAGAGCCTCAAGTTCTTGCATAACTGTTTTAAAATCCATAGCTGTGCACTTCCTTCCTTCATGTAAGAGCCTTTTTAAGTCTTTCATATTTCTTATTTTAATACTAATTGTATTTAAGAGGTATGTCTACTTTCTAAAGGCATCGAAACTTGGTTTGATTTTTAGATGAACTACATTACACTTTAGTGTAAATAAAGAGCTAATTAAAAGAATGGTATAATATAGAAAAAGTAAGTGATGAAAATTAAATAGGGGGAATTTAATTGGAAATAAAATTGAATCGATTATATAGAGAGATAGCGGAAACGGTTCATGCCATGATTCCAGAAGAATGGGAGAAATTTTATTTTTATGCACAAATATCAGAAGCTGGAGGGGGAACTTACTTTTTCTATAACAACTTCAGAAATAAACAAAATTATAAGTATAGTGTAGAAATTCCTTTTAAATACGAAGTTAATGAAGAGGAGTTTGAAAGGAAAGAAGATTCTTTATATAAATTGAGTAAGGAATTAAGAAATGTTTTCAAAGATAATCAGCAAGAGCTTTGGTACTCTTTTACAATGTCTCTGGAACATAGTGGGGAATTTAACATGCATTTCGATTATACAAATTGGTTCGATACAGAATATAGTTTTAGTGATCAGATGATTATTTGGAAACATAAATACTTAGGTGAAGTACCAATTGATGAAAATGATAAAGCGCTAATTAATAAGTATGATAGTGAATTTCCGAATAACCCGATTTAACTAAATGGAAAGAAGAAATGTTTTTTATAAAAATTATGAGTTTTAAAGTAGTCGGTAAGTTATAGAATTGGTTCTGCAAGATAAAAAATAAAGGAGAACTACAATGGAAGTACATGGAATAGTTTCAATATGGTTCGGTAATATGCAAACGCAAGATCAGTTGGATACATATATAGATGTTACGTATGATGAAGAAGGAGACTCTATACCAGCAAGATTTTTTGTTGATTTTAATATTGATATGATTGATGTAGATGAAGATTTTATTGAAAAGGAAGTGTTAGAAGAAGCGAGTGATGACATTTCTATGTTATTAACGGGATGTTCATATGATGATAAAATACTTTCTCGAATTAAGGAAGTAGTTAAATTAAATAAATCCTATAATTCTATCGTTTTAATTTATAATTTTCAATATGACAATTCAGTAAGTAATTGTGAAGGTTTTAATTTTGTAACTGCTACAAGTTATCTATAGTTAGAAGTAAAGTACAGTAGAATAAAAATGCATTTGTATAGTTTTTCCAATGAATATTTGGTATGATGGTGAATGGGAAAAATATACAAGCAGTTAGTGGTTCGTAAAAGGGGGATTGAATTGAAAAGAACGCCTGAATTTTTATTAGGTTTAATTGGTGGCATTTTGGGAATTATTATTTCTATAATATTAATAGTTGTAGCGTTTAATATTATGGAAGGTGTTGATTACGAACTTTTAGCTTATTACTCTATTATTTTAACGGTTCAAATAGGGTTGTTCATTTTATCGTATTTAGTAAATAAGGTTAATAATAAAGTTTATGGAGTTTGTATGATTGTGATTCCTATAGTTATGTTATTTATGTCATTATTCTTTTTACTTATTCCGACAATTTTACAAATTATACCTGGTTCATTTGCATTTAGAACATTACAGTTAGAATCGAATGTAAGCTAAATATAATTATTAATGTCTGAATATTCGGTTTTTTAAACATTTTCGTTTGCAGTTCAAATTAACATAAAGCACAAAGTTGTATGCTTTAGGAGGAGAAATAAATGATTATTTGGTCTGGTTGGGGTTTTTTAGTCGCAATTATTGTAATTATTAATACTCTTTTGGGTAAGGCTATTTTTGGATCTATAACGGGGGACGCTACATATTTTCAAGATCATAGTTGGCCAATGGCGGTAATGTTTATTATATCAGGGGTTATGTCTTGGTATTTAGGTAAATATATTAATAAGCCAGATGGTAAAGTTTATATAGATGCCGAAACTGGTGAAAAAGTTATGTTTAACAAAAAACACTCGCTATTTTTTATAAAAATGGAATATTGGGGACCAATTTTAGGAGTTATTGCAGTTGTAACTTTAATTACAAGATAAAAAAAGAGGATGGGTATAGTAAGAGTAATCTATTCAAGTAGAAGGAGAAATCAGTCATGAATGCAAAGAAACTACTAGGGGTAGCAGTTCCGGTCATGTTGTTATTTGGTTGTGGAGTTTCTGAGAAAACGAACACTTCTAAACAGGAGAAAACGGAAGAGTCTAAAGTAAAAGAATCGAAGTCTAATAGTAAGAAAGAAAAAGTTTCAAAGGAAGACTATCCTAATAAAGTGTATAAATTAGGGGTAGAGTTTGATAAGTTGTTTGCGGAGCATAACAATATTACAAGAGATGTTTTTGACGGTAAGAAAAAGAAATCAGATATAGTAGATAGTGTGAAAGAATTAAATAAAGTGTTAGATAAATTTGAGTCAATAAATCCCCCTACAGAGTATGTAAATCAACAAAAGGATTTTGAAAAAGCAATTGGTTATTTTAGAGAGTCTTTTTCTTTAATAAATGAAGTATTCACCCGAAAAGAAAAAAGAGAAAAAGGCGATAAGACTGATAAAGAGTTAATGGAGAAATCCGAAAAGTTAGTGAAAGAAGGAGATATTTACTGGCTTAAGGCATTCAAAGATCTTGAAGGGGATATTAAAATCGGTGACGGTACAGTATCTGTGAAAGATTTGAAAGAGTTAGATAAGAAAGCTGGAATTAATACGGATAACGTTATGAAGAATGTGAAAGATGGTACGGAATTAATCGGGAATTGGGGATTCCAAGGAACAGACGGTTTCAATATGTCACTCATTTTAAAAGGTGATAAGACATTTGAAACGTATGGTAAAGGTGAGTATCCAAATAAAAAGAATTATATTGAAGGAACTTGGGAATATGATAAGGAAGCTTTTACAATCTATTTACATCTCAATAAACGTTTAGTAGACGGTGTAGAAGATACAATTCAAAAAAAGAAAATAGCATATAAAGTTCAAGATTATGATGGGGAAAACTTGCAATTATTTAATGAGACGTCATTTCATACAATTAAGTATGTGAAGCAAAGTTAAAGTTATGGAGGACTAGGTTTAAATGGCCTGGTCCTTCATTAAAGTGTGGGTATGTAAATAATATGTTATCTTTCGTTCTGTTTACTTAGTATCATGTTATTCTTTAATAGAAGTAATAAATGGAGTTTTACATTAAATATATGAGGTTGGTTACAAATGATAAAGAAATTTACTAGATTAGTATTAATAGTGGTTATGCCAATCAGTCTTATTACAGGTTGTGGGGCTGCTGAAAAAGCTGAAACACAAAAGACGAAAGTGGTACAAACGGAGAAAAAGGATTATATGGATTACTCATATGGTAGCAAAGGTATATTAGTAAGTGGCAAAGCGAAAGAACGTCAACAATACGAGATTGGATATATGGATGATAATAAGTTAATTGGGATTGACGAAAATATTGAAGACTGTATTATTTTAGATAATAAAGATAAAGCAGGTCTCATTTGGAAACAAATAGAGCGTGGATCTATTATTGAAGTGCAATACGGTAAGGATCGCAATGATATCGTAGGCGTGCAATTCGTAGGAGATCGTGAGTCATATGAAATTAGTGATAAGTTTGATCGGAATACGATAAATGAGATTGTTGAAAACGTTAAAGGGAATTTGTAATAAATGTATTTTGATAGTATAGGATCTCTTATTATGAAATTGTATGCCAGTTATTTGTCTAAGTTTAAATTGATTATTTTGACGGTATTTGTAATTAGTTGTAAAATAATGTTTGTTGATGTATTTTATAAAAAGTATGTTAGATGAAATTCATCTGTAGGGATGACATATAAATATTTTCTTAATGGGTATAAAATATGATAATTTAAATATATAAATAAAAAGAAAATGCATTGGAAGTACATAGTAGATTCATATTTTAAAAAATTAATGTGACAATAAAGGGAGGTTGAGATACATACACGGCGGGAATGTGTATGTATTTATTATAATAATGAATAAGACAATCAAACAACAAGTAATCGCACTATCAACAAGTCTAGTGATTTTAGGAAGTGTACCTTTATCAGCATCAGCAGAAGAGATGAACAAATCTCAAACTGATCAACTTAATATTGCCCAAGGAGAACACGGAACGAGCGGATTAAATTATTCTAATTTCAAGTTGGAAGTTCCTGATCATGTACAAATTAACGAAGCAGAAGTATCTGAAAATGAAAAAATGCTTTTAGAAGAATATAAGCATAAATATGATGAAACAGAAGAATTAAACAAAATGCAAGATGCTAAGAAGGGACAAGTAGCAGAAAAGGAAGCTATTTCAAACATTGAAAAGGCATTTGAATCTGTAGATGGTCGAAATGATGGATCTGATCGTCAAATGAAACCTGTTGCAAAGCCAAGAGGTATTCAATATAGTGCACAGAGTACGAAGAAATATGGAACACTTGCAGGAGTTCCATTTGTGGAGTGGATTGTTCCAGCAGGAAATCCTGATATTCGTCCTGCGAATCCGATGAAAGCACGTTACATTACAATCCATGAGACCGCAAATACAGCTGCTGGTGCTAATGCTGAAAATCATGCGAAATATTTATACAAGCAAGCAACTGAAGGCACTTTCCGAACAGCTTCATGGCATTTTACTGTAGATGATAAACAAATTTATCAACACTTACCAACAAACGAAAATGGTTGGCATGCAGGAGATGGAGATGGTTCAGGAAACAGGGAGTCTATCGGTATCGAGATTGCGGTTAACCAAGACGGTGATTACAATAAAGCGTTAGAAAATGCAAAACGACTTGCAGGTTATTTAATGAACAAAGAAGGAATTGGTGCAGATCATATTTACAAGCATCAACAATGGAGCGGGAAAAAATGTCCTGACATTTTAATTTCACGAGGTAATTGGGCTGGTTTCGTACAAGGAATTCAGTGGTATGCAAATATAAATGCGCAGATTGATACGCCTTTACAAGATAAAAATGACTCATTTAATCCAAATGAAAATAATCCAGCTGAACCTAGCATGGAACTAGTGGTAAATGGTAGTGGCATCAATGTACGTAGTGATGCGGGTATTGAACATCGTGTTGTACGTAAAGCTTCAAACGGAGATCGTTACAAAGTATTAGCGGTTAAAAATGGTTGGTATAAAGTAGGTATTGGAGAATGGATTTTCTATGACCCAAGTTGGATTAAAATTAACTACAATGTACCAAAGGAAGAAGTGCAAAAGCCTAAGGAAGAAGTACAAAAACCAAAAGATGATATTACAGGTGGCTGGTTTGAAGGGCATATTCGTAAATTAAACAGTCTAGGTATTATGCAAGGCGAAGGCAATGGTGTATTTGCTCCATATCGAAATGTAACGAGAGCGGAGTTTGCGAAATTAATCTCGAATGCTCTTAAACTACCAGAGGGAAATAAGTCATTTGTAGATATTAATGAGGCACATCCATCACTTCATGACGGTATTAAACGTTGTGCAAGTGCAGGAATTATTAATGGTCGTGGTGAAGGGATTTTTGATCCTAATTCACCAATTACTCGTGAAGAAGTATCTATTATGATTGACAAAGCATTACGATATAAAGGAATTACAGGTGAGTTAGTAGCATTACCATTTACAGATAAGCATTTAATAACATACAAAGAATCGGTTCAACGATTATACAGTCTAAAGGTAGTTAATGGTATTGGAAATAATGAGTTTGATCCTCGAGGCACAGCAACTCGTGGTCAGGCGGCTGCCTTTATTGTGAAGATGTTAGATTCAATGCAAAAATAAAAGGAAACTTTAATCAGTGAGGGCCACTCGCACTTACATCAAGCAGTTTATTCACCAAATTTTGAAATGAGAGTTTTACTGCCCGCAAATAGCAGAAGAAATTGTATGTAGAAGCTGACATTGGTAGAAGTAAAAAATAAGAAGAATTTGAAAGGAGCTATCCAAAATAATAATTTGGAATAGCTCCTATTTAGTAGGAAGAACAATTGTATTTGATAGATTGTAATGTAGAATGCCCTTCCAAGCCCCTCATAAGCCCCTACCAAGTAATAAATCACTAAGAAAAAGCAAAAACAAAAACAAAAACAACTACAAGAACAAAACAAGCACGAAAAAATGAAACCGGCGTTGTAGTAGTAAAAAAAATTGTAATTCGAATGCCAAAACCATTCCCGCATGCCTATCTTTATAATGAAGGATTAAAATTTTCCTATTTACTAGCAAAGAGTGGAGGGAAACATATGGCGGTATACCGTAATGTGCAGGTGAACTTTTGGCAAGATGAATTCATATTAGATTTAACGCCAGAGGAGCGTTATTTTTACATATATTTGTTAACTGGTACGAAAACGAAGCAATGTGGTATTTATATATTACCGAAGCGTGTGGCAGAGCTTGAAACAGGTTATAGTATGGAGACTGTTGAGAAGTTGCTAAACAGGTTTGTTGAGTATGGAAAGATTCTATATGATACGGAAACGAAAGAGGTATTCATAATAAACTGGTTACACTATAACCCTATTTCAAATACGAATGTGGAGAAGTGCGTATTACGTGAGTTAAAGACTATAAAAAGTAATGAGTTCATACATATATTTTTACGTAAATGCCTTGAAGAAGAATACAAGATTCCATTATTATTGCAGCATTTTGGTATGCCAAAAGAAGAGGATAATAGTAGTTCACAAGTAGTTATTGAAGAGAAAGAAGAAGCGGAAGAGATAGAGGTGGAAACCATAGAAGAGGACGTTCCAAATAGTGAAGTTTATAAGTTTTATGAACAAAATATTAGTAGTTTATCCCCATATATTGTGAAGGAATTGAAGAATTGGATACAAAGACTTTCTGGAGAGAAAGTGTTAGAGGCACTTAAAATTGCGTTTGAAAATAATAAGAAAACGTTAGCTTATGTGAAGGGGATTTTGAAGAATTGGTGTAGCAAAAAGTTAAAGGATTTTAGTGGGGAAAAGTCTGTAATGGGAAGTTTAGAGAGAAGGAAATGTATGTTGAGTAGTGTATTTTAATTTACATTAATTTAATATAGAATGTACGTTCGTTTTTTGTAAGTTTTATGCTATACTACCATTAAATAAGGGTATTTTTATAATAGATAAAAAGATGCGGGGGGTACAAAGTTTGACTACTAGTACATCTGAGTTGTTTCAATATATTAATATGACAGAAGAACAGAAACAATTATCACAACGATATTTACAGACAAAAGAAGAAGAGATTTTAAAAAATATTCAACTAACGACAATTCGTGATCAAAAAAGAAGTGATTTTGCGGAGAGATTTATAAACGATTTTAGGAAAGTGCATAAACAAGATCCGGATTTTTTTCGATTATTTTACCATATACTCGAGGAGCAATTATTAAATGTTCTTGTAGTCCGTTTTGCGCATGTCAGTTTTTCTAAAATGAAGATTTATTTAGAAAAAAGTGCACTTCCTTTGGACAAACTTGTAGCAATCGCATGTAAATATTTATCCAGTATTTCAAGTTATGTAAATGAAGCAGATGTTTTTCTTAGAGAGTTAACAAAAGAGAGTCCGAACTATATAGAGGGACAATTACATACTTTACCAACTAAGCAACAATTAACATTACTTCTCATAATGTTTGATGTAGATTATGAAAAGTTTCGTACATATAGTTCTTTATTGAATGAAAGGTTAGAAGAACATACAGAATTTATATTGAAACTGCTAGGGGAAAAGGAAAAGGTTGAAGCAGTTAAACGGTATTTAAAAGGTGAAGATGATAGTGAAGTATTTATAGGTGGGAATTTACCGGAACATATTTGGCGGCTATTATTTTGTGTTCATAAATATTCGGATGTTGCGAGGCGATATATTGAAATATTGGCGAAGAAAAATGTTTGGGGTTTTATAAACTATGCAACACGTTATATGTGTCACACTCTCGGTCAGTCTCAAAACTACAAAAAAACTGGTAGTGTAAATAGAGAAACATATGAAGAAATTCAAAGTTTTTGTACACAGTTTTGGATTTCTAAGGAAAGATTTTTTGCGCATCGTCTAAGGCAACATGATTTGAACAGTGAGGATTTTTGTAAGACGTATGAATATGAATTGCTATGCTTTATGTTGGAGGAAGATCCTGAATGTATTCAACATACTTTGCAATATGTAAGTAAAATGAATTATCTCATCATCGCACGAACGTTAGCTGAAAAAGGATGTGAGCTAAATATAGGGAAAATGCGAGAAGAATTTTTTGTTGCTGCTTTGCAAATAAAATTGTCTACAGTGCGGGATACATATCGTGATTATTTACAAGGGAAATTGTCACTTGAGGATATGAAGCAAATACTTAAAAATCCGAAATATAGGAGTATGTATTGGGTTATGCCGGTGTTAGAGGTTGCGCTTCTTTGGGATATAGATGATGTAGCGAAGAGGGAAGCTGTACTTACACTACAGTTTGGAGATGATGATAGTGTTAATTTATACGAACTTCTTTACGAATGTTCTGTCAGAGGAGTAGAACCGAAACAAGTATTAGAAGATCTGCTTTCGTATGGGTTAAGTAAGGAAAAGCTTATGGCTTATGCAGTTGAAGAAGCTGCATGCTACAGTGAAGAGAGAAATAAGGCGAAGGAAGCGCTTGTTTGTGTAATTGTAAAAGAACAAGCGTACATCATTGAAAGATTTGATGAGTATTCTGCTGTGGCCAAAGCATATATTTTAGAAGAGTTAGCAAAGGATAACATGATTAAAATGCGTCCAATTTTAATTAAAAGCTTAGGAGATTCATCTAAAAAAATGCGTGAGTCTGTAGTTAAACTGCTTTCAAAAGATGTGGAAGCTGCAGCAGATGTAGCAGTTGAACTTCATAATAAAAAGAAGATTGTTCGTGAAAATGTGATGAAAATACTAATAGAGTATAAGCTTGAAAAATATACGAAACTTGTACAGGAAGCTTTGCAAGAAAGTAAAAATGAATCTTTCGCAGGAAAATTCTCATTTTTATTCCAAACGGAGGAAGAAAAAATAGAAGAACTATGTGCACGTATTTTAACTGAACAAACAAGAAATTCACTTCTGCAATTGATTGGGGATGAGCCACAAATCCGTTTACGTGACTCTGATGAAATTGCTGATGCTGCAATTCCGTTAGCCTATTTACAACAGTATATTTCAGATGCTGTTATTGAGAAGAAAGAAACGGCAGAAGTAATTGGTAGAGCTTTAAATGAAGAGGACTTAAAAGAATGTGTGCAAACAATATATCAAATATGGATTTCTCAAGACGCAGATGTGAAGAAGCGTGGAATTCTTTCGTTATACGGAATGTATAGTGACGACAAAATGGTCGACATACTTATAAAGCAAATTGATGAATGGGTGCTTCAAATGAGAGGAAAGATAGCAGCGGATGCCGTTCGTGCTTTAGGTTTGTCTTCATCTAAGCTTGCACTTATGTCTATTCATGCAATAGCATTTAAATATAAACATAAGCAAGTACGTAATGCAGCAAAAGAAGCGCTAAGTCTTGCTGCGAAAACACGTGGTATAACAGAGGAAGAGCTGGAAGATCAATTGGTGCCTGACCTCGGCTTTACTATACAGGGTGAAAAGATAATTGATTTCGGGAATCGAAGTTTTACTGCCATTTTAACTACAGAGTCAAAAATTGAATTAGAGACAGAAGAAGGAAAATGTATGAAGTCACTTCCAAAGCCGAATGCAAAAGATGATGTAGAAAAGGCTGAAGAGGCTAAAAAAGAATTAGCCTCTTTAAAGAAGGAACTCCGAACTACTCTTTCAATGCAAAAACAACGATTAGAAGCGGCACTTTCGTTAAAGCGTTATTGGTCACATAATGCATGGAAATCTGTATTTATGGATAATCCAATTATGAAGCAATTTTCTATTTCACTCATTTGGGGTGAGTATAAGGAAGGGAAGTTGCTGAAGGCATTCCGTTATGCAGAAGGTGGCGTGTTCTGTACAATTGACGGGAAGAGTTATGAACTTTCATCTGGCACTGTTATTGGTTTCGTTCATCCGTTAGAATTGTCTGGGGCGGAGAAGGAATTATGGAAAGAGCAATTAGAAAGTGCGGGAATTGTTCAGCCGTTCCTACAAATTGAGCGTCCAGTGTTTGTAGTAGAAAAGAATGATGAGAGTGCTATTGAGAGATTTGGCGGTATTTTACTAAATGGTCGTTCGTTATTCGGTAAGATGACGAAGCTTGGATGGATCCGTGGGTCTGTTCAAGATGGCGGTGTATATTATACATTTTACAAAGAAGATACTCGTACCGGATTAGGCGTGCAATTGTCATTTAGCGGAGCTCCGATTGGTTATGAAGATGAAGAAGATGTATGTGTATTTGACATTCAATTTTATAAAGCAGGTACAGTGAAGCGTGGTTCATATGAATACGATGAGATTGATGATGAAAGACGCATTGTACCAAAAGAAGTAGATAAACGCTTCTTTAGTGAAATGTTATATAATGTCCAAGTAGCGACAGATTCAAATCTTGGGCATAATGAAAGTTGGCGTAGCGAACGATAAGAAAAACCCCCTTCATTGGTAGGAAAATGAAGGGGGTTTTTCAATGTCTTTAAAAGGTTCTTTCTCAAAAAGAAGCGAATAGTGTGAGAAAGGGGTGGTTATATGGAAGTCGTTATAAAGAAGAAACGAAAAAGGGGAAAAAGAATTTTTATTTGGGCTAGTAGTATCGTTCTTTTGTTAGTTATTTCCGCTGCGATTTTTTTGAACATATATACGCTGAAATCTATGCCAAAGATAGATGGAACGATAAAGCTAGATGATTTACAACACGCTGTTACGGTGAAGCGGGATAGTAAAGGTGTCCCGCATATTAAATCGGAAAATGCACATGATTTATATTTTTCACAAGGATATGTACAAGCGCAAGATCGGTTGTTTCAAATGGATTTAAGTAGAAGACAAGCGTCTGGTATGTTAAGTGAAGTTGTTGGGGAAGCAGCTGTTGACCGAGATAAATTGTTTCGAACACTCGGTTTACGGCGAGCGGCCGAAGCTTCAGTTAGTCAATATAATGGAGAAGCGAAAGATGCCCTGCAGTCATTTGCTGATGGGGTGAACGCTTTTATACGTGAGGCGAAAAAGGAAAAGAAATTACCAGTTGAGTTTACTATATTAGGTTATGAACCTGCTGAGTGGTCAATTGTTGATACTTTAACGATTGGGAAGTATATGGCGTTTGACTTAGGAGGACATTGGCACGGACAGGCATTTCGATATTGGGCGCTGAAAAATCTTCCGAAAGAGCAAGCGAATGAGCTATTTCCTGCATATCCGAAAGATGCTCCTAGATTGCTAGCTGAACTGAAAAATACAAATGTGGACGTAGCACAAAGTTTTTCAAAAACGATAATTCCGCCGGAGTTTAACGGTAGTAATAACTGGGTTGTGAGCGGTGAGAAGAGTGCGTCAGGTAAGCCAATTTTAGCAGATGATCCTCATTTATCTCTTGCGACGCCTTCTATTTGGTATCAAACGAGACTTGAAATGAAAGGTTTAAATGTGAGTGGCGTTATTTTCGCTGGAGTACCAGGTGTTATATTAGGACACAATGACAAAATAGCGTGGGGTGTTACGAATACAGGGCCTGATGTGCAAGATTTATATATTGAGAAGAGAAATCCTAATAATGAAAATGAATTTCTGTATAACGATAAATGGGAGAAAGCTACCGTTGTAGACGAGTCTATTAAAGTAAAAGGCGGGAAGACAATTCCTTATAACGTTACGATTACGAGGCATGGACCAGTAATTTCAGAGTTTGCGGATAAGGGGAAGGAGAAAACGAAAACAGTATTCTCTTTAAAGTGGACAGCTTTAGAACCGTCAGCTGAGTTAAAAGCTGTATTAAATATGAACAAAGCAAAAGACTGGAATGAGTTTGAAACCGCTCTTCAAGATTTTCATACACCAACCCAGAACTTTGTGTTTGCATCAAACGACGGCACAATTGCTTATAAAGCGAATGGAAATATACCAGTGCGTAAAAAAGGTGATGGTAGCTTACCTGTTCCAGGATGGACAGATGAATATGAATGGGAAGGGTATATCCCGTTTGATCAACTTCCAAAAGTAATTAATCCAAAACAAGGGTTTATTTCAACTGCGAATAATAAAATTGTTGATGATGATTATCCGTATCATATTAGCAATACGTGGGCGCAGCCATATAGGCAAATGCGTATTCAAGAATTTTTGCAAGAGAAGGAAAAGTATACGGTGAAAGATTTAGAAGAGTTACAAATGGATCAAAAGAATTTATATGGGAAAGAGTTTACTCCTATATTTTTAAAAGAGTTAAATAAAGCATCTTTAAATGAGGTAGAGAAAGAAGGCGTAGACCAATTAACAAAGTGGAATTTTTACGATAGTAAAGATGAAGCAGCACCATTAATATTCCATTTGTTAATGAAAGAGATTTCAAATACGTTATTTTCAAAAGAAATACCGAAAGATGTAATGGAGTTATTTGAAGGGAAGTCACAAGTTGTTGATGAATTGATTCGAAAAGAAGTAGCGGGAGAAAATAGCGTTTGGTTTACGAAGTACGGAGGTCTCACAAAAGTTGTGCATACATCGTACGAGAATGTAATGAAGAAATTGCAGAAGGAATATGGACCCGATATTGGAGAGTGGAAGTGGGGCGATTACCATCAACTCGCTTTTACACATCCCATTTCGAAATCATCGAGTATGTTAGCATTACTCGCTTTTAATCGTGAGAAACCAGTTCCGATTGGTGGGAGCCAAGTTACCGTGCAAGCAGCGAGTTACGGCGAAAACGGCATTGTAAATCACGGGGCGTCTTGGAGATTCATTATTGATACGAAAGATATGTCAAACGGTTATCATATCGTAGGGCCAGGACAGTCGGGCCATTTTAGAAGCGATTGGTATCATGATCAAATAGATGATTGGGTAAATGGCACGTATCATACGACTACATTGAATACGGAGGGGATAGAGGGGAAGGTGCTAAATTTAGAACCGAAGTGATAGGGTGTTTTTGTTTGTGGAGGGAACTAGTAATACTCTTTTTGATAATGAAAGCTTATCATTTAGAACATAACCCAGTTCTTAAATAATTTTAACAGCCAGCCTACTATCATTTAATTTGATAGTAGGCTGTTTCCATCTTTGAAATACGCTGTAGCAACTTCTTCAGGATTACGATTATTTCCACATGCTGTAAGTGCTGTAACTAATAAAGTCATTACAACTATTAACATGATCATTCCAGTTTTGAGGGGAATTAGTTAACAAAGACTAGGTATTATTTGCAACAGAACTGTTCCTCTATCCCCCTTGTTTCATCATTTTTCTAGGCCAGCCAACTTGACAAATGTTTTTTTATCAAACTACAATGAAAATCATTATCAATAATATAGGGAGGATACTTTGGTCAATAAATGAAAAACAATATATTTATAGGTTAATAACCAGATCTTGTTAAGTTGTATGTACTATTTTTAGTTTAGCGTTTCCCAGAATGTACACCAATTAATCTCGCGAATTACAAGAAAACTATTATTGAAATGAGGCGTGTATTGTGAAGTTAGACGTGAATGAGTTAGCAGAGTATCTTGCCAATACTCCTTTCCGAGTAGAAGGAGTATATCGTTATGCTAAAAATCCAGGTGTGCCTTTTGCTGAGTCTACAGATTCTTTCCCAGGATTTGTATTTCCAATTACAGGGAAGACGCAATTTCAATTTAATGGTACGCCGTATACTCTTTCCCCAGGAAAAGTTATACATGGGGGTGCAAAAATGACATTAGCCCATAAAATGCTTGGTGAAATAAACTGGGAATATATTCTTGTTTTATATCGGATAAGCAATTCAGAACGAGAAGACTCTGGCTTTACTCATCAGCATTTTGAATTATTAACAGGACAATCTCCTCGTCTTGTCGAATTACTTATGCGTCTTTGGGATGTATATAATCAGCGTGGAGGCATTTCGATGTTTCAGACCGAAATGCTGTTTCGCGAAGCGTTGAATGAAGCTTTATTAAGTGTTTTCAATAGAGAAAGCAATTATGAGTCGCATACTTTATTCGAACGAATATCTAGTTACGTTCGTAAATACTATTATAAAGATATTACAATTCATACACTTACAGAACAAAATAATGTTAATCGAAATCGTCTTTCTTACGTGTTTAGAAAGCATGCAGGTATGGGGGCAGCAGAATATTTATTGAACTATCGTATAAAGATGGCTCAAAAAATGTTATGTACAAGTGATGTGCCTGTACAACAAATTGCGCAGGCTGTTGGAATCGCAGACCCTTTTTATTTTAGTAGAGTTTTCAAGAAGCGAGTTGGCATTTCGCCTACTAAATATCGCGAGAAGTTCATCAATAATCCATACTAATGTCAACAGGGGTCCATTCTTATTTGAAAATCACTGTTCTATACTTATGGAGAGTTAAAGGAAACATTGGATTGAAAGTACTTTCATTGAAATCACTCCTTTGTACTATCTGAATGAAAAGTTCTGGCCGGAGCATTTTCTTTTTAAGCGTAATAACGACTTTTTTACTTATATTACTGTAATATAGTGGAATTTGAAAGTGAGGAGGGATTATTATCCATTACCAACCTATTAAACTAAATGACGAGTTATCTAAAATTAACGATTATTGGTATCCACAAGTGATTGGTGAAATGAATGACGATCAAATTCAGCTTTTTAAAGCTAATGGAGATTTTATATGGCATGAGCACCCTAATACGGATAAGCTATTTATTGTGCTTGAAGGGGAGATGTTCATCGATTTTCGTGATGGACAGGTGAAAATTTCTAAAGGCGAGATGTTTATTGTCCCGAGAGGCGTTGAGCATAAACCTTTCACTGAAAAGGAATCCCATATTATGTTGGTAGAGCCTAAAAGGGAAATGGATTGATAATTGTAAAAAGATAAAAAAGGAGCGGAAATCCGTTCCTTTTTTATTTATCTTACTATTTTTAGGAGCTTAGTATGAGTAAGATGTGAATAAAGGATGAATAGCATTTTTATCAATAAAAATTTATTGGATTTTTTGTGGAATATATATGAAACGTTGTATAAAATAATCAAGAAAGCCAAAAATTATAGGGGGAAAGTTGTGAAGAAAAATAAGAGTTTAATAAGTTTTTTAGGAGTGTTTCTTATGTTGTTTTCTTTTTGTTTTCAAGGAAATGTACAGGCAGATGTAAATACTGTTCAATCTGGAAAAATCAAATCAGGAAACGTAACAGTATGGGAAGTTGGAAATGTAGCGAAAGTATTAGCGGATGTGGAGCGCTTAAATTTAAATACAGTAAATGTACCGATTCAAGTAGATATCCCAAATGTGACTTCTACTAACATGGTAATTAATCAAGCGCAAAAGCAACAAGCTATTATTTTAATTCAAGAATTATTAAAGCGTAATATTCAAGTTATAGTGGAACCGTTCCCGTATATTCAGCAGGGGAATGTTGGAGAGACAGAATGGAACCCAAGTAACATTAATGATTTCTTCTGGAATTGGAAGACGGTTATTCTGCAAGATATTTTTAATTCCATTACAAGTAAATACAATGTGTATGGACTAAAGATTGCTTCTAATTTCGTGAATATGGAGTATGCAGAAGGATACTGGAGCGATACAATTGATTTTGTTCGTAATCAGTATAAAGGAAATGTTTTGTATCAAATGAACTGGTGGTTAACAGCAAGCTGGGACCCTTCTTATGAAGCGAAGTTTAAAGAGAAAATCAATCGCCCGTATTTAAAAAAGGTGGATATTGTTAGCATAGACAGTTGGTTTGAAGTTTCAGGAAAAAGAAATCCAACATATGAAGAAGTGAAGCAAAGTTTATTTGCGACGACAGTATATAATCGTGGGCAAAATGTTGTTCAGCAATTGGAACAATTACATAATGCAACAGGAAAGCCAGTTTACTTCGGTGGATTTAACGTTCCAGCACGTGAACTTGGATTACAAAATCCATGGAATCCAGATGTTTCAAATGTGTTTTCGAAGGATGTGCAATTAAATGGATGGCGTGCTTACCGCGATGTATTAGAACCGAAACCATATTTTAAAGGTTTTTCAATTTGGTTTATTGGCTCTAATGATAGTACACATGCGTATCAAATACATAGTAAAGAAGCAGAGGCAGTTATTAACGGGTGGTACAGAAAATAAATTTTATAAAATAGGTAAGTTTTAAAGTTTACTACATATATTTCTAGTGAAAGGCCTTTCACCATCTTATCACCTAGGGGGCAATCATAATGAAATTTTTGTCTTACCTTACAGTAATTTTGGTGATTCTTGGCGGTTTGAATTGGTTATTTGTAGCGTTAGATTACAATGTAGTTGAGAAATGGTTTGGTTCTATGCCGGCGCTTGTGGACACTATTTATTGGCTCATTGGTCTCTCTGCTATTTATCAAATTTTTGATCGGTTCCTTACGAACGATTAGCTATTATTCTTTCATTATTAGAGTGTTAAGTACGATTATGTACTTAACACTTTTTTATATGTCCATAAAAAAGTCTGCACTTGCAAGCGATTCCATCGCGTCTTGCGCCCTAATAATAGAAAACAAATTGACCACATATTATATTTTAGGTTATAATTCAGAAAGTTTAAAAAATAATCCGATGAGAAATAGGGAGGTTATGAGGGTAATGGAGAGAGTCTATAATTTTTCAGCAGGACCATCAATACTCCCTTTGCCAGTTTTGGAGAAAGTGCAAAAGGAGCTTTTAAATTATAACGGGACAGGCATGTCTATTATGGAAATGAGTCATCGATCTTCTTATTTTCAAAGTATTATAGAGGAAGCGGGTAACTTACTTCGTGAATTAATGAGCATCCCTGATGAGTATGATGTTTTATTTTTACAAGGTGGTGCGTCATTACAATTCTCTATGATACCGTTGAACTTAATGAATACGTATAAAAAAGCTGGATACGTACTAACTGGCTCATGGTCTAAAAAGGCATTGCAAGAAGCCGAAAAAGTTGGGGAAGTACAAGTGATTGCTTCTTCCGAGCAAGAGAAGTTTACTAAGATTCCTAAACTGGACGGTTTATTAAGTGATGAAAAACTAGATTATGTACATATTACAACGAATAATACAATTGAGGGGACAAAATATGTGGACATTCCACATGTAGAAAAAGTGCCGCTCGTTGCGGATATGTCCTCAAATATTTTATCAGAGCGATATGATGTTTCGAAGTTTGGTCTTATATATGCGGGGGCGCAAAAGAATTTAGGACCTGCGGGCTTAACGATTGCTATTATAAAAAGAGATTTAATCGGGAGAGCAGATCGCTCTTGTCCGACAATGTTAAATTATGAAACTTACAGTAAAAATAACTCCTTATATAATACACCGCCATCCTTTAGTATTTACGTAACAAAACTTGTACTAGAGTGGTTGAAAGAGCAAGGCGGAGTATCTGCGATTGAAGAACAAAATAGAATGAAATCTTCACTTATTTATCATTTTTTAGATGAATCTAAATTGTTTACTTCACCAGTTGATCCTGCGTATCGATCACTTATGAACATTCCGTTTACAACACCGTCAGAAGAACTTAACAATGAGTTTTTACAAAAAGCGAAGGAACGCGGCCTTGTTACGTTAAAAGGGCATCGATCAGTCGGTGGTATGCGCGCTAGTATTTACAATGCGATGCCAGTACACGGCGTACAGCAATTAGTAAATTATATGAAGGAATTTGAGCTTGAGAATAGATAGGGAGATGGGGATATGTTTCGTGTTCAAACGTTAAATCAAATTGCAGAAAAAGGTTTGCAAGTTTTTACTGAAGAACGTTATGAAGTAGGAGATAGAATCAAGCATCCAGATGGAATTTTGCTTCGTAGCTATTCTTTACATCAAGAAGAGTTTTCAAAAGATTTAAAGGCGATTGCAAGAGCTGGCGCTGGTGTAAATAATATTCCTGTCGAGCGATGTACAGAAAAAGGAATTGTAGTATTTAACACGCCGGGGGCAAATGCAAACGCTGTAAAGGAACTCATTATTGCCAGTCTTATTATGTCTTCACGTAACATTATTAATGGTGTAAGTTGGACGAAAAACTTAGAGGGTGAAGAAGTACCACAGCTTGTTGAATCAGGAAAAAAACAATTTGTTGGATCAGAAATTGCAGGGAAACGTCTAGGTGTTATCGGACTTGGCGCAATCGGTGCTTTAGTTGCGAACGATGCGTTAGCGTTAGGGATGGACGTTGTTGGATATGATCCTTACATTTCAGTTGAAACAGCTTGGCGTCTTTCTACACATGTGCAAAGAGCATTTAGCCTTGATGAAATTTTTGCAACGTGTGATTATATTACATTGCATATTCCTCTTACGAATCAAACGAAGGGGATTATTGGAGAACACGCTATAGAGAAGATGAAAAGAGGGATGCGTCTATTTAATTTCTCTAGAGGAGAACTTGTAGATGAAAAGGTTCTTCAAAAAGCATTAGAAGAAGATATTATTACACATTACGTAACGGACTTCCCAAATGAAAATGTAATAAAGATGAAAAATGTAACAGCAACGCCTCATCTTGGTGCATCTACGTCTGAATCAGAAGAAAATTGTGCAGTAATGGCAGCACGCCAATTACGTGAATATTTAGAGACAGGAAATATTCGTAATTCAGTAAACTATCCAAACGTAGAATTGCCGTATATCGGAAAGAAACGAATTACAATTATGCATCAAAACGTCCCGAATATGGTAGGGCAAATTACAGGATGCTTAGCGGAACATCATATTAATATTGCCGATATGATTAATCGTAGTAAACATTCTTGGGCATACACAATGATTGATATCGATAACGGAATTGATGATATAATAAAAGAGAATATTGTAGAAAATATAAGCAAAATTACAGGTGTTGTAGCCGTTCGAATGATTGTGTAAAGGAGAGAGGAATGTGGCAAAAATACGACCGTTTCGGGCCATTCGTCCAGTAGAGGAAAAAGCGGCACAAGTGGCAGCTTTACCGTATGACGTATTAAATAGTGAAGAGGCAAGGGAAGTTGTAAAAGGGAATCCATATTCTTTCTTGCATGTTGATAAAGCAGAAATTGATTTAGATCCTGAACTGTCACCGTATGATGATCGCGTGTATGAAAAAGCGGGCGACAATTTAAAGCAATTTATACGAGAAGAAGTGTTCATACAAGAGGAAGAGCCAGCGCTATATATTTATGAACTGACGATGCAAGGAAGAACGCAGTCAGGTCTTGTTGTTTGTACATCTATTGATGAGTATGAAGATGATACAATTAAAAAACATGAAAGAACACGTCATGAAAAAGAGCTAGATCGTATTCGCCACGTAGATGTGTGTGACGCCAATACAGGTCCTATCTTTTTAACGTACCGTACAAAAGATGAAGTAAAGCATTTAATTAGAAGCTGTAAAGAAGAGCATGCGCCAATTTATACATTTACAGCAGAAGACGGTGTTAAGCATGTTGCGTGGAAGATTGCAGATGAAGATGTAATTACGACTTTAGTAAACGCATTTGAAGATATTCCTAATCTTTATATTGCAGATGGGCATCACCGTTCTGCATCAGCTGCAAAAGTAGGACTTATGCGAAGAGAACAATATCCAAATTACACAGGAGAAGAGGAATTTAATTTCTTCTTATCGGTTCTATTCCCTCATGATGAATTATCGATTTGGGACTATAACCGAGTTGTGAAAGATTTAAATGGCTTATCAGAGGAACAGTTTTTAAATCAAATTACGCAGTACTTTTATGTAGAAGAAGCAACTGTTTCTCCGTATAAACCAAATGAGCCCAAATCATTTGGTATGTATGTAAATAAGAAGTGGTATAAGCTTACTGTGAAAGAAGAAACATTTGATGCGAATGATCTTGTTAGAGGTTTAGATGTATCTATCCTGCAAGATCATTTATTAAGCCAAGTACTTGAAATACATGATCCGCGTTCTGATTCACGTATCGATTTTGTCGGAGGAATCCGCGGATTAGAAGAACTAGAACGCCTTGTGAACAGCGGCGAATACAAAGCAGCATTCGCATTATATCCGACATCTATGGAAGATTTATTAGCAATCGCAGATGCCGGAGAAGTCATGCCACCGAAATCAACGTGGTTTGAACCGAAACTTCGTAGTGGGTTGTTTGTTCATTCTTTAAAATAAATAGACTTCTTTAGTTAGAAAAACCGAAATGATTTTTAGTTTCGGTTTTTCTTATTTTACAAGTTTTTTTGAGGAGGGGTATGGATGAAATTGCAAGTAGGCGAAAAAATCACCTTTGAACGAACTTTTACGAAAGAAGATATTGCTTTATTCACAGAGGTTTCTAGGGATGAGGGGGCGCACCATGTTACACCAGATGAGCAAGGGAGATTTGTTGTACAAGGACTGTTAACTTCAACACTTTCTACAAAAATCGGCGGTGATAATAACGTATTAGCTCGTAAGATGGATTTTGAATTTTTGCGTCCTGTTTTTAGTGGGGATACGATTCGTTATGACGTAACAATTGAGCAATTTGAATCTGATGAAAAAAATCGTACAAAGATAATTGCTATGCTTACATATAGAAATTAACTTGAAGAGGAAGTAATGAAGGGGAGATAAGGCTAGGTAGCATAAAATATATCACTATATGTGGAGTGATTAATGCAAACATGTGGGTTGAATGGTTTTAAATGATGAATTTGCGGTGATAGCGGTGATGGAGGGAAAAGAATATGTTGAGTATAAAGATAAAGTAGAAAATATAATGAATTGAACCCGAAAAGTAACGCAGTAATTGGAGGTGGTACACTAAACTAGACATTAAGTTAAGTGGGAAATTGCAACGACATATATTTCCTTGTGCTCTAGAACACCTAGCTAAAGAAATTATTGAGCAAAGGAGTTAGTTGTTTTATGTGTATGGTTTAACCCGAAATTGTAAGTATATAACTCGCACCATTATGTAGTTACCTTGAAGCATCTACAGATATTCTTATCATCCCTCAAGAACCACTTAGCTCTCGAAGTTGAGTAAATTTATGCACAATTAAGTGAACGTTTTTTTACATAGATTAGTTGACATTTATATAGAGTTCATCCATTTCTAAATGTATTTTTGCTTTGCTGTTTTTCAAATATAACGGATAAAATTTTCATATTCACGAATTTAGTGCATAATGGTCGTTGGATAAATTGAAATACCACGTTCCTTTAGAATATCAGACATATTATCTTTCTCAAACTACTTTTCTTTAACAAATCTCATCTATTATGCTCCTTAGTTGGTTTTCCGGAGTTTATTATAGTTTGAAAAAAACTGCACGAGAACCTATATTTATACTGTTTTGGTGCAGGTTCGCTACAATATAAAATATACAACAGTAAGGATAAAACATACTTTGTAATTGCAAATGAAACTTATGTATATGTGAAGTAAGGGGAAAGAGGGTCTGCACATAATCAATCACCCTTTTTTATAACGTTTCTTTGCAGAGGTACGTTATAAAAAAGGGTTGTTAATTGAAAGATGAAAAATAACTTCTATTAATTATTCATATTTTATTAAATTACATTGATCTAATTATAAGTCAGCTGAAACTGTACTTATTCCAACCTGGATAGTGCTAATAAACGTATATAATTTATGGTATGAGTTTATAGGAGTAGAAACTAATTTTCATTTGATATATTTATTTGATGATTGGTTATAGTACTATACTTCTTATTTATAACTATATAAATCCAACCAATAATTGATAAGATAACTGGATAGAAAATAGCCCAACTACTAAATGAGTATACAATAATACATATAATTAGAGATAGGAAGGCCATCCACCAACCAATATCACGCACTTTTAATAATTTAAGAGCAGCTAGCATTGTAAAAATATATGAGGTAATAAATATTACACTAGGACCTTTAAGAAGCATTTCTAAATTTGGTCGTGCCATACCATAAAAAATTAAAATACAACTAAAAATTCCTCCTAAAACTAGTAATACCCTAGTTGGAGTTTGAAATTGAGAATGTAACTTAGCAAAGAAGGAAGGGAAATGTCCTTCTCTAGCTTGAGCGTAAATCATCCTTGAAAAACCTGCAATGTTAGCATGTACAGCACTAAACGAAATGAAAATTGCTAAGATAGTTGTTATATAGGTACCTATTGGTCCTAATCCTTTTGATATTAGAATACTAAGGGAAGCTATCTGATTCTTATCACCATATGAGTGAGTACCTATTGTTACAAAAGATATAGCAATGTACATAATGGAGATACAAATTGCTCCTAAAAATAAACTAACGGAAATATCTTTAGCGGGTCTTTTAAATTCTTCAGCTAATGGGGTTATCATTTCCCACCCTACAAAGGAGAAAAAGATAATTACAGAAGAAGCGCCAACGGAAGACCACCCGTTTGGTACAAATGGTGTAAAAGAACTTAATTTTACATATGGTATAGAAACGATAACCGCGACAACTATTAAAAGTGAAATAATACAAATTACAAACACACTAACTTTTGACGATAGTTCTATCCCTTTTATATGTAGGAGCAAAGAGGTAATTAAAATTAATGCTGCAATTCCTATAACACTAAGATTGCTTATTGGAAAAGCATATCCAATATAATGGGCACCTGTTAAAGCAATAACCGGTACTCCAATAGGAATAGAACCTAACATAATCCAGCCTAGGATGGCACTTGTATTTGCATTAAATGCCATCTGAACATAAGCTGTAATTCCTCCAGCACTAGGAATTATTTTAGCAAGACGCGCTAGAGTCGCTACAATAGGAAAAGCTAATATAGACATGATAACCCAAGATAAAATTGAAGCTGGTCCAGCGCTATTTGCAGTAATTGAAGGTAAAATAAGGATTCCACAACCTAACACAGCTCCGATGGTTAATGCGGTCCCCTGTACCCAAGTAATTGAACGTTTCAATGATTGTTGTGTCAAGATTTTCAGCCTCTCTTTCGTTAATTGATATTAATTATATAAAGTTTAAAAAAAAGATAACATGCTATAATTTATGTATTAATTATAATTTTCTTAAAGAATTTAAGAATTATTAAATATTTTCTTAATTAATCAAGGGGAGGCCAAGCAATGGATGATACAGATTTAAAGATTCTTTCTCATCTTCAGGAAAATGCACGTTTAAGTATGGTTGAAATAGGAAAACTGGTAGGTTTGAGTTCTCCTTCTGTTACAGAGCGAGTTAGAAGACTAGAAGAACAGGAAGTAATTATAAGTTATCGCACGATTGTTAATCCGAAAGAATTAAAAAAACATATTACTGCGTTTGTTTTGATGGAACCAAGGGATTGCAATAAATATAAAAAGTTTGCAATGGAACATTCGGATGTGGTTGAATGTCACCGTATTGCCGGTATGTATAGTTATCTAACAAAGGTAGTGACGGAATCTGTACATACACTCGAAGACTATATTAATTTGTGCTTAGAATATGGAAAGCCTACAACCTTAATAGTGCTTTCTTCTCCAGTAGAACATAAATCATTTTTTACAGAGAGTGAAAAACTTTAATTACATATGAGTGATTATTCAAAATAAAAAGCGTTAAATTAATACCTAATAGGAAATAGAGTCCTATTAGGTATTAATTTTCAGAAAATCATCTAGAAAATTCAGATAAAAAATAATATTTTACATATTCTTACTACTGGTGGGATAATGGATATTGTATTTTAGAAAAATTAAATTCTTAGTTAATTGGAGGTAGGATTATTATGAAATATGCAGTGCTCACAAATGATTTACAGTATGATTTGGTTAATAAAAATGAGGATAGAATTGCAGCTGTGGAGGGTTTTTATTTATTAATTTTTTAAGTAATTATTGCTTAAATCCAATGATATCAACATCTAAAATATATCACGATTCAAAAGAAGAGGGAATATCAGCCGGTTTTCATATCTTATCAAATTGCGAAGTTCCTAAGGGTGGAGTAATCACAGAAGAAGGGATATTAGACAATACCATCTATACAAGCACAATGTGTATGGAGTCTGGTACATATTATTATCATACCTACGATTGTAGACAAATTACAGCCATTCATTTATTTGATGAAACCTTAGATTCAGAAGAGATTAAAACCTATCCATTCCTGTGTAAACAGAATATATTTTATGAAAACTAATTAGAATAGGTAAACTGTATACAATACAAATTCAGGGTTCTTATGTGGTTTTAATCTATTTTTAAATGAAAAATGAATAACTAATAAACATTACAACCTGCAAAAAATCAAAAAGGAAGCGTGATTAGCTTGTTGATTAATCCTGTTTTAAAACTGATGCATACGGGGACGATCCCATATACAACAGTTTTAAAAAATTAGATACTTTATTTATTAAGTTAATACAAGTTACATCAGTATAGGAAACAGTGGAAATCTAAATCTTTGTTTATATGTTAATTACTTCAAACGTATCCCTTCGAATGCGTTTATAACCAAGTCATGTACATAGGAATCATCCAACTTCTCACCGGTTACTAGCAACCGATAAAAAATTGGCCCGTAAATGAGATCGATGCTTAATTCAACATCGAGGTTTTCTTTTAATTCTCCTCTGTTAATTCCCTTCTCCAGAAGTTGCTTTGCTTGCAGTCGACGTGGTTGGAAATATCGAGCACGATATTCCTCTGCTAGTTTCGAATCAAATTGCCCTTCACCAACTAACTCATTGATAATAGTTCCTTCTCGACTGATCAAAAAACTGGCTAAACTTGTAGCGTGAGTTAAAATATCATTCAATGCTGAACCTGTGTCAGGTACAGGCAATCTAGCAGCAGCAGCAGAAAGAAAACCATCCATTACCACAGCAGCCTTATTTGGCCACCATTTATAAATCGTAGCTTTGCTGACTTTAGCACGGTCTGCAATTTTATCGACTGTGACTGCTTTAAAGCCACTTTCCAATAATAACTCATAGGACGCAGAAAGTATGGCCTTTTGGGTTTCAATATTACGTGGTCGACCTCTTTTACCTTGCACATTAATCATTCCTTTCAAAACCTAAACTATACGTTTAGTATACTTAATACGAACAAAAAACAAAATAGCCTATTTACAAAACTGAACGTTTAGTATATATTTTAGTTAATTAATAAACTGAACGTTTAGTTTATTAATTAACTAACTAACTAACTAACTAACTAACTAACATCTTGTAATGTTATGGATATATTTAGGGTCCAAAAATCACAAATTAAATTGCTAAAACATTTAGAAAAGGGGGATAAAAAAGAGAAGAAGTTGGACCTTTTAAAAGCAGAATGGAAAGTAGCTCAAACTTAATTTATTACAATAAAAAATGGCATCGCAGTAGTACTTGCCAAGGTGATTTAGTAATTTTGAAATAAAAGTATGGGAGGAAATAGTTATGTCTAATTTTAAAAATAAAGCAATTGATAAGGATATTTCATCAGGCTTAATCATTCTTTTAGCAACTGCATGTGGTATTATTGTGGCTAATCTTTATTATGCACAGCCTTTAATTGGGGTAATTAGTAATGAAATTGAGCTTTCTAATAGTAGCGCTGGATTAATTGTAACGCTAACTCAAATTGGATATGTTGTTGGCTTATTATTTCTTGTGCCTTTGGGGGATATTGTTGAGAATAAAAAATTGATACTTATATTGTTATTTTTAAGTGCATTTGCACTCATTTCTATGGTTTTTGTAAAAAGCGCAACCTTGTTGTTAATTGCTTCATTCTTTATTGGACTGGGTTCGGTCGCAGCGCAAGTACTCGTACCTCTTGTATCATATCTTTCATCGGAGAATGCACGCGGTCGCGTAGTTGGCAATGTCATGAGTGGTCTGTTATTAGGTATTATGCTTGCGCGACCGATATCTAGTCTAGTAGCCGATATGTGGGGATGGAATGCAATATTTGCTTTATCTGCTACTGTAATTATTGTTTTAGCGTTTGTATTATCGAAAGTACTCCCTACTAGGAAACCAAAGGCAAAAACAAATTATATAGCCTTACTTAATTCAATGTGGCAACTGCTACGTACTACTCCAATTTTACGCCGTCGCGCCATTTATCATGCTTGTGTATTTGGGGCTTTTAGTTTATTCTGGACCACTGTTCCATTATTATTATCTAGTCCTGCTTTTCATTTTTCTCAGACTGCCATAGCATTATATGCACTTGTCGGAATTACAGGTGCAATAGCCGCTCCAATAGGTGGTCGTCTAGCTGATCTTGGCTGGACACGACCCGCCACTGGGATAGCTCTCACTATTGTTATTATTTCTTTATTACTTCCACTTATTATTCAAAGTAGTTCGCCCATAGGAATAGCTGTTTTAGTAATTGCTGCAATTCTGTTGGATATGGGAGTATCTGCAAACCTTGTGCTTAGCCAACGTTTAATTTTCTCGTTGAGTCCAGAAATTCGTAGTCGATTAAATGGGCTATTTATGGCTATTTTCTTTTTAGGAGGTGCTGTTGGATCCTTTATTGGAGGATGGGCATATGCCTTAGGAGGATGGAATCTAACATTATGGATAGGAATCGCTTTTCCGACCATAGCCTTGCTTTATTTTGCTAGAGAAGAATAGTTTTATAATCAAATTTAAACAGCCCGGATTCGTTTGAATGCTTCTTCATTGGTATGTCCGAGTTTTATAGATTAATTGCGTTTATTTTGAAGTTTTTATATCAGAACCAGACTTTTTTCTATATTGCTGTAATTGCAAAAGACTCACCTTGTTGAATATATTTGAAATGCAATAAAAAAGAGCTTGTGCCAAAACACAGACTCTCTTTACGTTGAAATGAAAATAGCCGACCACTTTAGAGAAGGAAACGGTAGAGCGAATAGAATATGGCTAGATTTAATCTTTAAAAATGAACTTCATCAGGTGATCGACTGCAATAAAATTGATAAAGAAGATTATTTACTGCAATAGAACGCAGCCCAATTAAAGATATTGAAATTAAGCATTTACTCCAAAATGCATTAGTAGATGAAATAAATAGTCATGAAATATTCATGAAAAGTATTAATATTAGTTACTATATATGAGGAATATACCGAATATAATATAGAGGATTTATAAAACAAAAAGGGCTGAGATAGCCCTTTTTGTTTTACACTTTGACGAGTATTTTTTATAAAAAAATACGTTATTCTTTTTGTAAAATTATAAGAAAGGATGACGTTTTTGTATGTCTATTTCTGTATCCAATGAATTACAACTATTTGCTCAAGAAATTCAAAGCTTTTTATCACCAAGTATCTTACGAAATCTTGCCAGAGAGTTTGGTTTCTTGCGATGAACCCGTAAATTTCAAACAAAAGATATACCCAATTCATGAGTAAGAATGAAAAAAGAAAGAAATTCTATAATGTTTTATTTAATATCAATTTATAAGAAAATTAATATAATTAAATATGAAATAATACATATTATAATGATTTATTAATATAATATGTTATATTTTGGGGTGGAATATATAAATGGAGGAAATGTAATGAACAAGAATTTAAAATTTACCCAAATGATGATCGGGATTAGTACGATGGCATTATCATTTGGAAGTATTCAAACACAGGTATCAGCAGAAGAAACAGCACCCTATAATATCTTACAGATGAAACCAATGGGGACAGAAACTTCAAAAGATGAAATCGTACATGCTACAAAAGCGGACGAAACTTTGACTTTTGAAGAGCGTTTAAAAATAGGAGATTTTTCACAACGTCCTACTCTGGTTATGAAACGTGATGAAATTCAATTAAAGCAAAGCTATACTCTGGCAGAACTGAATAAAATGCCTAATAGCGAACTCATTGATACATTATCAAAAATTTCTTGGAATCAAATTACGGATTTATTTCAATTCAATCAAGATACGAAAGCATTTTATCAGAATAAAGAACGCATGAACGTTATCATTAATGAATTAGGACAACGAGGAAGGACGTTTACGAAAGAAAACTCAAAGGGCATTGAAACATTTGTTGAAGTATTACGTTCTGCTTTTTATGTAGGATATTATAATAATGAATTAAGTTATTTAAAAGAGAGAAGCTTCCATGACAAGTGTTTACCAGCATTGAAAGCGATTGCGAAAAATCCAAACTTCACATTAGGTACAGCTGAGCAAGATAGAGTAGTAGCTGCATATGGAAAATTAATTGGTAATGCCTCTAGTGATACTGAAACAATACAGTATGCAGTAAATGTTTTAAAACAATATAATGATAACCTTTCAACGTATGTAAGCGATTATGCGAAAGGACAAGCCATATATGAAATTATAAAAGGAATTGATTATGATATACAGTCTTATTTGCAGGATACGAATAAGCAACCTAATGAAACAATGTGGTATGGAAAGATTGATAACTTTATAAATGAGGTTAATAGAATTGCTCTCGTGGGGAATATAACAAATGAAAATGGTTGGCTAATTAATAATGGTATTTATTATGCAGGTCGTTTAGGGAAATTTCATAGTAATTCAAACAAAGGATTGGAAGTTATTACACAAGCGATGAGCTTGTATCCTCGTCTAAGTGGACCTTATTTTGTAGCAGTAGAACAAATGAAAACAAACTATGGTGGAAAAGATTATAGTGGAAATGCAGTAGATCTACAGAAAATACGTGAAGAAGGGAAACGACAATACCTACCTAAAACATATACGTTTGATGACGGATCAATTGTCTTCAAGACGGGAGATAAAGTAACAGAAGAAAAAATTAAGAAATTATATTGGGCAGCCAAAGAAGTAAAGGCACAATATCACCGTGTAATTGGTAATGATAAAGCGCTAGAACCGGGTAACGCTGATGATGTACTAACAATAGTAATTTATAATAATCCAGATGAATATCAATTAAATAGACAATTATATGGATATGAAACAAACAACGGTGGAATTTATATTGAAGAGAAGGGGACTTTCTTTACATATGAGCGTACGCCAAAGCAGAGTATTTATAGTTTAGAAGAGTTGTTCCGTCATGAGTTCACTCACTATTTACAAGGAAGATATGAGGTTCCTGGTTTATTTGGAAGCGGAGAAATGTATCAAAATGAACGATTAACTTGGTTCCAAGAAGGGAATGCAGAATTTTTTGCAGGATCTACACGTACTAATAATGTTGTTCCGCGTAAAAGTATGATAAGTGGCTTATCATCTGATCCAGCAAGCCGTTATACAGCAAAGCAAACTTTGTTCTCAAAATATGGATCATGGGACTTTTATAAGTATTCCTTTGCACTACAGTCATATTTGTATAATCATCAATTTGAAACATTTGATAAGCTTCAAGATTTAATCCGTGCAAACGATGTGAAAAATTATGACTCATATCGTGAATCATTGAGCAACAATACACAATTGAATGCAGAATATCAAGCATATATGCAGCAGTTGATTGATAATCAAGATAAATATAATGTACCGCAAGTAACAAATGATTATTTAATTCAACACGCACCAAAGCCGCTAGCTGAAGTGAAAAACGAAATTGTGGATGTAGCAAATATAAAAGATGCCAAAATTACAAAATATGAGTCGCAATTCTTTAATACATTTACCGTGGAAGGCAAGTATACAGGTGGTACATCAAAAGGCGAGTCTGAAGATTGGAAAACGATGAGTAAACAAGTAAATCGAACTTTAGAGCAGTTATCCCAAAAAGGTTGGAGTGGTTATAAAACAGTTACAGCCTATTTTGTAAACTATCGTGTGAATGCAGCTAACCAGTTTGAATATGATATTGTTTTTCATGGTGTTGCAACTGAGGAAAAGGAAAAAACAAATACTATAGTAAATATGAATGGACCATACAGCGGGATAGTAAATGAAGAGATTCAATTTCATAGCGATGGTACAACAAGTGAAAATGGAAAAGTTACTTCTTATCTATGGAACTTTGGAGATGGTACAACAAGTACAGAAGCAAATCCTACCCATGTATATGGAGAAAAAGGAACATACACTGTGGAACTAACAGTGAAAGATAGTAGAGGAAAAGAAAGCAAAGAACAGACAAAAGTTACTATAAAACAAGATCCGCAAACAGGTGAATCTTATGAAGAGGAGAAGGTACTCCCGTTTAATACGCTTGTAAAAGGAAATCTGATTACTCCTGATCAAACAGATGTTTATACGTTTAATGTTACAGATCCAAAAGAAGTAGATATTTCTGTGGTAAATGAACAAAATATTGGGATGACATGGGTACTTTATCATGAATCAGACATGCAAAATTACGTAGCTTGTGGTGAAGATGAAGGAAATACTATAAAGGGGAAATTCGTAGCGAAACCAGGGAAATATTATTTGAATGTTTATAAGTTTGATGATAAAAATGGTGAATATTCATTATTGGTAAAATAAATTCATTTCCTATATGTATACAAGGGGTGTATTTCAGGAGGAGTCTGTCACGATAGGCTGCTCCTATTTTTTCTCAAGTATTAGTTCTATAAATTGTTTAAATTCTTTCTTTGTGAAAAGTTTAGTTATCAAGAAAAAGTAAATAGTTTGTCTCTGGTACAGGGTGTAACAGAGACACTTTTCTTATCCGAATTTGCTTAGCATGAGGTTTCTGAAATGTTATCGTTACCCCTAGCTAAAAATACATGCTATAACTTTTAATTTATTTAGATGGAGCAGAATACAAGCTATTTTGGACAACATGAAGCTGCACATTCTAATCATGCAAATAAGGGCGTATTAGAATTAAGTGTAAAAGTTATAAAAATAAAAGACTATGGTTTAATCGTATGAATGAATATTAAAGACTATTATATGAAACATATGTATTAAATAGTGAAGAGAATTTGAATGATTTTAGTGAAAATTTATCTTGAACAGAAGAAACTGTGTAGTAATGCTTATTAAAAAAACAGTTACTGTAACTAAAAAGGATAGTTGAATGAAATAAGACCGTTCCTAATTATAGGAACGGTTATAAACTTATCATGTGCTGGAGGGCAATCCGAATGGCATGGAATACCTTCTCTAAACAGTATAGACATGAAAATTAACGAGTATACGTAATGATGGCAAACAATAATAGTGGAAGCCGTAACGAATTATTAGTTCGTGGTGCTGAAAGTGCAATCAATCAAATGAAATATGAAAAATCGCACAAGAGTTTGGTGTACAACTTGGTGCAGACGCAATAGTTCGTTCAAACCGATCTGTTGGTGGTGAAATCACAAAACGTCTAGTGGCAATGGCTGAACAACAATTTGGTGGAGGATTCACTCGCTAATTATATAGTTTATGGATTAGAAGGGGAGATTATATATCTCTCTTTTTTTATTGGAAAATATATGAGTAGAGTATCTTTGTAGTATTTAAGTAAAATGTCAAACTCCTTTTGTAGATAGCACGAGCTAACCTAATAGTTAGGAATTCATCATTTTGGAACATACTTAATTAATAAAAAGCAGTTAGCAAAAGCTAACTACTCGGTAACCAATTTGTTCTAAAACAGGTTAGTTATATTTTAGACAAATTATTAAAAAATATACAATATAAAAGAGCAATAATCTATGTTAACCGCTATAACGAAGACCAAATCAAGGGAAGAATATTTATTTTGTAACTCTTAAATAAACTACTATTAAGTAATTACAATATTTAAAAATAAAAAATGACCTTTGTTAATTACAAAAATCATTTTTTATACCAATTTTATTTATTAATTGTTTATTACATTTAATAATATAAATAATTTTATTAAAATAAACGGGTCAAGGAAAATTAATCCAACTGTTGCACATGTTGAAGAGTAAATCAAAAGGGAGAAGTGTAGAAAAAAGAATGACAAACAAATTCTCAAAAATCATTATTACGTAGGGGGGAAATATGTAGATAAGATTATAACGTTAACTTGAAATTTTTTTCACTTTTAACGTATTATTCTCCAAATGATATAAATCCTCCAAATAAAAGGGGAAATCAAATATGAAATCATCGATAGATAGTATTCAAGAAAGTAAAAGATTAAAAAATCAACAAAAGGAAGAGAAAGCAACATGGAAATCAATGTCTATGTTTCTAGTTCCCTTGCTTTTAAGTAACATATTACAATCAGTTGGACAATTATTTGGTATGGTGGTAGTAGGGCGATGGCTTGGTGTGAATGAATTAGCTGCCATTTCAGCATTTTTTCCATTATTCTTCTTACTGGTTTCGTTTGTAATTGGAATTGGGTCAGGTAGTTCGATTTTAATTGGTCAGGCATTTGGTGCCCGTAATGAAGAACGTTTAAAAGCCATTGTTGGTACGACGTTGACATTTACCTTTATAATAGGAGTTATTTTGGCAATAGTGGGAAATGTATTTGCTCTGAACATTATGCGTCTTATGGGTACGCCAGAAAATATAATTGATATGAGTGTGCATTATGCACGTATTTTATTTATTTCTATGCCAGTTTTATTTCTATATTTCTCCTATACAACGTTTATTAGGGGTACAGGAGATTCTAAGACACCGTTTTATTTCTTAATTGTTAGTACAGTCTTAAATATAATGCTATTACCTATTCTAATTTTTGGTTGGCTAGGAATACCAAAAATTGGTGTGTACGGAGCTGCTTATGCTTCTGTTATCTCAACCATTATAACATTTATTGTTATGATTATTTATTTAAAGAAGAAGAATCATCCATTGCAATTAGATGAGACAGTACGGAAATATCTTCGTATGGATTGGGGTTTGTTAAAACTATTATTACGCCTTGGAATTCCAGCCAGTATTAATATGATTCTTGTTTCATTATCTGAGATTGCGGTAATCGCATTTGTGAATCGTTTCGGTTCGGATGCGACTGCTGCATATGGGGTTGTAAACCAGGTTGCAAGTTATGTTCAGATGCCTGCAGTCAGTCTCGGAATTACAGTATCCATTTTCGCTGCGCAATCCATTGGTGCAAAGCAATTTAATCGATTACAGGAAGTTATTCGTGCTGGAATCGTTATGAACTATATAATTGGTGGTATATTAATCGCTTTTATTTACTTGTTTTCAAGAGAAATCTTATCGTTATTCTTAACGAGTCCGAATACAATCGAAATTGCACATAGTTTGGTAATGATTACGCTTTGGAGTTACTTAATTTTCGGTCATGCTCAAATTATTGGTGCGACAATGCGAGCAAGTGGAACTGTATTATGGCCCACTATAATTGGTGTCGTATCAATATGGCTTGTAGAAGTCCCAGTTGCTTATTACCTTTCTTATCATACAAATCTTGGTATAAAAGGAATATGGATTGGATATCCAGCTGCATTTATTGTAAGTTTACTTTTGCAATATGGATATTATAAACTTTCATGGAAGAAGAAACGAATTTCACGACTTGTTAGTTAGAATAGAAGATGAAAAATGACATTCACTCATAATTTGTCAGTTCAAGGGGTATAGCTACAACATTATCAAGCTAATAAAACCGAATTAGCCTCAGGAGGGAGTATATAATTCCCGATATTTGTTCTTTTCTTTTAATATGATATCTCGGAATAAAAGAGTGTGTTTTGAAAAAGGTAAATCAAAACACGCTCTTAATATTCTCAGTTGGTTTATTCTTTTATAAAAAAGTTTAATCATTTCCTATCTATATTACTATACTATCAAACTCTTTTCTTTAATTAGTCTAAAAGTGAATGTACAGAATTCAATTGCTTATAAGGAATACTTAGCTAACTGTTCACCCCAAGATGATAATTCAGTTTCAGTAAATCCTGCTTTTTTATATGCAAATTTAGCTGTAAGGTTTTCAGGGGCATATCCAATCATTATTCTAGAAATGTTTGCGTTATTATTTCTTCTTATCTCATCAATTACCAGATATATAGCTTGTTTACCTATACCTTTTCCTTGAAAATTTTCATCAATCATAAGTCTATAAATCCAATAATTATTATCCTCAGGATCTATCCCAAACATAGTAAATCCAATCATTTTTTCTTCAAGGTAAATACCTTTTGTATAGAAATTATCTAGAAATTGAACTTCTGCGATAGAATAAAGGTTGGATGCTATAAATGTTTGTTGTTCTTCTTTAACCGAAAGTTTAATTGCTTCTTCCCAATTATTTTTGTCAATAGCCTTTAAATAAATCTTATTCAATCTGATACTCTCCTTCCAATATTGAAGAGGAAGCACGTAGTTTATGTGCTAGTGATACGTTATCCTCTTGTTTTTTTGCCCAATCAAATAGAAATATTTTCTCATCGACAACGCCTCCTTAAATGTACAATTCAAAACACATTATTATAATCAATATAAATATATTCTTTCCACTATAAATTATTTTCCTGTTGAAAAGACCCTATTTTTCTATCTAATTTATCCAAGGTATATGATACCAAATATCCGGAGAATCTCTTTGCAAACAATTGTATTTCAGCTTGAAAAAAGAAGCACGTTTTTTGAAGAAGAAAATGATTGTTAACTTGTTAGCAGTGTGGCGGTACACTATTGTCATCAACCTATTATTCTATGATTTTTGTTTCTATTTACTTATATTTTTATTGTTACTGAACTCTACTTCATTAAAAGTTTGTTTATACCCCAGATTACCTCGTGTGAAAATAAGAATAAGTAAAGCGACAAATCCCAATCCTATCACTACAAATATATCCGTATTTTTTAAAACAGGGTTGGTGGAATGAGTTTGTGCTAAACTAAACGTATTTACACTCGCATGAATTAGCATGATTATAAATAAGTTACCGTGGTTGCAGTTATAGACCCAAGTAAGAATGATTGAGATTGGCAAACATAGTAAAATAAAAATTGGCAAATGAATATATAGGAGAGAAAGGTCAGAACCCGGGCCACCCCTTTGTGCAGCTGTTAAGAAATGTGGAAGATGCCAAAAAGTCCACAAAACACTAAGTAGTAATGTAGCTTTTAACGGTCCAAATTTCAATTGTAATCGAGGCAGAGCGAAACCACGCCATCCGATTTCCTCGGGTAAAGGCCCACCGAGAAAGAAAATTGCTACAAAAGAGAAGAGATAGGTTATAAAAAATTCAAAATTAAGGTCACGGAAAGTTGGTATCTCTCCATTTACTATAACCATCCCCAGAAACATTGTAGTTGGGATAACGATGAGAGTAAACAAGTACCACTTCAAACCGATCTTAGTAGTTAGAATGCTTTTTCTAACTTTTTTCCATGACTCTTTGCCTTCAAGAGTTCGAAACATGATATATGCTGCTAACATAGGGCCTGCAAATGCATTGGCAAAAAAGAAAATATGAAATGCTTTTGTTTTAGGGAAAATACCCCATTGGGATAAGATAAATGGAATTAATACAACCCATGAGAATAAATATGCCATCACGAAAAATGAAGTTAACGGATAGGATTCAAAATACCCTCTCAGACCTGCTGATGAGTTTTTTGATTTTGTTAAATACTTCAACACAATCACCTCTTCATTTATAAAAAACTGTATATGTGCTAATTCTACATGTTTGGATAAAGAACCTTTTTGATAAAAATACACAAAAATCCCGAATCATGGGGCTTTTTTAAGTGTCCATGATTTGGGGGACAGTTCAAATTGTCAGTTCTTTTTGTATTTTAAATAAGTAATTATTGAGGATGTAATGAGAAGAAAAAGAACCCTATTGGGTTCTTTTTCAAGGCATATTAACAGTAAGGAGAATCATGAAATGCTACTTCAAATCTTTATTAGGGGAAAGATTTTGAAAAAGCTTAACATACATCTATTTTTACATAAATGTAATATATAGTAAATTGATAATATTTATACTTACTATTACTAATATTCAATTAAGATAGTTAACACTATATGTATAGTATTAACTGATGTTTAGTGTAGTATACATTTAGGAATCTAGTATTAGATTACCATTGTCAAAAAAGCTAATAGATTTATCATTTCAAATACTAACTAACATTTAAACGATTTTAATTGAAATGGGATGTGTATTAACTCTTATAAACTAATGAAAGTAAATAAAATAAACAAAGACCCTGTAAAAATACAGGGTCGGATACAGGGTTAAGGGAACATATAGTTTCTTAAAAACATAATAGCATATATGTTTTTGATAGCTATATGAGGATTTTGACAAAATTAAGAACAAGACAGAAAATCTTTAAAAAAGAAAAATGTTTTTTAAATTAAAAGAAGAAAAGACACCTTTTGAGTGTCTTTTCTTTTGGGATACAGCTCACATATTGCTGAATTAGATATGAAATCATAATTCAACTATGAAATAAACAACTTAAGAAATTTTAACATAATCTGAACTGGAAAAAATATGTGATAGTGCATTTTTATTTTTTAACTGTTTTATTGGTATAGAAAAGCAGTATAAATAAAAAGGGCATGCAGTCGTATCTGCCGCCCCTTTAGGAGGAATTCAAGACACCAATAGGACACGTATTGGTAAAAAGGCTCAAAAATAGTATATGTAAAAAGAAAAAGTCCTATTCCAAAAGTGGGCTGAGCTGTATCTTTTTTACTTATTCAAAAATCAAATACCGTTCTTTTCAAAAGCAGTACAGCAAACATATGGTTTGGAATGGAATAAGAAAAAGTATACATGAAAATGGCAGACAACAATTTTGTCGCCTGCCAGTGCCAATGGACTGAATGAGTTAGTCAATTACTATAAATTTACTACCCCATTACCAGAAGAGTGAAGCCGCTAGTTCAAACGGCTTAAAACTAGTTTGCCTAAGAAAGAAAAAATTATGAGTGGAAATTTTGTTTGCTCTATATGAAAAGATAATGAGATATTCATCAGACAAGAATAATACAGCATACCTTGAATAGGGTGTAGGAACGAATTAAGGAAAAGAATGTGATTAAGGAAGGGACTGAATCAGGAGTGGGAATTTCGGACAGGATTTGGAGAACCGTGGTTGCCTTGGGCATTGCGAGTAATATCGTTGCTTGTATAATGGCAGTATACATTCAAAAATATGAGCTAATGATAAACTACCTTACAAATATTTTATTTTTAATAATTATAGCGATAACGTATATTAAGATGAAAATTAACAAGTGGGTGGCGTTAGGATTTACGTTAGTTGTAATGGAAAAAGGTATTAAGGCAGGCTATGACTTCTACACACATGATTACTATGGTGTCAGGTGGAGTTTAGCTATCATTGTCTATTGCATATACGAGATGAAAAATTATTATGTTGAAACAAATAAATAACCGCAAAAAATAAGGGTTAGTAGGTGGAATTCTTGTTGAAGTATACAATTTTTTTAACAATGATATTACGGTCCTATTTTTTTACTTCAATAGCAAAAAAAAGACGCCATAAGGCGCCCGAAAATTGGGTAAACGAGGTTTTAGTTTTCCAATCTAAAGAAATTATGTATCAGCTCACAATGAGAGCATATCATAATATGCAATCAAAAAAATATGCATTATTACATATATGAGTTTAACAAAAGTAAGATGGGAATAAATCAAAATAATATAAAAAAGACACTACAAGAGTGTCTTTTTTGAGAAAATACTCTATAATTAACTTTGGGGAAGGTAATGTTAGAGTATATATTTAGCATTATCTTTATATTTGATAAACCATGAAATCAAAAGATTTTGTGGTTTATTTTTTGAACAATAGCTATTACAGTATTGGTAGTGAGCTATTGATCATTATAAGCATTAGGAGAGAAGGGATTAAAAGTCTAACATCGAATAACGGTTCCGGAATATAGTGTTGCGAAATGATCTCCCATATCCCAAACGGTACTTGCTTGTATATAGCCTTTAAAGCCTTCTGAAGAATAATAAATCTCTTTTGGTATACTTTCTTTAGTTTGGAAATGTGCTTTAGAATATTTTACATAATGGTTTTTAATAACTTTTGATTCTGGAACAATATTGTTTTTTTGTTCCAATGTTTGCCTAGCACTAGAAGGTGGTATGAATTTTTGAGTGTCTTGGTAATTATGATCTAAGGTGTCAGCCTGTACACTGTGTGACGACACAAAGAAGCTTAAACTACTTCCCACAATTAATGTTGTAAATACTAACTTTGAGACTTTTGTTAATCTAATCATTTTATAATCTCCTTTTCATTATTTTGTAAGGTACCTCCTTACACCTCACAGTCTATATCCACTACATAAGGGTGTACATACATATTGATAGACAAAATTCTACAAAATACCTTGTGTTTTTTGATTTGTGTATAATAATTCAATATTTGATAATTTATCAGAAGTAAAAATGCAGGCCTTATATAAAGGAAAATGAATAATTTATGCAGAGCTTGTATATAAAATTATTGTTCAAATATTCTAAAATGAGTTGATAAAGATGGTGTGGTATTATTAGACAATAATTGATTCGATAGGTTGGATTTGAAAAGTGAATTCTCTTTTTGAGCTTTTATTATTTAAAATAACTAAAGAATAAGTACAAGCACATAATTTAAATAAAAAAAGTGAGAAAAATGATAAACATTCTTCTCACTTTCATCAATTAGGGTGGCATATACATAAATATGCGTTTGAGAGGATTTTTGGATGAAAAATCCACATACATAGTATAACAAAATATTTAAGGCACTTCGCATGTAATATTGCATATAAAGAGTTGATAGATATAATAGTTAGTCTATTTCTATTATTTAACGGATTTTCCGAAAGAATGATCCTGCCTTAAGAGAGTGCAGGGTGATAGGCGAGAGAAGAATTTTGATTTGGCGTAGCCAAAAAGAACAATACATATTTTGATATGTAAAGACCCTTCAAATGAAGGGTCTTTACATACACTTATATTAAGTTTGTTGTGGTGCACCACCATGATCGCCAACACTATATGTAGGAACAGGGTAATGTCCATGAGTAGCAAACTGATCCGCTTTAGAAAGTGGAGAAATTCCCACCGTTAGAATCCCAATAAAAGCAATACCCGATAATAATAGGCTGATTTTTTTCATTATTTTAACACTCCTTTTTCAATTGATTTTCGTCTTGCTTGATAACAAATATGGAAATAATCACTTACCTTTTGGTGGTTCTCTAATTGTCTACATTTTGTGGCAAATAATTCGGCGTATTCGACAACATATTCCCATAATTCTTCTTGTTCAAAGTATAAGATTCCTTCTTGAATGATTTTTTCTAATTCTTCCAGTGGAATATTTTCATTTAATCTTTTTAAAATAGAGAAGTGGTGTGAGTATTCTTCGTTATGAATTCCTCTGCAGATCTGTAATCCCCTATCAATGAGTTTGCTAGCTGCTAATTGTTCTCCTAATTTATAATGTTCCTTAGCCTGTAGGAAGATAGCTTTGAAGTGTGTAGGGATTTTTTCTGTTACTTCTGAAAGGTGACGAATAGCTAACGTAGACATACTTTGATCAGAATACAGCCACCCCATAGTACTTTTTACGTATAACAAGGAATCTTCTTCCTTATTCTTCTGTAGTAATTCAATTGCACAATGTAGATATTCTTCTGCCTGTTCGTACTGCTTTAAATAGATACAGCAACCCCCTAACAAACTATTACAAAAGGCTGTTTTTACTTCATAACCTTCATACTTCGAAAAGATTGCTCTCGATTTATTTGCGTATTCGATAGCAGTGAGCATGTTATAGGTATGATGATAAAAAGTAGCAATTCTATAGTAGAATTCAGCATGTTCAATCTCATCTGGAATGTTTACTAGTATCTTTTCTGCCAGTTTATAATGTTCCTCTGCCTCAGTAAAACTTGATATAAAAGTGGAATGAATGGATTTGAAAAAGTGATAGTAGAAGCGTAGAAAATGGTCTGTAGGCATATCATAATCACTAATAGCATCAAAACTATTTTGTTGAATACCGAGGCTATCTGTTAAGACTGTGTAACGAAATTCAAGTAGTGAGTAATATAGTAACAAATTTTGATCCTGACGTTCTTGATTTGACTCAATGCTTAACTTAGTAATTTTTCCATCAATTTTCTTTTTTAGATTAGTAGCTTTTACAACTTGTTGAGATAGCATAGATCGATACCAGTCGTTCAATAGAGAGGTTAATTGCTCATTTCCCTTTACTGAAACACTCACTATATACTCCCCCATCCTATAGAAATATCTTAATCCTATTTAATTGTAACTATCATAGCAAAATAGAAGGGGAAATGGAGGCGTTTTACAATTTTTTCAATAAAATTCATAAAAACTAATCAATTTATGTCGAATGTACGTAGAATTTAATACCTAAAATGATAAAAAGAGGACGCATTATTATTTACGACCTCTTTTTATTAATCACATCAGTTTAAGCAAAAACTTTAATTTAATTATGTAGATTCACGAATAATTAAGTTTGTAGGGTATTCAATAATTTTACGTTTAATAGATTCATCTGTATTTATATATAGTAGTATCTCGTTAACGGTACGTTTACTCAGTTCAACAATTGGAATATCAATAGTACTAATTGTTGGGGTTGTAACTGTACAAATTAATTGATTATCATAACCACAAACAGCTAAGTCAGTTGGGATAGAATACCCCCTAATAGTAGCTCCTTTAATGACTCCAGCAGCAACTTGATCATTTCCAGTAAATAATGCAGTAGGTTTATCTTTAAATTTATCTAGCTTCTCAAAAATTTTAAATCCATCATTAATAGTAATTGCATCTCCAAATAGCCAATTTTTATTGAATGGTAATTGTTTTTCTTTTAAGGCATGCAGATAACCTTGTTGGCGTTTTAATTGTGCTTGACTATTAAGAGAGTCAAAACAAAAGCCAATTTTTTTATAACCTTTGCTTATTAAATGTTTAACAGCTTTGTATCCCGCTTCAAATTCATCGTAACAAATTATCGGAATAGGTGCATTTTCCTCATACTCATTACAAAGTATTATAGGCCCATAAGCTAAATAATGCTCTATATTTTCCCAACTATTTTCTAGAGATGCGAGAATTACACCATCTACAGCTTTATTCTTTAGTAATGAAAGTAATTCAAGCTCTATTTTTTTCTCATAAAAAGTCTGATAAATTAGCAATTTGTAATTGTGTTTTAATAATTCTTTAGAAATTTCTCTAGCTAATTTCCCGAAAAAGGGATGATCTATATTTGGAATTGATAGAGCAATGGTTTGTGTCTTATTTACCCTAAGATTCCTAGCTAAAGAACTAGGAGTATAGTTGAATTCTTTCATTACTTTTATTATTTTCTCACGTTTTTCTGAATTTACATAAGGATGATTATTTAGAACTCTTGAAACAGTAGCATTTGATACATTACATAATTTAGCTATTTCATTAATTGTTACCATAGAGAAACCCTCCGTAAAAAATATGTTGACATGTAATCGATAACATAAAATATAGTCTACTCATGATTTTCAAAATAATTTCTTAGAGGTAATTTAACGTGAAAACTCTTACTATAATTTCTTGACATAGTAAAGCCAATTTAGCTTTATTAAAGTGCTTACAGGGGGGGGACAAAAGAAAAAGAATTTGAAATTAGTAATATATTACCGAATCACAAGATGAAAGAGAAATTATTTAGGGAAAACAAATTGAAAATGGATATTGATATAGAAAAAGATATGTTCAATTATAGCAGAAAAAATATACAGAAAATATAATTTATGCCAGTTAATCGGTTGATTTCTCAAGATGAGGTTGAAAAAATTATAGCAGTTTTAAAAAATATTTTACCGACAGGTCAATTCACAAGTGGACCATTTTCAAAAAAACTAGAAGAAGTAATCGGAAGTTATTTAAATAAAAAGTCTGTAATTGCAACAAGCAGTGGTACAGATGCCCTTATGGTGTCATTGTTATCTATTGGTATTCAGCCGGGAGATGAAGTAATTATGCCAGCTAATAGTTTTGCTACTACTGAAAATGTTGTGTTAGCGGTCGGAGCAAAACCTATATTTGCAGATATAGATCAGAAGAGTTATTGTATTGATCCATCTAAAATAGAAGAAGCTATCACCAAAAAAACTAAATGCATTTTACCTGTGCATTTGTATGGTAAGCAGTGTGAAATGAAAAAAATTTGTGAAATCGCGGATATATATCAATTAAGAGTTATTGAAGAAGCATGTCAAGCTATTGGTTCTTCAAATCTTGGAGAATATGGAGATATTATTGTCCTTAGTTTTAATCCATACAAGAATTTTGGTGTATGTGGTAAAGCTGGTGCAATAGTTACTAATAATGAAAATCTTGCAATACGTTGTAATCAATATAGTTATCATGGATTTGAAATTGATAAAAAAATAAAAAGGTATTAGACTTTGGATTCAATTCTAAAATTGATAATTTGCAAGCAGCTATTGGTTTGGAAAGGATTAAGTATTTATCATGCAACAATTTAAAAAGAGCGTATTTAGCTCAACGATATATTCGTGAGTTGAAGGATTTAGAGGATAGAGAATTAATAAAGCTACCTATGATGACAGAAGATAATGTCTGGCACCTTTTTCCGATTAGAATTGAAAATGGAAGAAGAGACGAGTTGAAAAATAAATTGTACCAATTGTATAACATTGAAACAGATATTTATTATCCAGTATTATCTCATATGCAAAATACCAAGTGGGTAAAGGGAAATAATCTGTTAAATATAGAGCAAGTTCATAAAGAAATATTACATCTACCTTTACATCCAAATATGATGTTAGAAGAGCAAAATTTCGTTTTGGAGGGATTATTCAATGTCAATAAATAATGAAGTTTTAAAGTCTTTAAATTTTGAAAGACTACCACTGGTTAAAAAGCCTAAATATGTAGTGTTCTGTGATTTTGATGAAACTTATTATCCTCATAACATGGATGATTCTAAAAGAAGCAATATGAAATTGTTAGAAAAGTATTTGTATGAACAAGGAAGTAAAGGGAATTTAGTAATTGGTTGGGTAACGGGAAGTAGTTTAGAATCAATTGTTGAAAAAATGAAAAAGGGTGGTATACAGTATTTTCCTCATTTTGTGGCGAGTGGATTAGGTACAGAAATAACGTACTTTGATAGCAACGGGACTACTATAGATGATCAAATTTGGGAAGAGAGAATTATAGAGGGTGGTTTTGATTCTTCGAAGATTGAAAGAATTATTAAATTGCTAGAATCAAAATATGAAATTTTTTTAAGACCTCAGACACAATTAGGAAGTTCTAAGTACAAATTTAATTTTTATTATGAAGAGCAAAATGAATTTATTGATGCAAAGAATTTAGAAAAGATAGGAGAAATCGGAGAGATATTCCAAGTTGGAGTTAATATTAACAAATGTAATCCATTAGCTGGTGATCCAGAAAATTGCTATGATGTAGATTTTATTCCACTTGGAACAGGTAAAGATGAGATAGTGAAATTTATTTTAGACAAGTACGAACTAGATAAAACAAAAGCAATTGCTTTTGGAGATAGTGGGAATGATTTAAGGATGCTACAAGCTGTAAGGCATGGCTATTTAGTAGAAAATGCAACAGAAGAGGCCAAAAAAACACACTCGATGCTAGCTCAAGGTGAATACTCGATTGGAATTTTAAATACTTTAAAGCACATTATTAATTAAAAGGGGATGTTCATATAATGAATATTTGGATTATAGGTGCAGGAAGTATTGCAAGAGCTCATTCTAGAGCATTATCAACTATTGATAATTGTAAATTAGTTGGAGTGTATGATGTTAATTCTGAGAATGCCGATAAATTGGTAGGGGATTTTGGTGGGAAGGTTTTTAATAGCTATGAAGAGTTACTAGAAGTAGTTGATGAGGTAATAATATCTTCTCCGAATTTTTGTCATAAATCTCAAGCTGTTCAAGCATTATTAAAAAACAAACATGTTTTATGTGAAAAGCCTATGGTGATTTCTTGTGAGGAAGCAAAGTACATGATGACAATAGCAAAAAATACTAATCTAGTCGCTTCAATGGGGGTTAACTATCGCTACTTATCCTATGTTAAGGCTTTAAAGCAATTAATTCAAAATGAAGAATTAGGGGAAATGGTAGTAATAAGATTGCATTTTGAAAAAAATAGCGCTTTTAGGAGAACTTCGTTTACTTGGCGAGATGATTTTCAAAGTAATAGAACTAGTGGAGCCTTGGGAGATTTGGGAATTCATCTAATAGATTTACTATGGTTTTTATTTGAGAGTGATTTTAGAGAGGATACCGTTCGAACTAAAATCAAAACAAATGTTAAGGAAAAAGAAAGCAAACCAGTTTTTGTTGATGACTATGCTGAGGTTTATGGCCAAAAATGTTTTTTTACCCTTTAGAAATGCATAATAGCAGTTTTGTTATGACTAATTTTATTAAAGAAAAACTTGCAACAGGATATGATGCTAAAGGTAATGCCATTCCATTTTATCAAACTAGACCAACCGATATGCCACAAGGGAGTATGTTTTCTACAGGGATTGATGTAGCCAATTTCATGATTGCTCAATTGAATGATGGTAAATTTAAAAATAACCAAATACTACAAAAAGAAACTGTAGAAGATATGCAAAAAACAAAATTTGCTTTACATCCTTGAATACCTATGAAAAGAATAAATTTTCGTTCTGGGAGAACTTCAAAATGTTAGCTTGATAGCAATGTGAATGGAACACTCACTGATTAAAGTTTCACTTTATTCCACTCCACTTTCCAAAATAGAGAAAGATCCATTTTCACAATCAATTTCTGCCATCGCACCGTAAGGTAAAATAAACTTCGGTTCAGTATGGCCAAAATTTAAATTATAAAGAATCGGCAAAGCTTCTAAATTATGTTCCTTCATAGCTTTCAGTATTTCGTGTTTATATTCTTCATAATACTTTTCGTCTTTCGGTTTACCAAAAATGATTCCTTTTGCTTTTTGTAGAATGCCTTGTGCTGCATAATTTCGTAACCAATATTTTATATAACTTGGTTCTGGATGATCTTCAGAAGTTTCAAAGAAGAGAATACTATTCTCCCAATGTTTTTTCTCAGGCCAAAGTTCCGTTCCTTTTGCAAATTCCAATACTTCAATACATCCACCAATTAAGCGCCCCTGTACAGTGGTAGAGCCTTGAAGTAGCTCATATCCATTGTTTTGCTGCATCGTACGTCTTGTATCTTTATTTATTGTAATCCATTCTAAATGCTCACTTGTCCATTCATGAGCTGGTTGAATCTCGCCAATCGTTTCATTTGAAAAGAGAGTACGATTTACCATTTCAATTGTGTATGGATCCATCTCTACATTTTCGGCAAAATCGGTCAAAATTGCTGAACCATATAAAGAGGAAAGGCCTGCTTTATGACAAAATAAATGTGAAATAGTAACGTCAGAGTAACCCATAAAAATTTTCGGATTTTCGCGTATCACATTAAAATCTATATAGGGAAGTAACCGGATGCTATCTTCACCGCCAATATTCGCGATAATTGCTTTCACGCGTGTATCTTTAAATGCTGTCATTAAGTCTTCTGCACGAGCCTGTGGGTTGTTATAAATGAATTCGCTACCTTTTAAACTATTTGGCATTGGAATAACGGTAAGACCGAAAACTTCTTCTAATCTTTTAACTCCTTGCTCATATCGCCATCTTATTTCAGAATCACCTGCGCCTCCCCATGAAGGACTTACTGTCGCCACGATATCTCCTGCTTGTAACCTCTTTGGTTTTATTAACATATGAATCCCGCTCCTACATAATGTAATGAACTACGGCTATACAAACCGTAGAGTTGAAGAACATTGTACATGACATTAGTTTCTCCGCCTCCAATAAGTTCACCTGCTGTAATTTGAGAATTTAGTATTAGTGCTGAATATAGGAATAATCTACAAACATTTTTGGTTAAAATTTATATTTGAAAATCACAGTATGCAACATTGCATGAGGAAAACGGTTGTTATTTTCATAACCTGTAACTATAATGATTACAGGTTGGTCGATACCAATCAAAAAAATAAAATCATCATGAATGGAGATGTTACATATGGGTATGAAAAAAATAATTTTAGCAGGTGCTTTAGGAATCGCAGCATTATCAGGAACAAATGTACCAGGATTAGAACTAACAAAAGCGAGTGCAGCTTCTATTGAATCGAACTTCTCGATGTTAGAAGGACGAGTAGTAGAAGTAGATAACGGTGTAATTGTTGTAAAATCTCAGCAATATGAGGAACCTGTTAGTGTGTATATTGATTCACTTTCAAACGTGAAAGTAGGAGATGAAGTAAAAGCTACTGGATCTATGATGCGTAATTTTACAGAATATATGGTTGCAACTGCAGTTGAAAATACAACAAACAAGTTAGGTATGCACATGAAAGAAGATGGCTCACCTAATTATGTAATTGGAGAAGTATCAAAAGTAGGAACGATGGAAGATGAGGGAGACGGTGCTACTAAATATGTTGTAGTTGAGTATCCATCGCTAAATGGGAAGAAAGATATTATTGATGTTTTCTTAACAAAGGGACAAGTATTTAATGTGGGTGAGAAAGTGAAAATTGATATGGAGTATGTGGGCTGGGGTGGTATTTCTATTAACTGGAACACAGTTGATCATATTGAAAAAGTTCATGAAGCAAAGACGAACGCTGAAAATAATGATGATGTATGGATTTGGTCTTAATAAGGCGAGTATAGGTCGTTATTTGCAATTTTCTCCAAACAATACATGTGAAAACTAAATGTATCATGCAGTACCCATCTCATTGCGTATGACAATGAGATGGGTACTTTTTTATTTGAAATTTGTGCAAGTCAATGTTTAGCATTTCTTTTTAAGAGTAAATTACGGGTGAAATCAAAACTTTATTTGCAGTACATAATAAATAATGTTGATTTTTTATCTTATATTAAAATAAAAACAAACCACTGTTCGATTTGAATATTCCACGATATAATAGTGAGAGTTTATGGCAGAATAAATATTTACATAAGAAGTGAGGTACTGTATGAAAAAAAGAACGACAGACATTATTTTTATTATTATCGGTGCATTTCTTTTTGCGTTAGGTGTCAATTTATTTGTTATTCCGAATGAGTTTGGTGAGGGCGGGGTAACAGGTATCACGATTATTACGTACTATTTATTTGAGTGGTCACCAGGTTTAGTGAACTTAATTTTAAATGCGATTTTGTTAATAGTCGGTTATAAATTTTTAAATAAGATTACAACAATTTATACGATTATCGCTGTAGTTACGAACTCACTATTTCTTCATTTAACAGAAGGATGGACAATTGCTTCTGATGAAATGCTCGTAAATGCCATTTTCGGTGGAATATTTATCGGGTGTGGTATTGGTCTCATCATTCGCGTTGGTGGAACAACTGCAGGTACTACGATTTTAGCGAGGATGACACATAAATACTTAGGCTGGAGTATTAGCTATGGTTTACTGTTCTTCGATTTAATCGTTGCGTTTTCATCTTATTTCATCATTGGTGCAGAAAAACTGATGCTGACAATTATTATGTTATATGTAGGAACGAAAGTAATGGAATTTGTAATTGAAGGTTTAAATCCGAAAAAGGCCATTACGATTATTTCTGATAAACCAGATGAAATTGCCGGGAAGGTGACTACTTTAATGGGCAGAGGGGTTACTGTATATTCAGGGCATGGCTATTACACGAAAACGCCGAAGGAAATTCTTTATGTTGTTATTAATAAGCAAGAAGTAGTGAAGCTAAAGCGGATTGTTCAAACTACAGATCCGGCTGCCTTCATCGCTATACACGATGTTCGTGACGTATTCGGAGAAGGATTTGTTGATATTTCGAAGGCTTAAAAATTGTTTTTGATTAAAATAATCTTAATACTAAAACGTGAGAATCTATTTTGAATAATCTTTTTTCAAAATAGATTCTTTTTTAATTAAACGCCAGTCACTTTCAGTTCAATCTTTTACGTTCTAAAGAAAACCGCCGATAAAGCGCTCCAGTCTGTTCTTTAATTTTGGAATGTGAGAGTTGAATAACAATGGGTTATATGCGATTTTTTAATCTACTCCCCATGAGTTCCGCCATTTGTTTTGCATCTGGATTTTCTTCATCGTACAATTTCTCAATAATGTTAATATAATCCGTCTCATTTCGATTTTGACTTAATTTATATGCAGCCTGGATGTCTCCCACCTTAACCTTAAATCCAACTATACCTTTCAGTTCATTTTCTAAGAGAGTAGGGGAAAGTTTATCCCATAATACTGGATTTTCACGATGCTCTTCATATTTTTTCAGCATTGTTGTTAATTCATCTATTAATTCCTCTTTATCTAAAATACTTGCTTTACCATATATATGGACAGCTTGATAATTCCATGTTGGAACTTCTTCATGTTCATACCAAGAAGAAGAGATGTAAGAGTGTGGTCCTTGAAATATTACAAGAACGTCTTCACAAGTTTCAAATGTTCTCCACTGAGGATTCCCATAAGCCATATGTCCAGTAATAAAATAGTCATCACCTTGTTTAGTTAATTCAAAGGGCAAATGAGTTGCGATTGGTTTTTCTTTTTTTGTTGTGACGATTGTTCCAAAAGAGTTTTTTTGAACAAAATCCCAAATTTCATCAAGATTTGTGACTTTAAAATACTTTGGAATATACATAATAGCCCACCTTTCAAAAAAAGTTATATGAGTGTTTTGATCATTATAAGGTCAACTTGTTCGTCATCGCCCATGTAAAAGGAATGAGAGCCAGCTTGTACAAAACCTAAGTTCTTATAAAAAGCAATAGCATTTTCATTTTTCTCCCATACGCCTAGCCAAATATTCTTTTTATTATGTTCTATTGCAATTTCAATAGCATTATTTAGTAGATATTTACCAAGACCATGTTTTTGAAAGGAGCTCTTTATATAAATTCTCTCTACTTCAAGTGATTCATTGCCCATTTCTTCAGACTGAGCATCATCAATATTGACCTTTAAATATCCAGCAATTTCATCGTTAAAGTAGACAAGAAAGAATTGAGAAGAGATATTGGATAATTCTTTTTCTAATTGCTTTAAGTTAAATGCCTTTTCCAAATAATGATGCATATTTTCGGGTGAATTCTGATGTTTAAAAGTCTCATTAAATGTTTCATAACTAATTTCTTGAAGTCTGTGTATATCTTTAAGGGTGCACTTTTCTGTATGTGTAGTCATTTGAATAGTTCGCTCCTTTATATAATCAATAATTTCTCTTATTTCCCTTTTTTACAAATTCCCAATCTTTTTCTATATTTTTTCTTACTCTTTGAAGAAGGTTAGAAATAGTTTCCGCTTCTGTTTCCGAAAATCCCTCTAATGCAACAGTATTTGAATAATCGTTTTCTCTTTTAATAAAAGGATAGACGTTTTTCCCTTTTTCTGTTGGGAAAAGTTTTTTGATTTTCTTGTTAGATTCATCTTCTTTCTTTTCGATAAATCCATTGAGTTCAAGCTTTTTGATAGCACGGGCTGCGGTTGTACGATCTACTTTTATCATCTCAGATAGCTTTTCTTGAATGATTCCTGGGTTTTCACATATTCGCACAAGGTACAAATACTGACCTTTTGTAAGCTCATATTCTTTAAATTCTATATTACTAATAGAATCTAATGCCCTTGCAATCATGCCAATTTCACGAAGAATTTCTTTCATAATGAACTCCTTATCTTTTATTTTTATTGCAAATGCAACAATTTGAAGTTACATTTAATATAAAATATTTTTATTGTAAATGCAACAAAAATAACGATGAAGAGGTTGATTAAAATGAAGTATGTTTTTTATGTATTAGGAATTTTAATATTAACCCTTGGTATTTCTTTCACAATACAATCAGATTTTGGCACTTCACCTTTTGATGCACTTTTAGTAGGACTTTCTTTAAATGTGGGGCTTACTGTGGGAAGCTGGGAAATAATAATAGCTTTATTATTAATATATTGTAATTCGATATTAAAAAGAAAAAAACCAGAGGTACTAGGGTTGTTAACAGCATTCATAACGGGTATTGGTATTGATGTGTGGCTATTTTTATTACGCAATTTAATTACACCTGAAATATGGTACAGTAAAATGATTTATTTTGGAATCGGATTAGTTATTACAGGATTAGGAACTGCAATATATTTACAAACAAATTTTGCTCCCATTCCAATTGACCGATTAACTTTAATCATACAAGAATTAACTAGAACGAATATCTTTATAGCACGAACATGTATTTACCTTATATTCTTAATAATGGCAACGATTTTACATGGACCAATTGGTGTTGGGACTATATTAACTGTTTGTTTAGGTGGGCTATTACTGAATTTCTTTATGCCACTTACTAAAAAAGTAATAGATCACTTATTCGTACACCAGAGTACAACATCACCAAGTTATAAGAGTAATAAAGCAGCTGACCACAATGATAACAAGAGTATCTTCTAAGGAATCCTTTTCTTTTTCTTGCAAAAAATCTAATTGTTTCTTAATGTAGTGATGTAGAAGGATGAACGAGAGAGGGTTTAATGAAGATGATACATATTTTATTAGCTGATGACGATAAACATATTAGAGAGTTATTGCATTATCATTTACAAAAAGAGGGATTTAAAGTTTTTGAGGCGGAAGATGGAAAGGTAGCGCAAGAAGTATTAGAGAAGGAAAATATTCATCTTGCGATCGTAGACATTATGATGCCTTTCGTTGATGGTTATACGTTATGTGAAGAAATACGGAAGTATCATGATATACCTGTTATTTTATTAACGGCGAAAGATCAGTTAGTCGATAAAGAGAAAGGATTCATTTCTGGTACGGACGATTATATTGTAAAACCATTTGAACCAGCTGAAGTCATTTTCCGTATGAAAGCTTTATTACGCCGTTATCAAATGCTGAGCGCTGACATAATTACACTCCATGGAACGACAATTGATCGTAAAGGTGTTGAAGTAAAGTGTAACGGCCAGACGATTTTACTTCCTTTAAAGGAATTTGAATTATTATCACAACTAGCTAGTTATCCTGGGAGAACATTTTCAAGAGAAGAATTAATTGAATTAGTATGGGGAATGGATTTTGAAGGAGATGAACGAACAGTTGATGTTCATGTGAAGCGACTACGAGATCGTTTCTCAAAACGAACGGATGATTTTCAAATTACAACGGTGCGCGGCCTCGGGTATAAGTTGGAGTTGAAATAAGATGAAATCACTATATTCTAGATTTGTATTTATGACGGTCGGCATTATGCTACTTAGTAGTATTATCGGCTTTTTATTAACGAACGTATATTATCAAGTGAAGTTAAAACCGTATAATAGTGAAAAGATTTTAAAGTATGCGGAAGAAGTTAAATCGTTATATGAAAAGCAAAGTGAAGAAAATCAAGAGGCGTACTTACATTCTATCGCAAAGTTAGGGTATGAAATTTATATTGTCGATGATCAAAAGAATGGAAAGCGTATCGGCAATGCGTTTCGTAAGACGTCTATTAGCGATGCTACTGTTCATAAAGTATTGCAAGGAGAAACGTTTAATGGTGTTTCTACGTATCCAACGCGTCTTTTTATTACAGGATTTTTCGATAATGAATTAATAAATAGTGTTGGTGTACCGGTAAAGCACGGTGATAAACAGTACGCGTTATTTATTCGTCCTGACATTCAGAACCAATTTGGCGAGATGCGAATTTTCTTAGCGGTATTACTTGGGTTTATCGTACTATTAAGTATTATCTTTATAGCGATTGCAGCAGGTTATATCGTTCGCCCAATCCGTAAATTTACGAACGCTACGCAAAAAATTGCGAGTGGGGAATATGAAATTGAATTAGATGTAAAACGAAAAGATGAAATAGGAACGTTATCTACAAGCTTCCAAAAGATGACGAAGAGTATTAAAGAACTAGATGAAATGAGACAAGAATTCGTTTCGAACGTTTCACATGAATTTCAATCGCCACTTTCTTCCATACAAGGTTTTTCAAAAACGTTGCAAACAGAAAAGATGAGTGAGGAAGAAAGAAATCATTACTTACAAATTATTGAGGGCGAAAGTAAGCGAATGTCTAGTTTATGTAAACAGTTACTTACGCTCGCTTCATTAGATAAAGAGGAAAAGGTTCTGCAAATAAGAGAATTCAATCTGCAGAAGCAAATTAAAGACGTCATTTTTATGCTTGAGTGGAAATGGCGCGAGAAAGATATTGCCGTTGAATTTGATGTGCCGGATATCACTATAAAAGGTGATGAAAACTTACTTCATCAAGTATGGAGTAATATCTTTACGAATAGTATTAAGTTTTCAAACGATGGTGGGACCATTGAGTTTTTTGTCGAAGAGTTAGAGTCTAGCGTTATAATCTCTATATCCGATAACGGAATCGGTATGGAAAAAGAAGAAATGGAGCGTATTTTTGATCGTTTTTATAAGGTAGATACAGCAAGGGCAAGAAATGTAGAAGGTAGCGGTTTAGGATTATCGATCGTGCAGAAGATTGTTGAACTGCATAACGGAACTGTTTCAGTTTATAGCACGAAAGGGGAAGGGACGACTGTTCGAGTGGAGCTTCCGAAATAGAGGGAAGAGGCTGTTTGGGAACGGCCTCTTCTTTTTGTCGTTTTTTGTCGGTAAGTCGATATAATCGAAAAATCGCCGATATAATTCTATTTGCGCTGATATATTTGAAAAATCGCTGATATAAATTTCACGTACCCTAACTCCTATTATAAAGCCGCACCTTTTCCGCGCTCTTCCTTAAACTGAACCCCAAAAGTATCCGCTGTAATTTAATCTTTCCTCTGTAATCTTCTGTTCATATTCCGTTCATATTTCTTTTTTATGATAAGTGCATAGAAAGAAAGAGGAAGGAGCGAGCGAAATGTTTTTAGCTCTGCGTGAATTGAAACAATCAAAATTAAGATACGGATTAATCGGACTGATTATGGTGTTACTATCATTTTTAGTTCTTGTCATTTCGGGATTAGCAAATGGATTATCATATGATAATGCTTCATCGATTCAAAATATGGAGGCAAATAAGTTCGTTTTAGCAGATGATGCGGAAAATAAATTACTTCGTTCACAAATTAAGAAAGACGATGTAGATAACGTAGTAAATCAAGTAGGTGACAAAGAGGCAGTTCCGTTTCGTGTGAAAGTTTCAACATATGAAAAGAAAGATAGTTCGAAAAAGGTTGATATCGCTATTTTCTCAAGCGAACGAGATTCATTTTTAGAACCGAACATTGTAAAAGGTGAGAAATTAGGTACAGCAAACAACGAGATGGTTGCTGATGAATCGATTAAAGAGAAGGGAATCGATATTGGAGATACAATTATCGACCCTGTTTCAAAGAAAGAATTTACAATCGTTGGATTTACGAAAGATCAAATGTTTAGCCATACACCAGTCGTTTATGTAAATGAAGACGTATGGGGATCTATTTCACAACCAAACCAAAAAGATTATAGTGCAATTGCACTTAACACAGATAAAGAAATTAAAAATGCTCACGTTATCGATAAAAAAGAAGTACTGCAAAGTATTCCAGGATTTAAAGAAGAGCAAGGAACATTAACGATGATCATTGCGTTCTTACTTGTGATCGCTGCGTTATTAATTGGTGTATTCTTCTATGTTATTACATTACAAAAAACACAGCAATTAGGTGTATTAAAAGCAATTGGTACAAAGAACTCATATTTAGCAAATAGTTTAGTCGTACAGGCGTTATTCTTATCAGTCGTTGCGATGGTAATTAGTATCGTTCTTGTACAAGGGTTAGAACAAATTTTACCAGCGGGTATGCCGTTCTTATTAACAACACCGATGATTGCACAATACGCAGCAATCTTTATCGTAATTAGTATTTTAGGAACACTTATTTCGTTATACCAAGTATTAAAAGTTGATGCATTAGAAGCAATTGGAGGCGGGATGTAATGACTTCATTATTGAAATTAGACAAAGTAAGTAAAGTGTACGGAGAAGGGAATACGGAAGTAACAGCCCTTCATCCGATGTCGCTTGATGTGAAAGCTGGAGAGTTTATCGGAATCGTCGGTCCTTCTGGATCAGGGAAAAGTACATTATTATCAATCGCGGGTGCACTATTATCACCGTCAAAAGGGGATATTTACATTCGTGAGCAAAATATTACGAAGCTATCAGAAAAGGAAATGACAGACATTCGTTTGAAAAAAATCGGCTTCATTTTCCAGTTCGCAAATCTTGTTCCATATTTAAATGTGGAAGAACAATTACTTTACATTGCTAAGTTAAAAAAAGAAAGTAAACAAGAATCAGAAAAGCGTGCGGATCATTTATTAGCGGCATTTGGATTAGGAGAAAGAAAAAATCATTATCCAAATCAACTATCTGGTGGGGAAAAACAAAGGGTAGCAATTGCTCGTGCGTTCATGAACAACCCAGATTTAATATTAGCGGATGAGCCAACGGCAAGCTTAGACTCAAAACGCGCACGTGAAGTTGTTGAAATGATGAAACGCGAAGTGAAAGAGAGCCAAAAAGCAGCAATTATGATTACACATGATGAAAGAATGCTTGATGTATGTGATCGTATATTGACGCTTCGAGATGGACAGTTAATATAAAAAAAGGAAAACCGTACATGTATGTGCGGTTTTCCTTTTTTTAATGGATTTATTTAGAGAATAACGTTTTAATTTTATTACGAGTAAGTAATAAAATCCCGCCTAATACAGATAGCATTCCTAGAGCCATATTGTTTGATTGCTCGCTACCAGCGTTAGGAAGTTCTTTAGCGTTATCGTTTTTAGTACCATTATCTGCTTGCGTTTGTTTAGACTGTGATACTTCATTAATCTTGTTATCAACATTTTGCTTCGTTGTATGTAACTCAGCTAATTTGTCGTCAATTTTTTTCTCAGTATGCTTAAAGTCGTTGATTTTAATATCTAAGTCTTGTTTTTTCTTTGTTAAATCGTCTGAAACAGTTTGTTTCGATTGTTTAATTTCGTTAATTTTATTTAGTAAATCTTCTCTAGCCTTTTGTAATTCAGCTAGTTTGTTTTTTACATCTTGTTTAGCTAGTTCTAAGTTAGCGGAAAGACTGTCTAAATTGCCTTTAATTTTCTTAAGTTCCTCTAACGTGTTACCAGTATTCGGCTTGTTTTCTTTTAACTCAGCAAGTTTGTCCTCAGCAGTTTGTTTCGCTTTCTTTAACTCAGCTAATTTTTCATCTACTTGTTTTTTTACTTCCTTAAGTTCATTAACCTTTTGATCGATGTTTTCTTTATGTTGCTTCATTTCATTCACTTTTTCATCGACAGTTTGTTTATGTTCTTTAATCTCATTAACCTTATTATCGATATTTTGCTTATGTTCTTTTACTTCAGCAACTTTATCTTCTACTTGTTTTTTATGCTCTTTTATTTCCGCGATTTTATCTTCGGCGATTTGTTTGTCTTGCTGAAGTTTTGCATCTAACTCTTGTTTATGTTGTTTAATCTCGTTAATTTTTTCATCAGCAACTTGTTTACGTTCATGTAGTTCATTCACCTTCGTATCAACATTTTCCTTAACCTTGTTAAGTTCATTCAATGTTTGATCCACGTTTTCTTTGTGTTGCTGCAATTTAGCATCTAACTCTTGTTTATGTTGCTTAATTTCAGCTAATCGATCTCCCGTACTTTGCTGAGGAGTAGCATCATTTACTTCCGCATGAGCAGAGTTTGCGCCAGCAATCATTGCTAAAGCTAGTGTAGACGCAGCGATTGTTTGTTTTGTTTTCATATTTTTGTACCTCTTTTCTTTCATATGCATGAACTGTTTTGTGTAAAAATGAGCATATAGAAGTAGATTATCTTATTATTATATACTATGTTAGGCGCTTAGAGGAAGGATTTGCATAATAATCTATGATTATGTAATTTTTATAATCTCTTATTTGGGGTAGGGGATAAACCTTTAGCTAGATGAACAATTTCTTCTATAGTAAAGCTTACATCTTTATTATTGCGAATAACAAACAAATAATCAGCCTCGTTTTCTAAAGGATCTACCACATCATCGTGAAGTGATTCAGTTTGTTGTCGATCAAGTACTTCTTTGAAACTAGAATATCCACCTCTAAAAATATTCGTACTTCGCGTGCTTCGAGCCACTCTTTCGTAAAGTACATCATCTGGAATGTCAAAATGAACTAATATGCGTACATATTCATTCTGTGGAAATAATTCGTTTAGTAAATAGAATCTTCCGTTTTTACTGCGATTGGAATTACAAATAATAAGGTGTAAATTTGTATGTTCTTTCGCATAATCAACAATGAATTTTGAAAGACCGTGCTTAAATGTATTAGCACCTTCAGCCGGCTGTAATTTTTCGTAATGCGTGTTAATAAATTCAGCTTGGTTATCTTGATCCATAACGAAAGAGTGGGATAACTCTTTTTCTAAAGCTTTTGCAAATGTAGTTTTACCGCTGTGTGTTTTTCCTACAGTAATAATGACGAATCGTTTCATATTGGCCTCCATTTGTATTGTTATGAACTGGAATATTCGGTGTAGATCGAAATCTTCCTGCTAGAGATTACACAAATTGTTGGAGCGTTAGTAGGCTGGAAACTTGACAAAAAAACTTATTTGTGCTATAATTTACCAATATAAAAATAAGGTGTATAATAGGGTTCTCCTGGCCAGGGGAACCCTATTTTTGTTGTGAAAATGAAGGAGAGTGTATGTGCGTGAAACAAGGTGAAGCAAGTGTAACGTCGTTAGTATCAGCTTTCGGAAGGGCGTATCATAGTGAATTTGATAATCCTAAAATCTTTGATGATTATGTAGCTAAAGATTTCATTTCACAAAAAGAACGTAACAATATTGAAACGAACATGGTTCACGGGATACATTTCTTCAATACAGACATTGCACAGCAGTTTCAAGATAATCCACAAGAAATATTAAAATGGATTACACAAGTGCAATTATCACCAACACCTTTAGCACGTGCGGCATATTGTGAAAGAGTATTACTACACGAGATTACGCTGGGAGCGAAACAATACGTTATACTCGGTGCGGGATTAGATACATTCAGTTTTAGACACCGAGAATTAGAAAATAAAATAGAAGTATTTGAAGTGGATCATCCTTCTACGCAGCAGTTTAAGAAGGAAAGAATAAAAGAAGCAGAACTTGAAATTCCAAACAATCTTCATTTTGTTTCAATGGATTTCACGAAAGGATTTTCCTATGAACAGTTACGGAATGAAGGATTTGAAAATAAAAAGACTTTCTTTAGCCTTTTAGGTGTTACGTACTATTTAACGAAAGAGGAACTTGCTAGTTTAATAGAGTGCTTGTTTGAGATAGTTCCAGTAGGGAGTTCTATCGTTTTCGATTATCCCGATGAAAACTTATTTACGAAAAAAGGACTGTCCAATCGAGTTGAAAATATGGTGAAAATGGCTGCGGTAGGCGGAGAACCGATGAAATCATGTTATTCTTATGCTGAAATGGAAGCACTGTTAGAGAAGGCGGGCTTACTCATTTATGAGCATTTATCACCAGAGGACATAAATACATTATATTTTGAAGGACGAAATGATTATTTGAAAGCTTTTGAGACGGTGCATTATGTACATGCGGTGAAGAAGTAAGGAATTAGTAGGCATGGGGAGGAATCTCTGTGTCTTTTTTTATAAAAAAGGAAATGAGCTGTAGTGGTGGAAAATATAATTATAAATATATAATATCTATAAATTAATGTTTTGTAGAAACTAAAGGAAAGGAGTAATAGAAGATGTTGAAATTACAAGGGAAATACAATGAAGCGAAAGTGTTTACTACGAATGTAGAAAAAACTGCAGCAGGTCAAATTATTGATCTTTGTAACCAACAATTCGTAAAGGATAGCAAGATCCGTATTATGCCAGATACACATGCGGGCGCAGGTTGTACGATTGGGACAACAATGACAATTCAAGATAAGATTGTTCCTAATTTAGTCGGGGTTAACTAAGCGGCTCAGACTTTAAACTACTCACTCAATTGACTGGGAACCCTAACGATAAAAGGCGAGGGCAATCAGCAGCCAGTGGTTATGGTGACATAATCGAATGGTTCAGAGACTTGTACCATGTTAGCAGACTAAGGTACAGAATTATTCCTCATCCATTTTGAATTGAAGAGGAATAATTAATACGGTGAGCCTACAGTAGAGACTGCATATCTCGATGACTGTAGAGAAGGTATAGTCCACTCTTTCAGGAAACTGAGAGGTAAGTACGATATTGGTTGTGGCATGGAAGTTGTTATGATTAATAAGAAAAAAGAGGAAATCAACTTCGATCACTTAGACGAAACGATACGTAAATTTGTCCCAAGTGGTTTTCGTATTCGAGATAAGGAACATAGATTTTCAAAAATGATTGATTTTGATAGTGTAAGAGCCCCGTTTACATTGCAACGTGCTCAAAAAAGTATTGGTACACTTGGCGGGGGCAATCATTTTGTCGAACTGAATGAGGATGATAAAGGAAATGTATACATTGTCATTCATAGTGGTTCGCGTAATTTAGGGAAACAAGTAGCAGAGTATTATCAAAACTTTGCTTACGAGCAACTTATAAACGTTAAATCTATTAAAGAAGAAATTATTGAGCGTTTAACGAAAGAGGGTAGACAACAAGAAATACATGAAGCTTTACGTGAAATTAAGAAACCGGTGATTCGTAAAGAATTAGCTTATTTAGAAGGACAAGGATTTAAAGATTACATGAATGATATGAAAATTGCTCAAAAATATGCGGAGTTAAATCGTAAAGCAATGATTGATGAAATCGTCACTAAAATGGATTGGAAAGTAACCGATCAATTCACTACAATTCATAACTACATCGATATGGAAAATATGATTCTACGAAAAGGTGCCATTTCAGCTCAGAAAGATGAACGAGTAATCATTCCAATTAATATGAGAGACGGTTCTATCATTGCATTTGGTAAAGGGAATCCAGATTGGAACTTTTCTGGCCCTCATGGAGCAGGACGTATTATGAGCCGTAAGAAGGCGAAAGAAGTACTTAACTTAGAGGATTTTCAAAATACAATGGCAGAGGTTTGGACTACATCTGTTGCAGAAAGTACTTTAGATGAAGCACCAATGGTATATAAGCCAATGGATGAAATTATTGAGAATACAAAAGAAACAATTGATATTAAACATATTATTAAGCCACTTTACAATTTTAAGGCGAATTAAAAGAGGAGTAATGTTTATTAAAGAAAGAGAACTTGAAAAGATAGCATATTTTGTGGCGGTTATATAACAGAGATTAAAAAGACAACATATTAAACTAAGAGATTCATCATATTCATTTACATTTATGTAATGTAAAAGGCTAGAAAGCTAGATTGGCGTGAATCGCTAATTGTGGAGTGCAAAAAACGACAAAATCTCTTAAAAAACACTTAACTTTTAACTCCATCTATCTTTACAATCCCTCCTTATAATGTGAATTGGACAAGCACCTAAGAGAAAGCAGAACATGTCAGTTTGTACATTCTATTATTAGGGGGAGAATTTGTATGAAAAAGACAGTTGCTTCGTTAGCAGTTATGGCGGCATTATTACCGACGTTTTCAGTGCATGCAGAAGGGAAAGAGCAAGCCCGAAAATCAGCTACAACTTTTAATGTTATTAGTGATATTCAAGGTGATTTAGGGGATTTTGATCATGTGCTAAAAGATATGAACAAAGTGACGCCACTTTCTAGAGCGCTTATTATGAATGGGGATATAACGCCGACTGGACAACAGTCACAATATGATGATGTAAAGCGTGTGTTAAATAAAAATAAGCATCCAGAAAATGTATGGTCTACTGTTGGGAATCATGAGTTTTATGCTGGTAAATGGACAGCGGATGGGAAACTTTCTCAAAGTACATGGCCAAATGGTGTAACGGAAGAAACACTATTTGGTCGCTACTTACAATTTAGTGGACAAGAAAAGGTATATCATAAAAAAGAATTAGATGGGTATCCGCTTCTATTTTTAGGAACTGAAAAATATATGAAATACCACGATTCAAAAATGTGGGACGAAGTATATATGAGTGATGAGCAATTAGGTTGGTTAAAACAAAATTTAGAAGAGTATAGTCAAAAAGATAAAAATAAGCCAATCTTTATTTTCTCTCATCACGTTTTACCTGATACAGTATCTGGATCAAGACAATCACCGTACTTACAAGATTATTTAAACATCGATAAGTTGTACGATATATTAAAAGACTATCCGCAAGTTGTTTTCTTTACGAGTCATACGCATTGGGATTTAAACTTACCGGACTGGGCTGGTAAAAAGAAAATTAAAGGCGGAGATGAAAAAGGTTTCACTGTTGTAAATACGGGCGGGATTGAAACAGGCTGGATGTCAGCAGGACCAAATGGAGGAGAGAAAACTGCTCCAGATGGCTATTCATTTAAACAAGGGTTACAAGTGAAAGCATATGGTAACGATGTAATTGTGACAGCTTACGATTACAAACGTGATAAGGATATAAAGAAGTTATTAATTAGTGATTCAAAAATTGCGCAGATGGCACCAAATGTAACGGCAGATGATAGTAAAAATATAATTGTCGGTGCAACTGAATATATGGAGTATTCTATAGAAGGAACGAATGAGTGGCATACGTATAGTAAAGCAAACCCTCCGAATTTTGATGGAGATAAAGTCGTATACGTACGCCATAAAGGTGAAATGAATTTAGAGCCGGGATTAACACAGTTACTTCGTTTTTCGGTAAATAAGTGATTGGAGGGAGTCTGCATTTGAATGTGTGGGCTCTTTTTTTTGTTGATGAGAAAGGGGTTGCCTGTCTGTCGTTGTTTGTCGATAGATCGATATATTAAGAAAATCGTTGATATACTGCAAGTTACGATCGATATATTTGAAAAATCGTTGATATATTGTAAGTAATGAACGATATATTTAAAAAATCGTTGATATAAATTTCATGTACCATAATTAAGTTAAAAGCATTAATACGGTTTTACTTATCAAAATGAAATTCTAATACATTTTTAACCGAGAAAGATGACTTCACCATTTTTACGTGTAATAATAGTAACGTTACATATATTGTGAAAGAAGTACAAAAGGAGCGTTACAATGAATTTAGCTAAATTCCCGAGGAAAAAATATACAGAATCATATACACCAATTGAAAAGTTAAACAACTTTTCTGAAGCACTTGGTGGTCCGACTATTTATTTTAAACGAGATGATTTACTTGGTTTAACAGCCGGTGGCAATAAGACGAGAAAGTTAGAATTTTTAGTTGCAGATGCACAGGAAAATGGTGCAGATACGTTAATTACAGCTGGTGGTATTCAGTCAAATCATTGCCGCCTGACACTTGCTGCTGCAGTAAAAGAAAAAATGAAATGTATTCTTGTATTAGAGGAAGGGCTTGAGCCAGAAGAGAAGAGAGACTTTAACGGAAACTATTTCTTATATCACTTATTAGGTGCTGAGAATGTCATTGTTGTACCAAACGGAGCAAATCTTATGGAAGAAATGCATAAAGTAGCACAAGAAATAAGTGAAAAAGGTAATATACCATATGTAATTCCAGTTGGTGGATCAAACCCTACAGGCGCAATGGGATACGTTGCTTGTGCCCAAGAAATTATGGCGCAATCATTTGAGCAAGGAATTGATTTCAGTTCAGTTGTTTGTGTAAGTGGAAGCGGCGGTATGCATGCCGGTTTAATTACTGGTTTTTCTGGAACGCAAAGCCAGATTCCTGTAATCGGAATTAACGTAAGTAGAGGAAAAGCTGAGCAAGAAGAGAAAGTAGCAAAACTTGTAGATGAAACTTCAGCACACGTTGGTATTCCAAACTTTATCCCGCGCGACGCTGTTACGTGCTTTGATGAATATGTAGGGCCAGGCTATGCGTTACCAACGCCAGAAATGGTAGAGGCAGTTCAGTTACTTGCGAAAACAGAAGGTATTTTACTTGATCCAGTGTATACAGGTAAGGCGGTAGCGGGATTAATCGACTTAATTAGAAAAGGTAAATTTAATAAGGAAGACAATATTTTATTCGTACACTCAGGTGGTTCACCAGCTTTATATGCGAATACTTCTTTATTTGCGTAAGTGTAAAAAGCATTGGGTATCCAATGCTTTTTTGTTATATACTGGAATTATTGAGAGGTAGGAGGATGATATGAATTCAAATTTAAAATGGATTATATATACGGTACTTGGCATTTCTATTCTATTAATCTTATTTGTGGCTTATGGGGTGTATTCTTATTTTACATTTTAAAAGCGTAATGGAAGTGAACCATAATGTAATGTATGTTATAGTTTGATATGTTAATTACTTACAATACTTTCCACAAGGAGAATACATAATGAGAGCAAAGAAACTAGTAACGTTAGCAGTTCCATTTATGCTGTTAGTCGGATGCGAGGTAGGAGATAAAGATTCTACTCATAAGACTGAGCAAACTAGTAAAGCAATAACGAAAACAGTAATTTCCGAACAACGGTATCCGTACTACATAAGTGAACAAGTGGTAGAGTTCCAATTTAAGAAGGATGAACTATTACTAAACTTAGGAGAATCCTTAAAGGATAAAGCAAAAGCAAAAGCTGTTTTAAAAACATCAAACGAGATAGATAAAATTTTAGACAATATGGAACACATAAAAGTACCTGATACATACAAAGACATTCACAAATCCATACAAGAAGGGGTAACAGAGGCAAGAAAAGCAACGAAGTTAATTAAGGATGCTGGTAAAGAAGATAAACAGAAGATTCAAGAAGCTACAATGAAAGGTACTGAATTTTTATCAGGTGTAGACGGAGAGCATTGGAAAAAAGCAATTTATGAGTTATCACAGGAAAACAAAGATGCTTATAGTAAGGCACTTGATAAGAAAGTAAAGGAGCACTCAAAGTAAAACAGTAACTTGTAACAATACATATCCACCTAAAATTTCCGCGAATGCTATGCTAGGAAGTTAGGTGGGAGATTACTGTCCTTAAATGTGGCTGATTAAAGCTACAGCCACATTCTCCTGTTCTAATTAACTAAAAGAAGAACTTCCCCATCCCGATTAAACTACTGATCATTCCTATTCCACTCATGGTGCCTTTTCCTGCTGTAAGTAAGTTTCCAAGCATTCCAAGCTGACCGTTACCTCCATTATTTCCCCATCCCATTGGGGCCCACGGACCACCCCAGCCTGAAGGATTACCAAAAACACCCGAGTTATTGGTATTGAAATGAAAAGGCTTGGCTGGCGGCGATAGTAAAGCGGCAAGCTGACCTTGTGCGAACATCCCTGTATGATTGAATGGTTGCGCCCAGGGGAAGGGAGGTTTTTGAAAATTAAAACCTGCATGACCTGGTAATGGAGTCCAATTAGCAGGGTGACCTTGTGGTATTATCCCTGCATAATTAATTGGCTGCTGCCCCCAAGAGAAGGGAGGAGGTTGGGGATTGAACCCCGTATAATTGGCTGATGAATCCCAACTAACTGGATAGACTCGGTAACTCCAATTCTCAGGAAGCTTTAAATCATTCATTACCTCAGATTTAGTTATTTCGGGCTGTGAATATAATGAAATTTGGTTAGTATATTGTTCCCCGTTTCCCTTTGAATTCAAATACCAATATTGGTGCATACGCTTATTCTCCTCACTTTAAAAATGTAATGTTAGACTTAGCCTATGTAATATTCTTTTTTATGGATGGTTACATAACTAGATCTACAAGCCTGTATTTAAAGGAATGGGTGCGTGGTCTTTTTGATTTTTCTCGCTGCCTGTAAAATTCCCATTGATTTAAAGTTTCAATTTATTTTAGAAGGGTATTTTCAGTTGCTTCTTTTTGTATTTCAGCCTAATTTAAATTCCGTTAACAAACATTTTTATAAAGGTTTAATCAACAAAAAGATTTTAAAATGGTATGTTGAGCAAGTGGAATTGCTAAAAAGAGAATATCCATTCGAAGAGTTTGGCAAAATACTGCAAGGGTAATATTTTCTTGTGCAAATATGTAAACGATTTAAACGAATCAATGAAATTTATAATGAAGGGGCAATTAAATATATGAGTGAAACATTACATAAAAGAAAACCACCATATGTAATGCTTGTAATCCTTTTTATTGGGGCATTTGTTTCATTTCTAAATAACTCCCTTTTAAATGTAGCCTTGCCATCAATAATGAAAGATTTAAACATTCAAGATTATTCAACGATTCAGTGGCTTTCTACAGGGTATATGCTTGTAAGTGGTATATTAATTCCGGCCTCAGCATTTTTAATAACGCGTTTTTCAAATAGGAGCCTATTTATTACATCTATGGTGATTTTTATTCTTGGTACTGCCTTAGCGGCTGTAGCACCGAACTTTGGTTTATTACTTACTGGTCGGATGGTTCAAGCGGCAGGCTCTTCAGTTATGGGACCTTTGTTAATGAATATTATGCTAGTAAGCTTTCCGAGAGAAAAAAGGGGAACAGCAATGGGGATTTTTGGACTAGTTATGATTACAGCTCCAGCAATTGGGCCGACACTATCAGGTTATATTGTAGAGTATTATGACTGGCGTTTGCTTTTTGAAATGATTTTACCGTTAGCAATCATTAGCTTACTGTTAGGGATTTGGAAATCTGAGAATGTCATGAAACAAAACAAAAATGCAAAACTTGATTATCTCTCATTACTATTATCTTCTCTCGGTTTTGGCGGTTTGTTATATGGATTCAGTTCTGCAAGCTCCGATGGTTGGACGAATAAAGTTGTCTTAACAACTTTAATCATAGGCGCTATTGCCCTAATTGCTTTCATTATTCGTCAATTAAAAATGGATGAGCCGTTATTGGATTTACGTGTTTACAAGTACCCAATGTTTGCACTTGCGTCTGTAATTGCAATTGTTAACGCGGTGGCCATGTTTTCGGGTATGATTTTAACACCAGCTTATGTACAAAACGTCCGTGGTATTTCGCCGCTGAGCTCTGGGCTGATGATGCTTCCAGGTGCGGTAATAATGGGGATTATGTCACCAATTACAGGTAAACTATTTGATAAATATGGTCCTCGGATTCTTGGCATAGTAGGGCTTTCCATTACAGCTGTTTCAACTTATATGTTGGCAAGTCTGCAAATTGACTCTAGTCATACACATATTATTCTTATTTATACACTGCGGATGTTTGGGATGGCGATGGTGATGATGCCACTTATGACAAATGGTCTTAATCAATTGCCAACTCGCTTAAATCCGCACGGTACAGCTGTTAATAATACAGCTCAACAAGTGTCCGGTTCGATTGGTACTGCTATTCTTGTTACGATTATGAATTCTGTAACAAAAACAAAAGCTGAAAGTTTAATGTCTCATATAGATCCAACAACCTTCACAGAAACTACGAAGGCAATGTTAACTCAGAAGGCTTTATTATCCGGAATTCAATATTCATTCTATGTAGCGCTTGGCATGAATGTTGTTGCACTACTATTAGTTTTTTTCGTTAAACGTGTAGATACAAGTGCGGAAGCTGTCGAGAAGTTAAATCGGTAGAGAAAAATAAAACGCTAGATAAAGATTCCTACAAGTTTTTTTGCTGCTAAGGCGCCGGTATTTAAAGCTAGAAAAAACTAAAAGAAGCAGGGAAATAATTATGTAGTGAAAGAGGACCTGATGTTCATATCAGGTCCTCTTTCATTAGTAGCACGGTATACTTGCTTATTGTATTGGTTTAACTAAACCACTGATTTTTCGAATACTACAATCTTAAGCTCGTCAACTTCTCTATTTTGGGGTGTTTTAGAAGAAAATGAATCAAAATAATCATTTTTATGAACAAATACAAGAGATGAGATCCGTTTGCAATTTCTTATAAACATTACAAGTTTAGATTATCTTTTAATACCAACATTAAAAGGCTCCAACTATATTTATTCGCTTCATTTTAATTTAGTATTTTTCTACAAGTTATAAATCTAATTGCCAAGCTTATACGCAATATCATAATCATGAATAGTTAGGGAAAAGATAAAATAAGGTAATCAATTACATATCTTTATCCCAGGCGATTAGTTGCTATTTCCTCTTTATTAAATGGGATATGTTATCCCGCATTAACGGGCAGTAAGACCCCCACCTCAAAATTTAGCGGAAGCAAAGAAGTTAGGTGGGGGACCAACTGCCCGTAAAAGCCCGATTGGTTCAACTAATAATCAGTGGGGGATGAACAAAACCCCCACTGATTAAAGTTTCACTTTATTTCATGCTTTTTTGAAAGGGTGTTTTTAATGGAAAAAAAAGTATCTGCCATTCCTCAGCCGAAAACATATGGACCGCTGGGTAATCTCCCATTAATCGATAAAGATAAACCGACCCTATCCTTTATCAAGATAGCGGAAGAGTATGGTCCCATTTTTCAAATTCAAACTTTAAGTGATACCATCATTGTCGTTTCTGGACATGAATTGGTAGCAGAAGTTTGTGACGAAACACGGTTCGATAAAAGTATAGAGGGTGCTTTAGCAAAAGTTCGTGCCTTTGCTGGAGACGGATTATTTACTAGCGAGACTCACGAGCCTAACTGGAAAAAAGCTCATAATATTTTGATGCCTACATTCAGCCAACGGGCAATGAAAGATTACCATGCCATGATGGTCGATCTTGCTGTACAACTCGTTCAAAAATGGGCACGGCTTAATCCGAATGAAAACGTAGATGTTCCGGAGGATATGACTCGCCTTACGTTAGATACAATTGGTCTATGTGGTTTTAATTACCGATTTAATAGCTTTTATCGTGAGACCCCTCATCCTTTTATCACTAGTATGACCCGTGCTCTAGATGAGGCGATGCACCAATTGCAGCGGCTGGATATAGAAGACAAACTTATGTGGAGAACGAAACGTCAATTTCAGCATGATATTCAATCTATGTTTTCTTTAGTAGATAATATTATTGCTGAACGTAAAAGTAGTGGAGATCAGGAAGAAAATGATTTACTTTCCCGTATGCTAAATGTGCCAGATCCGGAAACTGGTGAAAAATTAGATGATGAAAACATTCGTTTCCAAATTATTACTTTTTTAATAGCTGGACATGAGACAACAAGTGGATTGTTATCTTTTGCAATTTACTTCTTATTAAAGAATCCGGATAAATTGAAAAAAGCCTATGAAGAAGTAGAACGTGTTTTGACAGATCCTACTCCAACATACGAACAAGTTATGAAACTGAAGTATATACGGATGATTTTAAATGAATCGCTACGTCTATGGCCTACCGCTCCAGCATTCAGTCTCTATGCAAAAGAAGATACAGTGATTGGCGGGAAATACCCAATTAAGAAAGGAGAAGATCGTATTTCTGTTCTTATTCCACAGCTACATAGGGATAAAGATGCATGGGGAGACAATGTGGAAGAATTCCAACCTGAACGATTTGAAGAGCTGGATAAGGTTCCTCATCATGCTTATAAGCCATTTGGAAATGGCCAGAGAGCATGTATCGGTATGCAATTTGCACTTCATGAAGCCACTCTTGTAATGGGAATGCTTCTTCAACATTTTGAATTAATCGATTATCAAAACTATCAGCTGGATGTAAAACAAACATTAACGCTAAAGCCCGGTGATTTTAAGATTAGGATTCTACCCCGAAAACAAACTATTAGTCATCCTACTGTTCTTGCACCTACAGAGGACAAGCTGAAAAACGATGAAATTAAGCAGCACGTTCAGAAGACACCTTCTATTATTGGGGCCGATAATCTTTCACTTCTTGTTCTGTACGGCTCGGATACAGGTGTGGCAGAAGGTATTGCAAGAGAATTAGCAGATACAGCTAGTTTAGAAGGGGTTCAAACGGAAGTGGTAGCTCTTAACGATCGAATTGGAAGTTTGCCAAAAGAAGGAGCGGTACTTATTGTGACTTCTTCTTATAATGGAAAACCGCCAAGTAATGCAGGGCAGTTTGTGCAATGGTTGGAGGAACTAAAACCAGATGAGCTAAAAGGTGTTCAATACGCAGTTTTTGGTTGTGGAGATCATAATTGGGCTAGTACCTATCAACGGATTCCAAGATACATTGATGAGCAGATGGCTCAAAAAGGAGCAACAAGATTTTCTAAACGCGGAGAAGCAGATGCAAGTGGTGATTTCGAGGAACAGCTTGAGCAATGGAAACAAAGTATGTGGTCTGATGCGATGAAGGCATTTGGATTGGAACTCAACAAAAATATGGAAAAAGAGCGCAGTACTTTGAGTCTACAATTTGTCAGTCGTCTTGGAGGATCTCCTCTTGCACGAACATATGAAGCAGTTTATGCATCTATACTAGAAAATCGTGAACTCCAATCACCCAGCAGTGATAGAAGTACACGACATATCGAGGTATCTTTGCCAGAAGGCGCTACATATAAAGAAGGAGACCACCTTGGAGTGTTGCCAGTTAATAGCGAGAAAAATATCAACCGAATTTTAAAACGTTTTGGGTTAAATGGGAAGGATCAAGTTATACTGAGTGCAAGTGGACGAAGCATAAATCACATACCTTTAGACAGTCCTGTTAGTTTATTGGACCTTCTTAGTTATAGTGTTGAAGTTCAAGAAGCTGCCACTCGAGCACAAATACGAGAAATGGTAACATTCACAGCATGTCCTCCTCATAAAAAAGAATTGGAAGCATTATTAGAAGAAGGAGTTTACCATGAACAAATATTAAAGAAACGGATTTCAATGTTGGACCTTCTTGAAAAGTATGAGGCTTGTGAAATCCGATTTGAACGCTTTTTAGAACTTCTTCCTGCGCTCAAACCGCGTTACTATTCTATTTCAAGCTCTCCACTCGTTGCACACAATCGTCTGAGCATTACGGTCGGTGTTGTTAATGCGCCTGCATGGAGTGGGGAAGGGACATATGAAGGAGTCGCTTCTAATTACTTAGCTCAGCGTCATAATAAAGATGAGATTATCTGTTTCATTCGAACGCCACAATCAAACTTTGAATTACCTAAAGATCCAGAAACACCAATTATTATGGTTGGGCCAGGTACTGGAATTGCACCATTCCGTGGATTCTTGCAAGCACGTCGTGTTCAAAAGCAAAAAGGTATGAACTTAGGACAAGCGCATCTATATTTTGGTTGTCGTCATCCTGAAAAAGATTATCTTTATCTTACAGAACTAGAAAATGATGAAAGAGATGGATTAATCTCTTTACACACAGCTTTTTCTCGTTTAGAGAGACATCCAAAAACATATGTACAGCATTTGATAAAACAAGATAGAATCAATTTAATTTCGTTATTAGATAATGGAGCTCATCTTTATATATGTGGTGATGGAAGTAAAATGGCTCCGGATGTAGAAGATACCCTTTGTCAAGCATATCAAGAAATTCATGAAGTCAGTGAACAAGAAGCAAGAAATTGGTTGGATCGTGTGCAAGATGAAGGGCGATATGGAAAAGATGTTTGGGCTGGTATATAAATGTTTCTTAATTAGATACATATTAACTAATGAACTTCTTTCGAATAAATTTCACTTTATTAGTATAGTGTATTTAGATGAATAGTGATTAACCAGATTATTTAGTATCTACTAAATAAAAAACAGGACCTGATATACATCTATCAGGTCCTGTTTCACATAGACATTATACATCGATATTTTCCATACATTATCAATGTTTGTAATGTAGTTAGCCTTTTGAGTCAGCTATAAAATCAGATATTATTTTTTCGATATCGAAAGGAGTAATCCCTTTATTCAAAGAGAAAATAGTTTCTGCTTCTTCGATGTCTTGAACGAGTTCACCTCTAGCTTCAATATGTAATCGGAACAAGTCATATAAATTCGGTTTAACTAAATTAGTTAAAGCCTTTCCAACTAGTATCATACCTTTTTGATTAGCTTCGATGGTATTATCATAAGTTAGATCTCTTGTAAGAGACAAATCTGTCCAAATCAATTTTCGTTCCTTTAAGTCTAAAATAACTGGAATAGAGATTTGGGTGTCGGCAGTAATATCCACTTTATCTTGAACAGTAGAAGGTTCAAATATTTCACCTGAACCAGGATATTGACGAATCATCCAACCAGTAAAGCATTCTGGTAAATCTTTATATGGTTGGTCTGTGTAAGAAAGCAAAGTCATAACTACATAGCGTCCACCATATTTCAGCACAGACGGAATATCGAAATCAATGAATTCAGATGCTCCCTTTGGTGCAGAAGTAATATCTCCGCTATGGTAGGCTTTGAAATTTTTTGAACGTAAGTTCGTGAAGGATACATGTTCTTTGTATTGCCAATCTTCGTCGTACATTGCAGCAGACAAATCAATGTCAACACGTCCTGTATGTTGTCCATTCACATAGCCTTCTTTCCACCATAGGAAAAAACGAATCGTATCTTCTTCTGGCAAATCTACTTTACTTCCTCGAGATAATGTGCGAAGCGCTTTGCTGGCTGAACGTTGAGAGAAGGGAACTAAGTGATTTTTTAACTGTTCATCCAAAAATACTTTTCCGAGACTTGGAAGTTCTGCGAAGCGATTTTTTAAAGTATCTTCACACATTTTTACAATCATTAAACAAATATCCTCTGAGATAAATGGAAGTGTATTTTCAATACCTATAGCTTTTGCTACATTTCCCTTTGGAAAAAAGGTGCGAAATTCATTTTTATCATTTCGATGCTTAAAATGAGCCGTGAGTTGAAGTAATACAGGAGTAGAAACGTCTCCTATTATACTTAGAAACTCTTCGAGAATATTGAAAACATCTGTTGACGTATCACTACATAAACGGATTAAATGATCCAAGCGTCTGGCAAATTCCCCCGGGCGAGTTTTTAAAAGATTTTTCGCTGTCATGATATCACGATTCAACAAAGCTGCTTCTATTTTTCCATTAAATGTTTCAACTTTAATGTTGTTGCGAAGCATCTCAAATGCTCGGTGGGTTTTTGGGAAACGAGTATGATATTCTGCTGGATGAAGAATTTCACCTAAACGAATCCAACGTTTTTTGTATCGAATCATATCTTCGGTAATGTTTCCGCATTGCTCTAACAATCCTAAAAGGAAGCGTCTTTCTACTCGGTTAAACTTCTTGAATCGAACGGAGGATGCTAAACTCACATCACCTTCAGATAAAGCAACTGCAAGGCGAAGAACATCAGTTGCTGTTTTAAAATACTTTGCAGCAGCATCGGCTGATATTTTTCTGTTTATTAATAAAACCCCAATTATAAAAGACATATTTTCCTTATGAGGAATTACATTAGGTAGAAAACAGGAAACATCTTCAGTGTGTGTAATAGCCCATTCTACATCTGTCTTATCAGTTGAGGAAATAGAGCTGTTTGCACGAATCAATTGAGAAATCATTTGATTGAAATCTTCTTCACTTCCTAAGTCAATAACTTTCAAATCAACGCTATCTAAAAGAGGAAGTCGTTCTTCTACTTTTGATACAGGTAGGCGCAACGTCACATAATGAATAACGGCATTGATGTATAAATCAGCGTCACTTAAATCCATCATTTGTTGCGGAAAGTTTGGATACATAGGAGTAAACTGAATATGTGCACCAACCATTTCTTTTAAATGTTTTACCAACTCTTTGTAAAACGATGTGAATGCATCAACCGAAAGTGTTTGCAACTCTTCTATTAAAGGCTCAGAAAAAGTAAATCCTAAACTTTCCAAGTTTTTTAAAGCAGTGGCTAAATACATGTTCGGTAGTTTATTTTCTTCTCTTTTTATAATTACTTTCAAACTTCTTCTTATATAAATAGAATTTTTCATGAGAACGCCGATTATTCACTCCTTATAAAAGAGGGGAATAGTCCGACTGTCCTCCTTTCAGTGGTAGATTTTTATTTTTACATGCATAAACACACTAATTGTAGAGAAATGCACTGAGGGTATAAAGCTATTTTTTAGTGAAAAATTAGGGGTATAACATTTAGTTGTTAAGTGGTAATTTGTTAATTAAGAAAAGAAAACCTCTACATCAATGGTTGATAAACTAAAGTTTATTCAATCCAAAAGAAGAAAGAGGTTTTATAGTCTAATTATTTTCATAGGAAATTGACAACTCTAAAACAATTTGAAATTTCTACAAAGAAGGAAGAATTGTCATAGCCTATGTGTTTAGCAGGAAAGTAACATCCCTATTTCGCCAAAGAAGTTAGAAGGAAGGAACGTCATAGCCTGCTTTATTAGTATATTCTCTTGCGAAGAGCAATTCAAGTATACTGTCTGATTTTTTATATTTTTCTTAAAGGGGAATTTTCATGTTTATCAATTAAATATGTTGAAGTATCCAAATATGAATACAAACTGTTATTCATGAGAATTTAGTTCGTTTGCAGCGTTTTGGGAGCAACTTATTCTGTTAGATTGATAGATATAAGGAAGCAACACTTTTGAATGATTTATTACTTGTAAGTGACTGTTCAATGCATCGTACTATTAAAAAATCTAAATTAAATCATTAAATTGCGATAAAATGTGGTCGGAAATAATGAAATTTTAGGAAAAATAAGGTACACTAGTCTATGATTTTAGTTGAAAATCGTTTGACGTTAATGCATACGGGGGAAAGATTGATGAACAACAATACAACAAATGAATCAGTTGAAGAAATTGATCAAAAACGAGTAAGATCAAAAAAACGTTATACAAATTGGAAGTTTATCGCAGCGGGTATTGGTGTAATTGCACTTCTTATTGGGGGAATGAGTTATTATCAGGCAACTCACTTCAATTCGAATGTTACAATTAATGACACAAAAGTTGGTGGTCTGAGCGCTGATCAGGCAATACAGAAATTAAAGACATCTGGACTAGCAAACAAAGTCTATGTTGATCAACAACAAATTTTAGATGAAAAAGATACAAAAACGGAACTTACGGAAAAAGATTTGCCTCAAGTTAAGAAACTATTAAAAAGTCAGTGGACATTTTTCCCTTCCTCAAAGGGAGAAAATTATTCATTACTACCAGAGAAGGCAGATCAGTATCGTAGTGAAACGATGAAAAAACTTGTAGAAGAAACGCTCATCTCTATGAATGAAAAATTAAAAGCGCCTCAAGATGCTATGGCGAAGCTAGAACAAGGAAAAATTGTTATTTCGAAAAGTGTTGAAGGAAAACAGTATGACGTTACTAGTCTACTGAAAGATTACGATAAGCAAAAATATAAAAGCGAAATTCATCTGAAGTCTGCATACATAAAACCTATTAAAGAAGACGATCCGATTGTCAAAAAAGAGGAGAAAGCACTACAGAATCTTCTTGGGCAGTCTGTTGAGTATAAAGTGCAGAATGAAGTTTATACTTTAAAAGCGAAAGATTTAATTCAAAATGCTTCTATGTCAAAGGATATGAAAGTTACAATTGACGCGAGCGACATTAAGAAAAAAATTACTGAAATTAATAATGCCAAATCAACATTAAATAAAGATTTCTCATTTAAAACGCATTCTGGTTCAGTCATATCAGTAAAAGGGCAAGGCTACGGCTGGGCACTAGATGTTGAAAAAGAAACTAAACAAGTTCAACAAGCCTTTGAGAAAGGCGAAAAATCGCTTTCTGCTTCTAATATTCACGGAAATGGTTGGGAGAAGGAAGGTATCGGTTATAAAACAACAGCGAATAATGGCATCGGAGACACGTATGCGGAAGTTTCAATTGCAGAGCAACAAATTTGGATTTACAAAGATGGAAAATTAGTTGTTACAACAAATGTAGTAACTGGTAAACATAGTACTGGTGAAGATACATCACCAGGTGTGTGGTACGTTCTATATAAACGAACACCATACACGCTAAGAGGTAGCGCAGTAGGGAAAGCTGATTATGCGGTTAAAGTAGATTACTGGGTTCCATTCACAAATAGTGGTCAAGGATTCCACGATGCCGGCTGGCGAAAAGACTGGGGAAATAACGCTTATTTAACAGGAGGATCAGGTGGGTGTGTGAACCTTCTTCCTAATGTTGCAAAAACTGTCTATGATAGTTTGAACACGTATGATCCAGTTATCGTGTACTAAAAAATAGCTACGTATCAAGAAATAAACAAAACAGGAAATCTTATCTGATGGTATATGAAAAAACACCTCTTGCATTCGCATACTAAGTGTGCAAATGTAATGGAGGTGTTTTTGTTTGAATACAAAAGTGTATTGTTAATAAGAAACAAAGTAGAAAGAGATTAAGAATAAGTATTCAAATAATCAATAAAATTGACAATGAATATCATTTTCACTTAATATAGAATCGTCGCATTTAATTAGACATGAATTTTTTGTTAATATAATAGATTTCTATTAAGTTGTCATATTTACGAACTATCATTAAATATTTTAAGAATTTAAACGTAGGAAAGGGTAATATAAAATGAACTGGAAAAAAGGCGGGTTATGGGTTATTATTTTTTTCGTTGTAAAAGGCACGATTTCTACACTTTTAATCGTTACAGGTGCTAAATATTTTGATTTATCATTTATGCAACTTATCTTATTAATTCTGACCTTATTAGTGATTTCTCTAATAAGTCGTAAATTGCTCTATAGACATAAACAAAACAAAAAGCAAAAAGAGCTAAATATATAATGAAGCCCCAGAGACCATTGGATTTCTGGGGTTTTATTTTGATAGTTTTTTCGCATGTATATTAATTTAACAGAATAGGTTGTCCAAAATGATAAAATCGATGATGTTTAAAATGCTTCAGTTATTTTTACATAAGGATTGTAGAGAGCCTTTGAATCAATCTTTATTCTGAAGCGACAGACACGTATAAATTATGCTCTTTTTTCAATTGGTAGTTTAAATGTAAAAGTACTGCCTTCTCCTAATTTACTTTCAACCGTAATTTCTCCTCCATGTAGTTCGACAATCCATTTTACCATCGACAATCCTAAACCTGTGTTTCCGATGTTTGAAGATGTTCGTGCTGCGTCAACTCGATAGAAGCGGTCCCATATTTTAGTAATATGTTGCTCGCTGATGCCGATGCCATTATCGGAGACTTTACCTATTATGTTGGTTTCATCACGGAATAGTTGCATATGCACAGTTCCGCTCGCTTTACTATAAGCAATCGCATTCGTTAGTAAATTCATTAATAAACGCATCATCAATGTTTGATCTGCTTTAATAAATAGGTCTTCCTCTATATTAGTTGTTATTTCAACCGAAGCTTCTTGAACCATTAATGAAAGCTCTTCTACAACGATTTCCGTTAATTCACTCATATTGATACATTCAAATTGGAAAGTATTATGGTTTCCTTGGTCAGCTCGTGCTAATAATAAGAGTTGTGAGATTAGAGCGGACATTTTACGTGATTGTTTTAAAATTACTTCTAACGATTCTTCCATTTCTTTCGGATTATTTCTCTGTGATAAAGCGTATTCGCATTGCGAAATAATAACAGATGTTGGTGTTCTTAATTCATGAGATGCGTCAGATGTAAATTGTTTTTCACTTTCGAATGATGTCTCCAATCGCTCAAACATTTTGTCAAAGGTTTGTGCTAAATGATACATTTCGTCTTTCGGTGAACCTTGTAAATTAATTCTCTTCGAAAGGTCTTTACCATCACCAATTTTACTGGCTGAATCACTCATTTGTTGCACAGGTCGAAACGCCCTTTGCGTAATAAAATATCCTCCGAATGCCGCAATAAGAATAAGTAATGGGAATGAGATGATTGTTACCACGATAAGCGTATTCATCGTTGAGGATAATTGGTTCATAGTCATTATTCCACGAACCCAGACTTGCTCATCGCCGCCTGCATTATGGAGAAAATCATATACTATCCATTCTTTATTGCCGTCTTTAATGGTTTGTATTTCATCGGATTTAAGCGATATCTTTTTATTAAAGCTTGTTGGACTATGTCCTACCAACAGCTCACCTTGTTTACTATAAATACTAATATTTACTCCATCTTCTAAGGTTTCAAAATCATCGTCAATCTTTAACTGCCCATGCTTATATTCGATATCTTCCATGCTTTCTTTTACTGTGTTCTTCAATTGATCTTTCATATTAAAAAGCAAAACTTTATCTGAAGAAGTTAAAATAAAAGCTAACACGAGTGCCATAATAATTACAATTAGCCCCGTATACCACAGAGTTACTCTCATTTTTATTGATAGTCTTTTCATGATTCTACTCGCAATACGTAACCAGTTCCTCGTACTGTATGAATTAACTTCGTTTCAAACTGGCTATCAATTTTTTTGCGAAGATAGCGGACGTAAACATCAATAATATTCGAGCCACCTTCATAATCGTAATTCCACACATGTTGCTCAATTTTATCTCGTGTCAACACAACTTCTTTATTACGAATCATATATTCTAAAATAGCAAATTCTTTACTGGAAAGAGTGATAACTTGGTCTCCTCGTGTTACTTTATGCATATTGCAATCTACCACTAGATCAGCGATTTCAAATACATTAGATGTATTTCCTGTTTTTCTTCGCATTAACACTCGAATTCTTGCTAACAGTTCATCAAAAGCAAACGGCTTTACTAAATAATCATCCGCACCTAAGTCGAGTCCTGTTACACGATCGTCAATTGTATCTTTAGCTGTAAGAAGCAAGACAGGAGTTGCATTATTGTCCGCGCGTAATCTTTGTAATACTTGTAAACCATCTATTCCTGGAATCATAATGTCAAGTACAATCAAATCGTAGGTAGCCATGTTTATATAATCTAGGGCATCTTCTCCATTCCCACATGCATCGACACTATAATGTTCTGCATTTAATCGTTTCACCAATATATTTTGTAAGTCTTGTTCATCTTCGACGATAAGAACTCGCATTAACATTCTCCTTTTCTTCTTATTAGTATGTATCACTATAATTCAAAAACATTAAAGAAAGATTAGAAACTAGTTAATTATATCATTTTATCCCACATTAACGGGCAGTAAGACTACTCCCTCAAAATTCGGTGAATGCGAGGTAGGTAGGGATTAACTGCCTGTAAAAGCCTTCACTTTATTTTTTTGTACATTAATCTTCCTTTAATGTTTGTTCAGTAATATAAAGGCAAGGATAAGGTGCACATGTAAAGGGAGGAAAACAGAATGGGAAAATGGATGCTGATTGGAGCAATGTCCTGTTTATTCTTAACAGCTTGTTCTACTCAAGTTGATAACAATACAGAAGTACAACAACTGAAAGTGGAAAATGATAAATTACAAAAAGAAGTCGCTCAACTACAACAAGAACCAAACAAAACACAAGCTGCTACAAATGATAAGAAACAAATACAAGATTTCAAAAACGAAGTCTCATCTATTGTAGAAAAGGCAAATAACACGAAACCAGTTGGAGCAAAAGAAGATAACTTAAATACGTACTTAGCAGCCAAAAAAGAAATTGACCAATTGGATGACAAGATAGATATATCTGATAATCAGCTAGAAGCAGATTATCACGCTGGAACGATAACTGTTGAACAATATCAAACGCAAGAAAGAGAACACGATATACTGGAAGATCAATTAGAACAAGCAGAAAATGCACTTGAAGCAAGATTTGGAATAGAGGATTAATCATTAAGGAGTGGATGGAAATGTTAAAACATAAAAAGAAAATAATGATAAGTGTAATTGCTATTTTAGTAAGTGGTATTGCTATTGTTAGTGGATATTATGGCATGGGTTACAATTATGCAAAAAAGAATGAAAACTACACAGAGAAACAAGTTCGTGAAATTTCTTTAGCTCATACAAATGGAGAAATTATTAATGTGAAAAAAGAATTCGAATTAGAAGATGACAACTTAGCACAATCAAAATTTGAATATGAAGTGGAAATCAAGACACCTAATAATGTGTTAAATATTTTAAAGGTTAGTGCTAGAACGGGTACAATAGAAATCGATAATGAAGATTAAATAAATATCGCGTATTTGAAAAAGCTCCTAACAAAATTTGTTAGGGGCTTTTTCATGTTTATACTTTACTATTTTAAATAGGGGACTGCTACATCGCTAGTAAGTTAAGCAATACACTCATCTTTTTCGTTTTGGGAAACTATCAAATTCTTAAGTTGATGGGCATAGTGAAAGAAGACGTTCCATATTTGGAGTGTCTTTTCTTGATGTTTTTTCTAATGTGGATTGTATTTATGCTGCTTATTTTGTAACAAAAAGAACTGGATGAGGTATCCTTAAAGATGTGTAGTTATCTGTTCTTATCATATTTTATAAAATATGATAAGAACAATATATACAGAAAGAGGATGAGGCGATAAAAATTACTACGATTATATGAAACTGTGGGATCTAAGAGGCTTCTGTAGAAGGGAAAAGAAATAAGCAGCAAAAATCACCGGAGGAATGTATGAAATTGATTTTGACAATAGGTAAATCATTTGACAATTAAAATGATCTACTTTAATATATATGCCATAGCATATATATGGTGAAACAAATACATTCATTGTGAATGATTGACTGGTATGCTATATCCTTTTATATCTTAATTTATAGAGGTGATATATGAACTTACATGATTTAATAGGCTATCTTGTTCATCGTACTGATGTGAAAATGACCAATTATTTTACAAAGAAATTAAAGCCGTATGGAGTTACGCCAGAGCAGTGGGGGATTATTAGTGTTCTTTGTAGCCAAAGGAGCACTACTCAAAAAGAGTTGGCGGAAGCTATTGATAAAGATCAAACTACTGTCGTTAGAATGATACAGTCAATGGAGAGAAAAGGGATTGTAAAGAAGGCTTTGAATGACCAAGATAGGCGTTCACATAACCTTTTTTTAACTGAAAAAGGTGACGAGTTAAAGAAAACAATCTTGCCTGTAGTGAAAGACGCTCACCATTTCGTTACGAGTAATTTGAGCGAGGAAGAAATTAAAGTATTACAATCGTTATTAAACAAATTGTATGATACACACTATTAATATTTGTTCCTTATTGATGCTATGCTATTCATAAGGAACAAACTTTGTTTTAGGTATTATATGTGCTATAGCATGTAATTTCGTTTGGACGAATGGGAAGATAGCTTTATTTTGTATGATATCTGATTCAGGTTCACTTTTTTGCCTAGTACCAGTCAAATTTTTGTATTATATATGCTATAGCATATAATTTTCAGCCCTTTAATATTGAAAAGGGTAATGTAAATTGAAGCGACTTCCATACGGGTAATCTCAGGAAATAGGGTAAAGGTAGTGACTACTACCTGAATAATACTGAGTTTTTATCAAATAATAAGAAAGGTGTGATTACTATTTTAATTTTCATCAATATTGTAAAAGTAGTGTTGTTTCTGTTCTTTTTAATGACAGGAACGAAAATTATATCCGGGAAAATGGCAGATGAATTCAAACGATTTGGTTTACCTTCGTTTTTTAATTTCTTAACTGGAGCTTTTGAGATTGTAGGAGCGATTGGAATGTTGATAGGAATTTGGATTTCAACAGTAGCTTTATGGGCAGGCTTGTTATTAGGAGGTACGATGCTTGCAGCCGCATTAACGCTAACTGTATTAGCGAGAGATCCTTTTAAGAAAGCGATACCTGCGCTTGTTTTGTTTGTCCTTAGTTTAGGGATAAGTTTATATCACATTTTCTAAACATAACCGAAAACTATTAAACTTTATGCGTTCAATTTACTATCATTTTGTGATTAGTTTACAAATAGGGGGATTCTCCAATTAGTGCTTGAATAATAATAGCAATACGAATTTAGACATTATGATCATTTGAATCATAATCAGTAAAAGAATGGGAAGAATTTTATATTAAAAATAGGAGTGAGTGAAAATGGCATATTTATTACAAGTTGATTTTCCGTTTGAAGGTCCTTTTGGTGAAGAAATGGAAAAAGGATTTTGGGATTTAGCAAATAGTATTAACGAAGAAGAAGGATTCCACTGGAAAATATGGACTGAGAATGAAGAAACAAAAGAAGCTGGAGGCATTTATGTATTTGAAGAAAAACAAGATGCTGAAAAATACGCGGAAATGCACAAGAACAGACTTGAAGCAGCCGGTGTTAAAGATATTAGAGTAAGAATTTTTAACATCAATGAAAAGTTAACTAAGTTGAATCGTGGTTTTATTAAATAATTCCGACAGTCGGAGCAAGCGTAAAAAGGAGGGGGATAATCCCCTCTTTTTTAATTCTTAAATTGATGGTGAGGGGGCTCGTATAAAAAATAAACCTAGTGCTATCATGAGACATTTTTTATTTGAACGATCTACAAGACTTCTTGACCAAATATTAGTAAACAATGTTGATAAAGCCCTAATAATATATAAACCAGAGACAGTAATTGCTGATTCTGTTATGTTAAGAACGATTAGGTTTAGAGCAATAAAGTAAACCCAACTTCCAACACTTGAAACACCAATATTAAACAATAAGATAGATGGATACCGCCAAATTTCCAATGTTTTGTTAAAACTCAATTGAATTCCTCCTAAAATATAATCAGATAGAATGCAACACTTAAAACAAAATAAAAAAATACCACTCCCACGACTTGAAGTCTTAGGGACGAGATTTATCATCGCGGTGCCACCCTAGTTTATTAATATGTCGCCATATTAACTTTATCAGGTACGGCATTTAAAAATGCTTATACCTTAGCTCTATAACGGGAGATCCCGCCACATAACCCCCTCCTAAAAGGTTCCGACGTGCTACTCTGAGGCTTGCTTCAATAAAGAAATTCTAACCCTTTTTCAGCTACCAGGGTTCTCTGTATAGAATTCACTTTATTTACTCTTCTCTTCATCGCATTTATTTTTTATATAATATTACCTATAGGTATTTTTGTTTAATATCTTAATAGGTTTTTTATAATACAAAAAACCTATTAAGATATATGATTCTTATCTAACAACTAAAAAAAGAAAAATACTTGAGAGCAAAAATTATTTGCAACTTTAATACAAAGTGGTTTTTTTCGTTTTGGGGGTACTATAAAATATTAGCTTGATAGCGATGGGATAGCGCCAACACAAAGCGAATTTCGTACGTTATCAGGGCCTAAATCCAAAAAACACTTAAAATATCAAGCTCCTAACATATTTTACATGACTAATATGTTAGGAGCTTTTGTTTTGGTAATGAGTTTTGCAACTTAATTTGAATAGTATTTTTCTCTGTTTAGGTAGAAATTAGTAAAGTCCCATAAACGATCGTTTATGGGACTTAGTTGGTTACACTAATTCACTAAATATATCGTCTTTTATTTACTATATATCTTTTGAGAAAATTACCATTTACACACAATCAGTATTAGTGTATTATTCATCTAGTACACTAATACTGAGGAGGGGAGAAATGAAAACTGAGTTTTCTCCTAATATCCCGATTTATATTCAGGTAATGGAATATATTAAAAAAGAAATTGTAACAGGTCGTTTAGCACCGGGTGATAAAATACCAGCTGTACGTGAACTAGCCAGTGAATTACAAGTGAATCCAAATACAATTCAACGCACATTTCAAGAGCTAGAACGAGAAGGTATTGCTGTGACACGAAGAGGAACAGGGAGATTTGTAACGAGTGAGAGAGAAATGATTACTGAACTACGCAAAGAAATGGCAACAGAGTTGCTTGATAATTTTATAAATGGAATGGACAATTTAGGATTTACGAAAGAAGAAATTCTTCCAATCCTCCATTCTTCATTAGAAAAGAAAAGGAAGGAAAACGAATGACAGAGTTATTAAAAATTGAGAATCTGTGGAAAAGATATAACTTAAAAACAGTGCTTCAAGATTTAAGTGCAACAATTTCTGAAGGGAAAATTATTGGTCTTGTTGGTGATAATGGTAGCGGAAAAACAACATTATTAAAAATGATTGCTGGTTTGCGTTATCCTTCTAAAGGAACTATCACAATTGAAGGTCAGAAGGTAGGAATAGAAACAAAGAAAATTGTTTCATTTATGCCTGATAGTCCTGTTTTTGACGAGTGGATGACGATAAAAGATGCTGTAGCTTTCTATCGGAATTTTTATCCTGATTTTGATTTAAACCAAGCAATGGAATTAATAACTGAATTTAAAATGCCATTAGAAGAGCATATAGTTGCTTTATCCAAAGGTGAAGTGGAAAAATTACAACTTATCTTAACTTTCTCAAGGAAAGCAAAGTTATATATATTAGATGAGCCATTGGGTGGAATTGATCTTGTTTCTAGAAAACATGTATTAGATTTAATTCTTAAATTTTACCGAGAAGATTGTACCATTCTCATTTCAACTCATTTAATAGAAGAAATCGAAAATATATTTGATGAGGTAATCTTTTTAAAAGAAGGAAATATTGTATTACATGAAAATGTAGAGGAAATCCGTTTTCATCAAGGGAAAGCAGTACATGAGTTGTTTAAGGAGGTTTTTGAGTAATGAATTCACTTTTTCATTATTTATATAAGTGTAATAAAAGAAGCATAGCCATCTTTTATTTTGTTTTTATCACTTTTTCTTTGCTACTTTTATTTCATGTGAAAGGTTCATTAAAAATAATGAATTCGTTTAGACAGGATATAACATTAGCCATATTTCTAATAGTATTATGTATGGCTTCGTTTTCTATTTTTTTACTAGCGTTGTCATCTTTTAATAAAACGATAAAAAATTCTATGATTCGCTACACAGCTATATCATCTCAAAGAAATATATATGCAAATTTATTTTTTTTCACACTCGTATTTATTATTTTGCTAGTAATAGGACTAATTTTTTTGTATTATTTTTCCTTAAATACTAATGGTAGTAAAGTGACTGAGAGTCTTCAACAAGATTTTTATATGTTATATGAATATGGCATCTTTCATCATGTATTTGCTGTTTTTTCGTGGGGAATCGATTTCATGTTTTTGTTAGTTTCTGGTTATTTCATCATAGTTATTACAAAACAGTTTCCTGTTAAGGAATCGGTGAGTAAGATACTTTTCTTTATCATTTTCTTTGCTATTTTTGTAACAATCCAAACAGTAGTAATGGATATTTTAAGTAGATTAGAGAAATATGTAGTTACTATAAAAAACAATGAGTTTATTGATCAGAATGGCTTTATTGATACGTCCTTTTATCCTAGTGAGTGGAGTACTATTACTGACCTAGGATTTAGCTGTTTGTTAATAATTTTCTTCGTAGCGCTTACTGGCCGCATCATCGATAAGAAACTAGAGATATAAAAAATTCACTTTATACGCAAAACACATTTTAGGAGGAAATAATGAAAACATCTAATCCAATGTTAAAAAAGAACGCTTTTCATAAAAAGCAAACAAATACTTCTACGATGACCATTGGTGGAACCGTTAGAAAAACATTCGTTATGCTTGTCTTACTTCTTGCAGCGTCTGTCTATTCATATTTACAGGTAACACAAGGTACAATGAAAATGTCGGTATTAATTGGAGTAGCAGTGGTTAATATAATAGTTGCATTTTTAGCTATATTTATTCCTCGAATATCACCAGTTTGCGCACCGATTTATGCTGTGGTAAAAGGAATTTTATTAGGAAGTATTTCTGCATATTATACAATGCGTTTTGGAAATTCTATTGCTTTAACTGCTGTATTATTAACCATTTCGATTTTATTTGCAATGTTAGTATTATATGCTACTCGTATAATAAAAGTAACTGAAAAGTTCCGTACTGTTTTAACAGCTGCAACACTTGGCATTTTAATTATGTATTTGATTGTCTTCTTACTAAACACCTTTGTTTTTACTGTTTCTTACATTCACCAAGGTGGGACAATCAGTATCATTATTAGTGCCGTTGTGATTTTCGTTGCTGCATTAAATTTATTACTAGATTTTGATTCGATTGAAAATGGTGCACGTAGCGGGGCAGCAAAACATATGGAGTGGTATAGCGCAATAGGGCTCATGATGACATTAGTATGGTTATACCTTGAAATTCTCCGTTTTGTTTCTTACTTTATGAAAAACGAAGAATAGAAAAAATCCTGCATGTTTGAAACATGCAGGATTTTTTTATCTAGTAGTGTAAATTTGAACCCGAGAAAAGTATCAAGAAGCTGTAACAGTAATTAAATATTGCTACTTTTTATTAATACACTAACAATTATTGTTGTTAGCTTTATGTATATTCATTTATAATAGAATATGGAAAATTTTAAACTGCAATAATAAAGATTTTTAGTATATAAGAGCTGGGAGCAGCTCTTTTTATTTTGCTCAGGGGGAGTGTGAAAGAAAAAAGTTTATGTTAGTAGCGAAATTAAATAATCTAATAGAAAATAAAAAATTAGAATTAGTAGAACTGGTAAATAAACATGGCTTTAGTCATACGAAAGTCCTCCGTTTAAGTCAGGAAATTGATAAATTAATTAATAAATATATGATTATAAAAAAGGAACCCTATAATAGTAGGGTTCAAAGGGAACATATACATAAAATAAATAAAGAGAATAATTTAATTATATAAGAAATTTTATACTGTAATATTGAGAAAGTGTAAAAACTTAATTAATTATTTTCGTTTGAAAAGTGATGTGATTACTATTTTAAAATTAAGAACAGAGTTAATAGATAAAGCAAACTAATTGATATAAAAGAAGATACCAATGTTAGTAAACTGGAAGGCAATATTGCATTTAATTTATATGAAGAGTTACAAAAAATAAACGAACCTAAGAAATTTAAATTTTATCCTTTTAATGAAAAGGAAGTCAGTGAATTCTCATAAGCTAATTTCTCGGAAGACGCTAAAAAAATGATTCGTTTAAGAAACTGGGTTTTAGAAGTGCTACCTATTATTCATTTGTATAATCAGGTTGGAAATTTACCTCTAACAAGAGAAAATGATGACTTTATAGAGTATCTTGAAGATAAAAATTAAAAACAAGTAAAAAACAGATGTAATTTGTCTAAAAATATAGAATTTTTATACAAAAAATTCATAATTATGTTATATAATGATGTTAACAAACCATATTTTAGGCATTATCCCCGATTGTGTAGAATAAATAATTTGTTTTGATTAGCTAAAGAATTTAGCTAAAAGAACTTGTAGCGGGGCCTGCTGCAAGTTCTTTTATTTTTTCAGTAAAGGAAAATAAGAAAAGGAGGGAATACAAGTATGAAAAGAAATTTAAAGAAGGCAGCACTTAATTCGTTAGATGGTAAATGGGGGTTGGGGATTGGAGTATCAGCTTTAAACTATTTTGTACCCACTCTTAGTGCATCAGCAATCGCGGGTTTCATGTATTTATTAGTTGGCTTATTTATTGGAGTAATTGGTTTGGATGTGTTCTTAATTTATTCGATTAGTGGGGAACCACAAGTAGATCCAACTGCACTAGTTTTATTTATTCTAAGTTATATATTTTTAGGAATTATTTGTTTCTTTATTTACAGTTCCATACAAGGTATCTTTAAATTTGGATACTCTGTTTTCACCTTGCATTTAGGTAAAAGTGAAGATGCTAAAGTAGATGATGTATTTTTGGGATTTAAGAAGAACAACGTGTTTAAGTCAATAAAATTGGGTCTGTTACAGGCAATTTTTCTTTTTTTATGGAGTCTATTATTAATCGTTCCAGGTATTATTAAATATTTTTCTTATTCTATGTCTTATTACATATTAATAGAGAATCCTGATTATACAGCAAGTGAAGCATTGAGGGAAAGTAAAAGAATAATGAAAGGACAAAAGTCAAAGTTATTTGTTCTTTGGTTATCATTTATTGGTTGGTTTTTATTAGCCGCCTTTATAGGAATGTTTACATTTAATCTATCTTTTATTTTCATTTCTCCTTATTACAACACAACTGTTTCACATTTTTACTTAGATATAATTAAAAAACAAGATGTTGGAGAAGCGAAGGTAAGTATATAGATGGGGAGAGTGGATATGCGATTATGCACATCCACTTTTTAATATTATATTAAAAGACTTAAGCTGCTGGATATACCATGTTTATTATGATTTGAGCAAGGATACCACAAACATGTTGCAAGTTGGGTTGAAACAAAGGTTGATTATAAATTCTTACTTGTACTAGGATTTTATCTTTGATAAAAAATCTTTATATATAGAAATTTAGATTGATAGTACTACTCTGTGCATTCCATCTCTCTCTTTTTTGCTTTAAATGTAGATTTTCGTTTTACTTTTATCTCAGCAAGTATAACACCGCTTAGAATAAGTAATGCTCCGATATACCCTTTGAGTGACAATACTTCGTTCATGAACAGGTATGCAAATAGTGCAGAAAATACAGGTTCTAATGAAAAAATGAGTCCTGTATGTGTCGGTGTTGTGTATTTCTGGGCCATCGCCTGAATGATGTAGGCAAAAGCACTGCAGAATATACTTAATACCAGTACTGCGATCCAACTTTCTTTAGTGGATGGAAGTTGCGGTTCTTCGAAAATCAGGGCAGAGAGTACGCCAAACCCTCCTGCAAATCCCAACTGAAGAATTCCAAGCTGCAATGTATTGGCAACTTTAGCCGCCCTTCCGGTGACAATAATATGAAAAGCATAAAAGAGAGCAGCGAGTATACAGAGTAAATCTCCAGAATTAAGTGTTAATTGATTATTCAAAGTCAGTAAACCAATTCCAGTCATTGCAACAAGGGAACTAATGATTAGTCTGTAGCTCAGTCGATCCTTAAACAGAACGATAGATAATAAAGGGATAAAGATTACGGTCAAACTGGCTAGAAAACCAGCATTTGAAGCTGATGTCGTTTTTAAACCTAAGATGACTGAAGCAGATACAACGAAAAGTAAAAATCCTAGAATAAAGCCGTATTTTAAGGTGACAAAATGAATTGAACGAAATTGTTTAAAAAAAACAGCAGCACAAACCAAAAAAGCAATACCAAAGCGTAATGCAACAAGAGAAAATGAAGGGACAGTTTCCAATCCGATTTTCATAAAAAGGTAGGAAGTACCCCAGGTCATTGTAACAAGTAAGATCATAAGATTAGCCTTTATTGGTTTCATTTTTAGTTCTCCTTTAAAATTTTTATGTACTTAGTTTAATTGTGATTCAAGTATTAGTAAAACGAATATATGTAATGATATACTTGAACAAAATTCATACATGAGAAAGTAGGAGAATCGATGAGTCTGACTAAGTTAGAAATCTTTCTGAAGACGGTTGAAATGGGGAACTTATCAAGAGCGGCCGAAGCAATGAACGTGACTCAGTCAGGTGTCAGCCATGCGATTAGAAGTCTTGAATTGGAGTATGGTTTTCAACTGTTATCCCGGAATAAAACAGGAGTTCGATTAACGGAAAATGGTGAGCGTGTTTTAACGCATGTTCGTGAAGTAGTAAACCATAATGAGCGATTGAAGCAAACTGTTGCAGAGATTAATGGGATAGTGGCAGGAACCTTGCGCATCGGAACCTTTACAAGCGTTTCTATTCACTGGTTGCCTGCAATCATTCATCGATTTCACTTGGAATATCCTCGAATTGAAATCAAATTAATGGAAGGTGATTATGGAATGATTGAAACGTGGATTCAACAAGGGGTGATTGACTTAGGTTTTATGTCACTACCGTCGTCGGGCCATCTAGAATCTATTCCACTAAGAAAAGATCGAATGCTATGTGTCCTTCCTAAAAATCACTCATTAAGTAAACAATCTATAATTCAGTACGATCAGCTCAAGAAAGAGCCTTTTATTATGCCTGCTTCTTCATGTGGTTACGATGTTAGGAAAGTATTAGAAGCTGCTAGGATTCATCTCGATATCCAATTTGAAACCGGTGATGATCATGCGATTGTCGCGATGGTGGAGAACGGGCTTGGAATCAGTGTCATGTCTGAACTCGCATTACAAGGACAATGCGAAAATGTTACGGTTGTGGAATTGGAAGACAAACCTAAACGATCGCTTGGGTTGTCACTTACTTCAATTAAACACGCATTACCAGCGACAAAACGTTTTATCGAACATACCCAAAAATGGCTGGATGGCGATTGAATATATAGGTAAGTAAAAGAAAATTAACATTTTATGATATTTAGTCCATATAAGGGTAGCACCACATTGCTATCAAGCTAAGCCCGTGTAACGTCAATGATAAGCAAGATTGTTTCTTTTTTTGGAAAGTCTATACGTAGATGCTTTAAAGATTTGCATACGAAATAAACCCTAACGGGTTTCTTTTTTTGAATTAAGCTGCTTGGTTATCAGACATGGTACAATTATAAACGACACCTAATATATCAAAGACTGTTTTCTTCTCATACCTATGGGATTTTCGCCCGTTTTGCTGTAGAAGATTGAACAGACGAAGTAACACCTTTGATAGCTCTTGGGTGTTTTTTTGTATAGTTTGGAATAGAAGAAGAAAATAGTCTTTAATCATATATATGGCTTTATACTCACTAAGCTCTCGTTTTTTCTTCATGAGGAGCAATTGGCGCATTTGAAACATGATAGAAGAACAGAGTAGAATGGCAATCAATTGACCATATAAATGGCACTCCAATCGTTCTGATTTTATCTTCTTACAATGATGGATTTGAAAGAATGACTTCCACGTTTTAAATAAAATTTCGATTTGCCAACGCAAAGAATACCAGTCATGTACCTGTCCCATCGGAACAATATCTGTAGGGGTGTTTGTCATATATACATTGATACCACTGAGTCGTTTGCTACGAGGAGAATACTTCATTCCTTTCTTTTTTTCTCGTATAGCTTGATCACGTAATCGTTTTTGTTGTTGTTCATCTGTAAGTCGATGAACGATTACACGGGTTGGTACTTTATCAGTCATACCTATATAGGCATCGGATATTTCATATGTTTGTCCTGGTTGGAGAGAGCTCATTAATACCTCCATATCTAGCTGTATATACTCTGTACCTTTCTTTATTCTTCCATCCTGAAAATAATCAGGTTTGCAATTTTTTTGATAAATACGTGTATTAGATTTAATACGAGAGATATAGTAAGCCTTTTTATCTTGTATATGTTGAAGATCTTTTAAATGAAAATACCCTAAATCACGGATACATAAATCATTTGGTTCCACAGTTGGAACACACAGAGAACCATAGGTTCGATCATGCTGTTTACCGGGACCTGTATGAATATGTAGGAACTTTCCACTTAATAAATCATACTCAAGCTGAATCTTTACTCCCGCTGTATGGCTGCATCCTCCTGCACCTGGATAAACCGATGAAAATACATCCGGGAGTTGAAATGCAGTTGAATCTAAAATACGAATACGCTTGAAAACAGAAGTATATGGAGAAGAAAGTGGCATAGATGAGGTTAATTTATGGTTTAGTAGTTCAGCTAATACATGTTGTAAAAGTTGAACGGCCGCTTTATTAAATCGTTGATTCAGTCCCTCGGGACTGATGAGTACTTCTGTTGATGCTTCTAAACAGCTAGATAACTGAGTTAAAGAAGTTGTAGCGACATTTTGGCTCATCCATACGCATAAAGCGACTAAATCTTTTGCTTGGTATTTACTGGTCCGTTGTACGAAACCGACATCTCTAGCAAAATCTAGTAAGATATTTGAAGATAAAAATCTTTGAATCTCCTGAGCAAATAGTTGTAATTCATCAGATACAGAAATAGACATACAAAAACGCCATCCTTTCCTATGATTTTATAGAAAGAATAGCGTATTTTTAAATTTCAGGGGAATTTTTTTGCTAATTTAATATCGATGCAGCAGCCTCGTATAGAAGGACACTTTAAATGTTATTCTTATTTTTTAGTAACATATTTAATTCTTTAGCATCTTTTTTTGTATTTAAAAATGATATTAACCAAGAAAATGCATATATCAAAACTATACTTTCAAGAAAATCAGCAGTTGGGAATATTTCTATCCAATGGTTATATGTAGATATAAGAAAGACAACTATAATCATCATGAAAAAATGGATTACCAAGGCGAACAAATAGCTGATTCTTTCAATATCAAAAATGAATGTAAAAATGCCTGCACAAGCTGAGATTATAAGAACACTTATTATCTCAGCTTGTGTAATAGATATATTATTGTTTCTTGATAGCAAAACTATCATGTATATAAATGAACCAGTTCCTAAACCTGTATACAGTCGATTTTTTAGTTTCAATAAAGTCTTTCCCTTCTTTTTTATGATTTTAAGATAAGTTTATTTAATTTTGATTGTATATAAAATGTGTAGAATATTCCTCCAAAAAATAAGCCTACAGATAGTCCACTTATGGCAGAATAAATTATATTAAACGGAATATTATCATAAAATGATGAATAAATTCCTAAAGTTACATTTAAGACATATTTTACAAAGAAATTAATCAATATAATTATTAATGGAAGGTAACATTTCTTCCTGAAAGTAACCGTCTCTTGCTTGAAAAAAATTTGATATTTTGCATATAACAAATATCCAATCAAAATGCCTGGAAGAATGAAAATCGTATAGCTTATTAAACAATATCCTAAGTAAGAAAATTTAGTGATAATTTTATCTAACCCCCATATCATAAAAATCATGGGAACAAGGAACATTTTAGATAAATTAATTGGTCTTTCTTGAGAAATAGCAATACCCCTTTTAATTAAAATGAATAATAATATCCATACCCATAATGGAGTTCTTATAAATACTTCTTTAATCATAGTATACATTGTATATCCTCCTTTGTTTTTATTAATATTTACATCAAAGGAGATATAAAGAAATACTTTTAAACATAAGTGGTAAAAATTAATACATAAGTGGTTATTGGGAATGTTTTTTTAGCTGTTTTTTTAATGAAGAAACATATTTTCTTGACACAATTACTTTTTCTCTGTTTGAAAGCAGTGCTTCCAAATTTCCGTTTGCTTTAGCGGAGAATTTGTTTAAAAAATGAATATTGATAATTATAGTTTTTGAAATTCTAATGAAGTTATCTGGAAGTTCAGATTGTAATTTATATAAAGGACTTTTTATCTCAAATATATTTTCTTTTGTATAAACAAAAATTTTCCTTTCAAAATATTCCAAATAAATAACAGTTGAGCAAGAAATTTTTTCTTGTTCACCTTTGTGAGTAGAATTAACGATTAAATAGTTATCAGAACTATTCTCTAGTGTTGATACCATATCTAGAATAAAAGATGTTACTTTGTGAATGTAGAAGGTACAAGATTCTTCTTTAAGCTTTTCAATAATTTTAATGTTTGCTTTCATTTTCTACCATATTTCCCTTTCTTTAAAATAGATTTTAATGTTTGTTTGAAACAAAGTTTAATCTAAGTCAAAATAGTATTTTATATGAATATTATTAAAAAATCTATTAACATATTTCTTCGCATATTTTTTATAAACATCGTAACATTATTTTTACCCCTCTATAATTGCCATCAATTTGAGAAATTTATTCTTCTCAAAAATGAAAATCACCCTAAGAACCTATGGACAACTATGAAAGGATGAAATTTTCGTTTTGGGGATATTTCAGAAATTTAGCTTGATAGCGATGGGGTAGCACCACATCACTATCAAGCTAAGAAAATACAACTACCCCCAGAACGAAATTTTGTGCTAACTTATAACAAAATTTCGTTTTGAGGTATTTCAAAATATGAGCTGGATAGGCATGTACGGTGATCCCTACGTAATTATTAGAAAAACATTAGTTTTTAAATTGTATACACGCTGATCACGGTAATTTTTCGATGCACCCATCATAATGAATCTCTCCTTTTCCTCTTTTTATCAGTATTGGTAGGTAAAGAGGGGGCCAGACACAAAAACAGGTTGTGGAGAAAGTCTTCTTCACAACCTGAGAGTAGTTATATATCCAAATATACTCTGTTCTTTTAACTATTAAGTCTTTTATAATCTATTATAGTCGATATAACTAGAGTCATAATAAATCCACTGCCCTGTTCCAATTCTTAGCCAGCCGTTCTTTTCTTCATATACTGTAACTTTTTCGCCCTTACTTGTCTTTCTAACAATAGAATAGTTTGTACCTGATCCGCTTCGAACATTTACTCCAATACCATTAATTTGAGCCGTTCCAATTACCTTTTCAACACTACCATTTTCAATTACTTGTAGCATATTTAGAATGAATGTTGCTGTTTCACCACGAGTTGTTGTTCCTTTAGGATCGTATTGATTGTCACCCTTACCTCTTACAATACCTAGACCATACAGTCTTTGTACGTCTTCTTTATAAATAATTTGGTCTTTGTCTGAGAATGGTAGGTTTACAACTGGTCCCCATATACCTTTATACTGTAAAGCCTTGTTTACAATAATTGCTGATTCTTCTCTTGTAATAGGTGTGTTTGGGTCAAAATAACCATCTCCTCTACCTTGAATGATACCTGCACTTGCAGTACGTTTAATACCATCTCGTAAAGTTGTATTTGCATCGTTTAGGTCTTTAAATGAAGCATCTCCAGCTGGCAGGTTTAGAGATTTAGAGATTAATTGAGCAAATTCGGCTCTTGTTATCGCTCTATTAGGTGCGAAAACTCCGTTTCCTTCCCCTATCATAATACCTCTTCTATTTAACTCTCGAATAGCTTCTTCATACCAACCTCCAGTAATGTCATCTTTTGGTTGATAAAAATTATTATAATACCCACCAACGCCATTTACGAATGCATCCCATTGTCCATTATTAATCATATTAGCAGGACAGATTTTACCACTCCATTTTTGGTGTTTTACAATGTTATTTAACGGTACACCAGTTTCTTTCATTAAATAAGCTACAAGTTTCTTAGCATTATCTACTGCTTTACTATAGTTACCGTCACTGTTAACTGCGATTTCAATTGCAATGGATTCTCTATTACCTGGACCATCACCGTCTCCTGCGTGCCATCCGTTCTCGTTTAATGGTAGATGTTGATAAATCTCTGTATCGTCTACTGTAAAATGCCACGATGCAGCTCGGTCTGTGTTCCCTACTGCTTGGTTATATAGGTATTGAGCGTGGTTTCTAGCACCTGCTCCTACACTAGTATTATCAGTCTCATGAATTGTAATGTACTTTGGACTCATGTAATTTTGCGGACGAATATTATCATTCCCTGTTGGAACAATCCACTCAGTGAATGGAACACCGTTTATTGTACTAGAGGTGCTAGGTGATATGGGAGACAGACTACGTTTTATTCTGTTTGAATTGCTAGGCACAGTTAATGTACCTGTTTCTTCATGAATACCTTCTGAACGTTGAAGACTGTCTGTTTTTTTCTTGTCGACAGTACCTCCACCACGTCCATCTACCCCTTCAAAACTAGCTTCAATACTTTTTAAAGCTTGTTCATCTGATGTTGTTTTACTTTGTTCCTGAACGTTTGTAGGTTGCTTATTGTTTACTGATTGTTGTTCCTCTGCAAACGATACCAATGGTGAAGATAATACCGTTAATCCTGCCGTGAATGCTACTACTTTTTTATTAAATTTAATGTTCATTTCTAATTTGGTATACCTCACTATTTTAATAGATATACCTTCCTCCTTGTACTTCTTTTAGTGTGAATGTTAGTTTAAATACTGGTAGCCTGAACCCTCAAAATAACAGATTGGTTTTACATTTCATATGTCAAACCGACATCTATAAGTCCTACTTGAAATGTTAGTACTTTAGAATTATAACACAGCACGGTTGCAATACTTCCAAGACTCTTGCAAGTGATCTCCTAATCTTAGATATACTGATAGTATGAATCTAAAAAAGGGCATGATTACATCGCTATCCAGCTAAGAATTTTCTAACACTCCAAACCGAGCTAACTTCTCATGGATAACTGTAGAATGAGCATTTTTATAGCTTTTTCGATTATTTTTTAGAAGATTTAGAGGTGGGAGTTGAAAATGGGTTTTATTTTAGTGTAAAATTACACTAAAATAAACATTTGTTACCTTGGAGGGGAGAAAGTGAATAAGGAGCTTATAATTGAACTCATTTCAACGAAAGCAAAGTTAATACGTACTGAAAAAGGATATACACAAGATAAAATGGCTGAAGTTCTCGGCATTTCAAAAAAAACGCTTGTTCAAATTGAGAAAGGGAGAACAAATGCAGGTTGGACCAACACCGTTGCTATTTGTGCATTGTTTAGGAATAGTGAGGTTTTACAGTCTTCTCTTGGGGATGATCCATTAGTAGTAATCGAGACAATGGCCCACAATAGCACTAGCAAATTCAAAGAAAAAACATTGGGAGGAAAAGTGTGGTGGAAACAGATTCAAGAAAAAGGGAACTTTCGTTTACAACAAAATCTAATAAGTCAGCACTATCGTATTTTAGACAAACATGATTACCGGTGGTTTAATTCGTTCGATCTTGAAGAAGCGTTAGAACAACTTGATACACTAGCAACCGATTCAGACAATTAAATAACCCCTTAAAACTATAATGAGTGAAAATAAATTAGGAGGAAATTATATATGATTATCTTAAGTTTTCTTTGGATTCTCTATGTACCTTATCTTGTATTATGCGGTTTTGTCGGTGGGATCTATCTAATTATTACTGGTGTTAAATATCGCAAATTACTAGCCAGTGTAATGGGATTACTCAGCGTTTCTTTTGTCGTACTGCCTTATGTTTTTTGGGGTATGGGGGTTGATGGAGATAAATATCTTCCCATTCCAACCGAACTATATTGGATTCTATTTTCTTTAACTGGGCTAATAGCAGCATTCATTGGATTACGGTCAAAAATTAAAGGTATACGCTATATGGGATTTATTATTTTTACTAGTGGAATAGTAGGCGACCTTTTCTATTATTTAATGTCTGTGCCTAATTCAATGTATATTAGATAGTTTTTTCCAAACTCAACGCATCTAATACTATATGGTGACTGAATCCAATTGGATAATACAACAAAGGTAGTGGATAAATCACTGTCTTTTTTACATAAACCATTTACCTATGAGATGGGTTGCACATAACCGTTGTATTTCATTAAGTACATAAAAGGTAGCATATAGATAGCTATCTGTAATTTCTACATTCTTCGACCAGTTTCCATCACGATACGTATTCTATTCTTTGTACAAACAATAGGTAGATTTTGCATTCTTGGATATGATTTGATCCATGGGGGTGAAAACATGCGAGAGAATCCGCTATAGATGCTCTTTATTATCACTTCGGTCATGTAAGGGTATCTATCCATGAGCAGTAATGTGCAACATGAATATATGAAAAAGAATTCAAAAAAATCACTCTTTACAAGTTTTCTTATATTATTAGTGATTGTACTTGATTTATTTTAACTTACATCGATTAGTCCAGAATCTAGTACACGAGATGGGATACTACTAGGTATTATCGTGTTCATTTACGACTCATTCCTATTATATATGTCTATCAATTATGAATGAAACAATTTGCTGTTTTAGAAGAGGAATATTTCATAAGCATAATCTATACAAAGTAGGAACACCCCACTTGGACACTTAACTAAGTGGGGTGTTTTTTTTTTTGATTTTAACCAAGAAGATTCCTTACTCAAGGAGCGTGAAGGGTCACAGCTCAGTGAGTAGGTGGGAGATGACTTTCGGAAAATTCATTAAAGTATACATTCAGATAGATAAAATAGTTGCACCTACTGTAGAACCAGACTAGTCTCCGTCTTTCATTATATTTTGCAAAAGAACAAAAAATAGTAAATTAGAATAATGACTTAATACTTGCTAGAATAGTAAGTACTCCTACAATAATAACAAATACATTGCTCATTTTACCTCTATATTTAGCTAATACCGGTACTTTACGGATCGCATACATTGGTAATAGACATAAGATAGCAGCAACTAATGGACCGCTTAGAGCGTCAATGAGCCCAAGAATACTTGGATTTGCATAAGCAACATACCAGCATGTTAATACGACAAAAGTAAGAATTACTGTCTTAACTGTTTTTTCTTCTATATCTTTTCCACGTGTTTTACCAAATTTGATAATCATATCACGCATTACTTCATATGATCCTATATAATGACCAAGGAAAGACTTTGTTATAGCCATAAAAGCAATAATAGGAGCTGCAATCGTAATTACTGGCGAATTAAGTTCATTAGCGAGATAGGATAGGATTGATAAGTTCTGCTCTTTTGCCACTTTTAAATCATCTGGAGTCAAACTCAGTGCGCTGCTCCAAACGAAGAACATAACAACAACGAACGTCATGATATAACAAACTTTTTGTATTTGAGCACATTTAGCATCAGTTGCTTCTATTCCATACGTAGATCTTTGTTTTATCACAAAAGACGAAATCATTGGAGAATGGTTAAATGAAAACACTATGATAGGTAGTATCATCCATATCGTTCCCAAATATCCTGTTCCGGTTGAAGCAGTAGAGACATCTGAAAAACTAAGCATTGATGTGTTCCACTGAGGAATTAGGGATATTGCGATAAATAGTAGAGAAGCTATGAAAGGGTATACTAGCAAGCTCATAATTTTTACAGTGATATCTTGACCAAAATTTAGTATAGCGATAAGACTCAGTACTAAGACAAGCGATAAAATGGCTCTTGAGGGCTCTTTCATATGTAATTGATGCACAATAAAACTACTTGCAGTATTTGTAAGTGCAACTGAATACATCAAGACAATTGTATAAATTGAGACGAAGTATACGATGTTAAAAATAATACTCGCCTTATTTCCGAAATACTCTCTTATTGTACCCGTAATTCCCTCATGGGCAGAATTGGAAGCATATATCATTTTAGCAAGCGCCCTATGTGAGTAATACATAACTGGATAGGCAAGTAATGTAATGAGTAATAATGATAATAAACCACCTGAACCTGCATTAATTGGTAAAAAGAGTACTCCTGCTCCAATCGCTGTCCCGAAAAGGCTCAATGCCCACGTAGTATCTTGCTTATGCCACTTTTTAGGATCCAAATATTTCTCGTTTGTAATCACAGTATTTTCAGATTGCAATTCTATTTTTTTAGCAGTATTCCCGTTCATATAATAAATCCTCCTTGTATCCTATTCTTAAGTCTTAGGAATATAAGTCGTTCTGGAAAATGAATCTCCTACAAGTTCCTCAAATCGTGTGTTCTTCTCTAATTGAATCTAAAACCCAATGTTTGTTAACGCTTTCAAAATCTTTTGATTGTAGATGGGTATATTTAAGTGAATAAGGATTAAAAAATTGTAAGTATGTCTAGAATTCCCCCTAAAACTATTGCTTTTAATTCGTAAGACATCTGTCTTCCATCCCTTTACATCACTTCAATAACCTCGTCAACATTGTAGACATTGCTAAGGCATAGCTAATGCGATGTCTTTTACTACTAAAGAATTTTTAATGAATTTTCTTTTTGATTACACACCTTTCTTTGAGTGATTTTTTCATCTTGTCCAATTTTAGAAAGTTGATATTTTCTAAGGTGCTAATAGGTTATCCCTAGACGTCCCTATTATAGCTTGTATATTTATAAGTTGAATATTTTTGTATTTTAAGAAAAAATGAACAAACAGAATTTTGAATAGGTAATAAATTCAACATTACATGTAGTATTTGTGTCTAATGTTTGAAACTGTATTAGTTAGAGGGGAATCAGCAGTAATACAGGAGTTCTTACATTTTCACATTGTTTATATTGGTAATCTCTTGTTAAGATACCTATATTTATCTTTTTTGAAATATCTTATTTTTAGCGTGAAAGCTGTTGTAATAAATAATACATATAGATGATAAGAACTTATGTTAGGACATGTATAGGTGAGATGTTGAATATTAAATAGTTGATTTGCATTTAAATTCATTTTTCGGAATAAATAAATTTTTATGCGAAGTCAAATTCCTATCAAATTAATACAACTAAATGTTATTAAAATAAAAATAATCAATTATAAAAGTGATTTTGAACGTAAGGAATTTGTAAGGAAGAGGTAAGAAAAAAGAGATTTTCATTGTGTAAGATGAAAATGTAAAGAAGAGTGAGAGGAGAAAAATACTATATATTTCTATAAAAAACAAATCAATTAATAAGACTTGTTTGGAGGAAAAGAGACATTACAGATTCAATGTCGTCCTTTTGCAGTGGGGTAAGAAGAAAGCTGTGTGATTAGTTCCAAACAGCAAATAACCACTTATACAATATGAATAGGGGAGAAGATTATTTTGATAAAAAAGCATAGTCAAATTACATGTTCAGGTTTAGCTCTTTTAATAACTGGAGGTTCCCTGTTTTATACACCTCTAACCTCAAGTGTAAAAGCGGAGTCCATTCAAAATGTATCTAACTCGTTACAAACAAGCACTCAAAGAGACCGTAATTCGGTCAAGGAGGCAATGCGGGATACATTGAAACTTGGATATCCAGGGATACTTGCTAAAACTTCTAAGGGTGGAAAAACATGGAGTTATGCGGCTGGTGTAGCGGATCTAAGTACTAAGAAACCAATGAAAACAGATTTTCGATTTCGAATTGGCAGCGTGACAAAGACGTTCACTGCAACAGTTATACTTCAATTAGCAGGAGAAAACCGCTTAAATCTAGACGATTCTATTGAAAAATGGATACCTGGTGTCATTCAAGGAAATGGATATGATGATAAACAGATTACTATCCGGCAATTATTGAATCACACAAGTGGTATCGCTAATTACACAAGGTCAAAGGATTTTAATATGATGGATACAAAAAAATCTTATACTGCTGAAGGATTAGTAAAGATGGGAATATCCATGCCTCCAGATTTTGCTCCAGGAAAGAGCTGGTCGTATTCAAATACAGGATATGTATTACTAGGAATTCTTATTGAAAAAGTAACTGGGAACAGCTATGCGGAAGAGATTGAAAATCGAATTATTGAACCACTTGAATTAGCGAATACATTCTTACCTGGAAATTCAAGCGTCATTCCAGGAACCAAGCATGCCCATGGATATATCCAATTAGACGGAGCAAGTGAGCCAAAAGATGTTACCTATTATAACCCAAGTATGGGGAGCTCGGCCGGAGATATGATTTCTACAGCTGATGATTTAAACAAATTCTTTTCTTATTTACTTGGGGGCAAGTTATTGAAAGAACAGCAACTAAAGCAAATGCTTACAACAGTCCCTACAGGAGTAGATGAGCTTGGCGATTCCGGGCTTGGAATTTTCAAAATGAAGCTTTCAAACGGTGAATTGATATGGGGGCATGGAGGAACCATTCCTGGCTTTTTAACTTTTGCTGGAGGCACACTTGGAGGCAAGCATACATTGGCAGTCAATTTGAACAGCCTTAAAGCTGATACTCCTGATCCTTTTAAAAATATTTTACTTGCTGAATTTAGCAAGTAGTCTAAAAGTAAAAACGGGTAAAATTTATCATAGTTTCATAGTTAAACAAATGAATGATGAAAACGATCAATTATTTAAGGAGGTAATTCCGTGATGAAAAATAAGCTAACTGGTGTGTTAGCCACTGCATTAGCGGTAACTATGATTCTACCAACAGGAGCGAAAGCATTTTCTGAAAGTAAGACTACTGTTGTAACTGGTGAAGAAGTAGCTAGTCAGGAACTGAAGAAGATTGCAGCAGAGAAGGCGGAGCTACTTACGAAGTCCCATGGGGCAGCTAGCGTGCAGTATGCACTAATTGATAATGGAAAACTTATTTTGTCGGGTCAGGCTGGCAAGAACGATATGGAAGGGGAAAAGCCGCTAACCAAAGATACTTTATACGGGATTGGTTCAGTCAGTAAAATGTATGCAACAGCGGCTGTAATGAAATTGGTCGATGAAGGAAAAGTCGATTTGGATGCTCCTGTTGTCCGCTATGTTCCTGATTTTAAGATGAAGGACGGTCGATACAAACGTATTACACCGCGTATGTTATTGAATCACTCCTCTGGATTGCAAGGTTCTACGTTAGGTAATGCATTTTTATTTAACGATAATGATACCTATGCCCATGATACCTTGTTACAGCAATTGTCAAATCAAAACTTGAAGGCGGACCCTGGTGCTTTCTCGGTATACTGTAACGATGGTTTTACGCTGGCCGAAATTTTGGTGGAAAGAGTTAGTGGTATGAGCTTTACTGAATTTCTACATCAAAACTTTGCAGGGCCTTTAAAAATGAATCATACGAAAACACCGCAGGACAAATGGAGGGATGAAAATCGGGCTGGACTATATTTCCCGGCGTACCAAGGACAACTTCCAATTGAATCGGTGAATGTTATTGGTACGGGAGGCATATCTTCTACGGCAGAAGATATGGTGCGATTCTCACAACTATTTATGGGACAGGGAAAAGGAATCCTCTCTGATAAGGTAGTCAAGGCGATGGAGCAAGAGGAATATAAAAAAGGAATGTGGCCGGGGGCTGGCGAGAATATTTTTAACTATGGTCTTGGCTGGGATAGTGTGAAACTATACCCATTCAGTGAATATGGGATCAAAGCTTTGACTAAGGGCGGCGATACGGCACTGCAACATGCTATATTAGTCGTGCTTCCGGAACAGAAAATAGCAGCGGCTGTATTGACATCTGGTGGACGGAGCTCTACAAATCAACTAATGGCAACTGAATTACTGCTCGCTACGCTTAAAGAAAAAGGTACTATTAAGGAAATCAAGCCGAACAAATCCTTTGGTAAGCCGGTCAAAGTCAAAATGCCTCAAGGCGTAGCAAAGAAAGCAGGATTTTATGGCAATAGCGAAACTCATTTCACAATTGAAATTACGAAGAACGGAGAACTGTTCTTACCATCTAATCCAGAAGAAAAATATGTATATACTACTGATGGAAGCTTTATTAATGAGAAGGGGACTTCAAAGCTCAACTTCGTAACCGAGAAAAATGGAAGAACTTATTTGAAGGAGAGCGCATATAAATCGCATCCAGGTTTAGGGCAAAGTGTGATGACCCACTATTTAGCTGAGAAACTAGAAGACAACGTGCTATCGAAGAAAACCGCTGCTGCATGGGCAAAGAGGGAAGGTGTCAAGTTCTATCTTGTAAACGAGAAATTTAGTTCTATTCAATATCTCGTTCAACCGAAACTTCTTAGTACACAAATTACTCGCAAGGAAGGCCCAGCAGGTTATTGGGGGGGCAGAAAAATTACAGGTCCGAATACCGCAACGCATCAGCTCCAAATTCCCGTAATGAATGGCCGTGATACAACGGAAACACACTTCTATACAGAAGGTGGAAATGAATATATGAAGATGGCTGGGTTGTTATACGTAAGTGAATCAAATGTAAAACCAATTGATATAGGCCAATCATCCCAAGTTACGCTGGGAGCAAATGGACATGCGAAATGGTTTACAATTCCGCAAGCGGCAGCAGAGAAAAGAATGACCGTGACGTTGCCACCAAAGGGTTCGTTTGCGGTGTATGATGAGAAGGGAGTTTGTGTCAACTTTAGCATCGTGAGCGGCAATAACAAGGCGAAACTGCCGAAGAACGGAACAATCGTATTCGCTGGGGCACCGAAATCGGAATTTGCAATCTCGGTGAACTAGCTATAATTTAAGATGATCTTAAACAAAACCAGTACGGTACAGAAAAGATGTATTACTGGTTTTGTTTGTATTTATGCATTCTCAATGAAAAAGCTTGAATAATATCACTCTCAAGCACTATAAAAACATCAAAACTAGAAAATTAGTATCTCTAGAAGATGTACAGTTTTTTTGGAGTTGAATAATTTTAACAGCGTAGAGAGATTAAATTTCTACTCTTTTTCTTCAATTAATATAATGTGTATGTACATACACATTATATTTTTATTTCATAAATTTTAAAATTTTGTTCACGATAGTTTGAAATTGTAAAAAAAGAAAATATGTGGCATGACATCACTTTGTTTTTATACAGCTTTGTAATTAAACTATAATATTGTATTTTTTCTTCATTATTGAAATTAGTAATAATAAAATGTATTATTGAAAAGCACAATTTATAATTCAAGTAATCAAGCATATGTACCCGTAATAATTTGAACATTCAGAAATTATAATATTGTCTAAAAATGAGGTGAGATTCATAGAAACAGTACATATTAAGTGGTATGGCATGTATAGTATAAATGACTTTTATAATAGGGAAGAAGCTTCTAAGAAGGGGATATTTGCAATCTCTAGAGTATATGCTAAGAATGTAACATTGCTCTATATAGGACAAACTAAAAGAAGCTTTATACAAAAGATAAGAGAACTTAATAAAGAGTGGGCTTTTGATGAGAGCGAATTAAAGATTACATTAGGAATAATAGAATTTCCTAGTGGTGAACTTTACTCTGAAAAGAAGGTAAAAGAGATAAAATCTCTTTTGATTTTACGACATACCCCATTAGAAAACGAAACATCTTTATTATACTATAGAGGGAAATTTAATTTTAAAATTATTAATAAGGGAAGAAGAGGTTTAATTGTTAAAAAGCTTTCTACAGGAGATCTAATGTGGACGTAATTGGAATCACCTTTGAATAAAATTGAAGGTTTCTTAAGTGCAGAAGCTTATCAATTTTTAATGTATTAAACTATTTTGAATAACATATGTCAGATACTTGAAAAAACACAAATTTTATTATGATATGAAATCCTGTATGGAAAGTGTAGTTTATTTCTATTGTTTAATAAAAATATTAAGAATTTTAGGGATAATACATAAAGAGTAGAGGAGAAAGTAAACACGGAGGTTTGAAGAATGGGACAAGTAAGCAGATTTCAAGAAAAACAACAGAATCGTCGTCAAAAGGCAATTTTTAATATTGCATTTACTTTGGTATTAGTGACAGTTGGTATAGTGACATACCAATTGTTTACCCCTTCTAATACATCAACGAAAGCAATTGCTCAAGAAAAGAAAGTAACAAAGATAGAAGAGAAGAAAACTGAAGATAAAGAAACAGCAAAGATAGAAGAGAAGAAAACTGAAGATAAAGAAGCAACAAAGTTAGAAGAGAAGAAAACTAAAGATAAAGAAATAGCAAAGATAGAAGAAAAGAAAAGCGAAGATAAAGAAGCAGCACAGTTAGAAGGGAAACAAAAAGTAGAAAAATCGGTAAAAACGAACGAAAATAAAGAGGAAGAAAAAACGGTATCTCAAGAAAAGGATCCTCAAACTAATCCTTCATGGAAGCCAATTGGTACAGAGCAAGGAGCAAAACCTGATATGAAATTTAAAGAAGGAACAGTAGATTGGAGTGAGATGAAAAAAGCAATCTCTTATGCTGTTGATGTTCCAGAGAGCCAATTGATTTTCGATTTTATTGGAAATAATGGTAATAATAAAGCCTACGGTAATGTACGAGATAAACAAAGTAATAAAAAATATAAGGTTAATATTGATTGGGTAGAGAATCAAGGGTGGAAACCAGCATCTGTACAAGTGGTAAAATAAATAATAGAAATGTAATTATGTGCTTAAAAGTTTACTCTTGTAAAAACTCATAAAAGAGTTTGTTTCAATCAGGACTCTTTTGTTATGTTGACAGCATTAATTACTCAGACTCAATTGTGAGATCCTGATGCAGACAAAGTTTGAAGTTTATTAAAATCTATCTAATTTAGTGCTTCGAAAGGTTCAAAATTGCATTTTTAAAGCATTAAATAATTAATGGTACCTTTTGAAATATTTTTGGTCTCATTTCATTAGAAACAATTCCGTCTATATAACTAAAAAATGTATTATGGTATCTATTGAACATATGAATAGGATAACAATTACCTGCTGTTAGCAAGTTGCAGTTTATCTAATAAAAAGATCACTTGTTTCTAAGACAAGTGATCTTTTTATATACATTTCCTTTACTATTTTTAAAATTGAATAGATATTTCAATCTGTGTAATTACAATAGACCTGATTAAAATTAAAACTGCAACAAGGATTATACCGTCCATATTTGTAGTAAGAAATATATATATAATATCTTAATGCAAGGTTGGCCTATGTTCTATGAAGATACTAAAGAATTATAGGAAACATTGAGAAACGGGAATTATTTTTATTACAATATTTATGCATCTTTAGGCCTAAATAGCTGGGTATTAGCTAAGAAACTTGAGATATTAGACTCCTATTAAGTTAAAAATGACCTTAAGTGTACTTCCCATAAAGAAAATTGTGTAAATAAGCTGTCCATATGGGCAGCTTATTGTATTTTTTGGCTTAGCTTGTTTTTTTCGAAGTGCTGGCGGTTCCTCTACAAGTATTCTTGCATTTAAATTATTTTTAATATATTATATTTATATGGTTATATAGAGATTGATGTATACAAAAAAGACTCAAATCTATTAATAAGATTTAAGTCCTTTTCAAAGATAAAAAGATTGTACCGAAATGGAATACAACTTATACTTTTCTTTTTAATATGTATCTAGTAAAAAGACATTTTTTATCAATAAAATTGTATTTTCAATATAAATGGAAGTTCATTTGTATTCAATGATAGGAAATAGTGGGTCTAGAACATAGAGGAACAAAGAACCATACAGAGAAATTTGAAGAACCTGAAAGCTATTGTATGTAGTTTGTTCATCTCAAGTACAATAAAAGAGTCTTACCTCTGTAGGCAAGACTCCACTAGTATCGTTGTATAATATTTACATATCAACTAAAAAACAAAAACCATATAACACCAAGTAGCAGAATCCTAATATTCCTCCTACAGCTAATACTTGTTTAAACCAACTTTTAAATTTTATATTACTGTAAATATCTTGAACTTTTTCCATATTTCCTCCTATTAAGGAGAACCCTTAAAGACTCTCACTTCGTTATGGTACCATTAAAGAATGGCTAATAGAGGTCAAATATTGTCAAAACGTATAAATATGCAATATTGCATACAGAAATGTATTGTTACAAATGTAAGCGTTTACTATAATGGAGGTATAAAGTTTAATCACATCCCAGTATTAACAAAAGAGGAGGAAATAATATGGAAATCGCAATGGCAGTTTTAAAATTTATAGGTGGAGCAATCCCATTAGTTCAAGAGCTTCTAAAAGCATTTATGTAAATTCACTATTTAGCAATTATTTATAAAAATTATCATTCGTATGAGTAAAGCCCCTTTAACAATATTAGGGGGCTTTTTAAATTTCTAAATATTTAAGGTTACGTCACTTTTAGCTAGCAGAATTAATAGAGCTATTGAATTTTATAAGAAACAAGAAGCAGTTTCCTCACCACCTAAGATTATTTTCTCTGGTGGACAAGGATCAGATGAAAATATTTCTGAAGCGAAAGCTATGCAGGAGTATGCTGTGAATAATAGGATTCCTCTAGAGAATACAATAAAAGAGGACCGTTCTACTACAACATACCAAAATATGCTTTTTTCAAAGAGAATTATGGAATTATTAAAAGGAACACAGTATAACTGTATTTTTTCTACAAACAACGTCCATGTGTTTCGCGCAGGATTATACGCTAAAATAGTAGGATTAAATAGCCAAGGAATTGGCTCAAAAATAGCCTTCTATTATTGGCCAAATGCGATGATTCGAGAGTATATTGCAATCTTCGTTATGAATCGTGTACGTCACAGTATTGTAATAGCAATTATTATGGGATTCTCTATTATAGCAACCGGAGTAAATTATTTGTTTTTTTAAGGATGTTGTATAACTTATATTTTGGGAGTTATCTTAGGCAAGGAGTCACCTTAGGCTGACTCCTCTTTTTTGTGTTTATATGGGTTGGTTTATTTAAATGTTAGACTACAATGCAAGTGATTGTTATGATGTTGATTAAAAAGGCAGCTGTTGTAGTCGTCTTTTTATTATCTTACAAAAGTGTAATCTTCATTTCATGTTCTTGAATTTCTTCTCAAATAAAAAGGGGTTATGATAACAGCATAATAAAAAACACATGAGGTGAATGACGTGAAAAGATATATTACACTTTTTAGTATTCTAGTTGTATTTGCTACAATGTTAGTTGGTTGCGATGTGAATCGTATGGGGAAAGATGAATACTATGTTCAAATTACAACTGATGCGAAAATAAAGTCAGGGGTATCTAAAGAAGGAAATAAATACACAGAGTATAATTATGAATTACAAGGATTTGACGAAAATGGTAATGAAAAAACAGTGAAATTTAATGGATTTAAAGAGCTTCGTAAAGAAGCATTCTTACGCGTATTCCACTCCGATAAAAAAGGTGTAACTGCTTGGGAAGAGGTGAAGAAAGACGAGCTTCCTGGGAAGGTGAAAGAAAAATTAGACGTGAAATAAATGATTTATAATGGCGAACCCACATATTCGAAGGGTTCGCTGTTTTTTTTGTGGGGTAATTTTGCCCAAATCCCCGAAAATGGAGAATAAGCTAAATTAAGTAGGTATACCACCATATCGCCATCAACCTAAGATTTTGAATTATCCCCAAAACGAAAATTTCATTCTTTCATAGTTGTCCATAGAAGTTCAGTTCGTTTTTTCGTTTATGGGAAGAATGTATTTTTTAACTTGATAGCACTGTGACGATTCCCCTAAGAGACCTAAAAAAAATATGTAAAGAAGGTTTTCCAAAAGATTAGGCATAGCGCTACTCTTTTTGGAAAACCCTAATCGATAAATTCGTGTTATTATTCTTGATATTGCTGTTGAACCGCCTCTGGTAGTTCCTCAAAGATTATTCTTTTAAAATGTTAATAATACTTCATTAAATTCTTTTGTAGGAGTTGCGTTTAATCCATGAGGACAACTTGTATTAGAGCAAGTTTACTATCAGGAATGGAATCATATGTGCGTTTCCACTTAACTCAAAAGGTACAGTTGCATCAGAGTCACCGTGAATTATAAGATTTAATATAAATATAAAATTTACCAATATATATAAACCAGTATTATAGTTTGATACTAATTTATTTGATTCTTTTATTTATGTGCTTGTTAATTTAGCATAGATGATAAAAAATAAGGTTAATTGTCCTATTATCACAATATTCGGCACTACTATAATTAAATTAATAACAAAAAAGACTGCTAAAATTCCTAAAAACAAGCACAAATGATAAATGTTCAAGCGGTGTTGTTCAAACCTGTATTGATGAAAAACAATTGTAGTTGACAGGAAATAGAGCAATACAGAACCAAAAACAAAATATAAGATAAAAGAATAATAGACCTCATGTAAAAATAATAATCTAATGGATGCTGCAACCATACTCAAAGACATTAAAATAAATAGATGACCGTAAATAATAATTTGACCAGAAGTTTGTCTAGACTTGTCGAGTTTCTTCTCCATGTTATCGAAATATTGCCACCACATCGAAATAATGAGGATAAATGAAATGATCGCAAAGCTTATTGAATCCCAATTTCCTTGTTTAGGTTGAATGACCACAAGAGTGCTTACAAGAGCTTCCCCAAAGAGAATAATGGAAAATAGACCAAATCTCTCTAACAAGTGGGCTGTATTTGTAGGAACCTTTTCTAAACACTTCCTTCCAAGCAGTGGGACAATAATATCGATAAGAATCCCAAAATATAACACAGCATATCGAATCCAAGAATCAAAAAAGACGGATAATAATGAAATAACGATTCCAATCCAAAAATATCTTCCTAAAAAGAGTGCTGCTTTTTTTCGAGCTCCCTCTTCTATAGGCTGGACAACAAGATATTGAATTGCAGTCACGACCCTTAAGCCAATATAGCCAATTAAAAAAGAAAGATAATAAGGATCAAAATCAGCTGATAAGCTTGATGTCATTATTAGGACAAAAAACATTTGCAGGATCAAAAAAATTCTTTGATGAAATAAATCTTTTCCAAACCGGTTAACAAAGATGGTTTGCCCTACCCAAGCCCACCAGATCGGAATAAAAATTAAGACAAATTTTACTAAATACTCTGCATGGATTTGACCATCTTCAACATGAAGTAAAACATGAGTCGCAGCCGTCACTGCCGCCACAAATAACAAATCATAAAAGAGTTCTAACCACGTCACTTTCTTTTCTTCCATTTCGGTACTCCCTCCTTATAGTTAATAGTATGCTAAAAAGATATAGTAATTGGAAGAGAAAATAATATAGACATAAACCATTTTTCCTCATTATTGTATTCAACATAATCCCCTGGAACGTCAGTGTTACATTTTATATAGTTGGCTACCCTTAAAATTTTAATATTAAAATACAATACTTTTAGACCGTTTAGTTTTTCTCCTATGTCATCCGCTACGATTCTATCTCCACCATATAGGGGACACCCTATATTCCCATCAATTTAAGAAATTTTAATACCTTTAAGTACAAAAAAACGTTATCATTTCTAAACAGGATAGATTAGAAATGATAACGTATGGATGATACTAGCTTATATTAGTCTTTCTGGTGCTGTGATGGTATATCATACTAATTAATAAAATGAAAGAATGTAGCAATAATAATTCTAGAATTTTTTATCATAAAGATGTAGCAACTATAGAACGCTTAGTAACAGCTATGAACAAGAAGAACGTAAAGCTAGAACAGGCTATAAATCGAGCAATGTCAAGTGTTGAAGAAAATGAGATAGCAACTGTTGCTACAGATAGTGTAACGGATACAGAACACGAACTTCATCACATGAGGGTCATCCGAAATCGGTACTTGAGTTAATCGTCAGCTGAGATCTTTGGAATTGAACCGACGGGTAACTTTAACAAAATAAGGAGTACAATTAAACAGCCTAAAATATGCAAGTTTTTATGCGAAACTGCTTGCGTATTTTGGCTATTTTTGCATTCGTAAAAGTGCTATAAGTAAACAGCATTTTTAAATTGCCAAATACCCCCATGAGATCAATGGGACTTATATTCCACTTCTTTATCAGAATTATATTAAGAAGTGGAAATAGTATAAGTACCCAAAAAACGATAATAAAAACTGTATTCATCAGTTTCTACTCCTTATGTGAATCATAAAGTTATTATCCCGTTTATTGTGGGCTGACTAAAGTTTCACTTTATCTCTCCGTCTCAAAAAACTCAATCCACTCTCCATCAGGGCCAGCGAAGAATATGTAACGTGTTCCATCTGGTAATGTTTCGATTTCTTCTCCTAGTAAAAAGGTTACGCCGTGTTTTTGTATTCTTTCAATTTCATCCTCTAATGAATCTACCTTAAAGCAAATGTGATGTACTTTTCCTTCTGCCGGAAGAGAAGAGTTATAACCTTCAATGAGTTCGAGTATCGTTTCCTTCGATTCTTCCACACCTAAAAAAGCGAGTTTTAAGTCTGGGTTCGGGTGCCCCATACGTTTAAGGAGCTGTAAGCCGACTACTTCTTCATAAAATGAGATAGATGCTTCTAAGTTTGCAACCATAAGTCCAACGTGTTCTATTCTTCTAACTGGCATGTAGATTCCTTCTTTCTGAAAATTATATACAATATATTATTGAAAATTAAGAAAATAAGCAAGATAAAAACCTTACAAATTTTAGCGTGTTATATGGTATAGTGAGAAAGTATGTTTGGGGAGAAGGAAGGAGATTATACGATGAATACAACTACTCAAACTCCTTCATTATCGGAAACGATGAAAGAGTGGCATTATGCATTAGCATATGAAATTAAACATTGGAAAACGATAGGTGGTAGTAAAATTTCTATCATGAATGGTCGTTTTTTATATACAGATTATGAAAGTACAGTATACGTATTTCAGCTTATTTCGGAAGTAAGCTTACCTGAAGGTTCACCGATTCGAATTGAGTTCGATGGTGAGGAAGCGACAGGAGAAGTATTATCTGTACATGGATTAGAAATAGAACTGAAATTAAATGATTATATACAAGGTGAAATAAGAGAAGCGGTTTTATACAGTGAACCGTGGCAACTTTTAGAGCAACTGCAAGAGCGATTGAAAGAAGCACGTAAAGATAAGCTGAAACGTAATCGTATAAAGCGTCTTGTTGATGGGACGAGCAGCCCGAAACATATTGAGAAGATGAAAAATCCAAAAAATGAACTGGCATATCGCGCGTTTTATAATCCGACAACGTACGTATGGGGACCGCCGGGAACAGGGAAGTCTTACAATTTATCACGTATTATTTCGGCCCATTATCAAAAAGGAAAATCGGTACTTGTGTTAGCTCATAGTAATGCGGCAGTAGACGTATTAATGAGTGAAGTAACGAAGCAAATTGAGAAGAAAAAGAAATGGACGCCTGGCGAAATTGTTCGTTACGGTTATAGTCAACATGAACATATACGAAATCATGAAACGTTACTTGCATCTAAGTTAGTTGAAACGACGAACGGATCATGGGGTGAGGAAAGACTCTACTTGGAAGAAACACGCCAAGAGCTTCGTGAAAAAATCTTATCGTATAAGGCAACGTCCTCTGATAAGAAGCGTATGCAGGAGATTGAAAGTGATCTTCGAAAGCAAAAGGCTAAAATTAAAGAAGTAGAAAAAGAATATATTGAAAATGCGAAAGTAATCGGCGCAACTTTATCGAAATGTGCTATTGATGCGCTAATTTATGAGCGTACATTTGATTTAGTTGTCGTAGATGAGGTGAGTATGGCGTTCGTTCCGCAAATTGCATTAGCTGCTTCACTTGGAAAACGTATCGTCGTTTGCGGTGACTTTTTACAGTTACCTCCAATTGCGATGGCAAATCATGAACTTGTTCGCAAATGGCTTGGGGAAGATATGTTTTACCATGCTGGGATTGTTGAGTCTGTTAATAAATCAGAAGCACACCCAAACCTATTTATGTTGCAGGAACAAAGACGTATGCATGCGGATATATCGAAGTTTACGAATTCGTTTATTTATAAAAATAGAGTATACGATCATCCGTCTGTTTCAGAGCGTAAAGAACTTGCGCAATTGCAGCCGTTTGCAAATGAAGCGAGTGTTTTATTTGATACGAGCCAAATGGGAGCTTTTTCGTTAAAAGATGCTGCTTCTGGTTCACGTTTTAACATTATGTCTGGTTTAGTAGCAATGCAAATGATGTTAATCGGATTGTTAGACGGTGTTCAATCAATTGGTATTGTGACACCTTACAGGGCGCAGTCACGCTTTTTATCGACGTGTATTAGAGAAATGTTGCAGAGAACGAAATATCAAAACATACCAGTTTTAGCGGCGACAGTTCATAAGTTCCAAGGTTCTGAAAGAGATATGATGATCTTTGATACGGTTGACAGTTATCCGCAAGAACGACCTGGCGTATTATTCTTTGACCATAAAAACCATCGCCTCGTCAATGTAGCAGTGACAAGGGCGAGAGGGAAGTTCATTCAATTATCAGATTGCCATTATATGCGTAAAAACCTTTCGAGAAAACAAGCGTTATCACAATTAACAGCTCATATAGAACGTCACGGAGATGTGTATGATCGCACGACATCAAGACAATTGTGGGAACGAAAAATATCGAAACGTTTACGTTGGTTTATGGAAATGAATCTTGAGGAAACGAAAGGGCTATTAAAAGATATTTTAGCAGCAAAACAAAAAATTATTATTTCACTTCCAAGTACAAAACAAGTGGATAAGCGAGTATGGCAAGCGTTAATGCGTACAAATGCGCAAATAACAGTGTATAGTGACGGACCAGTTCCACTGAAAAATGTAAAGTTACAAAGACAAAATAAAGCATTCCCGTTCCTAGTAATCGATGATGAAATCTTCTGGGCAGGCGCACCGCTTACATCTCAAATGATGTTTGAAGGTAGTACGGAATTTCCGTACGTATGTGCAAGACTGCAAGCACCTGAGACAATTGGTGTATTAAAAGGATTTTTAGATATTCGGTAAATTCGGATAGGAATTCCTTGACTTTTACTTGGAATGAACTTAGAATAAAAAATAATTTAATATAATTTTATGAAAATTCTTATCACGAGAGGTGGAGGGACTGGCCCTATGATACCTCGGCAGCGGATTCGTTATGAATACTGTGCCAATTCCAGCAAGGTAACTTGAAAGATAAGAAAGAAGCTCATTTTGACTGTATATACAGAAGCCTCTTTCTATCTTTTAGAAAGAGGCTTTTTTACGTGAAAATAAAAGGAGGAAGAAAAATGGGAGCGACAGGAGTAGCGTCACAAAGAAAAACAATTGAAGAGAGTATCGAAAGAAATAAGGAAAAGTACATAGGAACAAGTCATGATATTCATGCGAATCCGGAGATTGGAAACCAAGAGTTTTACGCATCAAGAACGTTAAGTTTATTACTAGGTAGTGCAGGGTTTCAGTTGCAGCACAATATAGCTGGACATGAAACGGGATTTATCGCGCGAAAAAGCTCTGGAAAACAAGGACCGGCAATTGCATTTTTAGCGGAGTACGACGCTTTACCAGGACTCGGTCATGCGTGTGGTCACAATTTAATCGGCACAATTAGTGTTGCAGCAGCAATTGCATTATCAGAAACACTTGAAGAAATTGGCGGAGAAGTTGTCGTGTTTGGTACGCCAGCAGAAGAAGGCGGGCCAAATGGTAGCGCGAAATCAAGTTATGTAAAGGCAGGTTTATTTAAAGACATTGATGCGGCGCTTATGATTCATCCGAGCGGAAAAACAGCGACAACGAGTCCTTCACTAGCAGTCGATCCACTTGATTTTCATTTTTACGGAAAAACAGCTCACGCTGCAGCTTCGCCAGAAGAAGGGATTAACGCATTAGATGCGGTTATTCAGCTCTATAACGGTATTAATGCACTTCGCCAACAACTTCCGTCAGACGTGAGAATTCATGGTGTCATTACAGAAGGAGGAAAAGCACCTAACATTATTCCTGACTATGCCGCGGCTAGGTTCTTCATCCGTGCAGCAACGCGAAAAAGATGCGCGGAAGTAACAAAAAAAGTAAGAAACATTGCTGAGGGAGCAGCGTTAGCAACAGGTGCGAAAGTAAAAATCCATCAATTCCAAAATGAAATCGATGAATTACTCGTAACAAAAACATATAACGATATTGTAGCGGAAGAACTAGAACTATTAGGTGAAGATGTAAATCGTAAAGAAAGAGTAGGAATCGGTTCAACCGACGCAGGAAACGTAAGTCAAGTCGTACCGACAATTCATCCGTACATTAAAATCGGACCAGATGATTTAATTGCACATACGAATGAATTTAGAGAAGCAGCACGTTCAGAACTTGGAGATAAAGCATTAATTACATCGGCAAAAGCATTAGCAAATACGGCGTATCGATTAATTACGGAAGAAGGGTTGTTAGAGAAGGTGAAGGAGGAGTTTAGAGAGGCGCAGAGGAATCAAGGGTAAGGGGATTAAGGTACTTTTTTCGAATAGCAATCTAAATAATAAGTAGAGATATAAAAAAGAACATTGAAAATCAATGTTCTTTTTTTGTTACTAATCATTAATTTTGTTGGATTTTCTCATAAAGGAAAAGCTTTTACTGTTAGCGGAGGATAATACGTATCCTTTATTAGAATGACAATTTCTCCTCAAACTCACTCTTTAAAACAATTAAAGGAGATGACAAGCCAAATTGCATTAAAGAGTCTAAAAATGTAGCGAGAGAATCCATCGAATCGCTCATGACCTTCATCATATAATTAAACTCCCCACTAATTCGATATAAATCTGTTACTTCAGGAGCGGCATTACAAAATTGAATAAAATCAGAGCATTGGCTCGTTTTAAACATGATGAATGCTTGAATGTTTTTATTAATTTTTGCAGGCTCAAATTTCGTTCGATAAGCCGCTATAACTCCTTGATCTTCAAGTTTATTAATACGCTCTTTTACAGCAGGTTGCGTCATGGATATAATTCGTCCTATTTCTGAAACGGAAATTCTCGCATTTTCATACAACAAGTTCATTATTTTGTGATCGATTTCATCCAGTTTTACTGCATTTTGCATTGGGGTATCTCCCTTGATTTATTTTCTAAAGTAAATTGTGATTTATAACTATAATATCATAAGTAAAGGAACTAAATTACCTATAAATTTATATTTAAAATGATTGGGGTTTACATGAAAATATAAGTATAGATTTTTATTAAACGGAAATTTAGGAAGGATGGAAAAAATGAAGAATCTTGATGGGAAAGTAGCGATAGTAACAGGGGCGAGTCGCGGTATTGGTCGGGCGATTGCGATGAGATTGGCAAACGACGGTGCATTAGTAGCGATTCACTACGGCCGAAATAAGGCAGCTGCAGATGAAACAATTAGTGAGATTGAATCTAATGGAGGAAAAGCATTCTTAATTGAAGCTGATCTCAATTCAGTTGATGGTGTCAAAAAGTTAGTAGAACAATTGAAGAATGAATTACAAATAAGAGTTGGTGCATCAGAGATTGATATTTTAGTAAACAATGCAGGGATAGGTACACAAGGAACGATTGAAAATACGACAGAAGAAGTTTTTGATGAAATTATGGCCGTAAATATTAAAGCACCATTCTTCTTAATTCAGCAAACATTACCATTAATACGAGCAGAGGGTCGCATTATTAACATTTCATCAGCTGAAGTAAGGCTTGGTTTTACAGGCTCAATTGCATACGGCTTAAGTAAAGGTGCGCTTAATACGATGACACTGCCTCTAGCTAAACATCTTGGAGAAAGAGGTATAACAGTGAATACAATTATGCCTGGATATACGAAGACAGATATCAATGCAAAATTGCTAGATGATCCGGAAATACGAAATTTTGCTACCAACTCATCTGTGTTCGGACGAATAGGGCAAGTTGAAGATATTGCAGATGCAGTAGCATTCCTTGCTTCTTCTGATAGCCGCTGGGTAACGGGGCAGATTTTAGATGTTTCTGGTGGGTTTTGTTTATAGGGTCACTACTCCATAGCCATCAAGCTAATCTAGTAATTTATAGAAAGATAGGCATACTAAAGAAGTCTATTAAAACGTGATTTTTTCGCTAGGCAATTTGAATAAGGGGGCATTTCTTTTTCTTAAGTTGACGGGCATGTATGGTGCCCCCTATTAGACGATAGTGAATGAACAATTTCGGGGTTCAGTTCAACTTTATTCAAAATAAGATTTTTTTGCAGTAAAATCAATGTTAGTGGAACTTTTTTAATCAAACTTTTTTAAAAATTAACATAAATACTTGCAATATTTAAATTAGTACTATATAGTTCTAGTTATGACAAAGATCAAATTAATGAATCAAAAACGTGTGATTGAAGTAGCTGCAACATTATTTTTAGAAAAAGGGTTTGCTTATACAAGTATGGATGAATTAGTACGTGTAAGCAAAGTTTCAAAGTCTAATGTGTATTATCACTTTTCTAATAAGGAAGTATTATTAGAAGGGGTCGTTGATTATTGGATTGAAATGTATCAATCTGCAATTGATGACGTACTTTCTCAGAACCAATTTTTAGTTGAAGATCGTATCCAACTGTTTTTAAAGCAATTATCACAAGGAGTTCAATCGAGAGAGTATAAGGGAAGCTGTCCATTTATTACTCTTTATATTCAAAGTCCTACACAGGCCACGCAAATAAAAGAAAAAATAGGTCTTTTTTTTACAGGATTACAAAAGAAAGTTTCTCTATTACTTAAACAAGGGGTAGAGAATGGAGAATTTAGAAATACGATTAATATTGATGAGGTTGCATCACTTTTTATTACAAATCTTGAAGGAGCGTTATTTATTTCAGAAACATTGAAGGATGCAACTGTAATCACGAAAACAGCAGATCATTTTTTAAAATTGCTTCGATAAAAGAAGCATTTTTTTTACATCAAATTAGTACTAAGTAGTACTAAAGGGAGGATTTTATATGAGAACAGTATTTTTAACTGGTGGAACAGGCTTTATTGGAAAACAATTAGTAAAAGAATTAGCCAAAGAGGATGTTAAAATTCTTCTTTTAGTGAGGTCGAAAAATAAAGCAACACGCCTTTTTCAAGAAAGAGGCATCTTAAAAAAGGAAGTTATGCACTTTATTGAAGGTGATTTGACGAAAATAGATTTAGGTCTAAGTGCTGAAGATAAGGAGAGGGTATTGAAAACGGATGTGATTATTCATGCAGGAGGCCCCATGGATATTCAAGCGACAAGTAAAGAGGCAGCTTCCGTATTTTTAAATGGCGCCAAACATATTAGTGAATTAGCTAAAAGTATTCATCAATTGAAGGGTTTGCAACAATTTATTCATGTTGTAGGTTATATGAGTCCCTTTGATGATAAAAATAGCAAGATTGCAATTGATGTGTTTAAAGAAGGAAACAATTATTTGAAAATAAAAAATCCATATGAGAGAACAAAATTTTTAGCAGATCTTTATATCCGTCAGCAGGCATCAGCAGTAGGTTATCCGCTTTCTGTAATTAATCCGCCAACTGTAGTCGGTAGTAGTAAAACAGGGAGTACAGAGCAGATAGCAGGATTAGGTTTGCTTGTGATGAGTATACGAAGAGGGCTCATGCCAGTGATTCCTGGAGGTAAGGGATATAGGTTACCACTTATTTCAAACGATGAGCTTGCGAAGTTTATTATGCAGGTTTTCAGATTGGAGCAACCGACTATTCAAACATATACACTTGTTGAAGACAAACAGTACGATCAGAACATTGCTGAATTATTAAGTATTATGTCGGAAAGTATGAATATGAGGGCACCAAAAATCTCTGTTCCAATGCCACTTATGAAAGCAATTATGAATAGTGGAGTAAGTAAAATAACAAAAATTCCTTCTGATGGATTGAATTTTATTACAAAACAAAATTTCCCAAATGTTTCAGCGAAAAAAATTATGGGAGGAGATTGGTTTAAGAAGACGAGTGTAATGAAATTTTTGCCTGCCGTAGTAGCTGATCTGGATTATCGAATGATGTATCAAAATGGCCAGCATAATCATTTATTTAAACGAACATTATGCGATAACACTACCCTTTACCAATTACAAGGAGAGGGTAAACCGTTTATTTTATTACATGGTTTATTGAGTGATGGAGAGGATTTATTTCCTTTAGCACAAGAGCTTCATGAAAAAACTGGTCAACCTGTATGGATTTTGGATCTTCCAGGTTTGGGACGTTCTCCTTTTAAACGAGAGAAAAATCTTCTAGATATCTATTTGAATGTAGTGAAAAAGTTATTGGAGAAAGCTACGAATGGTGCACATCTAATTGGCCATTCATTCGGTGCGTTTATTCTTCTGGAAGCATTGGTACAAGAGTACATAGATAAGAAGTATTCAATCACTTTACTTCAGCCACCTGTTGCTAAAAAAAATGCTAAATCGCTAAATGTTCCTCAATTTATGAACAAATGGACATTAAAATTAGCAACTACTAATTTGATAGGGCGTTATTTATTAAGTAATGGTTTGTTTGAAAGTACGGAGAGCATCCCTGAACATTATATTGAAAAAATAAGTAACAGTTTTACTTCTCCTAGAATTTTAAATACTACGGTTCAGCTTAACAGTTTACTCCTGAAAAACGATCAAGGTGATTTCAATGAAGTAACAAAGTATAATCTTCACATTATTTGGGGGGATTATGACAGAGCCTATTCTGCTCCATCGCATCTTGGTAAGGTTGATTTTGTTCCATATGGCCATCATTTTCCTCTTAGCCATCCGAGTGAAACGGCAACATTAGTAATAAAAAATAGTAATACTAGCAGATGAGAGTGTGGGATAAATAAAAAGTGTGTAGTAAAATCGTTGTGTCTTTGGAATAAAATCGTACTGTTTGGGGTCCCGCGAACAAGACGCGAATTTTGCACGCTAAGCAAAAAAACAATAAGCTGTCTACATGGACAGCTTATTTACATTATTCTCGTTATTGGAAGTTATTTTTAACTTTTCCTGATCTGAAAGAGTCAATCTTTTTTTATATAATTTATCAATAATTATTCTTTTTTCTCCGGCTGATAGGAAAGAATAACGACACCTGAATTGGTCGTTCTTGTTTCTATAAGTTTTAATGCTTTTGTATTACTCTGGTCTTTAAAGAGACGCTTTCCGCTCCCTACGATAACGGGATTGATTATAAAGTGATATTCATCAATGAGGTCGTGTTGCATCAATGTTTGTATAAGCTCACCACTACCATAAATTAAAAGGTTCTGACCGGGCTGTTCCTTCAGTTTCGATATTTCTTCTACAATATTACCCTTGATAAGATTTGCATTCCATTCGGTTTTTTCCAATGTTGTTGAGGCAACAAATTTAGGCATGCTGTTCATCTTATCAGCAAAACCTTCTTCATCAGTCATAGAAGGCCAGGCAGCTGCAAAACCTTGATAGGTTACTCACCCTAGTAGAAGAGCTTCACTTTCAAACAGTAAATCGGATTGAAACTTTGCTACTTCTTCATTGAAATATGGAGCAGTCCAAGCTGTTTCCTCCATGACACCATCTAGTGAGAGGTACATCGATACAATTATTTGTCCCATTTTATTCTCCTTTAGTTTTAAATTGAGATTTTTACATATTGGTAACACAATTATTAATTCTTCAGTTAGAGAAATTCTTCTTTTTTAATAGTTTCGACAAAATGTATTTATGTATGTTTCGGAATAACTCAATATATATTAATAACTTCGAAATATTGTATAACAGATAATTTTTATGCATCATTGATTAGCATTGCTTATTGTGCTAACGAATCCGGATAGTGTGGCGACCGACTAAATAGTTGCTTATCCTCAATTATTAGAAGGGAAGTTCTATCATTTCGCGAATTTGTTAGACATAGACGAGCGCTATAATTTTCTATATCTACATAAAGAGGTGACTACGCATGAATCAAAGACCGTCAGAAGAAGAATACGCCGGGAGCTCCGGCGAATATATCCGTTTGGTGCCGGACGGTAACATCATCGACATTCTGCTCGCCCAGGAAAAGCAAATGACAGAGCTCCTGGCATCGTTGACCGAAAGCCAGGCCACATATCGGTATGCGGAAGGAAAATGGACGCTGAAAGAAGTCGTGGGCCACATTACAGACGCGGAACGCGTCATGACCTACCGCCTGCTCCGGTTCGCAAGAGGGGACCAGACGCCTCTGACCGGTTTCGATCAGGAATTATTCATACCTCCTTTCGGAAGCTGGACAACCTCGCAATTGGCCGAAGACTACCGGGCCGTACGGCAATCAACGATCACATTGCTGCGCGGGCTACCGGCTGAGGCGTGGACCCGCAAGGGCACAGCCAACAACCTAAGCATTACGGCGCGCGCCCTCGCGTACGGCGTCGCAGGACACGAACTTCATCACATGGCGGTCATCCGAAATCGGTATTTGAGTTAATTGCCGGCTGAGGCCATTGGAATGGAACTAACACCTATCATACAATCTTTTAGATACCGTTCTTATGGGGGGCCCGCCCCACAACCATCTTAGACAATTTTTGAAATTAAAAGCACGTTACTATTCTCTTATGTTAATGAGAAAGGTTGACGTGCTTTTTATGAATATGCACCAAAAACAAGAGTTATATCGATTTTTCTCATTTTGGGGTATTTGTTTTTCTTAGATTGAGGGTGATGGGGCACTACTCTATAATGATCAAATTAAAATTTAAAATAGTTATAGAGACTCCATTTCTCGGAAATATTGTAACTATTAAGTTGTAAAAAGAACCGTAGTTTTTCATTTTTGAAAAGGTTATGGTCTTTTTTAATTGTAACAAAGATATGATGCGAGGAAGTTTTTTAGATAAATCAAAAAAACTTGATTAATAAGTTGCATATAGAACTCATCTACGTATATACTATAAACATCAAAAAAAGTTGATGAAGGGAAGTGAACTACAGTGGCACAAAATTTTCAGCTCTATGAGAAAAAGTTTAAAGCGTTGGCGGATCAGAAACGTTTAGAAATCATGTATGAACTTTGCCAGCGAGGACAGACGTGTGTATGTGATTTAACAGAAGTTTTTGAAATGACGCAATCTAAATTATCATATCATTTAAAAATTTTATTAGATGCAGGTTTGATTGTAAAAGAAACAAAAGGTACGTGGAGTTATTATGATTTAAATGATGCGGAAGTGAATAATTTATTATCAGAAGAATTGTGCTGTATCTTTAGAAAAACAGGAAAAGGTAGCTGCTGTTAAAGTTTTAATTTATTAATCAAAAAAAATTGATTAATGATATATAAAGAGGAGGAATAAGGTATGAGATATGTTCACGTCGGTATAAACGTTACGAATTTAGAGAAGTCTATTGAATTTTATGAAAAGGTATTTGGTGTTTCACCAGTTAAAGTGAAAACGGATTATGCAAAATTTTTATTAGAGACGCCAGGACTTAATTTTACGCTGAACGTACGAGATGAGGTGAAGGGAAATCAGGTAAATCATTTTGGTTTCCAAGTGGATACAGCTGAAGAAATTACATTGCATAAAGAACGATTAGAAAAAGAAGGTTTCTTCGCGCGTGATGAGATGGATACGACTTGTTGCTATGCGGTGCAAGATAAGTTTTGGGTAACGGATCCTGATGGTAATGAGTGGGAGTTCTTTTATACAAAAGCACATAGTGATGTTCATAAAATTGATGATCCATCTTGTTGCACGACTTCAAATGAGATAGTTAAAAATTCTTGCTGTTAATAGGAGATGGAAAATAAAATGAAACGTTTATCTTTTCTAGACCGATATTTAACACTATGGATCTTTCTAGCGATGGCTGTTGGGATTGGTTTAGGGTTTGTGTTTCCTAGTGTAGTAGACGGACTAAATACATTACAGGTTGGAACGACGTCTATTCCACTTGCTGTTGGTTTAATTGTAATGATGTATCCACCATTAGCGAAAGTTCGCTATGAGGAAATGGGCCGAGTATTTAAAGATGTAAAAGTGTTAGTTCTATCTTTAGTACAAAATTGGATTATTGGTCCGGTACTTATGTTTGTGTTAGCAATTATTTTTCTTCCTGATAAACCAGAATACATGGTTGGTCTCATTATGATTGGGTTAGCACGTTGTATTGCAATGGTCATTGTTTGGAATGACCTTGCTGATGGGGATAAAGAGTATGCGGCAGGTTTAGTTGCTTTTAATTCGGTATTTCAAATGCTCTTTTTCTCAGTTTATGCATACGTATTTGTAACTGTAATTCCAGAATGGTTAGGGATTGAAGGTGCTATTGTCGATATTACAATGATAGAAGTAGCAAAATCAGTATTTATCTATTTGGGAATTCCTTTTATAGCAGGTATGTTGACACGCTTTGTACTAGTTAAGTTAAAAGGAAGACAGTGGTATGAAAAGGTGTTTATACCTAAAATTAGTCCACTTACATTACTTGCATTGCTATTTACGATCATCGTTATGTTCTCTTTAAAAGGGGAGATGATTGTTAGCGTACCACTAGATGTAGTAAGAATAGCAATTCCATTACTCATTTATTTTATTGTAATGTTTTTTGTTTCTTTCTTTATGGGAAGAAAAATTGGTGCAAACTATCCGGTAACCACAACATTAGCATTTACAGCAGGTAGTAATAACTTTGAGTTAGCAATTGCTGTAGCAGTTGGTGTGTTTGGTATTCATTCGGGCGCAGCATTCGCTGCTGTTATCGGTCCTTTAGTTGAAGTACCTGTCATGATTGCACTTGTAAACGTTGCTTTTTGGTTTAAACGTAAATATTTTAATAATCAATCAGTCTAAATTTAAAAATAAAGGTGGAAAACAACATGGAAAACAAAAAAACAATCTATTTCTTATGTACAGGAAATTCATGCCGAAGCCAAATGGCAGAAGCGTGGGGTAAACAATATTTAGGAGGTAAGTGGAATGTATATTCTGCAGGAATCGAAGCACATGGAGTGAATCCCAATGCGATTAAAGCAATGAATGAAGTGAATATCGATATAACAAATCAAACATCAGATATGATTGATACAAACATTTTAAATAATGCTGATTTAGTCGTTACACTTTGTAGTCATGCGGATTCTGTTTGTCCTTCGACACCTTCGCACGTAAATCGTGTTCACTGGGGATTTGATGACCCGGCAGGAAAAGAATGGTCTGAATTTCAACGTGTTCGCGATGAAATTGGTGAACGTATAAAGCGATTTTCTGAAACAGGGGAATAAATAAAGGAAAGAGTCAATCTTCTATTGTGTTGGAGATTGGCTCTTTTTTATTATGTATTTCATTTACTTATCGCATCGCTTTAAAACTACTCTTAGGAGTAATACAGAATATTATGTGAAGATGGTAAAGTTTCATTTTATAAATTTTACTTTATTAAAAGTTGATTTGTTAGAAAGGATAATCATTTATTGCTATAATGAATGGATGCGTGGCAGGAAATAGATAGAAAGATACTGCTAGTAATTTATACTTAAAATGTAGGGAGATTGAACAGAGTTATGGGGAATGAAAAGGAAATTAGTTCCGCTAAATTAATATGGAAGATGACGCGCCCGCATACATTAACGGCGACGTTTTCTCCTGTAATTTTAGGGACAGTGGCATCACTTTATGTTGCCAAAATTGATTGGCTTTTATTTATTGCGATGATGCTTGCATGTTTAGCGCTGCAAATAGCAACGAACTTATTTAATGAGTACTATGATTTCAAACGTGGATTAGATACCGCTGAATCCGTTGGCATCGGTGGCGGAATTGTCCGTCATGGATTGAAGCCAAAAAATGTGTTAACAGTTGCCCTTTTATTGTATGTAGTAGCAGCAATTATTGGAGTTTATATTTGTATGAATAGCAGCTGGTGGTTAGTCGTCATCGGTTTAATTGGAATGGCGATTGGCTATTTATATACAGGCGGTCCATTACCAATTGCGTACACTCCGTTTGGAGAATTAGTTTCTGGGTTGTTAATGGGGACATGTTTTGTACTCATTGCTTTCTTTATTCAAACGAATACTGTAACGATTGAAAGTGTATTGATTTCCATTCCAATTGGAATTTTAGTAGGTGCAATCAATATGTCAAATAACATCCGAGATATCGAAGAAGATATTAAAGGTGGAAGAAAGACATTAGTAATCCTCCTTGGGAGAGAGAAAGCTGTGGTAACACTAGCGGTAGCATTTTTCATTGCGTATTTATGGATTGCCGTAATTGTATTAATGGGTTATATAAGCCCTTGGGCATTAGTTATGTTCTTAGGTTTGAGAAAGCCAATTTCTGCGATTCAAAGTTTCCAAAAAGGGGCAAAGGATCCTGGATATATGCGCATCGCAATGAAATCAACAGCGATGACAAATACGATTTTCGGCTTCTTATTATCAGCAGGATTATTAATTAGTTATTTGTTTTAAATGAAAAATATTGTTAAGTAACTTAACCCCAGTTTCTCAATTTTAATATAGAGAGATTGGGGTTTTTATTTTGACTTTGTTTCATGTTTAAAACAGTTTCATTTGAAATGCAAATACCAATAAATCGCAACTTCATCATTTTCAATATCCAAACCTTTATAAAGAAGAAAATCAAACCCACCAATTACAAATCCGCATTTTTCATAGAACTTACATGCTGCGACATTATTATTTTGCGTTTCAAGCATGATACCTGGCATATTTCCTTTTTTTGCCCACTGCTTTGCTTGATCAACTAATTTTTTGCCAACTCCGATTGTACGATATTTTTTATCTACCGTTATATCTTCTATGTAAGCATAGTGGTTCCAATTCTTTTTCAATACCATTAATCCAATGATTTGGTTATGTAACAGAGCTATGTAAATGACTTGATTAGGTTTATTTATATATTCATTGTAAGCTAGTTCTTCATTATCATCTTGATTTTGTAAATAACTTTTTTCATAACTTGGAACGTCTTCTACTGTATATTCTATGCGTCTATTTCCTTTGGAAAGAGAAAGAATTAACCGAGCATTCACTATAAAACTGTCATCAATCTCCGGGAGATTATCTAAATCATTTGTTTCTAACTCTCTAATTACAAGGTTCATCGGAGTACCTCCACATAATAATATTTCTTCTAGTTCTTCATTTGGTTCAAATGAATTCCAATTACAAAATTATAATAGAATTTCAATAGTACGGCCATCTCTGTATTTTATCTTTATACCGGTATGCTATTATCTTGATGTGAAAATGTTATTTAGAAAGAGTAATATTTTTTATTTTGGATGTATATCCAGTTTTCAAATTTAACTGTAGTAGAGAAACAAATATTTTTTTAAAGAGTGGATGTAATAGGCTATTCTTTAACTAATTTCGACATTATCTGCATTTTATCTTCGCCTTCCTCTATTAATCTATTTATTGTAAATATCAGCTGAAGTTAATGTTTAGCTGCATAAATAATGAATATGAAAATGAGTAGAGAAAGGATCGAAACATAATGAAAGAATCACAAAATAAGAAAAAAACAAGTGTAGTAACTAAGGCAATACTATCTCTAGGAGTTGTTTTAGCAACGACCTTTTTCACGTTCTTTTTAATAGGGAAATGGAACTCTATCCCAGCGAAAGGGGTAGCTAATGAAAATATTAGGCTAGCTAATACGCAACAACAAGGAAAGAAAGAAGACACATCGCTGGCAAAACAGAAAAGAGCTGATGGAAAACCAGTAGGAAAGGTTGTTTATTTAACATTTGATGACGGTCCTAGCGAATTAACTGGCAAATTTTTAGATGTACTAAAAGAGCAACATGTTGCTTCGACATTTTTTATGCAAGGTAGCAATTTACAGAATACTGGTTTTCAGGAAAATGTAAAACGAGCAGTAAAAGAAGGACATTATATTGGTGCACATAGTATGACACATAATAGTGATAAGCTATACAAAAAAGGACAATTTGTAACGGAGATGAAAGAAACGTTAGCTCTTATTCATAATATTACAGGTACAACTCCTAAACTAGTCCGTCCCCCATATGGATCTGCACCAGGATTAAAGGGGCAGGACATTCGTAACAAAATTGTAGAAGCAGGAATAAAAGTTTGGGATTGGACGATAGATTCAAATGATTGGAAATTAAAAGGTAACCCACAGCAAATTATAGAAAATGTAAAGCGTACAACAACAGAAGATGTGGAAGTAGTTCTAATGCATGAAAAACTACAGACATTACAAGCGCTTCCGGAAATTATTAAATTTTATAAGGAAAAAGGATATGAATTCGGGGTATACAATGAAGCGGATCATTTTCAACTAAACTTCCAGAAAGATCAACGTCTATAGTATCAAATAAATAAATTAAGAGCATGTTCTGATTTATCTTTCTTCAGGACATGCTTTTTTTGCTCGCTTCTATAAGCTTATTACTACCAATTTAACAAAGCAGAATTTACAAGTTACTTTATGGATACCTCATTTTAGAATAACTAACTTATAGAAAAAATTGAATAATTTTCATGTGTAAGGAAATTTTAAGAAGGATATAGAGGGGATATTTTCCTTTTGTTTTCTAGATAAATGATTACTTACAAAAAAACATTTAGTGGAACGGTTTTTTAAAGCTATTCTGTCAAGAAATTACTAACAATTGGGTTCAAAACATAAACCACTCGATAAATGGGGTAGTATGATGAAAAAACTTAGTAGAAAGCGTTTGAGAAAAGATATTCAGGAACTTGAGAGTGCAAGTATGCTGCTCCAAAATGATCAAGAGTGCGAACTCAAGCAGAGTGTATCTGCGAATGAAGAAGTTTTGAGACAAGTTTTTGAAAATTGTTCCGATATTGTTTTTCGTCCAATAATCATAGATAGTCAAAATGAAATTCTTTTCATTTATATAGATGGATTAATTGACACTAAAGTTGTGGAACAAGTTGTTTTGAAACCAATGATGTTTGAAGGTCTGCCTAGTGGAGTAAAGAGTGTGGATTCGGTAGGAGAAATTATACAAAATCAGCTAATTGCGGTTTCTCAAGTAAAGACAATCTCTAAAGTTCGTGAGGTTATAGAAGCAGTATTGAAAGCGAATGTTGTCATTTTAACAGAAGGAGAAAGTCAAGCTCTAGTCGCTGATTTAAAAGGTTTTGAAAAACGAGGTATTGAAGAGCCGGCTGCCGAGATCTCTGTTCGTGGCCCTCGGGACGGGTTTACGGAAACGATAAGGGTCAATACGAGCCTGATTCGCCGAAGAATTCGAAGCCAAAAACTAAAAATGGAACCTTATTCGATTGGGGAATTGTCACAGACAGATGTGGTAATTGCTTATATTGAGGGAATTGCACCTGATTCGGTTTTGGATGAAGTTCGCCAAAGGGTAAAGCGAATTCAAATTGATGGAGTATTGGAGTCAGCTTTCATTGAAGAGTTTATTGAGGACCAACCCTTTTCACCCTTTCCACAAATTCAAAATACTGAGCGGCCAGATGCGGTTTGTGCAAGTTTATTAGAGGGGAAAGTCGCCATTTTAGTAGATAACACACCTTTCGTTTTGATTGTTCCTATGACATTTTGGACTGGTCTACAAGCAGCGGAGGATTATTATGAACGCTCCATCTACACAACTTTTGTTCGATGGATACGTTTAATATTAATTAATATTTCATTATTTCTTCCTTCTCTCTATGTTGCTATTACAACCTTTCATCCTAAATTAATACCGACAAATTTGCTTATTAGTATTGCAGCTGCGCGAGAAGGCATTCCGTTCCCGGCTGTCATAGAAGCGCTAATGATGGAGTTTTTATTTGAAGGCTTGAGGGAAGCGGGGGTTCGGTTACCAAAACCTGTTGGATCAGCAGTTAGTATTGTCGGAGCACTTGTTATCGGGCAAGCTGCTGTGCAAGCAGGTATTATTTCCGCACCTTTGGTCATTGTTGTGGCGACGACCGGTATTGCGTCATTTGCGTTCCCGCGCTACAACTTAGGAACAGCTTACCGGATGTTACGCTTTCCGATGCTGTTATTGGCAGGGATGCTCGGGCTATACGGTGTTGCAATAAGTACCCTTGCGATTTTGATTCATTTAACTAACATTCGTTCTTTTGGCATTCCGTATTTAAGTCCAGTTGCACCACAGACTCCTCGTGATTTAAAGGATGTTTTTCTCCGAACACCTCGTTGGAATATGACCCACCGCCCAATAATGGTATCTGGTGAAGAGAAAGTCCGTTTTCCAGGTGGACAAAAGCCAGATGAGAAACGGGGAGGGGAAACAGAATGAGCCTGCACAAGGCACTCTGTATGATACTGGTCATTTCTTTATGCTTCTTGACGGGATGTTGGGATCGGACAGAATTAAATGATTTGGCAATAGAATTAGGATGGGGACTTGATCAAGCGAAGAATAATAAGATTGAAATTAGTGCTCAGTTTATTATTCCATCAAAAATGGGGATGGGACAGAGCGGAAGAAGTAATGCAGGAAAAGCGTTTTTTACAGAATCGGGAACGGGAAGGGATACACATGAAGCTATACAAATGATGCAAACAAAAATGTCGAGAGAAATTTTTCGAGGGCACCAGCGTGTAATATTGATTGGAGAAAAAATGGCTAAAAGTGGTCTTGCTCCAGTTTTAGATGCATATAGCCGCGATCCTGATATTCGATTACGAGCAGGTGTGTTTGTCATAAAAGGGAATACTGCAAAAGATTTTCTGAAAGCATCCATCCCTTTAGAGTCTATCCCGGCACTTGGGGCACTTAAAGAGCATATGCAAATAGAGGCAGCGGGAGATATGTCTTTATTAAATTTTCTTATTGCTGGTACGAGTGATGGAATCACTCCGATTTTACCCGTTATTAAACTAAATGTGTCTCATAAAAAAGGAAAAACTGAGGTCAAAGGGTTTCAAATTGTAGGCGGTGCTATATTTAACAACGATTTCAAATTGGTAGGATACTTGAACATGCAGGAATGGTTAACTACTCTTTGGATAGTGAATCGTTTAAGTAAACAGACAGTTACAGCAACGGCCTCTAAAGGAAATGGTAGTGCAAGTTTATATATGACAAAGATCAATAGAAAAATCATACCTACTATACAAGGGGACACAATTAAGTGTGACATTGTTTTTTCTGGTGAAGGAACAATTCAGGAGAACAATACGAATTTAGATCTTTCGCAGCCAAAAAATCTTACTCTTTTAGAACATGTATTGGAAAAACAGTCCGAAAAGGAAGCTCTCCAAACTATTAAAAAGGTTCAAAAACAATACGGAACCGATATCTTTGGATTTGGAGAAGCCATTCATCAAAAATATCCATCCGAATGGAAAGAGTTAAAAAAGAATTGGAGTAAACAATTTCGAAAAGTGGAGGTTTCTCTTCATACAAAGCTTACTATTCGGCGAGTAGGACTGACTGGACCACCGTTGCAGTTGAAGAAAAATGAAATGAAAAAATAAGGAGGAATATAGAGTGTGAGAAATTCGATGAAAATCTCTGGCAGGCAAATCTTTTGGATGATGTTCACTTTTGAAGTGGGACAATCACTCCTTCTAGTTATTCCAGCGACGATTCGTACTGTCAAACAAGATGCGTGGATCTCGATTTTGATTGCAGGATTGATAGGGGTTGCTCTTACTTTTTTGGCAACTACACTTGGTTCGCTTTATCCGAAACAAACTCTCATTGAATTTAGTCAAACTATTCTTGGTAAATGGCTAGGAAAGCTACTGATGATTCCTTACTTCTTTGGGTGGTACATGATAATTTGGATAACCGTCCGTGAATTTGGTGAATTCATTATTATCGCTTTGTTTCATAATACACCTTTGTGGGTCATTGTCTTTACTGCGATGTTATTGCTCATTTTTATCATTTACCAAGGAGGGGTGGAAGGTATTGGACGTTTAAGTGAAATCATAGGGCCAATTGTACTTTTAATGATAACGTTTGTAATCATTTTGAATGTTGGCAATATGAATTGGGATTATATGCGGCCTATTTATCACGATTCTGGCTGGCTTCCCATCCTTAAAGGTTCCTATACTCCTGTAGCCGCATTTTTTGGAGAGGCTGTTATGATGATGATGTTCGTTTTCTTTATGGATAAACCAGAGCAAGCGTCATCAAGGGCGATGTTGGGGGTAGGATTAGCCGTTTTCATGGTAACGATTGGAACATTAGCGGTCATTTTAACATTCGGTCCGAATTTATCTTCAAGTTTTTTGTATCCGGTTTACGATTTGAGCCGATACATATCTGTCATGGAGTTCATTCAAAATGTGGATATTTTGATAGTTATTATTTGGTTTTTTAGTATTTTTGTGAAATTGGCGTTATACATGTTTATCGCTTGTTATGGAACAGCACAAATATTTCATTTGAAGGATTGGCGAAAAGTAGCGTTAGTTCTTGCTCCTATTTCGTTCATCATAGCTGTGTCAGTTAAAAATATCCAAACATTTACCCATTATTACTACATATTTTTCGTAATTCCAATTGCATTTCCCGTTTATGAGCTAGGGATTCCTTTACTGTTATTGGTGGTTGGCAAAATTCGAAGGAAATATGCATAAACTCAATCGGTAATATGTTTGGAGGGCAGGTATACTTTTAGTTTTTTGACTAATATAAAAAGAGAAAAATCCTATTCATAAGTGTAGGATTTTTTGTTTGTATATTACGTTACAAGAGTTTTCTTATTTTCTCCGGAATGTCCTTTTTTGAAATCTATGCAACAGAGTCTTTATAGTAAGAGTATTTTGTCGGGGGATAATCAAAAAATGTATATTACAATATAAAAATTCACCTTAATACTAAAGGATACATGACAACGATTCCTATAAATTCTTCTCAATAATTGAAAATAAAATCAATCCAGATTATTATATTGTTATTGTAATTATAAATGTAATTACATTTTATTGAAGGAGGATACAAAGATGAAAAACTCAAAAGGCTCTATTGAATCAGAGATAAGCAAAGCAATTACTCACTGGGAAAAGGACTACCTAGGACGCGGGTCTATATCCGTTAAGACAGATATATTACGGGATATGATTATCGTAAATTTACAAGGTATTTTAACGCCAGCTGAATATACGGTTTGCGAAACAAAAGACGGTATGCTAACGATAAAGAAAAATCGTTCGGAGCTAGTTGAATCTGGAATTGAAGATTTGAAAGAGATTATACTAGAATTAACTGGAGAAAAAGTGAAAAGTTTTCATACGGATATAAGCTCCCGTACTGGTGAACGAGTAATGATTTTTAAATTGTTTCATAATCTTGAGGAAAAATTTTAAAAATTAAAACCACCGTAGGGTTAGTGGGAGATAATTAAGAAACCTAAAAGTTTTGCGCTTTATTTAAATTTATTAACATGATAATAATTAATAACTTGAAATTATTTACGTATACTGAATTTTAATTGGAATAACGCTCAAAAAAAATGATAAATAAATTGACAAATTGCTTAATATAGTTTATCTTATAATTGTTTTAAAAAATTAATAGATGCTTATTTTAACTGTTTGCTATAATTAAGGCTTTAGCATTTTTTTAATATGTAATATTGACTAAATGAAAAAGTTTCTTAATTGAAAGATAGCGCATAACATAAATTGATATATTGATTGCATAATCTAGGAGATCAGAGATATACTGTTATTTTTAATAGGAGTAATACATACATTACTATCCTCTATAAAATGGGAGCTCTTCAAAAAACTTTATTGAAGTTAGTTGAAGTGAAACCGACAATCTCCATAATTCAATGATGATATAAAATCATTGAATTATGGAAGTTGTCGGTTTTTTTTATGGGAAAAAACGATGTACTAAAAAGAGTGAATGAAAATTGAAATTAAAAAAACTATCGTAATGAAAAGGAATTTTTATAGGCTATTTTCGCTTAGAAGGGAGTATTTAACATGTTAATTTCGCTGAGTTCATCAACACTGTTAACTTTATTTTTTATGGCGCTTAGTGCTTCTTGGCTAAGTGGATTATTATTTTTAAATGCAAGGATACCTTTACGTTTTGTTCATATCCATATTGGTATCGCTGCTTTACCTTCATTGGTTTCTTTACTCGCACTTGTTAATAACAATGGAGATAGAGTTGTGGGGCCTTGGCATCTAGATACTTTAGCTTGGTTAATGGCTTTCTTTGTTCTTACAATTGGTTTAATCATTCAGCGTTTCTCTGTACGTTATTTAATGGGAGATCGCTCATATCGAAAATACTTTGCACTTTTTACATTTACTACAGGTGTATCTTCGGTTGCATGGTTAAGTGATGATCTTCGCTTAATGCTCATTTGTTGGGGAGCAACGCTTATAGGACTGGTTCTACTTATAGGGCTAAATAAAGGGTGGAAAGTAGTTAGTGAAGCAACTAAAATCTCTGGATACCTATTTACAATAAGTTGGATTGCCTTACTATCAGCTATCATTTGGCTTTTTCAAGTAACAGGACAGTGGCAGTTAACATCAGTTTTAACGAATGAAAATGTAGTGCTACATGGAACATTGGAGAGAACAGGAATTAACTTATTAATTATATTAGCGGTGATGATTCCAGCAGCACAATGGCCTTTTCAAAGATGGTTAATTGAGTCTGCTGTTGCTCCAACTCCTGTTTCTGCTATTATGCATGCGGGTTTAGTAAATGCTGGCGGTATCATGTTAACTAGATTTTCACCTCTTTTTCATGATGATATTGCACAAATAATTTTACTAATTTTCTCTAGTATTTCTATCTTAATAGGTACAGGAATTAGTTTAGTCCAAGTTGATTATAAACGTCAGCTAGTAGGTTCAACTATTGCACAAATGGGATTTATGCTTATTCAATGTGCATTAGGCGCCTATTTAGCGGCTATTATTCATTTAATTTTACATGGTTTGTTTAAAGCTACACTATTTTTACAAGCTGGTTCTTCCGTGCAACGTTTTGGGGTAGTGAATCAGTCTAATGAAAAGATGTCCAATTTATGGATTATAGTTGGGCGTGTTTTAGGATTATTTATAGCAATTACTTTCTGGTTTATGACTTCTGGAGAGGGGTATCAACTAGTTAGTGCGTTAATCTTAGGCTGGTCACTATACTTTTCATGGAAACAGCTTGTTGTTTTTGGAGAGGGAAGAATGGGACGAATTGCTGGCGTAATTGTTTTGATTGGATTTTCTCTCATTTACTTTACCGTTCATAATTCTCTTTATAAATGGTTGCATACTGATATTTATCAAAGTGTTCAACCTTCAGCTCCAGCCGTTATCTTTGTTATATGTATTTTACTATTTAGTAGTGTTATTAGTACTTTCGTTACTCGTCATCAATCTTCTACTTTATTCGCTGTACTTTATCTTTGGTTAGTTCGAGTAGGTGAGGCGAGACGAAAGTCAGTAGAAAGTCACCCAAGCTATCTGAAACATTATGTATCAAAGGGAGGTAATTCGTGATGAGCATATCGTCAATATTAAAGAAAGATACAAACATTGATATGCAAGAAAATAATATAAATGATTTAGTTGCATCTGCTAGCCGAGTTATTGCGCCACTTTGGCCTATCTCTACGTTTGCAGCTCACCACCCTTGGATGGGACTTGAAAAGCAATCATTTGAACAAGTCGCAAATTGGTTAAAAGAAGCTCGTAATGTGGATATCTATCCTAGTGCCTCCATGATTCATTCGGCAAAAGCGAAAGGTGAGATTGAGGAATCACTTTTACAAATGAGTTTGTCTCGTTGGCTGGATTCACAATCTTTTCATATTCCGCGAGAGAAAGCAGAGCGATTTTGCCAAGCAGCTTTAAAGTTAGAAAAATTACCTTCTAGTCTATTATCATCGCCAGAAGTAAATAAATTGGCAGAAGAAATGAATTATATAAATACAGCAAGTATGCAAGCCTCTGTTATGCAGCCAATAAGTTCGCTTATAGAGAGTCAAAATAGTGAAAACCTATCTGATGTTCTTAATTATCATATCATTAAATGGTGTAAATTATATCTTGATGAATCCGGATCAAATTGGACGATGCCAAATCGAGAGAAAGGTTTTTATCGCGCATGGCAACACCTTATTAAATTTGATCCAGCGCTCAGTAAAAATGAGCGTAAAGTTTTAAAAAATTGGCCACAAGATGCCGAAGTAGCTTTAGCGAGAGCATTATCTGAACTAGGAATTTCTGAATCTAACATACAATCTTACCTTGAAGGGCACTTACTTTCTTTGCCTGGGTGGGCAGGAATGATACGATGGCGCTCACAACAATCAATTCAGGAACAGGAACTTCTCATAGAATATTTAGCAGTTCGAATTTCTATGGAGCTGGCTATTGTAAAACCTTATTTACCTTTAAAAAATCAAAAGGTTGAGAAAAAAGTTTCGATCGTCCCACTTATAGCTTCTTGGATTTATTGGGGGAATATTTCAACACGGGAATGGTTACAAATGCCTGCTACTGAACAAAGTGAATTATTAGTATTCGCTTATCGTTTTGATGAAAATATTCGCAAGAAACTTTGGCTGGAAGCTTGGGAACAAACGCATGCAGAGCAATTAAGGGAGAAGATTGCTTCTACACAACGTGCAACCAATGATAAAAAGCGTGTAGTAGCTCAATTAGCATTCTGTATTGATGTACGTTCAGAACCGTTTCGTCGCCACCTTGAAAAATTAGGTCCGTTTGAAACATTTGGAATAGCTGGTTTCTTTGGGTTACCAATTGCAACTAGTGAACTAGGTAGTAATAACAACCATCCTTCTTTGCCAGTTATACTCAAACCGAAACATCAAATAAAAGAGCTCACAAATGAAAATGAACTTAAATCTTATGAGCAACGTAAGAGGGTAGGCAGTTCGGTACGTTATACTTTTAAAACGATGAAACAGAACGTACTGACAAGTATGGCGCTACCTGAGTTAAGTGGTCCTTTACTTGGTCTACAGATGGTGACAAGATGCTTTGTCCCAAGAGGAGTTGGTGGTTTCATTCGTAACCTTCGTAAAACTATGTTACAAAAACCTGATACAACATTCTCGCTTAATCATGTTCATGACACAAAGGGCGAGATACCTATCGGTTTTACGAAAGAAGAAAAAGTGAACTATGTGCGTCAAGCTTTAAAAATGGTGGGACTGACAGAAAAATTTGCTCCTTTAGTTGTAATGTGCGGACATAGTAGTCAAAGTACGAACAACCCTTATGCTGCAGCACTTGAGTGTGGTGCTTGTGGCGGAGCAGCAGGAGGATTCAATGCAAGAGTTTTTGCTACTTTATGTAATCTTCCAGAAGTGAGAGAGGCGTTGTTTGCTGAAGGTATTAAAATTCCTGAGGATACCATTTTTGCAGCAGCTGAACATAAAACAACAGTGGACGAATTGGAATGGATTTACGTCCCAGAACTTTCGGAAACTGCGCAAGAAGCATTTGATTGTATCGAATCGATTATGCCAAATGTGAGCCAACATGCAAATAGAGAGCGTTTAACGCAATTACCAAATTTTAAAACGAAAATAAAAAATGCGAGTAAAGAGGCACATCGATTTGCAGAAGATTGGAGTGAAATACGTCCAGAATGGGGATTAGCTCGTAATGCATCTTTTATTATCGGGCAACGAGAATTAACTCAGGATTGTGACTTAGAAGGTAGGGCTTTCCTTCATAATTATGATTGGAAACAGGATGAAAGTGGCGATATATTAGCTAACATTATTGCAGGACCAGGAACAGTAGCTCAGTGGATAAATCTACAATATTACGCTTCAACTGTAGCTCCTCATTATTATGGTAGTGGAAACAAAACAACCCAAACTGTAACGGCGGGTCTTGGTGTTATGCAGGGAAATGCAAGTGATTTGTTGCCAGGCTTACCTTGGCAATCCGTTATGCAGTCAGATAGTGAGACGTATCATTCACCACTTCGTTTACTAATTGTAATTCAAGCGCCTAGTCAATATATAGAACGTTTGCTAAATAATGATTTCACATTTCGAGAAAAAGTTCAAAATGGATGGGTTAGACTTGCAAGTGTTGATCCAAAGGGACGCTGGAAAAACTGGTAACAATCATGTAATGAATTATCAACTATTGTTACTAGCTTAAAAGTTTCATAAATACAATAATGAAGAAGGAGTGCTCCATATGAATTCAAAGAATAAAAAAGTTTTATTGTTAACAGACATTAAACATGAAATAGAGCCTATTATCCAACAAGTAACTAACATTCAACAAGAAAACATGTTGACTATACACAGCTACGATTCTGTAATTGTACATCCTTATGGAGATATAATGAGATCTATTATTATTGCTATTTATCAAGAAAATGTTGAAGAAATTTTTGTTGTAGGAATAGAGGATAAAGAAACTGATGTAGTTAATCTACAAATTCAACGTGATTCCATAAAAAATAACAGGGAACTAGACTATCTCTTTGAAAATTGCATGCCTGAATTTTCAAGTGGTAGCCTTGATGAATGGCTAAGTGGAAAAGAAAATGTTAGTGAAAATATTGAGAAGAGTATAGATATGATTTGTCATCATCCACTAGTACCGTCTGATGTTAAAGTTCATGGTTTCAAGATTGATAGAACAGGGGAAAAAGAAACGGTTGTTAAAGTTTCTGTTAATAAAGTAGTGAAACAAATGCATTCTTATGTGTAAGTTATCGATAGATAAGCAACTTTTATTTAGTAGATACTGTAATATGTTAAATATTTGGAGTTGTTTCCTTTAAAAGAGTAAAAGAAATCTTCTATAAATGGAGATCTTTTGCTCTTTTTATAATAAAAATAAAAAATTATTTGACGTTTTTTCGAAAAAATTTTTAAGACAAGGCTTTTAGGTTTATGAAAACCTTTATTCATGATAGCAAGATAATTTTGATAAGAAGTATATAGTAAGAATGATTTGGAGATACCGATGGGGATATAACTATTTTATTTAGGACGGTGCAATTAAAATGGATTTACAGAAAGGGAAATTATATTGGAACACGACTTTTTCTAATACACCTTCTTATCCTCGTTTGGACGAAGATATAAAATGTGACGTACTAATAATAGGAGCAGGAAGTTCGGGTGCTCAATCAGCATACTATTTGAGTGAATCAGATTTAAATATTGTTATCGTTGATAAAAGAAAGGTAGGACATGGAAGTAACCTTACAAATACAGCACTTATTCAATATTTAGGTGATAAGATGTTTTTTGAACTTGTAAATACATTTGGGGAAGAGTATGCAGTTAAGCATATGAAATTATGTGAACAAGCTATTAATGATATTGAATATGCTGATCAAAACTTGCCTTATTGCTCTGACTTTAAACGACGCGACAGCTTATATTATGCAAGTTATGAAGAGGATATAAAGAAATTAGAAAAGGAACTGTATTATTTACATAAGCATGATTTTAAAGCGGCTTGGTTATCAGAAAAACAAATTGGACAGAGATATCCATTTAAAAAACGTGCAGCTATTTATACGTATAATGATGGTGAAATAAATCCTTATAAATTTACACATAGTTTATTAGAACAAGCCTCTAATAAAGGAGTTCACATTTATGAAGATACAGAGATTGTTGGCAAAAAGTTAGAGAAAGAATGTGCTATCTTTTATACAAAGGAGGGCAATTCTATTACTGCCAATAAAGTAATTGTGGCTGCAGGATATGAAGGATTGGAATTTAAAAAGGAAAAGAATGCTACACTGATTAGCTCATATGCAATTGTTACTAATCCTGTGGAAGATTTATCTTCTTGGTATAAACGCACTCTCATTTGGGAAACTGCGAGACCATATATTTATATGAGGACTACTGCAGATAATAGGATTATTATAGGTGGATTAGATGAAGATACAAACATTGCTCAAGAAAGAGATTCAAAATTAATCCATAAAAAAGAGAAATTAGTGAATGAATTTAATAAGCTCTTTCCTAATATAACAGTTGAACCTGAATTTTATTTAAGTGCTTTTTATGGTGGTACTCATGATGGTTTACCTATAATTGGAATGTATGAAGAGTTTCCAAATTGTCACTTTATCTATGCGTATGGAGATAATGGATTAGTTTATAGTATGGTACTTTCTAAAATTGTTCGAGATATAATTATTAACGGTTCAAGTCCAGATTTGAATTTATATTTACAAACTAGACCAAAACTAAATGAGTAAACTGCATGTATACAAAATCATAGTAGTAAGGAGCTTATTTAGGGTTCCATTATAAAAAAACGCTATTTTAAATGTATTAGTTTCATGTGACTATTTGTTATGTTTATGAATGCTTAAATAAAGCATTCATAAACAATATTATTTGTTAAATCCATTCATTTTACTAAGTTCAGTTATTTGTATAATCCATTCTTTTTTTAGGTAGGGTAGAGTTGCTTGGATATGATGATATTCCCATTCTTCCTCAATGGTAGGGTAAAGATTAAATAAGTATTTTTCTTCATCATTTGTTACACTTGCTTTAGGATTGCCAGTAAGTTTAAAATAAATGTCGCACCATCCGCTATAGTTTGTTAACATGAATAAAAAATTAGGACATGTGAATTCGATGAGGTATATTTCTTTCTCTAATTGAATATCTGATAGTAATTCTCTTGCAGTCTCATAAGTAGGCTTCTTTTGGTAACCATTGCATGAATGCCATGCCCAAATGGGTAAATCTATAATAAAGTCAATACCTTTCTGTTTCATGTGTCTTACAATGTATTTATATGCTGTGCAATCTTCTTTACTAACAAAAATAGGATCGGCTATAAGCTTACCTTCATTCAAAAGTGTATTTATGGCATTTTGGTTTTGAAAAGTCCATAGGATTGTTGAATCTATAGATGTATTTAAGTTTGATTGTTTATAAAATTGTTTTTTCATCTTTCTCTCCATTTTCTTTTTTATTTTATAAGAGTTTAAGATAAGTACAAAGTGCATTATATTTTTATGTTTATTAAGAGTTGGAAAAATCTATTAAAGATAGAAGAGTTTGTTTGCAATTACAAAAAATGATTCTTATAATCATTTAAAAATAACAGAAGTATTTGTTCTAATAAAGAATGAATTTTGCTTTAAGAATGGGAAAGGATAGCCATGCAAAATAAAATTATTGTTATGTTTCAAAAAGATTTTCGTTTATATGATAACCCAGCTCTATTTGAGGCTGTTCAGTCTGGTGAGGTTCTTCCTGTATATATACAAGATGAAACTTTTTCAATAGGAAGTGCGTCAAAGTGGTGGTTGCACCATGCTGTAATAGATGTAAAGAAGCAACTTGAGGCATTGGGCTCTACTTTAATAATTCGTAAAGGACGTACGGAGGAAGAAATACTTTCTCTCATAGAGCAATTAGATATAACGGCTGTATATTGGAATATTTGTTATGATCCGGACAGATTACAATCTAATCAAAAAATGAAAATGATGTTAGAGGATAAAGGTATTATCTGTAAAGAATTTAATTCGCATTTATTATTAGAACCGTGGATTATTAAAAAGAAAGATAACACTGAATATAAGGTGTTTACGCCTTTTTACAATGCATTTCAAAAGCAGGTAATACCTAAACCTTTTAGCAGAGTGCAGAGTATAAAGTGGGGGAACTCTTTACCAGCAAGCTTATCTGTTTCAGAATTACAATTGTTGCCGATTATACCGTGGACATCTCATATGGAAGTAATATGGGATCCGACAGAAGAAGGGGCATATAAAACATTTAAGAAATTTTTCTCTAGCAAATTAGCCTCTTATAGTGAAGGAAGAGATTTTCCAGATCAAAATGTCCATTCGATGTTGGCACCGTATCTTTCATTTGGTCAAATATCAGTAAAGCTAATGTTTCATTACTTAATAAATAAAAGTACCGAAAGACAATGTAGTCTTTTTGAAAAACAAGTTAATAGCTTTATACGTCAATTAATTTGGCGAGAGTTTTCTTATTATTTACTACATCATTATCCATTTACAGTATATAAACCTCTTAATAAGAGCTTTGAAAATTTCCCGTGGGATAAGGAAGAGGCGTTATTAAGAGTATGGCAAAAGGGGAAAACTGGTTATCCGTTTATTGATGCGGGAATGCGAGAACTATGGAAAACAGGTTTTATGCATAATCGGGCAAGAATGGCTGTAGCCTCTTTTCTTGTAAAGCATTTGTTAATTCCGTGGCAAGAAGGAGCAAAATGGTTTATGGATACACTACTAGATGCTGATATTGCAAATAATACAATGGGATGGCAATGGGTTGCTGGAAGTGGAGCAGATGCATCACCGTACTTTCGTATTTTTAACCCAATCACACAAGGAGAAAAGTTTGATAAAAATGGAGAGTATATAAGAAGATGGGTACCAGAATTAAGAGATATCCCAAACAAATATATACATAAGCCTTGGGAAGCACCTGAGCATATTTTACAAAAATCCAATATAAAACTTGGGGATACATATCCTTTTCCGATTGTTGATCATAAGGCAGCACGGGAGAGAGCCCTTTGTGCATATAAAAGTATGAAAGAATTTGTATGAAATAGGTTAAACAATATGTATTTTGAATTTTAATATTAGAATTTTATCCATTACAAGGACATACTAATCATATAAAGTTTCTATAATCTTCTAGTAAAAAGGAGAATGTTTATGAAAAAATCTAGTATTATAGTATTTTTACTAACATATGGTTTGTTTTATGTTTCTAGTGTTTTATTCCCTATTGATCGTACTTGGTATGATGCGTTAGAAAAGCCGTCTTGGACACCATCTGGTATGACAATCGGAATGATATGGGCTGTATTATTTGGACTTATTGCATTATCAGTTGCAATTATTTACAACAACTATGGATTCAAGTCAAAAACATTTTGGTTTTTATTCCTTTTAAATTATATATGTAATCAAGCGTTCAGCTACTTTCAATTTAGTGAAAAAAATTTATTTTTAGCAACAGTAGATTGTTTACTAGTCGCTATTACTACGTTACTTCTCATTATGTTTTCTTCCAATTTATCTAAAGTATCGGCATGGTTGCTAATCCCATATTTTTTATGGTCTGCATTTGCTACATATTTATCTTGGACAATTTATAGTATAAATTAAAGACGTAAATGAAAACTTGAGCACAATGAAAATGCTCGAGTTTTTATGTTTATTAATGATAATCTAAAGTATAGAATATACACATCTTAGGGAGGTCATATGTGTGAAGAAATGGATAAAAATTGTTCTGTACTCTGTATTAGGTATTTTAATGATTGGAAGTATTACTTTTTTAACTTGGTCTCAGTTTACTTATAAACCAACGAAAGAGGCTTTGTCTTTAGTAGATGATAAAAAAGATGAAGATTATATAGTTTTTGGAGAGAAAGATGCAAATATAGGAGTTATTTTTTATCAAGGAGCTAAAGTAGAAGCCGAGGCTTATAGTTACTTAGGAGAAGCTCTTGCAAAAGATGGGCATTTTGTAGTAATGCCTAAGTTGCCATTAAATTTAGCGATATTTGGAATAAATGAGGTAGACAGTGTAATTGAACAGTATCCGGAAGTTCAAAAATGGTATGTTGCAGGGCATTCAATGGGAGGAGCTATGATTTCTAAGTATGCCTTCCAACATGAAGACAAGGTAGACGGGATTATTTTCTTAGGTTCGTATCCTGCAGATGACTTCTCTACTAAGTCGATTCCGATGTTATCAATTTACGGGGAAGTAGATGCTTTAGCAACTGTAGAAAAAATAGAGAACAATAAAAAGTTCATGTCAAAGAATACAACTATGCACATGATAAAAGGGGGCAATCATGCTCATTTTGGCATGTATGGTGAGCAAAAAGGTGATAATGCGAGTTTAATTACGGCAAAAGCACAACGAGATGAAACAGTGAAAGTAATTGAAGAATGGTTATTGAAACAATGATAACGAATTTAATAAATCTACCGAAAGAATTATCCAAACGGTAGATGGGAGAGAGAATAAAGAGCCAAATCGTATGAATTGGCTCTTTTATTTATTTGCTATCTCCAATTGTCCCCTTATTTTCTCCGGAATATCCTCTTTAGAAATAATATCGTAAGAATACACATACTTTCCTTTCACATGAATTTTTAAGTAAGTTTTTCTTATAAAATCATTAGGTGTGTTCGTTCCAACATTATATTCTTTTTCATTGCTTAATTCATCAACAGCTTTTAGTGAGTACATAGCTTTTCCTTTTTGATGATAATCCGGAAAACCATATCCTTTCGCAACGGCATATACATTTTTTTCTTCAGCAATCGGATTAAATCTGTCTAAATCCCCGCGTAATATGAAAGGTAGTAAGTATATAGGAAGGCCTATTCCTAATATGCAAATTACAAACTTCTTCATGGTCATTTCTCCTCTTGTTCATTTACAGGATTCAGTATAGAAAAAAATTCTTATAAATATAGAGGGAAATTTCTTAAGGTTTTCTTAATAAAGTTTAACCGTGTGAAAAAAACTAACTTGAGCATTAAGCTTGCGGAATGAATAACCAAATAACTTTTTTCTTTATTTTTTGATATTTCTTAAGAACCTATCAAGAAATAAGTGAGTTTTAGGATTTAGAATAAATGTATCTTACAGTAATAAGAGAATTATCTAAATAAATTAGAGTGAGAACAATTAAAGAAAGTATCTTGTGGGGTGCTGCTTTCTTTTAGAATAGAGAACCCCATGGGTCAGTTACATGTAATGCAGCGCTGCGCTTCTATGTCACTGAAAAATTCAATGATAAAAAAAGAGGGGGAAGGCATTTTTTATTGAAGTTTGTTAATGATAGATTTTTAACTAGTTAGGGGGGATCGTAAAATAGATTATTAATCTCTTTAATAATTTTTATTTTCCTTATAGTTGGCATGTTCTATTAGAAATTTTAAATTTTGGAAGGAGAATCAATAATTATGGGTAAGAAAAGAAGAATAAGTAATAAGCTATTACTTGTCAGTGCAATTTTTACAATAGCAATTCCTTCAGTCTCATATGCGGAGGAAGTAATTTCACCTAAAAATTTTACGAGTTCTTCAAGTTTGTATGAGGGACGGAATACGGAAGTATTGAAAACAAGCTTATATCCTGATACATATAACTATCCGTTTAACTACCAATTTAGTTCGAAATTAAAGGAAGCAAACACAACTATAAAAAAAGTAGACAATAGTGATGATGAAAATCCTATTATATCTACTACTCTTTCATTTATTCGCCATATGAATAGTGAAGATTATAAATCTGCATTTGATTTAACCTCAAGGTCATTACAGAAAATAATATCCGAAGAATGGTTGAAGAGCTATTGGGAGGGACTGCCAGTTCAATTACAAGCAGGTTCTTTTATAGAAATTGGAGAGGTTACACAAAAAGAGACAAATCCTGTTCATACAAATGTGGAGATTCAATTAGTTTTTGAAAAAATGACTGTACCTTTACTAATTAAACTAGATCCATCTGGAAAAATAGACGATTTTCAACTCAGCATGTCGTTTAGTCCTGTTGCAGAGCGTCCATCATATAGTAAGCCTGAGTCATTTGTTGATAAAGAAGTAGTAGTTGGAAGTGGTGCATTTCCATTACCAGGAACATTGTCGGTTCCAAAAGGAAAGGGGCCTTTTCCAGCGGTTATTCTTGTTCAAGGATCAGGAGCAACTGATCAGGATGAAACAGCGTTTGCTTTAAAACCATTTCGCGATTTAGCTGAAGGTCTTGCATCGAAGGGAATTGCTGTCCTTCGCTATAATAAAAGAACGTATGAACATGGGTTGAAAACACAATTCAGTCCCTTTTATACAGTTGATAAAGAGACAACAGATGATGCTCTTCTTGTAACTCAATTTCTTAAAAATGAGCCTCTAATAAATAAGAATCAAATATATATTCTTGGTCATAGTCAAGGTGGAATGATGCTTCCGAAAATGATTGAAAAAGACCAAAATAAAAATATTGCTGGAGCAATTGTAATGGGAGGGCCAGCTCGTACGATCCAAGACGTTGTTTTAGATCAATTTGAGTACCTTTTCTCTATTGGAGCAATGAACCTGAATCAATATAAATTCTACAAATCGCAATTTGAATTATTAAATGATCCCAACTTCTCTGGTCAGAATCCCCCAAAAGATTTTTACTTAGGGTCAGCAGTATTTTGGGATTCTATACGGAAAATTAAAGCGGCAGAAATGTCAAAAGAACAAAAGACACCGCTTCTTATTATTCAAGGAGAAAGAGACTATCAAGTTCAATCAAAAATTGAAATTCCTCTTTGGAAAGAACAATTAAAAGAACGAGATAACGTAGATTATCGACTATATCCAAAGTTAAATCATTTCTTTACAGAGGGTGATGGGGAAATAAGTAAGCCAGATGAATATTATAGTCCTGCTAATATCCCTGAGTATGTTATAAATGATATTGCTGCTTGGGTGCAAGGCAGATCACAATTAAATTAGCAACCATATGTTTTAATAAGGACTTTCTTTCCGTAATCAAAATAGAAATATTTTGATTAGGTTGTATGTTTTTTTTAAGCACTCTTTGAAAAGGAGTGCTTTTTTATTTTGCTATGATTTCTATAAAACAATGGGCTTACCTTCCAAACAAATCGTTATTTGGAGCGCTTTTATCAAAGCAAAGTGCTTGTGACATTTCTTTGATATTAAAAACATGAATAACCTATTGTGTAAAATTTTTTGAAAATTTAGGTTTAACATCTTTAAAATAGGTGTATTACATATTACATAACAACTAAATAAAAAAATAAAAAATCTAAAGGAGGAAAGATACGATGCATACGAATGAAAGAAAAACGGTAGTTTATGAATATCAAAATGAACAGGAAGTAGTTATGAAAGTAAAAGAGCTAGAATTGCAAGGGGTTCGCCACGATGACATTTATGTTTTAGCACATGAAAAACATATAACAAAAAGGATTGCGGATGATACAAACACAAATACTATTGGAGTAAAAGAACAAGGATTGGGAACAAGTATTATCAACTTTTTCTCCAAAAAAGGGGACGAACTTCGAAATCAAATGGAAGAAATGGGGTTGTCGAAGGAGGAAGCTAACTTATATGAAGAAAAACTAGATCAAGGGAAGATTTTACTCCTAGTAACAGCTGAAGTACCAATGGCGAATGCTAGGCAGCCGCAAAACTATCATTCTCTGTAATAGATTGCAACATCTGATAAATAGGTAAGGGAATTATTTTAGTTTGTAGCATGGAAGAAAATAAAAATAGAAAAGGATGAGAAAAATGAAACATACAATATTTAAATATGCTGTGATTGGAATTACGACCGGAGTCATAGTCTCCCTATTAAAAAAAGAAAATCGGAAAGCTATACAAACAAAAGGAAAAAGCGTAAAAGAAAAACTACAAGAAGGAAACATAAAGGAAACATTAGAGAAGGTAACTGAGACAAGTAAACAATTTTCTGTAACTGCAGCTAATGTTGCAAAACAAACATTACCACAACTGCTTACAGCCACACCAGTTGTCATTTCTACCATTAAAGACTTAACAGAAAACGAAAATAATAAAAAGAAAACAGGTGAAAAGGATTACGAAATAAATGAAAATAGTAAGAACTTAGACGGGGAAAAAACGAAAAATGAAAAGAAATATGTGAAAGAAGGGAAAGAAGAGAAAGAAGAGAGTGCCTAGATTTAACTCTAAAAATAGAAAGTGAGGAAAAAAGTATGAAATCTCTGTATGCAATTGATGTAGGAATTGGCTTTACCAAAAGGGCATATCGACAGGATGTAGATTCTGAGATGACAATCAAGAGTGAAGCTTCCACACTAGCCCCTGTACCTAATCATGCTGAAAGTGAAGATTTAACAAAGGTAAGTTTTATAGACTTAGATTTTGCATACTACATGGGAAATGAAGCACATCAATCTGACGCTTCGTTTCTTCCTCCATTTGACGAAGAAATAGAAAATTATTATGAAAGCGAACGATTTAAACAACAAATATTTGGTTGCATTGCAAAGGATTATAAAGAAAATGTCGTGTTACCTCTAGTTGTTACCGGGCTCCCCGTTACTTGTTTTGGTAGTCAGCATGAGCAATTACAACGTGCACTAAAAAAAGAAACTTCCGTACAAATTGATGGGAAATTTATTCATATTACGGTGGAAAATGCTTTGATTCTTCAGCAACCGGTCGCTTTACATGCCTATTTCTTAAAAGAGGGAATCATTCAGGAACGAGATCGCATCTTAATTATTGATGGCGGATTTCGTACAGTAGAAATAACAGATATGAAACAGAATGTCATTTTAAATCATTATGAGGCGGAACTAGGGTGTAGCAAGCCTTTGAGAAATATTAAGAATATCGTGCAGAATCATGAGGGTGAAAGTAATCAATTGCATATTAACGACATGCCAAACATATTAGAAAAAGGATATGAATGTCGAGAAGAAAATCATGAGGCAAGTCAGGTTCATACTTTGATTCAAAAAGAGTTGGATGCACACTTCCAAGACGTCATGCGTGTATTACAAGAACAATTTAAGTTAGAACAGTATAACACTATTATTTGGACAGGAGGAATAGTAGATCTCCACAAAAAACGAATTGAAAAAATGCAAAGTGAAATTTCTTCTTTCCGTATGGTAGACGCTTCGAAAGAGGCTGCACTCCATGGATACTACATTATTGGGAGTCAAGTATTTGAGGACATCACCAATCAATCTGCATATGAATCCAAATTATAATAACGAATGAAATGGAGTTCGTTGAATAGACGTGCCAAATTATGTAGCTTCTTTTCCACATATAATAAATTCTTTATAAGAAAAGATAAAAAGTGCTTGTATAGAGGAAATGTTTAAAATTGAAAATAAAAATAACTAATATATAGGGGGTCTTCCTTTTAAAAGAATAAGACCTCCTATGATATTTATTTTGTAATTTAGATGATCTAAAAACTCTTCCTCCAAGACATGAATACCTACATACAAATTTCGTATTACGGATATGATTCGATCAAACATAAAACTATTTAGAAAGGAAGAATAATATGGAATGCATAAAAATGACGAAATGGAGTTGGTATCATGTGAAAACTAGTGAGCTTGAAAAACTTTCTTCTATAATCCCTCGTGATGTAACATCTTATTTCGCTCAATTTGTAAAGAAAATAAGTTCTCCTTGTGAAAATGGATTATATGTTTATACGTTATCACCAAGTCAAACTTGTGTATATGGTTCGTTTTTATATGATCAAGATAAAAAGGACGCCAAAATTCAAAAATTTCTTCATTATTTCGTAGCTGATGGAATACTGATAACAGTTCAGGAAAAAGAGGAAGAGGATTTCCAAAAATTAATACATAATTTCCCTATGGATACAAAAAATTGTAATAGTTCCGCTGAAGGATTATGTGCTATCTTATCAATGTTTATATCTCATTATTTGCGAAAGGTTGACTACTTTGAAAACAATTTCAGAAATGTATTATGGGATTTTTACCATCATAATAACATAGCAGTTTTAGAAAGGATTTATCATATTCGTCATGAATTATTTATGAACACACATGTGTTTCGCTTAATACAAGAAGTGTTACAAGGCCTAAAAGAAGCTTGGTTAGAAAAACTAACAAACACCCTTTGTTATAAACAAACACACGTAAAATTAGAGCGTGGATTACAACTTGTTAAAGAGTACCAAGAAGAATTAGACACGATGATTCATTTACAAGAAGTTGTTTCTTCTCATCGTGGGAATGAAATTATGAAAGCTCTTACTGTATTAACTGCTGTGAGTACGCCTTTGACAGCCTTAGGAGCATTATGGGGTATGAATTTTAAATACATGCCTGAACTAGAATGGAAATATAGCTATTTAATCGCTCTCTTATTTATTATTTTCACAACAGCGGGTATGTATATGTATATGCGATTCAAAGGATGGACAGGTGACTTATTACGAGTAAAGAAAAAGAAATCTTTTTTTAAATCTAATTAATCCTGTTTATAAAAAATATGATAGATATATGGTTTGTAATATTTATTAACTGAGATAGCACCATATCCCCATCAAGTTAAAGTTTTGATGTCCTCGCAATGATAAAAATGGTGAATATTTATATGAAAGATTAGAGCTCTCCTTCCTGTAGGAGAGCTCTAATCTTTGTTTAAAAACTATATCATATACATGGGGGCAGACTCATCATCTGAAATTTGTCCGGATTCAATTTAGAATATGGCAAAAGAGAACTTGCCATTAAAAACAAGCTCTCTTTAAAAGAAATAACGTAATTGAGATACTTATATAGTAACAATTGTTTTCTTCTAATTCCATATGTCATATGTTGAGAAATAAATTATAAATGGATTGATAAAGCTAAAATGAATGATTGACATAATATTTTGACGATAATATAATGAATCTCGAATTCAAGATAACTTGTAAAGGATTGGTAATTATGAGCGTGATTAACGATGAGAGCTTATCTTTAAAGTTATTTGTTATATTATCAAGGGCAGTACAGTCAATTACTAAGCGTATTGAAGAGGATATAAAAAGTTATGGACTTAATCCAACTGAATTTGCAGTGCTTGAGCTACTGTATAGTAAAGGCGATCAGCCTATACAAAAAATTGGAGACAAAATATTACTTGCAAGTAGTAGTATCACGTATGTAGTGGATAAGTTGGAAAAGAAGAGGTTCTTAATACGAAAACCATGTCCTAAAGACCGCCGTGTCACGTATGCGTCAATTACTTCAGAAGGTATTGAACTAATGGATATTATTTTTCCTCAGCATAAAGAGGCGATTCAGCAAATATTTGGTGGTTTGGACTATACTGAGAAAAAAATGATAATCGAAAAGTTGAAAAAATTAGGGTATTATGCACTCGAACTATAAATCTTTAGAAATATATCTCGAATTAGTAATGTCCTAATTAAATATAATTTAAATAAATAGGAGGAAAAATTAATAAATGGTAGTAAATTTATTATAATACAAAATGAATAAAGCGTGTAATTTCAATCGGTATAATATGAAATAAAGTTGTTATGTTAATGTATACATATCGTCCTTTAAATTATAAATCTTTCATAAAGCGGAGAGTGGGTATCAAGAATGGAATTACGTCATTTAGAGTATTTTATTCAAGTTTGTAATAATAATAGTTTTACTAAAGCTGCGGAAGTTCTAGGTATTTCACAGCCGACTTTAAGTCAACAAATACGAGTTTTAGAAGGTGAACTTGATACACCCTTGTTTCATCGAGTTGGAAGAGGTATCAAAATGACAGAAGCGGGTAAGCTGCTATTTGATAAAGGAAAATTTATCATGCAACAATTTGATGACGTTTATAATGAAATTTTTGAATTAAAGGGTGTAAAAAGAGGTGTGATTACTATAGGAGGTTTATTAGAGGATCTCACTTATTTAACACCTTATATTATGAAGTTTCAACAACATTATCCCAACATTGTAGTAAAGATTATAGAATCCGAAGTTGCTGTAAATCAAATCGTTGACAAAAATATTGATTTCGGGATTACACGTAGTGCTCAAATTCCAGACACATTAACAAACACCCTTTTGTATAGTGAAGAGCTCGTCCTTGTAATTCCAAAAAATCATCCTTTGAATGAAAAATCATTTGTTTCTTTTCGAGAATTAGTAGGGCTCAGTAGAGTAATGGTTTCATGTAGTTGTCGTGAATCTATTAAGATATATTGTGAGAGTTTAGGGTTATCTTTATCTGAAGCAAATATAGAAACAAAATCTTCTATTTCTCTATTGAGCCTTGTATACAATGGACATGGTGTTGCCATAATACCTCTTTCACTGGTTAACTTTGTTAATAATGATACTTTGAGCATAGTTCGTATTACTGATCCAACACCAAGTCAAGATATTAATCTTATACACTTTGATGATAAATTTTTAAGTTTTGCAGCACGCATCTTTATGCAGAAGTTAAATGATTCTCAAAAAGTATCAGTGTAATAGAAATAATAATGATCCTAGTGTAACAATTGAAAAAATTAAAATCTATATTAAAGTCGAAGGACAGTGGATTTATATGTGTGGTGTAGTCGATCAAAAAGGGGGATACCATTGACTTTTAATTAAGGAAAAAAGGACAGACTTTGCAAGGAGAGAAGGCTATCAAAAACAAGTTAAGTTAATCAATCAATTCTTCGGTCTTATCGCATAGTAACAGATTCCATGTAGGGATATACACTGCTATTTTGAATTTATATATCCTTATTGTAGAAAGAAAACCACCGGCATTATACCGGTGGTTTTGATTTAGAAAGCAAAGCAAGTACAACCAATACCCCATTTAGTTCCATCTTTTCCTATTACGGTATGAGTGTGTTGATGGAGAGGGTTACTACAACTATGTAACTTGTTATCATGGGAATCGTGAGAAAGTATAGTGTTGGCTAGGTTAGCACCACCATAACCATAAACGCCCGTCGGTGACCAATCAGGTGATGCTGGCGGCAATTCAGGTGATAAGTTTTTAAATTCATTATTTCCATAAACAACCTGCCCACCCATAATGGTGAGCAATGATTCAAGGTCTTTGATTTCTTCTTCCGGCACAGTAAAGTAGTCAGCAGACAATACAGCAATATCAGCAAACTGACCTACTGCCAGGGTTCCTTTTTTACCTTCATCGCCAGAGAACCACGCACTTCCTTTTGAATATAATTCCAGGGCTACTTTTCTATCAAGTTTATTTTTTTCATCGTATATGGAAAGCCCACCAATGGTTTTTCCAGCAACCATCCAGTAAAGAGCAACCCAAGGGTTATAGCTGGAAACCCTGGTTGCATCACTACCGGCGCCAACAGGTATACCAAGGTCTAACATACGATAAATCGGAGGAGTATGCTTTGCAGCTTCCTTTCCGTATAAGTCAACAAAGTATTCACCTTGAAAAGCCATGCGGTCTTGGATGGCAATACCGCCATTTAAAGCCTTAACACGTTCCATACTACGATCTGAGATTGTTTCTGCATGATCAAACCACCAGCGTAGCCCATTAAAAGGAATTTCTCTGTTAACTTCCTCAAATACATTTAAGAAACGTGTGATTGACTCGTCATAAGTTGCATGTAAACGGAATGGCCAACGGTTTTCCACCAATAGAGAAATTACTTTCTTTAAGTCGGCTTCCATTACTGTAGCTAGTTCGGGCCGTGGCATTTGAAATTTTTCAAAATCGGCTGCCGAGAATACTAACATTTCTCCGGCACCATTCATTTTATACTTATCATTTCCTTGACCGGGAGAAACAATTTTTGCCCATGAAGCAAAGTCTTCATATTCATGATTAGGATTTTGCGTAAATAGATTATAAGCAATACGCAAAGTTAATTGTTCCTTCTCGGCTAAATGTTCAACAACTTTGTAGTCATCAGGGTAATTTTGGAAACCACCACCTGCGTCGATGGCACTTGTAATACCTAATCTATTTAATTCACGCATAAAATGGCGAGTTGAGTTAATCTGGTCGTCAAGATTAAGTACTGGAGCTTTACCCAAACTTGAATAAAGAATAGAAGCGTTAGGGTTAGCAATTAAAAGGCCCGTTGGATTACCTCTTTTATCCCGCTGAATTAAACAGCCTGGAGGGTCTGGGGTATCTTTCGTGTATCCCAGTGCACGTAGCCCTGCACGATTTACAAGTGCTCTATCGTAAAGATGTAGCACAAAGACAGGCGTGTCTTCAGAAACAGCATTAATCTCTTCTAATGTTGGCATCCGTCTCTCTTTAAATTGAAATTCAGACCAACCTCCAACTACTCTTACCCACTGAGGAGCAGGTGTACGCCTTGCCTGTTCTTTGAGCATTTCTAGAGCAATAAAAAGTGATGGCACGCCTTCCCAACGTAATTCCATATTATAATGCAGACCACCACGAATCACGTGTATATGGGAGTCATTCAGGCCTGGAATAGCTCTCTTTCTTTTAAGGTCTATTTTTTTTGTTTTTTCCGTGGCACTATTAAGAAGCTCATCTCCACCTACTGCAGTGACTAAACCATCAGTTATGGCGATAGCAGATACCTCAGGCTGAGAAGGGTCAAGGGTAGTAATTTTTCCGTTATATAAGATCATATCCGGTAAATTCATGTTCACACCTCGTCTACTTTCTATTATTTTGTAACCATGGATGAAATAATTTACCGAAAATCGGCATGACTACCCATGATAGCAAGGACACTATACATACAGAAACAAAAAAAGCTGACATAATAGGATTCATATGTTTTATAATAGGTCCTATCACTTTAGGAACTAACATGCTAAGAGGCCATACACCCAGAAGGGTAATGATAGACATTTTCCATTTTGGCGGTGGAACTGGCGTTTTCGGAGTAACAAACCAATAAGCCAAACTGCTTTCAGTTTTGTAAGTTGGATTAGTGGCTTGAAATTGCTCCGCCGTTTTTAACAAATCCCGGCGAACATCTGATTCTTGCCAAGTACGTAGATGCTCATACGTATCAAAGCGAAAAATAACAGTATACTCTCTGGATTCGTTACTTGGGACTATTAGATTTACACCTAAATGTCCTGGGAATTTAGTAGCCGCAGCCTCAATTTCATGTCTCCATGTTTCAAACTGTTTTTCTCTACCTTCTTGAATTTCCCATGTAACAATCGTTGTTACTGGATTGCCGGCATCCATCGTGTTCCCTGTATAAGTCTCTTCGACAGCTACTCCTTCTTGTTTCATATTTTCCTGCTTGGAAGCGCGCCATGCACCATAGTATATGCGTATTCTACACCTTGACCATAAGCACCAGTGTGTTCCTTTACAATCTCCATTACAGCATCATAAGTGTCTTTGTGTGCCCAGTCACGTTGGTATTCAAGTAAAACTTGAATTGCTGTCACTGGAATTGCACCAGCTTGTTCTACACGACGCATAGCAGCGTTATGTGCTGTCAAACTAGTACCACCTGAAGCATCATCAACTGCATATACCTCATAGCCAGCTTTAATTGCTTCAAGCACAGGGAATGCAAGGCAAACTTCAGTCCAAAGTGCTGCAAATATTAATTTCTTTCTACCGGTTGCTTTAACTGCCTCAACAAATTTCGGATCTTCCCAAGAGTTCATTGAACTACGTTCTATAATTTCATGGTTTGGGAATATATCAAGAATTTGTGGCCAAAAATAACCAGAAAAGCTGCGTGTTTCAACTGTAGTAAGAATAGTAGGTACGTTAAAAGTTTTTGCTGATTTAGCAAGTAGCATAACGTTATTAATCAATGTTTGTCTATCAATACTTGCAACTCCAAAAGTCATTTGAGGTTGAAAATCAATTAAAATTAAGGCACTGTTCTCCGGATTTAACAATTCTAAATTACTCATAATAAAACGCTCCTTTTTCAATTGTTTATTGAAAGTAATGTATCTTCTGTCAATTGAAGCTCTACTATACTTTTTAATTTAAATTTAGTGCTGATTTAATCAGCACTAAATTTATACTATCTACTTTAAAAAAGGTGATTTAAAGCTATTTCCTTGAGATACATTTATGCATTTTGTTTACTAAGATCTCGCTGAGCTCCTCTATAGCTTCCAATTATATTTTGATAGCCTGGAAGATTGCTAGCAAGCAAATTGCCAAAACCTTCGACATCGTTGCGCCAATCGCGTTGTAATTCGCAAGCTACGCTAAACCAGTTCATAAGTTGCACGCCACTATGTGCCATACGTGTATTGGCAGCATCTGCAACTTGTTTACTGAAAGTTCCTGAAGCATCAGTAACAGCAAATACTTCATATCCAGCTTTTATAGCGGAAAGTGCCGGGAAAGCAACACAAACGTCCGTAACTACGCCTGCGATGATAAGTTGTTTTTTTCCAGTTTCTTCGATTGCTTTTACAAAATCATCATTATCCCATGCGTTAATTTGTCCAGGTCGAGCTATTTTTGGTGCATGAGGAAAGAGATCAACCAATTCTTGCATTAAAGGTCCATTAGGCCCGTTTTCAAAACTTGTTGTTAAAATAACTGGTAAATTAAAAAACTTAGCAGTATGAGCAAGAGCTAAAACATTGTTCTTGAATTCATCAACACCATAGTCACGTACTAGTCCGGACATAAGACCAGTTTGATGATCTACTAAAAGCACAACAGCATCATCTTTGTTAATACGAGAATAGAGATCAGTCATTATGTATTCCTCCTAAAAATTAAGTAATCGAAGAAAGTTTAAATAGTCGGATACTATCATAAGTTTCTTCGTTTATAACTAAGCTGACCAATAATATTGGTTATAGCAGCATTCACAGAACATGAAGTGCTATACAAATTTATAGTATTTGAAAACTGATTCGTTAATCAATTCTAAATTATCTATAATTTGTATAGGTCGTAACTATAGTTGTTTTCACTATAAAATAGATTGGTTTTACCTATACATCCTATAGATAGAACGATATTGATAGTCACCTATTTTTGTTATTACAATTGAATAGGAGTAATGTTCAGTAATTATTTTATGATGCAAAAGGTATTAGAGGGGGGATTGTTCCAAAAGGAGAAAATGAATGCATTGGAACAATAGAGTTTCATACTTAGAATTCACAACATAAACGTGCATGAATAGGTTATGACGTTCATCCAGATTATTGAAGAAAAGGATACATATTGGAATATTTTTAGGAGGTAGAAGCATGGCTAAAATTACTGTAGGAACCGAAAAGCAAGAACCAATTGAGATATATTATGAGGATCATGGCACAGGAAAACCAGTTGTACTCATTCATGGTTGGCCGTTAAGTGGTCGATCTTGGGAATACCAAGTTCCCGCTCTTGTTGAGGCTGGATACAGAGTTATAACATATGATCGTCGAGGATTTGGACAATCATCTCAGCCGTGGGAAGGGTATGAATATGATACCTTTACTTCTGATTTACATCAACTATTAGAACATTTAGAGCTTCAAAATGTCACACTTGTTGGTTTTTCTATGGGTGGAGGCGAAGTAGCCCGGTATATTAGTACGTATGGAACAGATCGTATTGAAAAGGCTGTTTTTGCTGGGGCAGTTCCTCCGTATTTATACAAATCAGAGGATCATCCTGAAGGGGCCTTAGATGATGCAACAATTGAAGCATTCAAAAGTGGTGTGATAAATGACCGCCTTGCATTTCTTGATGAATTTACTAAGGGATTTTTCGCGGCTGGTAATCGAACAGATTTAGTTAGTGAGCCATTCCGTTTATATAATTGGGATATTGCAGCCAGTGCATCACCTAAAGGAACACTTGATTGTATTACCGCCTTTAGTAAGACAGATTTTAGAAAAGACTTGGAGAAGTTTAATATACCTACTCTTATTATTCACGGTGATTCTGATGCAACTGTACCATATGAATATAGTGGGAAATTAACACATGAAGCAATTCCTAATTCTAAAGTAGCCTTAATAAAGGGTGGTCCACATGGGCTAAATGCAACGCATGCTAAAGAATTTAATGAAGCACTCCTATTATTTTTAAAGGACTGATTACAACTATATAATTGTTAGTTGATAAATTATAAATAAGTAAAAAATAAAGATTTATAAAAGATGCTCTTGGATAAATCCAGGAGCATCTTTTTAAATGGTGGTATTGATATGTTAGGTTGATAAATCTTCATTAGTTTCGAATTGAATATTCTTCTTAACAGCAAAAATTTATTGTTTAGAGTTTTTTAGGTCTTTTAGATGTATTGCTATATTACTATCAAGATAATATTTTGAATAATCCTCAAAACAAAGAAATATACATTTTTTTGAGGAAGAAATATCTTGTCAGAAAACAATAAAATCTTATTAATTTTTATAATTGGTAGAATTTTTATGGAAATAATTCTCTTAATATATTAAAATAACATCGTATTATGTCAGATTTTAATTAGGGGAGAGAAATTTTATGTTGAAAAAAATTATTCCAGTTGCTTTAGCATTAAGTACAGTTACTTTTACTAGTGTATTTGCTGCGCCTTCAATCCAAGCAAGTACAGAACAAAATCGCTACATAGATGTACAAATGCTCGGTATTAACGATTTTCATGGGCAACTAGACACTGTAAAAAAAATTAACAATAAAGATGCAGGGGGAATTGAGTACTTAGGGGCTTATTTACGTGATCGTGAAAAACAAAATCCAAATACATTAAAGGTACATGCTGGAGATGTTGTTGGAGCAAGTACTCCTGTTTCAGCATTATTACAAGACGAACCTACAATTGAATTTCTAAATGATTTGAAATTCGATGTTGGAACGATAGGAAATCATGAATTTGATGAAGGTGTTGAAGAAATGAACCGCCTTATTTATGGTGGATACCATGAGAAAACAGGAAATTTTAAAGGAGCAAAATTCCCATATGTTGCTGCAAATTTCTATAATAAATCCACCGGTCGTTTATTTTTACCACCATTCACTATAAAAAAGGTACAAGGAGTTCCTGTTGGCTTTATTGGAGTCGTAACAACGGATGTTCCTAACCTTGTTATGCCTACTATGCTAAAGAATGTAGAAATTACAGATGAAGTTGAAGCTATTAACAAATCCGTAAAGCAATTAAAAAAACTAGGCGTTAAATCTATCGTTGTTCTTGCACATAACGGAGGTATAACAGATGGGAACGGCGTAACAAATGGTGATATCGTCCGATTAGCAAATGAGACTGATCCAGAAGTCGATGTTATTTTTGGTGGCCATAGCCACACCTATGTAAATGGAACTGTTAATAATAAACTTGTCGTACAAGCAAATTCTTATGGTATGGCTTTTGCTGATGTTGATGTAAAGATTGATCGTAAGACACAAGATATTGTTGAGAAAAAAGCAGAAATTGTTACAACTTATCATGAAGGCATAGAGCCTGATAAAAAAATAAAGAAGAAGATGGAGAAATATCAAGCAAAAATCGCACCTCTTGTTAATGAAGTTGTAGGTAAGTCTATCGCTCCACTAGATCGCAAACAAAATATGGCTGGTGAATCTACTCTTGGAAATTTAGTTGCTGATGCTCAGCGTACAACAATGCAATCCCAAATTGCACTTATGAATCCTGGTGGTATTCGTAATGACTTAGATGCTGGTGATATTACATGGGGAGAGATATATGGTATTCAACCATTCGGAAATCAATTAATAAAAGTAAATTTAACAGGTCAAGACATTCGTGATATTTTAAATCAACAATGGCAAAAAGACATAACAAGAATGCTTCAAATTTCAGGTATCCAATACACTTGGGATGCGAACAAGCCTAATGGAGAAAAAGTAACAAGTATTCGCTTAACAAATGGAGAAGAAATTATTCCTTCTAAAACTTACAGCGTCGTTGCGAACGCATTTCTAGCTTCAGGTGGAGATGGATTTGTATCCTTTAAAAACGGTAAAGATGCTGAAACAGGACCAACTGATTTTGAAGCATTAGTAGATTATATAAAAAAATCAAAAGAACCAATTCAGTCTATTATTGATGGAAGAATTCAAAAGATAAATTAGTTTTTTATTAATCTCAAAAACAACTAGATTACCTGTGCGCTATACTCTTTAGTGTGCAGGTAATCTATTTTTTTGATTTGAAATAGTCTAACTGTGGCCAATGGGTATACCGTCTAGATGCAGAGTGCCGAAAAAAATGAAGTGAACAAAAAATAACCCCTAAATTAACTCTATGATAAAGAGACTACAAACAATCAAAATTTGGAACTTCATATTAACCATATATTAACTACGTTAATAATACATACTGAAATTGAATACTTTAGATAACATCATTTATAACGAATATCTGTACATTATAATGTTATGCAATGAGGAATTTACAATACAATGAATTGAAGCTTATTTAGTTTTATATTCGTATAAGTGAATTAAGAATTTCTTAAGAACCTATTAAGAAATAAGTGAGTTTTAGGAACTAGAATAAATGTATCTTAACAGTAATAAGAAAATGAATGTTTTAAACGGAAGTTGGCAGAGTATGTCAAAAAGCTATAAGTAAATATTTCAGGAGGTTTTTTATGAAAAAGAAAATGATTATTGCAATTGTTGTTTCTGCTATAACAATGACTCATTTTGTAGGAAATACTTATGCAGATTCGAAAACAGAGGTTTCTGTTACAGCTCCCTATAATACAAATCAAATAGCGAAATGGTTAGAAGCACATGCAAAGCCTTTAAAAACAACTAATCCAACTGCATCTCTTAATGATTTGAAACCACTTAAGGATATGGTAGGTTCAGCTTCAATTGTAGGTTTAGGTGAAGCTACGCATGGGGCTCATGAAGTTTTTACGATGAAACACCGCATTGTTAAGTATTTAGTATCTGAAAAGGGCTTTACCAATCTAGTTTTAGAAGAGGGATGGGACAGGGCCTTGGAACTTGATCGATATGTTCTTACTGGTAAGGGAAACCCAAGCCAACATCTAACACCTGTATTTAAGACGAAAGAAATGCTAGATTTACTTGATTGGATTCGGCAATATAATGCTAATCCAAAACATAAATCGAAAGTACGTGTCATCGGGATGGACATTCAATCAGTAAACGAAAATGTTTATAATAATATAATAGAATATATTAAAGCAAATAATTCAAAACTATTGCCTAGAGTAGAAGAGAAGATAAAAGGGCTTATTCCTGTAACAAAGGATATGAATACTTTTGAAAGCCTTACGAAAGAAGAAAAAGAAAAGTATGTTTTAGATGCTAAACAAATTAGTGCTTTATTAGAGGAAAATAAAAGCTATTTAAATGGGAAATCTAAAGAGTTTGCATGGATAAAGCAAAATGCTCGTATTATTGAACAGTTTACTACAATGTTAGCGACACCTCCTGATAAACCAGCGGATTTTTATTTGAAACATGATATTGCAATGTATGAAAATGCGAAGTGGACTGAAGAACATTTAGGAAAAACCATTGTATGGGGACATAATGGACACGTTTCGAAAACAAATATGCTTTCTTTTATATACCCTAAAGTAGCAGGGCAGCATTTAGCAGAATATTACGGAAAACGGTACGTATCTATTGGAACGTCAGTTTATGAAGGACAATACAATGTGAAGAATAGCAATGGTGAATTTGGCCCCTATGGAACATTAAAATCGGATGATCCAAACAGTTATAATTACATTTTTGGACAGGTCAAAAAAGATCAATTTTTTATTGATTTACGTAAGGCGAACGGCGTGACAAAAACTTGGTTAAACGAACAACATCCAATTTTCGCTGGAATAACTACCGAAGGGCCTGATATACCAAAAACTGTTGATATATCATTAGGTAAAGCGTTTGATATACTTGTTCAAATTCAAAAAGTGAGTCCATCTCAAGTACATCAATAAATTTAGAATCATGTGCCTTAATGACAAATTTCATAGTGTTTCATATAACACAATGAAATTTGTTCTATATAGCAAGCAGAATAATCGCATTAGAAAAAATTAGCAGTTTAACCTGTTAAGAGTAAAACGAATCTTCAATATGTAAAGCGCAAAAACACTGAAGCGAAAAGCATCGGTGTTTTTTGCGCTTTCGGGCACAGATGCTACTTCAATCCTATTGTAGAAGTGATTTTGTATGTAAGGAATTTGTAAGGAATAGGTAAGAAAAAAGAGATTTTCATTGTGTAGGATAAAAATATAAGGAGGCATGAAGGGGGGGGAAAAGTACGGCCTACATATAAAACAAATAATCAGTAACAAGAGTGTTTTAAGGAAAAGAAGTAATTTCTATGGTTAATATGTATGTGGAAAAAGAGTGATTTAGAGATTGTTAGAACACAATGGTGTTTGTGAAAATAATGATTAGTACGTTGATTGCAAATTCAGTGTTGACTTTTATCATTGGGAGAGTTGATAGCTGTGTGGTTAGCATATGACATAGTTATTAACCATCAATACGATTTTAATAGAAGAGAGGAATTCTTTATGAAAACAAGCAGTAAAATTACATGTGCAAGTCTAGCACTTTTAATAGGTGGAAGTTCCCTGTTATACATAACACCAACATCAATTGTAAAAGCAGAATCTACGCAAAATGTATCTAGTTCGTTACAAACAAGTACGAAAAGCGATCGTACTTCCGTTAAGAAAGCAATGCGAGATGAACTGCAACTTGGATACCCGGGAATACTCGCTAAAATTTCTAAGGGGGGTAAAACTTGGAGTTATAGTGCTGGGGTAGCAGATCTGAAAACTAAGAAACCAATGAAAGCAGATTTTCGCTTTCGCATTGGCAGTGTGACGAAAACGTTCATTGCAACAGTTCTACTTCAATTATCTGGAGAGAACCGTTTGAATCTAGACGACTCCATTGAAAAATGGTTACCTGGTGTTATTCAAGGAAACGGATATGATGGTAACCAGATTACGATCCGGCAAATATTGAATCATACAAGTGGTATTGCTGACTATATAAATTCAAAAGACTTTGATATTACGGATATAAAAAAATCGTATACGGCTGAAGAATTTGTAAAGATGGGGATTTCACTTCCCCCAGACTTTGCCCCAGGAAAGGGTTGGTCTTATTCAAATACAGGATATGTAATACTAGGAATCCTTATTGAAAAAGTAACAGGAAACAGCTATGCGGAAGAGGTTGAAAATCGGATTATTGAACCGCTTGATTTGTCAAATACATTTCTACCTGGTAATTCAAGCGTGATTCCAGGCACCAAGCATGCCCGTGGCTATTTGCAACTAGACGGAGCGAGTGAGCTAAAAGATGTTACTTATATTAACCCAGGTAGCTCGGATGGAGATATGATTTCTACTGCTGACGACTTAAACAAATTCTTCTCTTGCTTACTAGGTGGCAAATTATTGAAGGAACAGCAACTAAAACAAATGCTTACTACAGTCCCTACAAATAGAGAGGGAACCGGATATGGTCTTGGAATACTTGAAATTAAGCTTCCGAACGGTGTCTCGGTATGGGGACACAGGGGGGCCGTTCCAGGGTTTTCCACTTTTGCTGGTGGAACACTTGGAGGTAAACATACACTCGCTATCAATTCGAACAGTTTAAACCTTAATAACCCGGAAGTTTTTAAAAACATTTTACTTGCTGAATTTAGAAAGTAGGAAAAACGGATAAATTTTGTCATTTGTAATTTCCATCGGAATGGATTACCGCTTGAAAGAGTATAGAGGGATTAAGTATCTAGAAACAATCAAGTCAATCATGAAGGATGGCTAAGGGGTTACATTGGCCGGTTAAAAGAGCAACACATATAATGAGTGATTATTATATATACTATTGTATTTGTATGGGTATTGTCACTAATTGTAAATTTATATAAGGTGGGAAGTCTAATTTAAGACTTCCCACTTTTTCCGTTTAACAGCTTTTATTGTGAAGCTATTAACAATAGAAAAAGGAGAATGTAACTAGTTATGCAGATGAATCTTGGTACATGCGCTATGTAGGATTTTTTTTGGGGATATACAAAAAATAAATTTAGAAGAATATATGAATTAGAGACAAGAAAGCTCAAGTGAATTGAAAACCTTTACTTTTTTGTTTTGGAAATAGTATTTAATTAAACAGTATGGTACTTTATTTTAATAATTGAACAACTGCCTACTAAAAAATTTGATAGGCAGTTGCTTTGCTTTTGGGTGAAAAAAATGATTTTTCTTTAATCTGTAATAACAGTTATAAATTAATTTTAATTATCTTATGAAATAGGGAAAATCAATATAAGTTATAATTATTACTTGTTTTTTTGTTTTACTTGTTCTTTTAATTCATCAAGGGTCTTACCGCTAATATTGTCAGTAATAGTTTCATGTATTTCATTTTTTAATACAATTGTTTTTCCTGCAAGTTGTGCTTTGGAAGACATTTTACTTTCATTAATAGTTTCTATGTTTGTCTGAAGGTCTGCTTTGTTATTTTCATCAAAGGTAATTGCGAATGGTTCAATTGCTCCGTAGTAGTTACCAAATAATTGATCCTTCTTCAAAAACATCATATATTTTTTATTAACCATAGGTTCGATATATAAAGGATCCTTATTTTGCACCTCTTTAGTAGTTATCTTAGTAGCCTTTTTTGTAACTGTGCCATCTGGTGCAACAACTGCATTAGAATCTTCAAGTTTTACAGTTTCAGCGAAACGATGATTGATTTTTATTTGTTTATTTTCATTCACACCTTTAATTGTTTCGGAAATGTTGAAATTATATAGATGTCCTTCAACGTAATTTTCTTTGTCCTCTTCCGATGGATTACTTGGATTACGTGCCATATTCCACTTAGAGTCAAGACCTTCATATTCACCGATTACAACTAGATCTGCTTCATTAATCATTTGATTTAAATCACTTGTAGCAGGGAAATCTTTACTGAGAATAACAGTTTCGGTATTCTTATCTTCTTCAGCAACAGGGGAGAAGTGACTATTAAATGCTGAATATCCTCCCAAACCAATTACTGTAGCCAAAGGTATTGCAATTACCATAGTTTTTGCTTTTTTACTTAACATTAAGAAATCATCTCCTTTTTCTGTTAATAGATTGCATTTACACCATTTTTATCGTCAGTTTGAGGGACATGCATAGTAGTACGATTACGATTGCTGTTCATAATTGAAGTACCACTGTTGTGACCTATTCCTATTGCATGACCAAACTCATGGACTCCTGTACTTTTAGCAACATTTGATTTTGTAATATTTGTATTACCTGCGTTAATATCACCAGCAAATTTCGTTACTTTTTTAGTGGATGTATTATAAGATGTCTTCATTCTTCCATAATAAGTAGAGGAACTTTCAAACCAAGAGTTTAATGTGTTCACAGAAGAAGAGGAAACTGTAAAATTAATACGAGAAGCAGTGTACCAGGCTGAATCGGCAGCTTGCCAACCAGATTTGATGATACTTGAACCATCGTCTAATCTGTCTCCCCATTTATATGTAGCTGATTTTGAAGGCAGCTTCCATCCTTCTTTTACATAAGCCTCTGAAACGCCAACGCTTGAAAAAACAAACACAGTACCTAATAAAAATGCAGTAATCCCTTTTTTAAAATTCATATTATCCCTCCAAAGATTATTTTTAACAAGAGAATTATAGCACCATTCTCTTCTTTTGGATTAATATTTAATTAACATTTAGAATATTTTGTATTGAGAAAATATAATTTAGGGAGACTTTATTATAATGTATAAATATAAAGCAATGAAATGGTGTCTATGTTTATTCATATTTACTTTTTTAATTATTATTGGTAAAACAATTTGGTCCAGTATAGATGTGGCAGGAGTGTCTAGCGTGTCATCGAATTCTGAAACTATAGTATTAAATAAGACATTCAAAACTACAAATCATTTAAGCGAAATGGTTGAAGAAGCAGACGTTATTGTACTAGGTGAATATGACGGCTTATACTCTAAATGGAATATGGCAAACAGTTCATCACATGAGATTCAAAGTGAAGATGTTGAAGGCCATTTGTTTAGTTTTCATGTCAAAGAAATCTTAAAAGGGGACTATGTAAAGAATGAAATCTTAATAAATCATAGATATTCAGAAAATCTCGTATTAGAGGAAAGTAATGAAATCATTGATAAAAATGGAATCATTCTGAAAGGTGCTACGAAAGTGTTTACTAAAAAAGTAGAAAATAAAGATCCATTGTATATAAAACCAAAATCCGAGGAGACATATATAGTTTTTTTAAAAGAAAATAATAAACTTGGACATTTTTATCCAGCTTTAGAACCTTTTATGATTGAATTTGATGTAAGAAATATTGCACACCTAAAGAGCAATCTAATAAATTGGGATAAAAATAAATATAAATTTGAAACAAAGGTTAAGAATAAAACTTTTTATATTGAAAATGACATAGATTCAACGATCAAAGATAATATTAGCGGAAAAAAATTGAGGGACATTAAGGATTTTGTGAAGAGGACTTCAAAAATGAAATAACATTGTAATAAGTTATATTTCTATTATTAATTGAAAGTTATTACCCTATAAATTCAGTCATTTATTATATAACTGAGTACATAAAAAATGAACTGAATTCTAATAAATAACGTAAAAGCTAAAAGATTTTCGCTTTGAGAACATCTTAAAATATTAAATTGATGGTAACTTTGTTGTAGCTCTTTAAACATACCTATATTAAAACCCAAATTTCTCAATTTAATGCTGAGATATTTGGGTTTTTTTAAAGTAATCAATTTTTTAAAAAATTTTTAGAAATTTAAAGATAAAGTATTGTATACATGTAAGTATGATTAAAAATGAAAAGTTGTAAATGCTAAATTTAATTAAATACGCTTTACTCTCTTTACCATTGGCCTGAGTGAATAGTTTATAGGAAATTACACTGGCTAAAGATGCGATAATTGTTCCAAGCCCTCCAATATTTACTCCTAGTAATAAAGCTTTCCAATCAGAAGTAAAGTTTGATAGAAGAATTGAAGTAGGAAAATTGCTAATCAATTGACTCAAGAATATGGAACTAAAGAAGACTGAAGTATCTCCTCTTAAATTAGCGCGAGCAAATGTCTCCAGCGCATCGGAATGGGAAATGTTTCCGATAAAAATAAAAAAACAGACAAAGGTTATTAGAAGAAAGTAATCGATCTTAAATAGTAAGTTTCTATCTAACGTAAATGCTGCCATCAATGTAACTATTAGCGCAATGTAATAATTAATGACACCAAAAATAGATGCAATGATAGTGATAAGTATCAAAATCCAGATGGTAGCTTTTTTTCGATTCTTCACGGTAATAACAGGTAGTTCTATTTTTAAATCTGTTTTTTGAAGTTTTTGAGTACATATAAATAACAAACTGATTCCAAGTACAGCTAAAAGCAGGATTGAACCTAAAAATGGGATGAGCTTAATTCCATAGTAAGAATATAAGTATAAATTTTGTGGGTTTCCCATAGGCATCAAGCTACTGCCGATGTTTGCCGCAATTGTTTGCAGGATGATTGTATCCATCATGTTCATTTGTGTTTTTTTACTAATGACAAGTGTTATTGGAACAAAAGTGAGGAGAGCGACATCATTTGTTACAAACATGGAGCAAATAAAGCATAACAAAATTAGAATAATAGATATTGACCTGCTGTTATTGCATTTATTTAAAATCGCAACGGCAAGTTTGTCTAATATTTTTAGCTGTTCCAAGGCCTTAATGGCCACCATTAGATTAAATAAGCTAATTAACACTTCAAAGTTAATATATTCGATCTTTGGCGAATGTATTAAGCAGCTTACAATTGCTAGTATCAGTGAAATGGTAAGTACTAAATCCTTTTTTAAAAATTCGAATTTCATAAGGAGTCTTTTTTTACTTTGAACGAATACTATTTCTTTCACAATACACCACCTGTAATCTATGTTAGTAGAATGAAACGCAAAGGAAATATACATTTAATAATAGATATTCAACAAATCTCACTAGGGGATTAATTGAGAAAACAAATGTTTTTTGTATGATACCATAAATAAATTAAATGCTTTATTTTTTTAATATTCTTATAATATTCTATTGATTCTTGATTTCAAATACTTTATATGAACTTCTAAAAGAGAAAAAGTATGCATGTTTTTATGAAGAAAATAGAGGCTTGTCAAAGGATAGGTAGAACAAAATCTGTGACGTTTGGATACTGTATAAAATTCACAAAATCTAACTGTTTTTTTAGATGAAAAATCTTAAAATATTTTTTTGTTTTTATAAAAATCTGTACTTTTTCGTAACATTCTGTACTTTTAATTATAAATTAAAGACAAGCTTCTCTTAGTTAAAGATTGAAAGCGCTTTATAGGTTTTCGTGAAATTTTTACCTAGCCTATTTTTGAGATTAGTAGTAAGAAAGGAGATATTTCCATGTTCTTAAGAAAATTAACAAAAAACCAGTTAATCACTATTGATTATTATGATTTAAATGTAAATCACCGGTAAATGAAACAAACATAATAGTACAACAACATTAGTGGATAAGAATATTAGTTTTGCAGAAGGGGATAGAGCATCGTGTGTATAAACGGTAAGTTTTTAGAAGATTCAGTTTTGTAGTTGCGTGTTGCGATGTTTGTTTAAACAGGCCAATTCTATTCATATAGAAAATTTTTATCCTTGTTGTATTTGAATATGAATGAGGTATTTATGCCAAGGAATATAGGTGATTTTATATAGATTATGATAGATAAATTTTTGGTATGGAGTGATAATATGGAAAGATTTTTTGTAGAGTTAGTCGGATCAACAAATGATTTTTTATGGTCTAAATTGTTAATTATTATGCTTGTTATTTGCGGAATTTATTTTACATTTAAATTGAATTTTGTACAGTTTCGAATGTTAAAAGAGATGGTCCGTGTATTAATGGAGGGAAAAAGTGGTGCTAAAGATCAAGTCTCTCCTTTTCAAGCGTTTTGTATTGGTATGGCAGCCCGCGTTGGAACAGGGAATATTACAGGAATTGCGATTGCAATTGCATTAGGTGGTCCTGGAGCTGTATTTTGGATGTGGATTATTTCTATTATCAGCTCGGCATCTAGTTTTGTCGAAAGCACATTAGCACAGATATATAAAGTAAAAGATAAAACTGGTTTCCGCGGTGGTCCATCCTATTATATGGAAAAAGGGTTGAATAAACGTTGGATGGGAGTATTATTCTCTATTTTAATCACAATTACTTTTGGTCTTGTATTCAATTCAGTACAATCAAATACAGTTACAATTGCTTTTCAAAACTCATTTGGTACAGATCGTCTAACAGTTGGGATAATCATGGCCATTGCTTTCGCTGCGATTATTTTTGGTGGTGTACAACGTATTGCAAAAATGGCTGAATACAAGGTGGTATTTTTAGCGGTATTATACATTGGAGTTGCATTATTTGTTGTAGTTACCAACATATCAAAAATGCCGGAAGTTCTTTCTCTTATTGTTCAAAACGCATTTGGTTTTAAACAAATAGCAGGCGGTTCAATTGGTGCAGCACTTATGAATGGAGTTAAACGTGGTTTATTTTCAAATGAAGCTGGTATGGGAAGTGCACCAAACGTTGCCGCAACAGCAACAACAAGTCATCCGGTGAAACAAGGACTGATTCAAGCATTTGGTGTATTAACGGATACACTGATCATTTGTACTAGCACTGCCTTTATTATTTTGCTGTCTGATGCATATAAACAACCGGGATTAAATGGTATTGCACTTACACAAGCAGCATTAAGTGAACACATAGGTCCTTGGGCATCGGGTTGTCTTGCTATCTTTGTTTTTTTATTTGGATTTGGTGCGTTAATTGGCAACTATTATTATGGTGAAACAAATATTCGCTTCTTACATACAAGTAAAGTGTGGTTAATGATATACAGAATAAGTGTGTTGGCTATGATTGTATTTGGTTCTGTTGCAAAGATTCAAATTGTATGGGATTTAGCGGACTTATTTATGGGCTTTATGGTTATTATTAATTTAATTGCTATTACCTTACTTTCAAAAGTAGCATTTGCGGCGTTACAAGATTATATAAACCAGAAAAAAGCTGGTAAAGATCCTATTTTTTATAAAGAAAACATTAAAGGGCTTGAAAATATTGAATGTTGGGATAGTTATGAGAAAACTTCAAAAAAGAAAAGTGTGTAATAAGAAGGATATTCAGACTGCAATATGTCTGAATATTTTTCTTGGTTCTAGTGCAAATATTATTGATTATAGTAAAGAAAAAATTATTCTATATAAAGTTAATAGTACGGGGGAATATGATTAAATGATAAAGGATTCTAGCGTTCAAGTTGAGAGTCAAGAAAAAGTTTGCTTAGATCAATGGGTAGCTCATTATCGAACGTATGCAGCTAAGGGACGAAGCGCCAGTTATATTCCTGCTCTGAGGGAAATAAATGTATCGCAGTTAGGTATTTGTATAGTAAAGCCAGATGGAACAATGATAAAATCAGGAGATTGGGAGATACCTTTCACATTACAAAGTATATCAAAAGTAATCGGTTTTATAGCCGCTTGTTTAAGTCGCGGTATTTCTTATGTATTAGAACGAGTTGACGTAGAGCCAACTGGAGATGCCTTTAATTCAATTATTCGTTTAGAGATACATAAACCAGGAAAACCTTTTAATCCTATGATCAATGCTGGAGCAATTACGATAGCTTCACTTTTGCCAGGGACATCGGTGCAAGAAAAATTAGAATCTCTATACGTATTAATTGAAAAAATGATAGAGAAGCGTCCCGCTATTAATGAAATAGTATTTCAATCAGAATGGGAAACGGCTCATCGTAATAGAGCATTAGCATACTATTTAAAGGAGAATGGTTTTCTAGAATCAGATGTGGAGGAGACACTAGAGGTTTACCTAAAACAATGTTCGATTGAAATAAATACAGAAGATATTGCCTTAATAGGGCTTATACTAGCACATGATGGATATCATCCTATTCGCAAAGAACAAGTGCTCCCTAAAGAAGTAGCTAGGTTAACAAAAGCTTTAATGCTTACTTGTGGAATGTACAATGCTTCCGGAAAATTTGCTGCTTTCATTGGATTACCAGCTAAGAGTGGGGTATCGGGCGGAATTATGACACTTGTTCCCTCAAAATCTAGGAAGGATTTATCGTTTCAAGATGGATGTGGTATTGGTATTTACGGACCAGCCATTGATGATTATGGGAATAGTTTACCAGGAATTATGTTGTTAGAACATATTGCAAAAGAATGGGATTTAAGTATATTTTAAAAAGGAGCACAGATATTTTGGTGTTAGAGCGAGTCCAAAAGTGTTCAGACCTTATATTGTGTCTGAACATTTTTGAGTTATAAAGTATCTTTCTAAAGTAGAAGGGTGTAATGAATACTCACAATCTATAATGCTTTCGTTTATATCTTATTTATCAGTTTTTGAAAAAAATAGAGTAAGTATTGTATTAATGCAAATAGGTTTGTATACTGACTGTTAGGCGAAAGTGAGAAGTGATTATTTTGAATCTTAGTAATTTAGTAAAAAAAGACATCTATATTCTCGTTTTAATGATACTTACAGTACCCTTAGTAGGTGAAATAAAGTCATTTCCTTTAAATGAAACATTTAGAATGAGCTTTGGCGCACCAACATTTTTCTTTTTTTTGTTATTGTTTCGACGAATTCCAGCATTTTTACCGGGTTTTTTAACAGCGATAGTCGTGGTAGTATTTCGTATCTCAATGGATGTCATTATAAAGGGAAATATGGATTGGCTAGCCGCTTTTCATACTCACTATCCTAGTTTTTTCTTTTATTTTACTTATTCGTATCTCTTTCATTTAGCAAAAATCAAACGTTTTTATCATCAACCACTAATGATTGGTTTTATTGGTTGCATGATTGAAATACTGTCAGACTGTGTGGAATTAATGATTCAATATTTCGTATTAAAAACATCGATCACATCCGAGGCAATAAATGAGATCATTGTTATCGCATGTTCCCATAGTTTTATAGTTCTAAGCTTTTTCAATATGATGAAATTGTATGAAGCACAATCAAGGGAGAGACATATAAAGAAGCAAAATGAACACATGCTCATGCTCATCTCTAATTTATATGAAGATGCTGTTCATTTAAAGAAAACATTACAAGATGCTGAGAATATAACAAAAAAATCCTATGATTTATATAAAACCTTAGACTCCTTTGAGCACAAACAGATGGATTTTCAGTTTGAGGATTTAAGGCAACAGGCATTACAAATTGCTGGTGAGGTCCATGACGTTAAAAAGGATAACCAACGTATTTTTGCGGGACTTTCAAAATTAATTTCTGATGAAAGTTTTACAGATTATATGTCTGTGCATGAACTAGTAAATATCATTATACGGGCAAATACGAAATATGCACGGTTGCTAGAGAAAGACATCCAATTTGTGTATAAAATTGATGGTGTGCATCCTCATTATCATATTTACACAATCTTATCTATTATAAATAATATCGTTACAAACGCTGTAGAAGCTATCCAAGGTATGGGAACCATCACAATTGACATTAATAAAGACCACCATTTTGTTGAATTTCAAATAGGCGATAATGGTCCTGGTATTTCTTCAAAATATAAAGATTCAATTTTTGAGCCTGGGTTTACTTCTAAATATGATGATTTAGGCAACCCATCGACAGGTATCGGATTATCGTATGTTAAAGAAATGGTCGAACAACTTGAAGGTGATGTTACGCTTGAGGACAGAACCGAAGGAAAAGGATCAATTTTTATAATTAGATTAGGGATTGATCATATAATTTCGAAAGGGTGATTCTATGTATTTTTATATAGTAGATGATGAAAAAGCGGTTCGCTCAATGTTGGCTCAAATTATCGAGGATGAAGATCTTGGGGAGGTTATAGGGGAAGCTGAGGATGGTTTATCTTTAGAGCAACAAATGGTAATCCTTAAAAATATAGACATTTTATTTATCGATTTGTTAATGCCGAATCAAGATGGAATAAAAACAATTCGTCAAATAAAGCCTTCGTTTAAAGGGAAAATCATCATGGTCTCTCAAGTAGAATCAAAAGAATTAATTGCTGAAGCTTATTCGCTTGGTGTTGAATACTATATTATTAAGCCAATTAACCGGATTGAAGTATTAACAGTTGTTCGGAAAGTCATTGAACGAATTCGTTTGGAAAAATCAATAAAAAACATTCAAGAATCGCTTAATATGGTACTAAAATTGGATAGTAATTTAAGTACGCAAGAAAAATACCGTAGTGAAAAATATTTAAATACTTTCAATCATTTTCAAAATTCCATTCATTTTCTTTTGTCTGAATTAGGAATAGCCAGTGAAAGTGGAAGTAAAGATTTAATGGATATGCTAGATTATTTATATAAATATGAACAAGATAACACGTTGGAGCAAGGCTTTCCCTCACTAAAAGAGATTTTTATGAATTTGGCTCAAAAAAAACTTGGGGATTCAGCTGAAGATGCCGAATTAAAAAGGTTCATAGAAGCTTCCAAACAACGGATTCGGAGAGCAATTTATCAATCATTAAACCATTTAGCATCCCTTGGACTTACTGATTTTTTAAACCCGAAGTTCGAAAATTATGCTTCTAGATTTTTTGATTTTACTACCGTAAGGAGAAAGATGACAGAATTGAATAATGAACCAACATTACCTGCTCGTATTGATACGAAAAAATTTATTCAAGTTCTTTATTTTGAAGCAAAACGAATACACCTGGAGTTAAGATGATAAACTCTTGCTAATTATTATTTTCAATTGATAGATTGATAATTGTTTTAATGTTATTTTTTTATATAATTTTTCTTTTTATTCTCCTTTATTTCATATTAGTTTTAAAATCAGAAAATTCCGTATCGATTCGGTAGAAGTGTAGGAACTTAGAACAAAAGAATATGTAGTTTTTATTTTTTTCAACATTAATATTCATAAAAAAAACGAGTATTTTCACAATAAAATATAAATACATAGTAAGTTGAATTGAAAAAAAGATGCTATCTTCTAGCATCTTTTTTTCTTTAAGAGGAAATATCATTGATCCTTATATTATTTGAAATTCAAATGCGGGCATATAAATAAGGGAAAAGGAGATAATATTTAACAAATTATAATTGGAAATGGTATTTTAGGTCAGAAATGTTTTTATACTAATTAGGTTATTGGTACTAAAAAAGCATAATGTCTCGCTTTTCTGCTCTTTAATCTTATTGTTATTTTTTATTAAGTACATATCGTTTTTTAGAAATCTCAATCCTAGCAGAGTATATAAATTGGGTGATAAAAATGTGGAACATAATTACTTCTTATCTTCCAGATTGGAAAGTCTTTGTACAAGCGTTTATCTTGTTTTTAATTCCGTATACTATCTCAAGATTTTTTCATTGGGTTCGTATGTCAGAGAAAGAGTGGGAAGAATGAGTTGGTGGAAGTCAAGAGACAAACAAGTGAAAAAAAATAATATTCAAAGTAAAACGAAACAAGAGCATAAACCATCTCAAAATGCAAACGTTCATTTCACAAATGATTTTGCCTCTAACTTAGAACTTATAAAGCAACAAATCGGACATAATTCTGATGTTCGCTTTCGGAAGTTTAATATTGGACGCACAGATATTCAGGCTGGGATCGTTTTTGTTGATGGTCTATCAGATAAAGAGATAATTGACAAACATATTATGAAATTACTAATGGATGATTTTTCTGATGAATATAAAAATGAATCTTCTTATGTGGAGGGGACTGTTTCAAAAGAATATATTAAAAATAAAGTTCTTACAATTAGTGAAGTAGCAGAAGTCCATTACATAAAAGATTTAATACCCAAAGTATTGATAGGTTCAACAGCTCTTTTAATTGATGGTTTAGCAGATGTGTTTATTCTTGGTACAACAAAAGCAAATAAACGAAACATGGAAGAACCAGTATCGGAGGCATTAGTCAGAGGGCCACGGGTCGGTTTTACTGAAGTATTAAGTGATAATACCTCACTTTTGCGACGACACTGTGCGGATGAGAGCTTATCATTAGTAAAGCTACCAGTAGGAGAGCGTGCAAAGAAAGAGCTAGTTGTCGCATTTATTAAAGATCTTGCTAGTACAGAATTGGTGGAAGAAATAAAAAACAGAATTCAGAAAATTGACATAGATAGTGTACTCGAATCTGGTTATATAGAGCAACTCATTGAAGATAATTATCTAAGTCCTTTTCCGCAGATTCAAAATACAGAACGACCTGATCGTGTTATTAGTGCTTTGATGGAAGGTCGAGTAGCTATTTTGTTAGATGGAACACCATTTGTTTTAATTGCTCCAGTTACATTTAGTATGCTACTGCAATCACCAGAAGATTATTATGAAAGGTGGCTTCCTGGTACGCTTCTCCGCTTATTACGCTTCATGACAGCTTTTGTTTCATTATTTGCTCCAGCACTGTATATTTCTTTCATTTCGTTTCATCCAGGATTAATTCCCACTAAGCTCGCTATTTCTATTCTCGGATCGCGAGAAGGAGTTCCTTTTCCCGCTTTAATAGAAGCGTTAATTATGGAAGTAGCTATCGAAGTTTTACGAGAAGCGGGTTTACGTCTGCCTAAACCAATTGGACCTGCAATGGGAATTGTGGGCGGTTTAATAATTGGTCAGGCTGCCGTAGAAGCAGGAATTGTTAGTCCAATAATGGTTATCGTTGTTGCGGTAACAGCTATTTCTTCTTTTACTATTCCGCAATATAGTGTGGGAATTACGTTACGCATTCTTCGTTTTGTAGCTATGTTTTGTGCTGCGATATTTGGCTTGTATGGAGTTATTCTCTTCTTTCTTTTACTTTGCAGTCATTTAGTGAAACTGAAAAGTTTTGGCGTTCCTTATACTAGCCCTGCTGTTCCGTACCGATTTAGTGATTGGAAAGATTTTATGGTTCGCATGCCATTAAAAATAATGAGACGTCGACCGAAAATAATGCATACCAAAAAAACTAACCGCAAAAGGTAGCTGATGACGAAAGGAAGTGGCCTTCAGTGATTACTATACCTAAAGACCGAATAACAACTGCACAAGCAGTTGTTATTATTGTAAATTACATACTGGGAACAGGAATCCTCACTCTGCCCAGAGCATCTGTAGAAAAAGTGAAAACACCAGATGTATGGTTAAGTGTGATATTAGGTGGGATACTCGCAATGGTTTCAGGAGTAATTATGGTCAAACTAAGTCAGCAGTTTCCAGATAAAACATTTTATCAATACAGTCAAGATATTGTAGGGAAATGGATAGGCAGGTTGCTTAGTTTTCTTATTATAGGGTATTTTCTTACAACTTCAGCCTTTCAAATTCGTTCAATGGCAGAAGTAATAAGCTTTTTTTTGCTAGAAGGAACCCCCGCATGGGCTATTGTTATGCCTTTTATGTGGATAGGTCTCTATTTGATTATGAGTGGTATTAACTCGATTGCACGGATGTTTGAAATAATATTTCCTATTACTTTCTTTATTTTTTTACTCATTTCTTTTATGAGTATAGGGATATTCGAGATAGATAATCTCCGTCCCGTATTAGGTTTGGGAATTAAACCGGTGTTAGATGGGGTAAAAACAACGTCTCTCGCATATACAGGTCCAGAAATTATGTTAATTCTTTTGGTGTTTATGGAACAACGAAAGAAAGCAGTGAAAGCTATTTTAGTTGGAATTTCTATTCCGTTAATCTTTTATGTAATAACTGTTGTAATGGTCATTGGTGCATTATCAATTGATGGGGTTGTAACAAGAACATGGCCGACAATTGACCTTATGCGCAGTTTTGAAATTTCTGGTTTAATATTTGAACGTTTTGAATCTTTACTGCTTGTAATATGGATTATGCAAATATTTGCTACCTATACAATTAGTTACTATGCAGCTGCATTAGGATTGGCACAACTCTTTAAAAAGAGTATTCATCCGTTTATTTTTGCTTTGATTCCAATCATTTACATCATTGCTATGACTTCGAAAAATATAAATGATTTGCTTAAACTGGGGGATATGCTCGGTAATGCTGCTTTATTTTTATTTGGTTTACTGCCACTGCTTCTTCTTATTATTAAGCGATTAAAAGGAGGAGTAGCGTGAAAAATAAATTTAATTATATGCGGTTCTATTTGGTTTTGTTATGTACGCTTTTGCTTCTATTTTTAACAGGATGTTGGAGCAGTAAAGAAGTAGAAGAGTTGAGTTTAACTGCAGGTATAGCACTAGATAAAGGGAAGGATTCAACAATTGAGAAAGAGGATGAGGAAGGAGGTTATCCTAAAAGAAATCTTATAAAAGCAACTTATCAAATTGTCAGTTCGCAAGCACAAAGTAAAGGAAACGGACAACAAAAACGTTATATAAATGTTTCTGAGACCGGTGATTCCATTCATCAAATTGTTCGTGAGTTTTCATTGAAAAGAGAGAGCGCAATGTTCAGCCCACATTTAAAAAACATTGTTATTAGTGATAGTCTTGTACGTACATACAGTTTAGAACAATTACTTGAACAGTATCTCCGCGACAATGAAGTTCGGCTTAGCTGTATGATCTTAATTAGCAAGGGTCTAGCGAAGGAGGTACTGGAATCAAACAAAAAAGGAGAAATCCCAGCATTTCGTTTGTCTGGAATTGCAGATAATCGAAAGAGAACAACAAGGATTTTACCTCCTGTATCACTCGCTAAATTGGAAGGAAAGATGCGGTCAGGGTCCAGTTTTCTATTGCAAAATGTAATCTCGATAAAAGGAGAAACGAAATTTGCAGGAGCTGCTGTAATTAAAGGGAAGACAAAAAAGTTGATGGGCTTTTTAAATGAACAGGAATTGGAAGGAGTAGTATGGATAAACGGAAAAAGGAATGGTGGTGTGGTAAAAACTTTTGATAAAGAATCAAAGAAACTCATTATATACGAAATAAAGTCAATAAAAAGCAAAATCATACCACATGTTAACGGAAATAATATTTCCTTTGATGTAAACATTGAATCAGAAGGGCGTTTGTCTGAAAATTGGATGCAATCAGGAAAAGATTTTGAAAATGAATTTTTAAAAAGGGAAGAAAAAGCTATTGAAAAAGAGGTAAAGCACTTAGTACATCATGTTACAAAAAAAATACAAAAAGAATACCAAGTCGATATTGCGGGTTTTGGCAACCAATTAAGAATTAAACACCCGAGAACATGGGAGAAAGTCAAAAAAGATTGGGATCGAACATTTAGTAAGGTACCGATTAAATATCATATAAATGTAACTATACAAGATTATGGAGCGTCAAGTTTAAAACGGTGAGATACCTTAATTGAAATTATATTTGCATCAAAACAAAAAGTTACAAAAATTTTAATTTAAAAACTTTTGTAACTTTTTGTTTTTTTATGTCCTTCTTATTATAAATTAAAGAAATGATTTTACCCTATACATTTCTTTTGCGTTATAAAAGTAAATCACAATAGTTACTATTGGCGTGTTATTTAACGTTAGGAAAGAGGAATCGCTATATGTCTTGAATAGGAGGGAGTTTGAAGTGCAAGCGAAAGCAGTGCAAATAGAAGAAATCTATCAAGAAATATTAGACGGTAAAAGAAGTAGGTTTCCACCGAATACATGGAAAGAAGATAGCAATAGAGAGCTATCTAAAAGGGTCACAAAATATTTAATTGAAACAATTTTAAAATGGAATGAAGAGGATATTAAACAAAAATGGAATACGCCTTTAATTATAAAATATCGATTACTCGGCGCGCTCAAACATAGTTATGATAATAGTCCCTATAAGATGATTGAAGACTTATATCCCAATAGATTTAAAGAGTGGGAGTTTGGTATGGCACCATTAAATTTTTGGACTAAAGAAAAAGCTCTTGAAGCATTAAAATGGACTGTTGAAGAAAAAGAAAAACTAAGTAAAGTAGAACTATTCAAATTCTATAGTAAAAAATGGTTAGAGAAAAATAAACTCAGTGCACCATTAGTTATGTATTGGAATGGTAGTCCTTATGCAATGATAAATTCTTTATATCCTAATAAATTTAAAGAGTGGGAATTTAGTATGACTCCTAACAATTTTTGGACTAAAGAAAAAGCATTGGTAGCATTAAGGTGGACTATTGAAGAAAAAGAAAAATTAACTTCTTTTCAATTATTACAAGTTTACAGTGTAAAATGGCTTACTATTCATAATTTAATTTCTCCTTGTCAAATATTCTGGAATAACAGTCCGTACGCCATGATCAATGACTTATATCCTGGTCAAAATAAAGAATGGGAATATAAATTCACACCTACCGGATTTTGGACTGAAAAAAAAGCATTAGAGGCGCTGAAGTGGACTATTGAAGAAAAGGAAAAACTAACAGAGGGGCAATTACTATCTATTTACACACAAAGATGGTTAATTAAACATAAGTTATGGACACCATTAAGAAGATATTGGAAGGGAAGTCCATACAATATGTTAAATACTTTATACCCCAATCGTTATGCAAAAGATATGTTAAAAGGTTATAAAAATAAATAATGATTATATTAGAAGTCTTACTTATATCATACAATATCAAGTTTAAGATAGAGTTAATGAACTCTTAACTTAATTATAGGAGCGAAATTATATGTCACCTTTACGAGATGAAGCATTAAAAATGCATAAAGAAAAACAGGGGAAGATTGGTGTTTATTCTAAAGTTAAAGTACAAAATTCAACAGATTTAAGTCTCGCTTACTCACCAGGTGTTGCTGAGCCATGCTTAGAGATTTATAAAGATGAAAGCAAAGTATATGATTATACAATGAAAGGGAATCTAGTTGGAGTTATATCTGATGGAACTGCAGTATTAGGTCTTGGGAATATTGGACCTAAAGCAGCTATGCCAGTGATGGAGGGAAAAGCTTTACTTTTCAAATCATTTGCTGAGATCGATGCTTTTCCTATTTGTTTAAACACTAATAATCCGGATAAGATTGTTGAGGTTGTTAAATTATTAGAACCAAATTTTGGTGGGATAAACTTAGAAGATATTGCAGCACCACAATGCTTTGAAATTGAGGAGCGCCTAAGAAAATCTTGTGATATTCCTGTTTTCCATGATGATCAACACGGTACAGCTATTGTAACGATTGCTGGCCTAATTAATGCACTTAAGTTAACAAATAAAAAAATTGAAGATGTGCAAATCGTTGTGAATGGTGCTGGTGCTGCTGGGATAGCGATTGTTAAGCTGTTACTTCATATGCATGTAAAAAATGTTATTTTGTGTGACACAAAAGGGATAATATATGAACAGCGACCTATTGGAATGAATGCGCTTAAAGAAGAAATAGCTCGTATTACAAATATAGAACAGAAGCGGGGAACATTAGCAGAGGCCCTTATTGATGCTGATGTATTTATTGGAGTATCAGCTGCAGATGTAGTTGATGAGGATATGATTCGTTCTATGAATCATAATCCTATTATTTTTGCCTTGGCTAACCCTACACCTGAAATTATGCCTAATAAAGCAAAAATAGCAGGAGCACTAGTAGTTGGTACAGGACGTTCTGATTTTCCTAATCAAGTAAATAATGTACTAGCTTTCCCCGGAGTTTTTCGTGGAGCTTTAGATGTACAAGCAAAAGAAATTAATGAAGAAATGAAGCTAGCAGCTGTTTATGCAATAGCTGAGTTAATTTCAGAAGAAGAGCTTCATGTCAACTATGTCATTCCAAATCCGTTTGATCCTAGGGTGGTGCCACATGTAGCATATGCTGTCGCACGTGCTGCAGTGGAAACCGGTGTTTCAAGAAAAAATATCAGCATGTCTGAAATTAAAAACAATCTATTCAGGTTAACAAAAGAGGTAAATATATTAAAATAAATATTTTTCTTAAGAAAATATTATGTAGTAAAGGTTATCTACTTAGTTCTTAGCGTATAAAAAGTTAAATTATGTATATCTCCCTTTCTGATATTTGTAAAACGCATATATTTATTCCTTGTGAAGTATGAAAATTAACAAAGTCTTAAAAGGAGCGAGTTTAAATGATGATTGTTCTTCAGGTAGTTTTAGCAATTTTTATTGTAGTAGGGGGATTCATAAAAATTTTCCGTATATCTTTTCAGGTAGAACATTGGCGACAATATCAATATTCATTATGGTTTATGTCTATAATTGGTTTTATTGAAATTATTGGAGCAATAGGTATAATCGGTGGTATTTGGAATCAATACTTAGCGCTAGGAGCAAATACGTTATTAGCAGTTCTCATGGTCGGAGCCATTCATGCTCATATTTTTCGAGCAAAACAATCTATTTTAATGGCAATTCCTGCATTACTTTGTTTCATATTATCTATGGGGATAATTATTTGGAATTTAAATACATTTTCTTGAGCGTAACTATAAATTTTGAAAATAAGTAATTATTAGAGGAATATGTAAGCTCTATTTAAAATGGTGAATAGTTAAAGAATATTAATTCCGAAAAATTATCACCATTTTACTATTGTTTTTAATAGTTCTATGAATAGAAAGTCGCTTCATTTTTTAAAATGCATGCTTGTAAAGTACATACGAAAACATAACTCATTATAGGAAGGAGAATTTTTAAATTCTATTGATAAACCCAGTAATTGTAATAGCCCTAACTTAGAATAATAATTTCAAAATCAATAAAGTTTAGAATAGAAGGAGCAAGATCAAATTATTATGAATAAACAAATAGGATTTATCGGATGTGGAAACATGGGTATTGCTATGATAGGTGGGATGATTAATAAAAATATAGTGTCTCCAAATCAAATAATTTGTTCAGATTTAAACGTCAGTAATTTAAAAAATGCTAGTGATAAATATGGCATAACTATAACTACTAACAATAATGAAGTTGCTAACAGTGCCGACATTTTAATTTTATCAATTAAACCAGACTTATACACATCGGTAATTAACCAAATAAAAAACCAAATAAAAAATGATGTAATTGTTGTAACTATTGCTGCAGGAAAAAGTATTAAGAGCACTGAGAATGAATTTGATAGAAAGTTAAAGGTTATTAGAGTAATGCCGAATACACCGGTACTTGTTGGGGAAGGAATGTCTGCATTATCTTTTAATGAAATGGTTACAGAAAAAGATATAAAAGAGGTACTAAATATATTTAATAGTTTCGGCCAGACGGAGGTCGTAAATGAAAAATTAATGGATGTTGTTACATCTATTAGTGGTTCTTCTCCAGCATATATGTATATGTTTATAGAAGCCATGGCAGATGCTGCTGTACTTGACGGTATGCCGAGAAAACAGGCTTATAAATTTGCGGCTCAGGCTGTATTAGGTTCTGCAAAAATGGTATTGGAAACGGGAATACATCCAGGTGAATTGAAGGATATGGTTTGTTCTCCAGGGGGAACGACGATAGAAGCTGTAGCAACATTAGAAGAAAAAGGTTTAAGAACAGCTATCATTTCAGCTATGAAACGTTGTACGAAAAAATCTATGGAAATGTCTCGTTTAACTAGTAAGTGAGAAGCGAATTTATATAATATTTCAAATCTATTTAACGTAAAAGAAATATTATAAGACTATCTAATAACTAAGTAAATTTATACACAACAATAATGAGAAGAGCAAACCTTATTTTAAAGGGGATACAGAAAATATGAGTAATTTACTAAAAAAGAAATCCGTTACACAATTGTTAGAGCATAATCAAAGCAAGACTTTAACGAAAACATTAGGAGCATTTGATTTAATTATGTTAGGGGTAGGCTCGATAATTGGAACGGGGGTTCTTGTGTTAACTGGATTAGTAGCAGCAAGAAATGCTGGTCCAGCAGTTGTTTTTTCATTTATACTTGCAGCAATTATATGTGGATTTATAGCATTATGTTACGCGGAAATTGCTTCTACACTCCCGGCGTCTGGTAGTGTATATACGTACTCATATGCAACAATTGGTGAGTTTGTTGCTCATCTAGTAGGTTGGTCATTGCTGTTAATATATATCGTGGCAACAGCGGCTGTCGCTGCTGGATGGACAGGCTATTTCCACAATTTAATAAAGGGATTTGGATTAGAGATACCTAAAGCTCTAGTAACGATTCCTTCGCAGGGTGGTATTGTGAATCTACCAGCAGTAATTATTACATTGATATTGGCATGGATGTTATCTCGTGGTACGAGAGAAAGTAAACGAATCAATAATATAATGGTATTGATTAAAATTGGAATGATTTTGTTGTTTATTACGGTTGGTATATTCTATGTAAAACCAATGAACTGGATACCAATTGCACCATACGGTTTAAGTGGAGTTTTTACGGGTGGAGCAGCTATTTTATTCGCTTTTACGGGTTTTGATATATTAGCAACTTCAGCAGAAGAAGTAAAAGATCCGAAACGTAATCTTCCCATCGGTATTATTGCATCATTAATCATATGTACAATTATTTATGTTATGGTATGCCTTGTTATGACAGGAATGGTTTCCTATAAAGAATTAAATGTTCCTGAGGCAATGGCGTATGTAATGGAAGTTGTAGGACAAGGAAAAGTCGCTGGTGCAATTGCTGCAGGTGCTGTAATTGGCCTTATGGCTGTTATTTTTTCCAATATGTATGCGGCAACACGAGTATTCTTTGCAATGAGTCGTGATGGATTGTTACCGAAATCATTTGCGAAAGTTAATAAGAAAACTGGAGCACCCACTTTTATAACTGGATTAGCAGGAATAGGGAGCTCTATAATAGCTGGGTTTATTGATTTGAAAGAATTAGTTAATTTAGTTAATATCGGTAGTTTGGTGACATTTGCGTTAGTTTGTCTATCAGTTATTATCCTTCGTAAATCACACCCAAATTTAAAACGTGGATTTATGGTACCTTTTGTACCTGTATTACCATGCGTTGCAATTGTATGCTGTGTGTTTTTAATGCTAAATTTACCGTTAAGGACATGGGTGTACTTTAGTATTTGGATTACTATTGGGGTAGTAGTATATTTCCTTTATTCGATAAAACACAGTAATTTAAATGAGGAAACGATCTCGAAATTACATGATAAAATTGCGAGATAATAACGATCGAAAATTTTATTAATAATCATATTGATAATTGAGTAACATAGAAACAGTTTTTTGACATTTAGCAAGAGATAAAATAAGAGATACTAGGGCAGCTAAGTACTTTTTTAGAAACCTTGCTTGTTTTTTACGATTTAAAACTGCTAAGGAGAGAGAAGTATGAGTGAATTGCATTTTATGAGTATAGAAGAATTGGATAATAAATTAAAAAAATCTGACAGTGGTATTTATTTCATTAAAGATTATAATGACAATATTATTTATGTAGGCAAGGCTTTTAGTATAAAAAGTAGAGTATTAGCTCATTTTAATAGTTATTCCAATATTGAGGAATATGTACATTTATTTTATAAAGTAGCGTATCTCATTGAAGATAGTTTGTTAAAACGCTCTTTGTTACAAGTTACTTATATGATTAAATATAAACCAGTATTAAACAAAGAAGTACAAAAAGAATTCCCAGAGTTGTATACTCAATACATTAAGCAGACAAATAAAAAATCTATGTTGTTAGAAATTGATAAAGCTAAAGAAAAAGGGGATGAGTTAAAGAATAAATTAGTAAAATTAGTGGGTGGAAAAGCTATGTTTTATGACATAATTTCTCTGTTAAATAATGGATATAACTATCATGTCCTCGCAAAAGTATTGAGCATAGAACTTCAAACTTTAATTATAATAAAAGAACACCGAAATAAATTCCCGATACCACATAATTATAAGAGGACAATAAAACATCAAGATATAATGTATGCTTTATCTGGAAAAAAGAATTTAAGTACTTAAAGGTTAAACACTTAACTTTAAAATAGTAAATTCGTTGCTTTTGTAGCTTTTATTGTTATATTGAAATGCAATGTACATTTGTGTTTCAAATTTAATTGGTGGAATAAGGGGAGGGAAAGGGTTCCTATAAAAATACTGGAATAAATTAGGTTGCTCATGCGAAAGTAATACAAATGAAATTCTTATTTCTGCTACTACAAGTACTATTGAGCAAATGAAGTATGAAAGTGCTTTTGAACTAGGGGTCACACTGGGACCTGATACATCACATCATCTGCAAATGGTTCGGATCGGTGGAGAGATTACAAAACGCTTAGTTTGAATGGCTGAAAAACAGTTAACAGGTCAATACAGACTACACTAAGAAAATAATCCGTATATATATGGATTATTTTTCCTTTAATTTACAAAAAAATAAATTTCGAAATTGAAAAAACCTCTCAGATTTCTTTGTAATGATGTTTTTTAGTTATGTTAATGACGTAGGTATCGAAAGGTGATAAATTCGATACGAGTGATGTATGAACCCTTTAAATAGTTTTGGTGTTATTTACAATTTTAATTCCATAATACTTAAGCCGATATAATAAAATGTTTTATGTCTAAATCGATATAAAGGAATAGTTTTTAAGTGATATTTCTTTTTTTATAGAATAAGCAAACCCTGATATTGTAGTAAGAATTGTTTTGATGTCAATTTACTGTGCATCTTGGTTATTGAAGTTTTTTGTTGATTAACAACTATTGTATTTGGAAATTAATAATAAGTTTATCTCGCTATTTGCCGGGCAGTAAGACCCCCACCTCAAAATTCAGCGGAAGCAAAGAAGTTAGGTGGGGGGCGGGCTGCCCGTAAAAGCCCGATTGGTGTGGGCTAATAATCAGTGGGGATGAACAAAACCCCCACTGATTAAAGTTTCACTTTATGTGATGCGGTACTAAAACTATCTAGTTTGCTATTTTTAGTATTTGTAAAGTCTATATATATTTTCCTCTTTTGTGGAAAGTAAACTAATGTTGCGACCAGTAATATAGTGTCATTTTTTTGAAAATTCCATTCGTTTTTTTATTTTTAGTTGATGAAAAGACCTTTCTCTCAATTAAATGTTTAGTTGAGTACTTGAATTTCCTCCACCTTGTACTTTTCAAAGCATAGTGCTTCAAAAATAGCCGTATCGCTTTCATCTGTTTCCAATTTCACAACTTCTTTATTATCTTTTTTTAAAATTTGGAGCAAAATAGTTTTTCAGTTTCATATTTAAATTAGCAGTATGTATTTTTTGAATTAAATTTGTATAAATGATTGAATTGGAACTTTGACTGTTACCTCTTGCGGTGGTACAGTATCTCCTGTTACTTTCGCTTTATTTTAAATCTTTTTCCAGCTTGGTCCTCGCATTGACTACCACTGTATTTTGTAGTACTTCACTGTTTTTTCAAGTTCAATAATTATATTTTGTAGAATTAAGAAAAGAACTTAGCTTATTTCCTTTACTTATCTACTCTGATATTTAGATGCTAACTACAATTAAATAATATATGATTTTTATAAAAAAGATATAGTAATATTTTGTTGTGAATTGTACTAATTTGATATTTTATAGTATTATTTGTCGTGAATTATATATAACAGAATATATTTTATGGATCTATAAAGGAGAATGTAATGAATACTTCTATCGATATACAACACTTGTGTGATCTTGCACATAAAGCATTTAATGCCCCTGTACATATTTTATCTGCAGACAGAAAAATTTTATATCATTCTACATCTGATAATGTTTGTAGTCCTTTTTATTCTTCAAAAGAAGAACATCTTACTGATATTTATCAAGAAAACGATCCCTTTAACTTGCCACTTTTCCGAAGTAACAACTATCTTGAAAATTTTGTTCTAATTCATATAGAAAATCATGATGATATTAAAGGGACTATTATAATCGGTCCTACTATACATCCAAAAGATTCAGATGATATGATCATAAAATTTCAGAAAGAATTTAAATCAAATGATAACATTCAAGAAAGACTTGCCTATTATCAGTGTTTATCTGAGATTAAAAAAACTACATTAATTGATATGGGAATTTTATTACATTACATGATTTTCAATGAAAAGTTAGATGTAGATATTGTTTTGGAAAAAAATAAAGTACTAGAGGAAGTTCCTAATAAAATTGTGAAACCGGATTTATATATTTTAAAACGCCGACAAAACAAACCTAAAACGCACAATATGGCATTAGTAAATGATTTTTTTTCGACTATTAAAGAAGGAAATAAAAAAAAGTTAATACAGTATATGTATGCGGTTTCGCAAGAAGATGTTGAACTTATGCTAATAGAGGATCCGCTCAGGAATCAAAAAAACCTTGGAATTATTGCGATTACCTTAGCCACTCGATATGCAATAGAAGGAAACCTGCCACCAGATATTGCTTTTGCTCATAGTATTTTATATATACAAACCCTGGAACAATTAGATAATGTAGAATCTGTAAAGCGATTGTCAGGGGATGCTTTACGTACTTTTGCAGATCGTGTGAAAGAATACAATGCAAAAAAGTATTCTTACGCGGTTACTACATGTATAAAACATATTAATAAAAATGTTTACGATGGAATATCTCTGAATGAACTTGCTAATCATTTAGAAATTACGCCTACTTATCTGTCTAAACTATTTAAAAAAGAAATGGGAATTACTTTAAGCGAATATATTCAAAGGGAACGAGTGGAAGAAGCAAAGAAATTATTAACACTCACTACTTATTCGTTATCAGATATCTGTGCTTGGCTTAACTTTAATGACCAAAGTTATTTTATAAGAGTTTTCAAAAAAATCACTAGTATGACTCCTAGGCAGTACCGTGAAAAATATACAGTAATATAAGCTTGTTATCTGCTGTCTCCAATGTAAAGACTTAAACATGGGTATAAGTATCCAAAAAAATGAAAATTCACTAACCATTATTTTGCTAAAGAAAACAAAAAGACAGAAGGCTGCAAAGTGTTTCAAGTAAGCTTTGCAGCCTTTTTGTAATTTAAAACCTACGTTTATAACGAAGATAAGTTTATAGACTAATATCTTCATACTGGATATTTGTTAATAATGATATTAGGATGTTTTGTGAAAAAATCAACAATATAACATATATTACTAAATATATCTACATTTTATGCAATTATACATAACTAAATAAAGGTAAAAAAGTATAAAAAGACCTATTATATTATTCTATAAGTATTTTTTCTAAAATAAAATTTCTTGGTTGAGCTAAAATAGTTATTTTTAACCGTATACACATTAATTTGTAATCATTACAATTACAGAAATGAAATTTATGAATAACTATATTTATATAATTTTTTTTAGGACATATTTTTATTTAACAGTAAATTATCGAGCTTAATCGACAAAATTTTTCTATTTACGCATTAAAAATTTAATGTTTTAATGAACAACATAACTGGTATGACCAGACAGAAAGGAGAAGGCTATGCTAATAGGAATTATAGTGAAGTTGTAAGTAACGTTATGTTGAAAATATTTTTCTGAATAGTGTATTTATTTACAAGAGGTCAAGAATCAAATTTGTAATAAACGTGTCCTAAGTTTCTGCATAACAAAAGTGAAGTTATTCCGCAATAAAAGTATAAGCGATGTACAGTATAATTTCACCTTGTGTTATCTAGTAAGGAGTTTGCTGACAAAACTAAGAGATATATTATTAAATTGAAATTAAACAATGTTATGGCAAGATTAACTGTAAGCATTGGTTTATTGATTCTCGCGGTTCTGTAGGTTAAACCGCAATTCTAGGGAAGAATTAATAATTTACTATTCATAGGGTGCTTGATTCAAATATAGTTAATAAATTTTTGTTATTTATATTTGAAAAAATAGAGTATCGAAATGAGAGATAAGTAAAATCCTTACATCCTATTAGAAGTAAAAACTAACGATATTACCCTATCTGAAAGATTTCTCCTTCTTAACTAGTTTACAAAGAGAGAGGTCGTACAAGTTATATGAATTAAGTTATAAAAACAATGGTAAAGGAGTGTACAGAATGAAAACTAAAATAATTACAGGATTATTAGTCACATCCATTGTAACTGGAGGAAATATTCCTATCAATACTCTCGCAACACCAATCGTTCAAGCGGAAACTCAACAGGAAGGCATGGATATTTCCTCTTCATTACGAAAATTAGGTGCGCAATCTAAATTAATTCAAACGTATATTGATCAATCTTTAATGAGTCCTAATGTACAGTTAGAGGAAGTGACAGCTTTAAATACAAATCAATTCCTAATCAAACAAGATATGAAGGAATGGTCATCGGAACTCTATCCACAGTTAATTCTATTAAATTCAAAAAGTAAAGGATTTGTAACAAAATTTAATAGCTATTACCCGACATTAAAATCGTTTGTAGACAATAAAGAAGATAGAGAAGGGTTTTCGGATAGACTTGAAGTACTTCAAGAAATGGCTATGACGAATCAAGAAAATACGCAACGACAAATCAATGAATTAACAGATCTTAAATTACAGCTTGATAAAAAACTAAAAGATTTTGATACTGATGTGGCAACTGCGCAAGGCATACTAAGTACAGATGGAACAGGAAAAATAGATCAGTTAAAAAATGAAATATTAAATACCAAAAAAGCAATTCAAAATGATTTACAGCAAATTGCATTAATACCAGGGGCTTTAAATGAACAGGGATTTGCTATATTCAAAGAAGTTTATAGTCTTTCAAAAGAAATTATTGAACCAGCTGCTCAAGCAGGGGTGGCAGCATATAACAAGGGAAAAGAAATTAACAACTCTATTCTAGAAGCTGAGAAAAAAGCAGTGCAAGAAGCAACAGAGCAAGGTAAAACGGCTCTAGAGATTGAATCAGCAAAAAAAGCAGCTCGTGAAGCAATTGAGAAAAGCAAACAAGGTGAAATAGCAGCCGCAGCCGCAGCAAAAACACAAGAGTATGACCTGATGAAGGTCATTGATACCGAAAAGATTAAGAAAACATTTGGCGTTTTTGCTGAAGTAAATAAATTAACAGCAGAACAGCGAGCATATTTAGATGATTTAGAGAAACAAAATCAAAAGATATATGATTTAACAACGAAATTATCAATAGCTGATTTACAAAAATCAATGCTTCTTCTTACACAAAATGATTTGCATACGTTTGCAAATCAAGTAGATGTAGAACTGGATCTACTAAAGCGCTATAAAGAAGATTTAAATCTAATAAAAAATAGCATTACAAAATTATCTACTAATGTTGATACAACTAACGAGCAGTCTCAAAAAGATACATTAAGACAATTAAAAAATGTAATAAGTTACCTTGAAGAACAAGTATATAAATTTTAATATTTCGTTTTTGGGGAATTCATAAAGATTATAAGCATTTAGCGAAAGAAGGAGAATAGTTATGAAAAAATTTCCATTCAAAGTATTAACTTTAGCTACATTAGCAACTGTTATAACTGCTACTACCGGTAACACTATTCATGCATTTGCACAAGAAACGACCGCTCAAGAACAAAAAGTAGGCAATTATGCATTAGGCCCCGAAGGACTGAAGAAAGCATTGGCTGAAACAGGGTCTCATATTCTAGTAATGGATTTATACGCAAAAACAATGATTAAGCAACCAAATGTAAATTTATCTAATATCGATTTAGGCTCAGAGGGGGGAGAGTTGCTCAAAAATATTCACCTTAATCAAGAGCTGTCACGAATCAATGCAAATTACTGGTTAGATACAGCGAAGCCACAGATTCAAAAAACTGCTCGTAATATTGTAAATTACGATGAACAATTTCAAAATTATTACGACACATTAGTAGAAACTGTACAAAAGAAAGATAAGGCAGGTCTAAAAGAGGGTATAAATGATTTAATTACTACAATCAATACAAATTCAAAAGAAGTTACAGATGTGATTAAGATGCTACAAGACTTCAAAGGGAAACTATATCAAAATTCTACAGATTTTAAAAATAATGTTGGTGGTCCAGATGGGAAAGGTGGATTAACTGCAATATTAGCAGGTCAACAGGCAACGATTCCACAACTTCAAGCTGAAATTGAGCAACTTCGTTCTACTCAGAAAAAACATTTTGATGATGTATTAGCATGGTCAATTGGTGGTGGATTGGGAGCAGCTATTTTAGTTATTGCAGCTATTGGGGGAGCGGTAGTTATTGTTGTAACTGGCGGTACAGCAACACCGGCTGTTGTTGGTGGACTCTCGGCTCTTGGTGCAGCTGGTATCGGTCTAGGAACTGCGGCTGGTGTCACAGCATCTAAGCATATGGACTCTTATAATGAAATTTCTAACAAAATCGGAGAATTAAGTATGAAAGCAGATCGTGCTAATCAAGCAGTTCTTTCGCTTACTAACGCGAAAGAAACATTGGCATATTTATATCAGACTGTAGATCAAGCGATATTGTCTCTAACAAATATTCAAAAGCAATGGAATACAATGGGCGCAAATTATACAGATTTACTGGATAATATCGATTCTATGCAAGACCACAAATTCTCTTTAATACCAGATGATTTAAAAGCCGCTAAAGAAAGTTGGAATGATATTCATAAAGATGCAGAATTTATTTCAAAAGATATTGCTTTTAAACAGGAGTAGAACTGAAATATAAAACCTAAATTGGAGGAAAATGAAATGATAAAAAAAATCCCTTATAAATTACTCGCTGTATCGACGCTATTAACTATTACAACTGCTAATGTAGTTTCACCAGTAACAACTTTTGCAAGTGAAATTGAACAAACGAATAATGGAGATACGGCTCTTTCTGCAAATGAAGCGAGAATGAAAGAGACCTTGCAAAAGGCTGGATTATTTGCAAAATCTATGAATGCCTATTCTTATATGTTAATTAAGAATCCTGATGTGAATTTTGAGGGAATTACCATTAATGGATATGTAGATTTACCTGGTAGAATCGTACAAGATCAAAAGAATGCAAGGTCACATGCTGTTACTTGGGATACGAAAGTAAAAAAACAGCTTTTAGATACATTGAATGGTATTGTTGAATACGATACAACATTTGACAATTATTATGAAACAATGGTAGAAGCGATTAATACAGGGGATGGAGAAACTTTAAAAGAAGGGATTACAGATTTGCGAGGTGAAATTCAACAAAATCAAAAGTATGCACAACAACTAATAGAAGAATTAACTAAATTAAGAGACTCTATTGGACATGATGTTAGAGCTTTTGGAAGTAATAAAGAGCTCTTGCAGTCAATTTTAAAAAATCAAGGTGCAGATGTTGATGCCGATCAAAAGCGTCTAGAAGAAGTATTAGGATCAGTAAACTATTATAAACAATTAGAATCTGATGGGTTTAATGTAATGAAGGGTGCTATTTTGGGTCTACCAATAATTGGTGGTATTATAGTGGGAGTAGCAAGGGATAATTTAGGTAAGTTAGAGCCTTTATTAGCAGAATTACGTCAGACCGTGGATTATAAAGTAACCTTAAATCGTGTAGTTGGAGTTGCTTACAGTAATATTAATGAAATGCACAAGGCGCTTGATGATGCCATTAACGCTCTTACTTATATGTCCACGCAGTGGCATGATTTAGATTCTCAATATTCGGGCGTTCTAGGGCATATTGAGAATGCAACTCAAAAAGCCGATCAAAATAAATTTAAATTCTTAAAACCTAATTTAAATGCAGCGAAAGACAGTTGGAAAACATTACGAACAGATGCTGTTACATTAAAAGAAGGAATAAAGGAATTAAAAGTGGAAACTGTTACTCCACAAAAATAGGGAAATATTAATTCTGTTGTAAAGTGAACTAAAACATGGAAAGTCTATGATTACACTGTTAAACAGAAAAGTAATAATTAATAAATCCTTATATAACAGAAAGGCGGAGTCTCATTAAAGACTTCGCCTTTCAATTATATATAAGTATGATTCGAATAAAAAATAACCTTGTAGTTTAATTGCTTTTTTAAAATTTGCAACAGAATCGGTTAATTTGAAGTAGATTATATACATTTTCTTTAATACTTAATGATTTGAAGGCTGCTAAAGAAAGTTCAAACGATACTGATAAAAGATGTAGAACTCATTTTGAAAGACATCGCTTTTTAATAAGATTAGAACTTGAAACCATACCTTATATAGGAGGAATACGAAATGATGAAAAAAATCCCTAATAAACTACTCGCTATATCAGCGTTTTTAACTATAACAACTACTTATGCAGTCATACCACTAGAAACTTTTGCAATTGAAATTGAACAAACGAACATTGAAAATATATCTCTTTCAGCAAATGAAGAACAGATGAAAAAAGCTTTGCAAGATGCTGGTTTATTTGCAAAAGCTATGAATGAATATTCTTATTTGCTAATTCATAATCCAGATGTGAGTTTTGAAGGAATAACTATTAATGGAAATGCGGATTTACCTAGTAAAATTGTACAAGATCAAAAGAATGCAAGAGCACATGCTGTTACATGGAATACACAAGTAAAAAAACAGCTTTTAGATACATTGACAGGCATTATAGAATACGATACAAAATTTGAAAATTATTATGAAACATTAGTAGAGGCGATCAATACTGGAAATGGAGATACTTTAAAAAAAGGGATTACAGATTTACAGGGAGGAATTCAACAAAATCAAAAGTCTACAAAAGCATTAATAGAAGAATTAATGCAATTAAAAAATGCTATTGGAGAAGATGTTAGAACATTTGGAAGTCATAAAGAGACATTGCAATCGATTTTAAAAAACCAAGGTGCCGATGTGGAGGCTGACCAAAAGCGTCTAGAGGACCTTTTAGGACAAGTAAAATATCAGAAAGATATAGAATCTAAGGGGTTAGACATGGTGAAAATTCCCTTTATTCCAACCTTGATTGCTGGTGGCATAATGATAGGTGATGCAAGAGGTAAGTTAGGTTGGCTAGAACCTGAATTAGCAAAATTGCGTCAGACTGTAGATTATAAAATAACATTGAATCGTGTAGTTGGAGTTGCATTTCATAATATTAGTGATATGCATAGTATGCTTGATAGTGCTATCACTGCTCTTACCTATATGTCTACGCAATGGGAGGATTTAGATTCTCAATATTCGGGTGTACTGGAACATATTGATAAAGCTGATCAAAAAGCTGATCAAAATAAATATAAATTCTTAACCCCTAGCTTAAATGCAGCGAAAAACAGTTGGAAAACATTAAAAACAGATGTTGTCACTTTGCAAGAAGGGATAAAAATTGCAGAGAAAAAAGAACAGGATTTTTTGAATCAGCTTCGTCCATCAAACGTTTTCTACTTTTATAAAAAGATTCATAACGCATACACTTTTGAAATAAAGACTGGAACAAATGCGCCAAATGCGTCTTATAAAGTTATGAATTTAACTAAAAACACTGTTCATAATATGTGGAGTGGAGGGGCTAATACTAACATGTGGGCTGATTGGCTTTCATTCAATCCAAATGATGAATTTGCGGTAGTAGCAGTAGTGAATGGTAAAGAATATGTTGTGTATAAAGACAAAGTACAAAATATAATGAACTGAATCTGAAAGTAACGAAGTAATTGGAGCTGGACAATAAACTAGACAACAAGTTAATTGAAAAATTGTAATGGCATATTTCTCCTTATGTCCTAGAATACTTAGCTCAAGAAAAAGTAAATATTGAACCAAGGCGTTACTTGCATTATGTGGATGGCTTTACCGAAAGGTTTCAAGTACATTACTCATACAATTATGTAGTTATCCTGAAGCATCTACAGGTGTTCTTATCGACCTTGAGGAACTACTTAGCTTCCTAAGTGTAGTAATTTTATGCAAAATTAAGTGAACGTTTTTGTACATAGATTAGTTGACATTCATATAGATTTTTTCCATTTTCAAAGATAGTTTTGTTTTTTATGTTATTTTTCAAAAATTACTGTTGAAGTTCCTATATTCATGACTCAGTATATAATTATTGTTTGATGAAATGACATACCACGTCCCTTAGAGTTTCAGACATACTACGATAACTTAAAGAAAAAAGATAATAGTAGTCAACGGTTACTATTATCTTTTTTGAACTATTTTTCATTAAATTTTCCAGATTTTATCCTAGTTTAAAATTTATGCATTTGAACTGTTTATACAATTTGTAGGATTTTTAGCTTTTTTGTCGAATACACTTAATGCAAGGAGGGACATTACATGATTATTAAAGATTATTTCATCAACCTTTCTATTTTTTCTTTATTAGTTAGCGCAGCAATATTTATTCAAGTGTTTACAATTAATTCTAGTCGATATTTCGAAAAGCTCTATGGAGGGATTATTGCAGTTACGTTAATGTTCTTTTCTTTTCCATACATGGGATTTTCCTACGATCTTCGAGTTGTTCCTCTTATTCTATCTTTTATTTACTTTGGTCGTATTGCTGGTTGGATTACGCTAATTAGCATAATATTAATGCGTATTTTTTACATTGGAGAGTATTGGGAACCTCCTGTGATTGCTTATTTATGTATGGGGATTCTATTTTCTACTTTTAAAATTTATGTAAAAAAACTACATCCTTTTAAAAGTGCATCTTTATATTTTTCTGTTTTTATTGGAATAAAGTGGTTAGTTGGGGTATTATTTAACACTACATTACTTTACACAGGAGGCTTATTATATATAGCGTTAGGACTTTTAATTGGGCTATTTCTTATGGAAGCCTACCAGAGATTGTATTATTTAACACAGGACTTATCTAAAATGAATCGAGAATTAAAAAAATCGAAGCAAGAACTTACAGATACCGTACATGAGCTTCAAGGAGGAATTTTTAAATTTAAAAAAGTGGATAAGCACTTTATACACACTTTATGTGATGGACAGTTTTATTATCAAAACGGATTTTATTCTGAACAGGTGGTAGGAAAAAGCTTACGTACTATTGATGCTTCTATTATTCCTCCACATTTAGTTCCACAATTGATGAAGTACTATCTCCAGGCATGGGAAGGAAAAGAAATTATATTTGAATTACCTTGGCCAAATGATAAAACTATTATTCTTATTGCGCTTAGGCCAATTAAACGAAATGGACAAGTTATTGAAGTTGTTGGTTCTACAGTTGATATAACCGAAAGGAAAAAGGTAGAATCAGAATTAAGCGCTACCAAAGAATTATTAGAATCATTTATAAAGCATAATCTAGATGCTATTACCATTTCTGATCGAGAAGGGCATATTTTACAAGCCAATAAAGCTTATGAAAAGATATTTGGGTGGTCATCACAAGAAATCATAGGTAAGAGATTACCTTGTGTACCGGATTTTTTAATGGAAGAATCGCTTGAAAATATTCAGAAAATTCTAACAGGAGAATCGGTGGTTACTAGATTAGAAACTGTTAGACAACGGAGTGATGGGAGTCTTCTTGATATCAGTCTGACAGTTTCTCCTATACTAGATGTAAGAGGAAATGTGATAGCTTTATCAGCAATATGTAGAGACATCTCTGAAAGAAAACAAGCAGAAAGAGAACGGCATCGATTACACCAGCAATTAAGAGATAGTGAAATGAAGTACCGTGCACTAATTGAACAAGCAACTGATGCGGTATATGTAGTAGAGCTAAATGAAGATAATGCTCCAAGTCGATTTATTGAGGTAAACCCTGTTGGGTGTAGAAGATTTGGATATAGTAGAGAAGAGTTGCTCTCATTATCATTTTCAAATATAGTACCACAAGATTCTCAAATGATCGTAAGGCTATTAGAAAAAATTAAAAAGGGAGAAACTTCCTTCACTTTGCAAGATGAATATGTTTTTCCAACAGGAAAAGTAATAACAACTGAGTTTAGTGTTCGTGTTTTTAACTTAAATGGTAAAAAGGTTTTCCTAAGTATTTCTCGTGATATCACTGAACGGCTAAAAACAGAAGAATTATTACGAAAATCTGAAAAACTTGCTGTTGTAGGACAATTAGCGACTGTAATGGCTCATGAGATTAATAATCCATTAACTGCAATGAAAGGGTTCATGCAATTACTAAAATCAACGGAAAATGAGAATAATCAGGGTTATATTAATATAATATCATCAGAGATTGAGCGTATAGAGAGCATTACAACTGAATTTATGGCGGTAGCCAAACCACAGGTAGTAAAAATGCAACCTAATAATATGAGTGTGCTAATGGATCAAGTTTTAATGCTACTACAACCTCAAGCAATGATGAATAATATAAAATTTAGAATCGATCTTAACCCTGGTATTCCATTGATTTCATGTGAAGGAAATCAATTAAAACAAGTATTTGTTAATATATTAAAAAATGCAATTGAATCTATGCCGATGGGAGGGGAAATTCTGATTCAAATAAATATACTTGATAATAATCAAGTAAGCATTCGTTTTATCGATCAAGGGTGTGGGATTCCAAAAGAACGTATACCATACCTCGGAGAACCTTTTTATAGTATTAAAGAAGAGGGGATTGGCTTAGGATTAATGATCTGTTATAAAATCATTGAAACACATCAGGGAAAGATATTTATTAAGAGTGAAATGAATAAGGGGACTACAGTTGAAGTCACTCTCCCTATTTGTACACTTCAAAATTAAGATATTCTCTTACTGAAATTTTTTAAGAAACCATACAGAATGTAATGCCAATGTTACTTAATGAAATAATAAAGAGAAGAACACTGGTAAAATTGTACCCTATAGAATAGACATTTGAAAAAGCTTGTTATAAAAACATCCTTTCTTTAGAACCAAAAGAAAGGATGTTTTTAATATCGTAATTCTTCTTGAAAATATTTCTGATATTTACTTGTAATACATTTTTTTAACTAATTTTGGTTAAGTTATTTTCAAAGGCGTTATTATTAATTCAATAAGTATACTTACATATCACCATCTCTAATTTTAAAAACTGCAATTTCCTGAAAACTATATATAGTTTCTTTCTGAAAGGAAGGGTATTATCAATTGAAACCACATGAAAGAATATCTGTTTACCCAATAGAATCTTTGCAGGATTTAATGAAATTACTAAAAAAATCTAAAGATTTTATAACGTTGGAGATCGCTTCAAACAAATCCTCTATAGTCATTTCATATTTTAGAACCTTAATCGATGTAAATATATTTCATGAAGAGGTTTTAACTTATATAAAAGAGAAGAGCTTCGATTCATTACAAGATATTCGGTCTGTCTTACCCTTTGAAAATTCAAAAATAACAAATCAAATGGAAGATATTCAGGATAGTATTTTAAACGGCTATATACTTATTCAGTTCGATACAGATAAATTAAATTGTTTGTTAGTAAATGTGTCAAAGAAAGAAAAAAGGGATATTACAAAAGCTGAAATTGAATACAATATTGTGGGTCCGCAAATCGCATTTGTCGAAGATTTAGATGTGAATTTAAATTTGGTACGTAGAAAGCTTCCAACACCCTATTTACAAATGAAGGAATTGAAAGTAGGCGCGCTCTCTAACACAACTGTTGCAATTGTATTTATTGAGGGAATTGTAAATGATCAAAATCTACAAGAAATTATAAAACGGGTAAGCCAAATAAAAACAGACCATGTTTTGGATAGTACTTATTTGATTCAGTTAATTGCAGACAACCCGAATTCTATATTCCCTCAATTTTTGAATACAGAACGTCCGGACCGTGTAGCAGCTGTATTAGCAGAAGGGAAAATTGTACTTTTTGTAGATGGCTCGCCTTATGCTATCACTCTTCCAACAACATTAATTGACTTTTTTTCTACGACAGAAGATTATACCATGCCTTGGATTATGGCCTCATTTTTTCGACTGTTAAGGATTTTTGCTTTTATCTTTTCTGTTTTAACGACTCCATTATATGTTTCGATCTTAACATATCATTATGAGCTAATTCCAAAAGAACTTCTTGAAACGTTGATCATATCGAGAAGTAAAGTACCTTTTCCTCCAGTCATTGAAGCACTTTTTTTAGAAATAACGATTGAATTACTGAGAGAAGCGGGGACACGTTTACCAACTAAAGTGGGTCTAACTGTCGGTATAGTAGGGGGTATTGTTATTGGACAAGCATCGGTAGAGGCAAGTCTTACAAGTAACGTACTTATTATTATTGTTGCACTTTCAGCTCTTAGTTCATTTACAGCACCAATATATCGAATTGGTAATACAATTCGAGTAATTCGTTTTCCTTTTATAATAGCTGCACACCTGTTGGGCTTATTAGGAATTGTTTTAACAAGTTCTTTACTTTTAGCACGCCTATTACGTACAGAATCATTAAGACGTCCTTATTTGTTCCCTTTTTATCCTACACGCCCTACAGATTGGAAAGACAGCATTATACGTATGCCAATCTCAGCGATGTTCCGACGTCCTATTTTTTCAAGGTCTAAACAGCGTTTTCGTTTTAATCCAGAAGAGGTAGAGAAAAATAAAATCAAATCACGAAATGATTTTGATGATTGAAATTAACAGGGAGGAGCATTATGAAACAGGTCCCAATTGAGTATCAAGTCTCTCCATATATGGTGTTTTTTTTAATTATTACTATACAGATGGGGGTTGGTATGCTTGGTTTTGAAAGGATTAGTGCAAAATTAGTTGGAAATGATGCGTGGATTAGCACGCTGCTTTTTGGAATATCTGTTAATCTTATGATTTGGATTATATATCAGATTTTAAATCAGGGTAATGGAGATATCATTGCAATCAATCAAGACGTACTTGGAAAATGGATTGGTGGATTGTTCAACTTCATTTTTTTATCTTATATTGTATTGTTAGGTGCAACAACACTACATACTTATATAGAAGTAGTACATGTTTGGATGTTTCCTTCCATTTCATCTTGGATTATAGCAGGGGCTTTTTTGGGTCTATGTTATTACATTGTGACTGGAGGATTTCGTGTAGTTGCTGGAATCGGCTTCTTTGGAATCGTTATCCCAAGCATTCTAATCTTCACATTTTTTTATCCTTTGCAGTATGCAGATTTCCAAAATTTATTTCCAATTGCACAGCATTCATTCCTAGAAATTATGAAAGGAATGAAAGGAAATATGTTTAGTTTTTTTGGATTTGAAATGTTATTGTTATACTACCCATTTATTAAAAAGGCAAGAACGTCTCAAAAATATGCGCACTATGCAAATTTAGTAACGACTATTGTCTACACATACCTTATGATTTTAACTCTTGCGTTTTTTAGTGAAAAACAACTAGCGAGCGCGATATGGGCATATTTAAGCATGATTAAAATTATACAATTTCCCTTTATAGAGCGGTTTGAATACATTATTGTTTCTGTTTGGGCTTTTTTTATATTACCCAATGTTTCCTTTACATTATGGGGAGTAAGTCGTGGTATAAAAGAGGCACTGGGAATAAAGCAAAAATATGTTTTGCCAGTTATCATCCTGTTCATCTTTGTTTTATCATTTTTCTTGAATAACCGTAATAAAATTAACTTATTAAATACTTGGACAGGTCAAATTGGCTTTGTATATATATATGTATACCTACCTATATTATGGCTAATTCAAACCGCCAAAATAAAGTTAAGGAGATAAACATGAAGCGATGGATACTTTTCCTTATAGTAAGTGTCTTCTTAATAGGTTGTGCTAAAACGAAAATTGTGGATGACATTGACTTAGTTCAAGTTGCGGCATATGATACCGAAGCAAAAGGTAAGCTAAAAGGAACCTTTGCGATTTCAGCTTATAAAGGAGGCGGGGAAGGTGAAACGAAAATCTATTCAGCATCAGGCCAGACTGGTAGAGAAGTTCTTGCAAGAGCATCCGAAAAATCTTCTGGACCTCTAGAGTTGGGGCAATTGCGTGTTATTATATTTAATGAAAAAATAATTGATAAGGGAATGCAGGAAATTTTAGAGACTTTGAACCGAAATCCTAGTGTAGGAAATGCAATTTATTTAGCAATTACAAATGTAAAAGGGGAATCACTATTAAAGGGGAACTATTCTGAAGAAAAAGAAATTGCTTCCTATCTATCCTCTTTACTGGAGCAAAATATGGATAATGGAACGCAGCCAAAAACAAATTTTTTTATGTTTTTAAACCAACTTAATGATGATGCGAGAGATTCATATTTACCGATAATATCTAAAAAAGGTAATGTGTTGGAGTTAGATGGAATAGCACTTTTTAAAAGATGTAAAATGGTTGATAAAGTAAACCCTAAAGATTTATTTGTATTTAAATTGTTGACAGATAATTTTAAACAAGGTACATACCAATTCAAACTACCTGGTTCCTCAAATACTTACGCCACGATAGAGAATATAAAAGCTAGAACAAAATATAAGATGGAGGGGAATAGTAAGCATCCATTCGTAAATGCTCATATTCAAGTTAAAGCTGAAATTCAAGAATTTACAAAAACAAAAAATCTAGATAATCCTAAAGAAATAAAAAAATTAGAAAAAATTATGGAAAAAGAAATAGAAAAAAAAGCAACTACATTGATAAAGAGATTTATTAAAAAAGACACAGATCCTATAGGACTTAGAAAGCTTGGTAGAACTCACGTAAGAAAATGGAACAGTCAAGAATGGGAAGAATCCTATAAACATTTACGTTTTCGTGTAACAGCTGATGTAAAAGTAACCCAATCTGGTGTTACAGAATAAATCAAATAAGATATGGAAAATTTTAGTAAAAAAATATAGTCTCGCAGGAGATTAGGGAGAAGAGAAACGATTAACAAAGAATTTCATAAACATTAAGATGCTTCGTTAATCGTTTTTATACCTGTAGCTTTATCACTTATAGTAATCATAATTATAATAAAAGAACACCGAAACAAATTCCCGATACCACATAATTATGAGAGGACAATAAAGCATCAAGATATAATGTATGCTTTGTCTGGAAAAAAGAATTTAAGTACTTCAAGGTTAAACACTTAACTTTAAAATAGTAAATTCGTTGCTTGTAGCACTTCAACTAGACTGTGCCCCCGAAAGTTAGAAAGGTCGGTTTATTAAGTAGCCTCTAGGGAATGAGCCTAGTACAATACGGGATTCATTTCCTTTTATTTTTCCTTGATTCTTTCATGATTATAGTATTTTATATACTTTGCTAATTCTGGTTTAAATTCTGTTATACTTTCAAATTCTTTCGATACAGAAATAGACATACAAAAACGCCATTCTTTCTTATAAATTTACAGAAAGAATGGCGTATTCTTCAAAAGTGAGTTCCTTTATTGAAAAGTTTTAGTTCTATATGACAGATAAAAGGGCAAGCAACGCTAAAATAGCGAGAAATCCTTGTTTCATGATAATTGATTTATTGGATGTGAAACCTCCGGAAATAGCTGCTACCACTACACAAATGATGAAAAATAATTGAATCATATAACCAATGGGATTGTTTCCAAGTATAAGTCCCCGAGTGAGGCCAGCTGCTAAGAATTCATTATATAAACCGTTTGCAAATTAATTGTCTAAGTATTTCTAAGTTTAAAGAGTACAGTGTCTTCGTTTTTTATTGAATCAACTTTTACATGTTGGTTCAATATTTTCTATTCTCTTGGAACTTAGTTCTCGTTTACTTCTCACAAAAGCAATAAAATCTATTATCTCTTCTGTTGACAGTGCTTCTCCATCTATTAAAAGTGTTGGATCTGGATCGTTTAGGAGTCTTGTAATATCAATTACATCTTTGTTTTGATGTGAATGATCAATTCGGCCTAATATATAATCTACAGATGTATCAAATAAATCGGCTATTTTTGATAAAGATTGTAATGAAGGTAATCTATAACCATTTTCATACCCGGCATAGGTGCTTTTCGCAATCCCAAGTCGATCTGCTGTCTCTTGTAAGGACCATTTTTGATTTTTTCTTAATTTAGATAAACGTTCCAGCATTCGTCTCATACCCCATCTAATTTTATTAAATTAATTATAACATAGAAAAAGAATCAAGAATAGAAAAAAAGTACGCGTATTGAATACAAAATCTTGATTAATTCAAATTAAGTTCTATAATGATAAATATAAATACGCATTACGCGAACGATATATCGTTGTTTATTTTATGGAGGGGTTGTGTATGAAGAAAATTTTATTACTTGCAACTGGTGGGACAATTGCATCTGTGGAGGGGAATGAGGGGCTTGTTCCAGGATTGTCCGCTGAGGAATTATTGAATTATTTTTCGAAGTCTTCTCGAAACTTAGAAATAGATTGCAAAATCTTAATGAATATTGATAGTACCAATATGCAACCTGAGCACTGGAAAGAAATAGCTAATGCTGTTTTTAATCACTATGATGACTATGACGGGTTTGTGATTACACATGGAACGGATACGTTAGCTTATACATCTTCTGCGTTATCTTATATGCTGCAAGGTTTAAGAAAACCAGTTGTTTTAACAGGTTCACAAGTACCTATTAGTTTTAAAAAGACAGACGCAAAGAAAAATGTAGCTGATGCTCTTAGGTTTGCCTGTGAGGATGTTGGCGGTGTGTTTATTGTTTTTGATAGTAGGGTGATTATTGGGACGAGAGCAGTTAAAATGCGAACAAAAAGTTATGATGCATTTGAAAGTGTGAATTATCCATATGTTGCTGAGGTAAATGAAGATGAAGTGAAATATCATTGGAAGCCAACTTCCTCACATAGTGAACTTTCAATAAATACTAATTTATGTACGGATGTTTTTCTTATGAAATTGTATCCAGGTACAAAGCCTGAGGTATTTGATTGTTTAAAAGATTTGTATAAAGGGATTATTATTGAAAGTTTTGGAAACGGTGGATTACCTTTTGAAGGAAGGAACTTGCTTTCGAAAATTCAAGAGTTGACTGAAATGGGGATTGCTGTAGTGATTACTACTCAATGCCTGGAAGAAGGAGAAGACATACTTCTCTATGAAGTAGGACGGAAAGTGGCGCAACATCAAGTAATATTGTCTGGAGATATGAATACGGAAGCCATCATAGCAAAATTGATGTGGGCGCTTGGGAAAACTAATAAATTAGAAGAGATTAAAAAAATTATTGAAGAGCCTTTAGCCTACGATTTAACAATAAAATCTGATAAGGATTGGTAATGACTTCATATGATTTATTTAGGTTTTACATTTAATATGGGGGAGAAATTAAAATGGCAATGACAAACAAGAACGTGCGAGTGGAGAATGATTTTTTGGGAGGAAAGGAATTACCTATTGAGGCATATTACGGAATTCAGACTTTACGCGCTGTTGAAAATTTCCCGATTACAGGGTATAAAATTCATGAAAGTTTAATTAGAGCGTTCGCAATTGTAAAAAAAGCAGCAGCGCTTGCGAATACAGATGTAGGAAGATTGGAATTGAACAAGGGCGGCGCGATCGCAGAAGCTGCTCAAGAAATTCTTGATGGAAAATGGCATGATCATTTCATCGTAGATCCAATTCAAGGCGGAGCGGGTACTTCAATGAACATGAATGCAAATGAAGTCATTGCAAATCGTGCTCTTGAATTATTAGGGATGGAAAAGGGAGACTATCATTATATTAGTCCAAATAGTCATGTAAATATGGCCCAATCAACAAATGATGCATTCCCAACGGCGATTCATATCGCAACGTTAAATGCATTAGAAGGCTTATTACAAACGATGGGTTATATGCATGATGTATTTGAATTAAAAGCAGAACAGTTCGATCATGTGATTAAAATGGGACGTACACATTTACAAGACGCTGTGCCAATCCGTCTTGGACAAGAATTTAAAGCATACTCTCGCGTACTTGAACGTGATATGAAACGAATTCAACAATCGCGTCAACATTTATATGAAGTAAATATGGGGGCAACTGCAGTTGGTACAGGCTTAAATGCAGATCCAGAATACATTGAAGCAGTTGTAAAACATTTAGCTGCAATCAGTGAATTACCGCTTGTTGGTGCAGAAGATTTAGTAGATGCGACGCAAAATACGGATGCGTATACTGAAGTATCTGCAGCACTGAAAGTATGTATGATGAATATGTCTAAAATTGCAAATGACCTTCGCTTAATGGCATCAGGTCCACGTGTTGGTTTAGCAGAAATTATGTTACCAGCTCGTCAACCAGGTTCATCTATTATGCCAGGGAAAGTAAATCCTGTTATGCCAGAAGTTATTAATCAAATTGCGTTCCAAGTAATAGGTAATGATCATACAATTTGCCTTGCTTCAGAAGCAGGACAATTAGAATTAAACGTGATGGAACCAGTACTCGTTTTCAACTTACTGCAATCGATTAGCATTATGAATAACGGTTTCCGTGCCTTTACAGATAATTGCTTAAAAGGAATTGAATCGAATGAAGATCGCTTAAAAGAGTATGTTGAGAAAAGTGTAGGAATTATTACAGCCGTGAACCCTCATATCGGTTATGAAGCAGCAGCTCGCGTTGCGAAAGAAGCAATCGCGACAGGGCAATCTGTTCGAGAACTTTGTGTGAAAAATGGTGTATTGTCACAAGAGGACTTAGAGTTAATTCTAGATCCATTCGAAATGACACACCCAGGGATTGCAGGAGCAACTCTTTTAAAGAAAAATTAAAAGAAGAGGGGGGACAAGTCCCTCCTCTTTGTTTACAATATAGGGATTTTATATGTGAATAGAGGTAGGGAGATTATAAGTAAGTAACAGTGGCGTTTAATAGTTCATAGAAACAAAATTAAGAGGAGCAGCAATATAATCAACATCACTTTTAAATAAAGAGGATTTATTAAAACATCTTATCATGTTAACAACAAGTTTACATGAATCTTTATAAAAAACTATGACCAACCATGAATCAATAGTTGGCCATAATAATCTCAAAGACCAATATCTTTTAATCCAGGACTATGCTCATTTGGCATTTCAGGAAGTTCTGGTACAGGAAAACCTTTTGGCGGGTCCGTTACTGCTAATGTTCCTTTGTTTCTACTTGGTGATTCACCTTGGAATATTTCTCCCATTCTTGTTGGATCTAAGCTAAAATTAAATTGTGCGTTATGGAATCCCATGTCTACATACTTTCTGCACTCTGGGTATTTATTAATATCATAGTTCGGCACAGGGAAGAGTTTCCCCCATTCAACACCCAATGTCTCTAAAGCTTTTGCGAAAGCATTTTGATGTGCATTATCACGTACAATTAAAAATGCAAGTGTTTCTCTAAAAGTTTGATTGGAACTCATTTCATAAATTCTAGTTTTTTGAAGTACACCTGTAGATTCAAGTACTACGTTATCTAATAAATCGCTAATTAAATTCCCATGGCTATATACCCAAGATCCATTCCATGGGTTGCCAGCTGCATCAACGGGCAATGAACTTTGAGCACCTACAATAAAGTGATGAGGATTGGCATGTTTAACCGCTTCATCAAGTGGTGCCGTGTCAACACCTGCATTTCCTGGTGTAGGTTCACCAGATCCAGTTAATAGTTGATTAATTGTATGTTGTACAAGTTCTACATGGCTTATTTCTTCTAAAAAAACACCTCGAAGTAAATCACGATATTGCTTCTCTTTCCCTCTAAAATTTGAGCTTTGGAAGAAGTATTGCATCATTGTACGCATTTCGCCATAATGCCCACCTAATATTTCTTGTAAAACTTTTGCGGCAGCTGGATCTGGCTTGTCCGGCTTGATAATATTAATCAGTTCTTCTTTATAATAAAACATGAAGTACACCTCTTTTAAGTTAGTTAACATTGTTATCGTGTCCGCCATTTGGTTACTTAATACTTTAATTCATGTTTTTACCAATTATTTATTGCCTCAAAATGCAAAGTTTTTGAAAATAACTATTTTAGATGTGAGATGAAAATAGGGGATAGATACTTAGCATTTAATAAAAAAAGATAAGATTACGAAATGTAATCTTATCTTTAAGGCTTCAGAATGACTTTTATACAGTCGTCTTCACGATTATTAAAAATTTGATAACCGTAGCTCGCTTCTTCAAGGGGGATTTTGTGTGTAATAATCTCTTTTGGATCAAATTCTTTATTTGTTATTTTTTCAAATAGTTCCGGCATAAAATGAATGACAGGTGCTTGTCCCATTTTAAGATTAATATTTCTAACCCAAAATGCCCCGAGTGGAAATGCATTATAATTGCCACCATAAACGCCGGTCATTTGAACCGTTCCATATTTCCTTACGGCTTTCGTAGCGATTTGAATAGGGCCGAGAGTTCCGCCTTGTAGTTTCAATTTTTGTTCCAGAAATTCTAGAGGCGATTTTTTTCCATCCATTCCCACGCAATCAATGACTACATCGGCACCGCCATGTGTAATTTCCTTTAAATGTTCTCCCATATCTGGAAATTTTGTAAACTCAAATACCTCAACATTGTTAATCTTTTTTGCATAATTCATCCGATAATCTAAGTAATCCACTGCAATTACACGTTTAGCACCTTGCATCCAAGCGAATTTTTGTGTCATTAATCCAACAGGTCCACAACCAAGGACGATAACAGTATCACCTGGCTTAACGCCTGCGTTTATTACACTCCAATAGGCTGTTGGTAAAACATCTGATAGAAATAGTAGGGATTCATCTTCAAGTTCGCATGATTCCGGTATAACAAATGGAGTAAAATTACCAAATGGAACTTTTAAATATTCTGCTTGTCCTCCTGGATGATTACCAAATTTCTCTGTATAACCAAAGTATCCACCAGAATCGTAATGAGGGTTTGAGTTATCACATTGACTTTCCATTTCATGTTGGCAATAGAAACAATGTCCACAAGAAACGTTGAAGGGGATGACAACACGATCGCCTTTTTTCACTTTAGTGACATCTGGCCCGACTTCTTCAACGATTCCCATTGGTTCATGGCCGATAATGTATCCTTGAGGTAAGGGCATGTTGCCTTGATATAGATGTAAATCAGAACCGCAAATAGCGGTTGAAGTAATTTTTACAATAATATCATCTTTTTTCTCTAATTTTGCATCATCCACTTGTTTAACCTGTACTTGGTTTGGTCCTTGATAGGTTACAGCTTTCATCTCATATCTCCTTTTGAATTATGTCTCAAAACATAATTTTATTTAATCTCTTGGTGAAATAGAAATCTTTCTTTTATTTACTGAAGGGAATTAGAAAGTATATATAGTGTTGTTATGAAAGTATGTTATATCAGTTATTCTTTCTTATATGTTTTGCCCTACTTTAAGAAAAAAATCAATTTTTATTCATAATCTAATTTCCATAAAAAGGATAATTATTATTTCATAATTTGTAGCATATTAAAAACATCGGAGGTGAAACAATATGGGAAAAAATAATAGTGGAAGTCGTAATGAAGTATTAGTTCGAGGCGCTGAACAAGCTCTTGATCAAATGAAATATGAAATTGCACAAGAGTTTGGTGTACAACTTGGTGCAGATACAACAGCTCGTTCAAACGGATCTGTTGGTGGTGAAATTACAAAACGTTTAGTAGCAATGGCAGAACAACAACTTGGTGGTAGAGCTAACCGCTAAGTAAATTAGCTTAAAATATAGCAAATATGTAAATCAATTTCTTTTGTGTATTCATAAAAATAAAAAACCTTATATTAAACAGATTCTCACTCAAAGATTATTGATAATCTTCTTTCATAATCTTTGGGTATTTAATTTGTAAACTACTTTCCTAAACAATAAACACGCAGTGTTGGAAAGGTGTTTTCCATGCATAGTAGAAAATCTTTTGCAGGAAAAAGCATACTTAAAAATTTGATTTCAATATTGAAATCAATATTTATTATGATATTTTCGAAAGGTAGGAATTTAAAAATGGGTATATTAAGTGGAAATCCTCAAAATGAACCGTTACATTACGGAGAAGTATTTGATATTTGGAGTTATCTTCTTGCTGCACAAGGTGCAATCGCAAGCCATCAAGTATTTATGAATCACACAGGTGACGAAGATTTAAAGAAGTTTTTAGAAAGCTTAATTGAAAATGATATGAATTCGGAAATAGAAGAGTTAAAAACTCTTTTAAAGGTTAATGGAATAGCTTTACCACCTGCTCCGCCAGAACGACCAGTTGCATCTATTGAAGACATTCCTCCTGGAGCACGTATTAATGATGCAGAAATTGCAGCAGCGGTTTCTACAGGGTTAGCAGCTGGACTTGTGACATGTAGTCAAGTAATGGGAAAATGCCTTCGAGAAGATGTAGGTATGCTATTCGGACAATTTCATATGAAAAAAGCGCAGGCAGGTGTAACTCTGCTACGTTTAAGTAAGAAAAAGGGATGGGTAGTTCCACCTCCATTACATGTAAGAAATTCAGATCAAGCTTAATAAACAAAAATAAAAAAGTGGCGTTGGCCACTTTTTTATTTTTTAGATGTATCCTTAAGCTTGGATTTATTTATGGTGGAAGAATCTATATATTCATCTGACATTTCTATAGCATATTTATCATGATGAATATGATTGTGATTTCTTAATTCATTGTCGTTACGCAGTACTAGCCTCTTCATATAAATGTGGAAGAAAATTTCTGTTCCACCAATAATTAAAGCGGCTATAAATGAAGAAAGTCCAATATTACGAGTAACATCTAAATCAGTAAACAAGGATGTTAGTAACCAAATTCCAAAGAAGCTTAAGCCTAAATCTGCCATTGTAGCAATCATATTTCCGTATTTAGGTAAAATGAAGAGATCACCGATTAAATAGGCAGCTCCTGTAAGGAAAAGAGAAATTAGTAATACTCTAGGAATTGAAATGCCTTTAAAGATACTAAGTACGATAAGTAATACTGCAGTTATCGCTGTGTATTTAATTAATAAAGCAACAAAATGTTTCATCATTTTCCTCCATTGTGTAAAAGTATATGGAATACAATATTTCATTAAAAACGGGTTATGCTGTTAAATAGCTTAACCCGTTTTATGTTGTACTGGAGGCCTATTTATGATATCCCATGGCACGTAAGGTGTATTTCGTTCTCCTATACACGATTATTTTTAGTTTAAAGAGAATCAACTATACCTTTGAATTCACGGTCGTAATTACCAATTAATTAGCTATATATTTTAGCATGTAATTTAACATATTAAAGAAAGAAGGAGGTGAATGAACATGTCAAACAATAACAGTGGAAACAGCAATCAATTATTAGTACGTGGCGCTGAACAAGCTCTTGATCAAATGAAATATGAAATCGCTCAAGAATTTGGCGTACAACTTGGTGCAGATGCAACAGCTCGTGCAAACGGATCTGTTGGTGGTGAAATTACGAAACGTCTTGTATCATTAGCTGAGCAACAACTTGGCGGTGGCGTTACTCGCTAATTTTATATATGAAATGGATATAGAGGAGAGGCATGCCGTCTCTCCTTCCTCATACATTTTTTAATAAATAAGCTTAGTAGCGTTACAATTTTTTTAACTTTATTTGTTTAATTTTTATACTCTCGAGGTTTTAAATACATAATTAATTTTTGTGAAATAAAAGATAAGAGGTTATATTTGATGCGAAAGGGGCAGAAAAAATGAAATATGAAGCGTTATTTACAGTTGAGATTTCTGTAGGAAGTGAAAGAGTAGCAAACCATAAAATAAAGGCTCATGATGTCGTTGATGTTGTTGAAAAGCTTGCTGAGAAGTACTTAAGTGACCATGAGGGGCATTCTCAAAATGAATAAAGGAGAATAGTAATATGACCTGTCATGATGTTAAGAACGATACGAAAGAAAAAAAAGATTTAAAATGGTGGCAACTCGCACTTATTGGGATTGGTTGTACAATAGGGACCGGCTTCTTTTTAGGATCCAGTATAGGAATTAAAATAGGTGGTTCGTCAATTATTCTTATTCTTATTTTAACTGGATTTACTACTTATATTGTATTTGAAGCATTGGCAAAAATGGCTGTAGAAGATCCGCAAACAGGATCTTTTCGCATTTACTCAAAAAAAGCTTTTGGAAATTGGGCGGGTTTTAGTCATGGATGGACATATTGGTGTTCTGAACTGCTTATTATGGGCAGCCAGTTAAGTGCGTTAGGAATCTTTTCACGCTACTGGTTTCCTAAAATACCGTTATGGATATTTGCTGCTATATATGGAGTAGCGGCTATATTAATTATTTTTATAGGGGTAAAAATATTCGAACGTTTAGAGAAATGGATGGCTATTATAAAAATCGCTGCTATTATAGGGTTTATTGTAATTGCTATTTTAGTTATTTTAGGATTTATAAAAGGTGGTTTATATAAAGCACAAATTCCGCGGAATTTTAAAGACTGGTTCCCAAATGGATTAAAAGGCACTTGGTCCTCTCTAATTTATGCATTTTATGCATTTGGAGGAATCGAAATTATGGGGTTAATGACAATAAGACTGAAAGACCCTAAAGATGCACAAAAATCAGGAAGAGTAATGTTAATGATTTTAACGATTATTTACGTAGTCTCTTTAGGGTTGGCAATTATGATGGTTCCATTAAACCAGTTTAATACGAAAGAAAGCCCTTTTGTAGTAGCATTACAAGACTATAATTTGCCGTATGTGCCATTTATTTTAAATGTAGTATTAATTTTAGCGGGTTTTTCAACATTAGTTGGTTCATTATTTGCAGTGACAAGTGTACTCATGAACTTAGCTGAAGAAGGTGATGCACCTGCAATGTTTGCTAAAAAAAACAAAAAAAACATCTCATTCCCAGCCCTAATTCTTATTATAATTGGACTTGGTGCCTCTATCCTTAGTGCTTTATTACTACCGAAAAATATATATGAATATGTAACAACTGCAGCTGGATTAATGTTGTTATATACATGGAGTCTCATTCTTCTTTCATTTTGGAGATTAATGAATCCAAAAGGTTGGATGCAGATAAAAAGCATTATTGGTCTTATAATGATTGCACTAGCTGTTAGTGGGACATTATTGCAAAAAACAACGCGTTTTGGTTTCCTAGTGAGTTTGTTGTTTTTAGGAATAGTTATTATTGTTACTATAATTGTTCATTTTGTCTCAAGGAAAAGGAATACAGCTATATGAAGAATCTATTTTTACACAATATGAGTAGTATGTAACAACTAAATAATAGAAGCTATTGAAAAATGATTTGGTAAGTTTGAAAACCAAAATATAATCCATAAATAATAAGTGATATACCAGATACTACCGTTATAAGAGACAATATACGAGCATTCAAAATTTTACGAAATATACTAGATGTACTCGCCATTGTAATATCCCAAATAAAAATGCCTAAAATAATACCAAAGCTATATAACAAAAGCTGCTCTTTATTATAGGAAGAAGCGGCTTTTGCTAATATAGAGCCGAAAATTCCAAGCCAAAATAGAATTGTCAATGGATTCGATAAAGACATAAAAAAACCAGAAAAAAAGCTTTTAATAATTGAATCATCATTTCTAGTATTACTAATACTAATTTGATTCGCATTTTTTAAACTTTCAATGCCTGTATAGATTAAAACAAAAGCTCCGAAAGACCATAAGAAAAGTTTTATAATATCTTTTTCGAGGAAATGAATTACACCTAAATAAATAAGTGTCATGTAGATAACATCTGCAAGTAAGGCTCCTATGCCAAGAATCCAAGCGTGAAAAAACCCACTCCTAATACCTTTTTCTAGCTGCGCAGCATTTATAGGTCCCATTGGAGCAGATAATGATAAACCTAAGAAAACATAGCTTAAAAATATGCCCACGTATAATATGCTCCTCCCACTAAATTTGATCTATATTAAATCTATTCAGTGGTTAAAGTTTGTACAACTAAATAATAAAAAACGGAGTGAATTACTTATTTTTATGAAAGTATTTTATGATTCGAGAAAATGGACACTTGGATGGGACGGTTTCATCATCACGTAAAAAATATTGCTGCCATTCATAATTATCTTTTTCACCATAATCTTTAAGAGAGGGATGAATAGGAGCTTTGTCATAAGCGGCTAGACGTTGGCGTATTAAGTTTTTTAGTTTTCGACTGCGTTTCTCAGAATTCATAACTCCCTGTAAAACCCATCTAGGTGTTAAAGCGAGCATCATACATGAAAAATGTCTACTTTGTCTATTAACATGGGCGGGTGTAGCGCAGTAAACGAAATATGATTCATTATGAAAGCAAAATTCCCAAGTATTCTCCATAGGGTCATTTGGAATGTGCGTAGGCCATTCCATCTCGTCCAAACAACTGGTTTTATTAAGTAGAGACCAATAAATATGTTCAAAATCTTCAACTGTAGTTTCTCGCAGTAAATCTATTGGTGTATGAATAAAAACAATAAGTGAGGCGTATTGACCTGTGTCTCTAGAACATTCAGTATATTCTTTAAGTAATGCAGCAAAACCCTCGCTAGTATTCGTATCTCTAGGATCACCAATGAACCCGTACCTGAGGTGATTTGCTGTAAAGCCGTGTTGAGCTGGTATACAAGGAAACAATTTATCTTTATCTGTCATTTTTAATTTAAAAGAACGGAAAGCTTCTCGTTGCCAATGTGGAAGGGTAATAATATTTTTTTGTAAAGAGTCTTTATCATAAAGTATAGTCATCTTTTTATCCCTCCTAAGTCATAATATATAACCTATTAATTATTTAAGAATAGGTGACTAACACGGCTAGAATAATTATTTTTTAATCTATAAAAATAAAATGATTTAATGAAAAATCCCCTTCAATGTAGTTACTTTAATAGTGGATCTTTAATAACGTATAAATTTAAGTAGCTATAAAATTTAAAAAATATAAAAGGAATATGTAGGTACAATGTTCACATTTATATTTTCTAACTAATATGGTTTATAACGAAACAAGAAAGGATGTATTATGATGGGGGTTTTCAAGGAAGAAAAAATTAAATTTATAGATTGTAAAGGCGAAGAAGTCATTTTGAAAATCAAAATTAAGGATATAAAAAAGTAGGGAAGAGGAATTAAGGATACTTTATTGTGATTAACATAGAAGGATGAAAAGTAATCATGAATTAGATTGAAATGAATTCAGTAGTATAGGCCCTTTTTGAATTTTTTTGCATAGTGTGGCATGAATGAATATTAAGGGGGAACATCTATGTCTTATCCTAATCAGCTAGCTTGGCATGAAACATTGGAGTTACATGAATTAGTAGCATTTCAAGCAAACGGTTTAATCAAATTAAAAAAATCAGTTAGGAATGTATCAGATCAAGCACTTCAATCGTTATATATTAAAGCTATAAATGTCATCCAAAACAACTTACAAGAGTTAGTACAATTTTATCCTTATGCTCCTGGATTTCAAGCACAGCATCGTGATGACACTGGATTTTACGCCGGAGATTTACTTGGATTAGCAAAGACATCTGTTCGAAATTATGCAATTGCAATTACTGAAACTGCAACGCCTCGTCTTAGAGAAGTTTTAACCCGTCAAATAAATGGTGCTATACAATTACATGCGCAGGTTTTTAACTTTATGTACGAACGTGGTTACTATCCAGCTTACGATTTAAAACAACTATTAAAAAATGATGTTCAAAATGTGCAAAAGGCAATACAAATGCAATATTAAAATGAAGATATGGAAATTATCTTTAGAGGAAAACTATAGTTTATTTATAGGTCAATTAGTTAAGACTCAATGGTAATTTCCATTGTTAATAAAATGATTAAATGCTAAAAATATAGATTCATTCTAAAATGTTAAAGAGATTATATTAGCGCTATTGTAGGATGGTGAACCTCTTAAAGCTTTTTTAGTGAGTTTTAACCAAATATTAAATACGCTTGAGAATAAATATTTATATGATACATCTAATTCAATGTTATTTTCCTTTGGCACTAAGTATGTTTAGCACGTTTTTCTTTTGGGAAAAATAAGAATATACATTAGTGGAAAGGATAGGATTTAATGGTTACCAAAACCGATAATACAAGCTATTTAACCTCTTCTGTTTATTTGACCCGTAATCTATGGTCAGGTATCTTGTTTGGCATAGGATTAGTAGCTTTTATAGATGAAACTATTTTTCATCAACTGCTGCATTGGCACCATTTCTATGATAAATCTACAACAGATATTGGACTCATTTCAGATGGTCTTTTTCATGCTTTTAGTTGGTTTGCAACGATTGGTTCCTTGTTTATGGTTGCTGATCTTCGTCGTAGAAATGCATTTTGGTTGAAAAGATGGTGGAGCGGATTAATGCTTGGTAGTGGTGGATTTCAATTATATGACGGTATAATTCAACATAAACTAATGAAAATACATCAGATTCGATACGTAGATAATGTTCTTATCTACGACGTAATATGGAACATAATTGCGACTGTAATGCTCTTAATTGGCATTCTGCTAGTTTTTCAGACAAGAACTGATGAAAGATTATTGAGAGGTAAAAGCTTAAATGAACAATAACCATCTTCATCATGAAATATGGAATGCACTGGATATTTTACTATTCGTATTCATTTTAATTATGTTAATAATTTATATAGTAGCCATGATTTTATCAAATCGCCATTACAAACGATGGCCGTTATATCGAAGTGTCTTCTGGATTTTAGGACTTATTTGTGTGGCAATAGCAGTTGTTGGGCCCTTAGCTCATCGTGCTCATAATGATTTCACAGTGCATATGCTTGTGCATTTACTCCTTGGGATGCTTGCTCCAATTTTTATAGCATTAGCCGCTCCAATGACTCTTTTTTTACGAACGCTCAATGTGAAAGCAGCACGACGTCTTTCAAGGATACTAAAGAGTAGGCCTCTACAACTTCTTACTCATCCAATCATCGCAACCTTGCTTAATTTAGGAGGACTATGGATTCTCTATACGACTAGCTTATACTCGATGATGCACGAAAGTATACTTCTTCATTTGTTCATACATTTCCACGTTTTTATTGCAGGATATCTGTTTACCACATCAATGATTTATGTTGATTTAATATCCCATAGGTATAGCTATATGTACCGATCAATTATTTTAATAATTGCATCAGCTGGTCATGGGATATTATCAAAATACATATATGCTCATCCGCCTACTGGTGTAGTTACTGAACAAGCTGAAATGGGAGGCGTGCTGATGTATTATGGCGGGGATTTCATTGATATTGTTCTTATTTTTATACTTTGTTTGCAATGGTCTAGGGGTAGCAGACAGAGAACAAAAGTTAATAATGTAGTAAGGTCATGGGATGTATCGGATTTTTTGAAACTAAAAACTTTGAAATAAAATTTAGTTAAATCGTATTATGGATTAAGTATGGTATGAACAAAATTTAAAAAAGTATGTTAAAAGTAAAAAGAGCAGTTATTTATTATGACTGCTCTTTTTTATGGTAAGAAGTACAACCTGGGTAAGAAGCAGGCTACACTACAGGTAGTGTTTGCGGAATATCGAGTTTTATTCAATAAGGATAGTTCCATTCTTAAAATAAAGATGTTGTCTAAGATTATTGTTTTTTACATATTTTAATATCCTTTGACGTTTTGATTTTGTGATACATTTTAGTTTTTTGTTTAATTTATGTTTTTATCTACATATTTTCCATAATCAGGTGTAGCAATTTTATCAAATTCTTGAGCGAGTGTATTGAGGCTTGTTGATAGCAATTCACCTGACATCGGTATCCCATGTCCAGTAACAGCGGTTAGAGGCTTTAACTTCTCTAGCTTAATAACTGACTCTTTAGCGGCTTTCCAGTCTGTTGTTAAATAACGAGGCGGACCGCTTATTTCCTGTTCCTGAGTAATTACCTTATATAGATATTCCTGCTTCACCGTAACAAAAGCGTCCCCAGCAATTAATGTTCGGTCTTTTTCTCGGAATAATGAAATATGACCTGGAGTGTGTCCTGGTGTATGAATCCATCTAAACTCTGGCATATGGGGAACAGTTCCATCTGTAGGAAGTACTTTTATGCTACTTCCTAAATCAATCGGTTCGTTAGGGAACAGAGGGGACATTTTCGCTACCATACCACCTTCAACTGTTGGATCTGGTTCAGGATAGCTTTGTTGTCCGGTCAGGAAAGGTATCTCCATTTGATGGGCATAGACGGGAACATCCCAATACTTAATGAGTTCAATTATTCCACCAACATGATCAAAATGCCCGTGAGTTAAAATAATTGCTTTTGGGCGGCTGTTTGTACCAAATCGATCCTCAGCGACAGAGATAATTTCATTTGCACATTTAGGCATTCCAGCATCAACTAAAACAAAATCATTGCTCTCGGGATTTCCAACAAAACAGATGTTGACGATTTGAATCGTGTAACAAAATAAATCAGGCAATACTTCGATGCCATGACCACTTTCAATTGAAGTTGCTGGAATAAACTTATAATCACTTCCATAATTCATCTCATTGTCCACTTTTTATCCCCCTTAATATATGTTAATACGACATTATAGTTCCCTAATTTCTCAAATCCATTTTGGAGGATCTGAGAAAAGAATGAGTGGGGGATTAAAAAAACAATAATTTACTCCTAGAATTAATGTGGAGACATATCAATTTATATAAAGTGCAAACAAAAAATATTGATTGTAAAGTCGTAGTTTCTACTATTATTTTGAGTTTAAGTGTATATCTTTTAAGAGGATATACCAAGTTCTTTTATTTTGATAATTACTTGAAACTTGAATAGGGAAAACATGATCAAGCCCCCATTCTAATTCGTTTATTTCATTTTCAAGTCCTGTTGGATAGAGTAAAAGAATCTTAAAATTATTTTTAACAATATTCGATAAAACGGTTTGTAATTCTAGTGCTTCAGTCAAGTTTCCGCCCCATCTAACAAATAAAATGGATTGTGAATGATGAATTTTTTCGTAAAAGTTATCAATTCTTCGATCTAATTTTTGTTTAAAATCATGGTATGTGATGAACCAATCTTCATTTGGAATAACAGGGAAATCATGATAAGATGTTACGTTATATTTTGTGTCTTTTATAATATGAGAAAAAACAGGTTGTATCACACCATCATTAAACACAATATTTTGTTCCGGCATTGCGTGCATGTTTTTTAAATCCATAAAGTCTATAAAATTATTTTTCAATAATGTATTGATAGAAGAAAGATTGGGTGATTCAAACCAATCTAGAGGACCTGAATATTTCCGCAGCCTATATTTTTTCAGATGAATAGCGGTATAACAATTTTCCCCTAAACTAATAACATCATCATAAATTCCTTGAAGCTTTTTCATTTCCAATACAATCATCCTTTTTTGGGAAAATAGGAGAACTAATTCATTATAAATAATATATGTATGTATAAAACCTCCTGTGAAAAGGCTCACAGGAGGTTAAACTAAAGCGTATTTCGGGTTATATACTATTTGTCGAGGTAAGAATTGTGTGTGATAATTAATGGCGTTTTAGAAAAAAGGGGAAAAACAGAAGTACATTGAAGTTAGTTGTGAATAAATTATAATTTAAAATTGAGCGGAAATAAGGAGCCCCAGTTACTTCATTATGCAACTGGGGCATTTTTTAATCTCTTCCTAACTTAATTATATCATGTAAATCAAGTTCGAAATAGACTGTTTATTCGTATTTACTACTGCTACAATCAAGAACACATGAATAGTAAGGAGAGGTGCCAAATGAGTTCTTTCGTTCTCGGTTTTCAGGAAATAGAAAAAATGCAGCTTTCACTTGTTGGTGGAAAAGGATTGAATTTAGGGGAGTTATCCAATATTCAAGGGATACAAGTGCCAGAAGGATTTTGTGTTACAACGGTAGGGTATGAACAGGCCATCGGAAAAAATGAAGCATTTCAAACTTTGTTGAATCAATTAAAAATGCTAAAAATTGAGGAACGAGATCAAATTGGTGAAATTAGTAAGAAGATTAGAGAAGTCATTATGGCGGTACAAATCCCTTCTGATGTAGTGGAATCAGTAGCTCATTATCTCTCACGTTTTGGAAATGAACATGCGTATGCCGTGCGTTCTAGTGCTACGGCTGAAGATTTACCGTATGCTTCGTTTGCTGGGCAACAAGATACGTATTTAAATATTATCGGAGAAAACGCAATTTTACAGCATGTAAAAAAGTGCTGGGCTTCTTTATTTACAGAGCGAGCAGTCATGTACCGTATGCAAAATGGTTTTGAACATAATCAAGTTTCTATATGTGTTGTTGTTCAAAAAATGGTTTTCCCGCAGGCTTCAGGAATTTTATTTACCGCTGATCCGATTACTTCTAACCGGAAGGTGTTATCAATCGATGCCAGTTTTGGACTTGGTGAGGCATTAGTATCAGGACTGGTCTCTGCTGATAATTATAAAGTAAAAGAAGGCGAAATCGTCGATAAGATGATCGCAACTAAAAAATTAGCTATCTATGGCTTACAAGAAGGCGGAACAGAAACAAAACAGATTGATCCGGCTCAGCAAAAAATTCAAACATTGTCTGAACAACAAATTTTACAACTAGCAAGTATCGGAAGACAGATTGAAGCTTATTTTGGTTGTCCGCAAGATATTGAATGGTGTTTAGTGGATGATACATTTTATATTGTCCAAAGTCGCCCCATTACGACTTTATATCCAATACCAGAAGTAAATGATGGGGGAAATCATGTGTATATATCGGTTGGTCACCAACAAATGATGACCGATGCGATGAAACCACTAGGGTTATCTTTTTTCCTGTTAACGACTAGTGCTCCTATGCGTAAAGCGGGAGGAAGGCTATTTGTTGATGCTACGCAACAATTAGCTTTACCTGCTAGCAGAGCTTATTTAGTAAACACTTTAGGGAAGTCGGATCCACTCGTAAGAGATGCATTAACGACTATAATCGAGCGAGATCATTTTATTAAATTATTACCGAATGAAGAAAAAGAAAAGAGTGCTAGTAAAAGTAAGCCACCAGTAAGTTCGCAACCAGAAATCGAAATTGATCCAGCAATCGTTACAGATTTAATAAAGAATAGTGAAGCATCAATCGAAGAGTTAAAACGAAACATGCAAACGAAATCAGGGGTGGATGTACTTGATTTTATTTTAGAAGACATTCAGCAATTAAAGAAAGTATTATTTAACCCGCAAAGTATAGCGGTCATTATGGCAGGTATGAATGCTTCGGCTTGGATCAATGAAAAAATGGAGCAATGGCTAGGCGAAAAGAATGTAGCAGACGCGCTTTCTCAATCGGTACAAAATAATATTACGTCAGAAATGGGGCTAGCATTAATGGATGTTGCTGATGTGATTCGGCCGTATCCAGAAGTTATTGCGTATTTACAACATGTAGAAGAGGATAACTTTTTAGATGAACTTGTTCAGTATAACGGCGGAGAAAAAGCTCGAGATACAATCATTGCTTTTCTAAATAAATATGGAATGAGATGTAGCGGAGAAATCGACATTACGAAAACGCGCTGGAGTGAGAAGCCAACAACCATTATCCCAATGATATTAAATAATATAAGAGACTTTGAATATGGTGCGAGTAAGCGGAAGTTTGAAGAAGGACTGCAAGAAGCTTTAAAAAAAGAAGAAGAATTATTAGACCGATTGCAGCACTTGCCGGATAGTAAACAAAAAGTAGAAGAAGCGAAGCGAATGATTCGTAATATCCGTAATTTTATTGGCTATCGTGAATATCCAAAATACGGTATGATTAATCGTTATTTCATATATAAGCAGGCGTTATTGAAAGAAGCTGAGCAACTTGTGCAGAGCGGTGTTATTCATGAAGTTGATGATATTTACTATTTAACTTTTGAAGAGCTTCACGAAGTTGTTCGCACGAAGAAACTAGATTACGAAATTATTCATAAACAAAAAAATGATTATAAATTATATGAAAAACTAACGCCTCCGCGTGTAATGACGTCTGATGGAGAAATCATTACAGGTAAATATAAACGTGAAAACCTTCCAGCTGACGCGATTATAGGCCTGCCTGTTTCTTCAGGAGTGATTGAGGGAAGAGCTCGCGTTATTTTAAACATGGAAGAAGCGAATTTAGAAGAAGGAGATATATTAGTTACTGCGTTTACTGACCCTGGCTGGACACCATTATTTGTATCTATAAAAGGATTAGTCACTGAAGTCGGCGGGCTGATGACCCATGGAGCGGTTATCGCACGTGAATATGGATTACCAGCAGTTGTCGGGGTAGAGAATGCTACGAAATTAATAAAAGATGGGCAACGAATACGAGTACATGGAACAGAAGGGTATATTGAAGTGTTGTAATGAAATAAAAGATCATCCGCTATAAATAGTGGATGATCTTTTATTTTGCAACAACTCATTTCTTTAAACCAGCCGCATAAAAAGGTCCATGAACGGCGATTGTTGATAAAATACGAGCAATCTCCTCAGGTGTTTCTTTTTGTCCATTATTTAACCATTGTTGGATGACACCTATATGTGCAGATGCCATATAAGAAGTTAAATATTCGCTTGGAACAAGTAAATTCTCCTTATTAATGAGAGGACCATTCGTATCTTCAAATAATGTTTTCCACATAAAGTCTTTCAGTTTTGTTTGGAAAGATAAATCTCCTTTCGGACTTAGTACAGCTCTCATAAAATCACTATTTTCATTTAGAAATTCAAGAATAGAAGTGATAAGTATAAATGGCATTGTTGGAGAAGGATTTGATCCAAGATCAGCAATAACTTCCGGGAATTTCTGTTTAGCAATGTTAGAAAACTCGTACATAATGTCTTCTTGGCATTTTGTCATTAAATCAAATTTATCTTGATAGTGCGCATAGAAAGTACCGCGATTAATGTTTGCTTTCGTTGTAATATCTTTCACTGTAATGGCGTCAAAACCTTTTTCTTCAATTAGCTCCACCAATGCATTTCGTATGGCAGTTTTTGTACGAACAACACGCAAATCTAAATTATTATCGCGCAAAGCATATCCCTCCTTAATTTTAGCCAACACATTTCAAGAATGTGTATGATAACCGACACATTCACGATTTTTGATTATTGTATAAGGTTCAACTCGAACATATAATTCAAAATATAAATAAACAACACGTTGTTGGTTATTATAAATCAAATGATAGGAGGAGAAAAGAAAATGTTTAAAAATAAACTTTTATGGTTATCACCAGTTATTGCCTTACTTGTAGTTTTTATTTTTTCATTAACATTATTTCCAGCCGTTCAACCTCAGCCGAAAAACTTGCCAATTGCAATTGTAAATGAGGATCAAGGTGTAGAAATTCCAAATCAAGCTAAAATGAATATAGGGCAAACAATTGTTGATACGGTGAAAAAATCATCGAAATCAGATGGAGGAGAACCTGCGGTAAAGTGGGTAGAAGTGAAAAATAAGGAAGCAGTTCAAAAAGGGTTAAATAATAAAGAGTACTATGCAGCGTTAGTCATTCAGAAAGAATTTAGCGCAAAACAAGCGTCATTACGAACACCGCAACCATCTTCACCCGAGATAGAAATATATATTAATCAAGGAATGAATACGGCTGCATCAACTATGGCAGGGCAAATATTACAGGCGACTGTTGATAATATGAACAATACTGTTCGTACACAAATATTAGAAGGGTTGAAAGCAAAAGGAGCTACTGTAACAACAGATCAAGCTGAGAAATTAGTAGCACCTATTGTAAAGAACGTGAAAAATGTGAATGAGGTCGGCAAAAATAGTGCGAACGGTAATTCACCAATATCATTATTCCAGCCGTTATGGATTGCAAGTTTAGCTAGCGCAGCGATTATTTTTATTGCGATTAGTAAAATGCCAGTAAGCTCAAGAAAAGAAAACTTTCTGTTAAAAGTAAAACAAATCGTAACAGGAGCCATTGCGACACTTGTAATTGGGTTTGGTCTTACATGGATTGCAGATGGGATGGTAGAGTTAAATATTTCGAACTTCACAGATACAGCTCTATTCTTATCCATTACTTCTTTTAGTTTCTTCTTAATGATATCCGCGGTACTTTCATTAGTTGGGCTAAAAGGAATCGGTTTATTCGCTTTATTACTATTCTTCGGGGCGCCGTTATTATCATTAGCACCTGAGATGTTGTCTCCGTTTTATCAAGACTGGGTTTATCCATGGTTACCAATGAAATTTATGATTGAAGGCCTAAGAGACATCTTCTTCTTCGGAAAAGGGTTAAGCTGGAATACACCTGTTACTGTACTCGTTTGGATTGGTATAGTAAGTATGGTTACTATATTAGCAACTGCATTCAAACATAGTGCAATAAAAGGGCATAAAACAGAATTGAACGCTTAAAAACAAGCCGTTTCACTAATTAGTGAAACGGCTTGTTTTTGATTTTTTCTCAATGTAAATGCCGGATTGTTGAAAAGTGTAGAGTTTAGAATTAAGTCGAGATTTCTAGAGGTCGCGTACATTCCAAACAATCTCACCACGTTCATCATCCCACGTACTGTGATGACGCTTAAATCCTATCTTTTCTAGTACCCGGAGGGAAGCGATATTCCAAGCACCTACAGTCGACCAAAGTCTTTGGCGCCCAGTAGCAATCGCCGCGTCCAGTACAACAGATGCCGCCTCAGTCGCATAACCTTTACCATGAGCGCTGCGGAAAAACTCGTATGCAATCTCCGGCTCTTCAAGTGTGGAACGACCGATAACAGTATCCGATGAAATCACCTTTGTCTCTCCTTCGAATAGTGAGAAGGGAAATACCATTTTCGTCTGCCTTTTTGCGCATCTCAATAAGCCGGTTACGAACGGATTCGAGGGTCGGCATGTCCACACCACGTTCGCCAATTAATTTTCTCATCCAAACTGAATCGGATTCCTCCCACATACTCAGGTCAAGTCGTTCGGTTTTTAGCTGGAACTTCATAGTTTTAAATAAAGATGGCATAGTGGAACCTCCTAGTTATGTCACTGAACTCATAATAGCTTCGCACCGCATCATGTTGAACCTCTCGTTAATTCGCGAATTTATTTTCCAACTCCCACGAGAGTTTATAGCAACAGTATATAATAGTATTATTTTATGCATAATCAATTCCTTTGCAAAATAGACCCTTTTCTCTAACTTTTCTTTCAATCTAAAGCCGTCCCGTTATATACACAGGCTCCTACTATTTCTAAATGCATAAAATGTTAAGCGAAAGTATGGGGGGATATGATGTATAATTCGAATTATTATGATTGGTATAGGCAGAATGATAAGTTAATTAGTGATATTGAAAAAGCTATAAATGGAGAGTATAGCGCTATAAGCTGCTATGCAAAATTAGCAAATATGGCTCCAAATCAAGTAGAACAAAAACAAATTCTTGAAATTCGTAATGATGAAATAAAGCATTTCCACCACTTTGTACAAATTTATACGAACTTAACTGGTAGGCAGCCAAAACCACAAATTACTGAAGACTGCCCAAATACGTATTTACAAGGATTAGAGTTCGCTATACAAGATGAACAAAAAACAGTAGATTTTTATTTGGAAATTTCAGATGAGACATCGGATGCACATTTGAAAGAGTTGTTACGGAGAATAGCTGCGGATGAACAAAATCATGCAGTATGGTTTTTATATTACTTCGTGAAGTCGAAGTGAGCATTAAGAATGAACGACTGATGTGGCGCATATATTAAAAAATATTTTAAAACGTAGTGCAACAATTGAATGAAATATTTAAATGTAAGCAGAAGGAAACCGTTTCGCTAGTAGTGGAGCGGTTTTTTATGATGTACATATGTATCGACAAAATATAGTAATTACATTTGATATATAATGTATGAAACGAAAATGAATAAGTTAGGAGCAAGCATATGAAAAGAGGGTTTACAGTAGATATTCTAGATGAATATGATAATTTACTTTGGAAAGTATTAAAGCCAATTGATATTACTGTATTTGATTGGCGAGTGAGGGATGAGGAGTCCTACTTAATAGCACGTGGTGAATTGGATGAGGCATTATTTCCAGAAGAACCAAGTGTAGTGGAAGGGTTAGCATTGAAAAAGTTAGTTAAAGACAACATATATTATCTTATTTTTGCAGATTTAAAAGCATATCCTAAAGGAGAAAAAGCGATAGATATTGAAACATATGAAGAGTTTAAGGAAAGTAAGTGTGAGCTAATCGTATTAGCAGTGGATGCTCAATACATACAAATTTATGCGAAAGATCAAAAAGCGATTGAATTAATGTATGAAAACGTACGGAAACAAGGATTTTATGTGAAATATGTTACAGACGAAAACGACGGTAGAACGCGTTTGTCAGTATGGTAGCAATTTGAAAGGGGAAAGGCAATATGGAGAGAAATATAAGTAAAGAATATGCAATTCGAATTGCTACTGAAAATGAAAGTGATAGTATTATCCTTTTATTAAAAGAGGTAGCACAATGGCTACAATATAAAGAAGTGGATCAGTGGCAGTATCTTTTAGGAGAGGAAGCTACGGCTGAAATACTAGAATGTATAAGAGAGAAATATACATATGTTGTTCTGAAAGAAGCTGAAATAGTTGGTACGGTTACAGTTTCTCCTAAACAAAATGAATGGGATGAACATATTTTTGGTAAAGAGGAAGTTTCTAATTCATTATATATTCATAGATTTGCGGTGAAACGGAAGTATAAGGGAAATGGAATAGGAGAATGGATTTTACGGTGGGTAGAAGAGAATGTGCAATGTGATAAAGAGTATTTGAAGTTAGATTGCGTGGGGCATAATCGTACGTTGAATGATTTTTATAAGAAAAATAGTTTTGAATATGTTGGAAGTACGGATGGGCTTAGTAAGTTTCAAAAGAAAAGGAGAATGTGAATGCATCCAATTAACGTAAGTTTAGTTGAAAAGTTAATACAGGAACAGTTTCCTGAATGGGCCCATTTAGAAGTGAAACCTGTAAAGTTTAGTGGGCATGATAATAGGACGTTTCACTTAGGGGATGAGATGAGTGTAAGATTGCCAAGTGATGTGGCATATGCACCGCAAGTAGAGAAAGAAAATAGTTGGCTTCCTATATTAAATAAGGGGCTTTCTTTACCGATTTCTACCCCACTTGCGAAAGGAAATCCGTCTGAAGCGTATCCATTGCCTTGGTCTATTAATAAGTGGATAGAGGGAGAAACAGTTACGAAACAAAACGTTCGGGATTTAAATGAATTTGCGGCGGACTTAGGATCTTTTTTAGTAGAATTGCAATCTATTAATGCGAGTAACGGACCTTTAGCTGGAACACATAATTTTTACCGAGGCGGACTTATATCTGTATATGATGAAGAGGCGAGAGTTGCTATTGAAAATAATAAGGATGTTTTTGACGAGGCATTATTAAAGCACCTTTGGAATGTAGCACTTAGTTCAATATGGGACCGTAAGCCAGTTTGGATTCATGGAGATGTAGCACCAGGGAATTTACTCGTTAAAGATGGAAAACTTTGTGCTGTAATTGATTTTGGTATTTTAGGCGTAGGAGATCCTGCTTGTGATGCAGCGATGGCGTGGACGTTTTTTGATGAAAATAGTAGAAATGTATTTAAAGAAGTATTACGCATGGATGAAGAGACGTGGAATAGAGCGAGAGGATGGGCACTTTGGAAGGCGATAATTACATATGATGCGAATAGGGATAGTAATGAAAAAGTAGCAGAAGAATCGTATCGTATCATTCAAGTGCTTGTGGATGATTATGAGAGGTAATAGAAAAGCCTATTTTAAAATAGGCTTTTTCATATGATTAAATAGTAGAAATGGAAAGAAGGAATACAACATTATTATACAGAATATTTAGATAATAGGAGGTGTCGAATTTTGAGTGAAATTGAATTAAAGAGTAATGTAATTAAGACAGGGCGAGAGAAGGGGATTATTCTTCGGTTTATACTTGCTAGTCTCGTTGGGGTGTTTATGTTTTTCGTTCCTGTTACGATAAATGGTGCATCGTCTATTATGATTGATCATATCGTATCGTGGATTAGGGCTTCGGTTCCTGGCGTAGTACCTTATTATGCATTATTTGTTATGGCGATTGGTGCGATTTATCCATTTTATACGAAGAAATGGAATGCATCTATTGTAGACATTTGTTTTTCTATTTTAAAAGTAGTTGGCGTTGTTTTTGGCATATTATATTGTTTAAAAGTAGGACCAGCTTGGTTCTTTGCGCCAGATGTTGGACCGTTTTTATATGAGAAGCTAGTCATATCAGTAAGTTTGCTCGTTCCAATTGGCTCGGCGTTTTTAGCGTTATTAGTCGGATATGGATTGCTTGAATTTATCGGTACATTTTGTCGTCCGATTATGAGGCCATTATGGAATACGCCGGGGAGATCGGCAATCGATGCAGTTGCGTCCTTCGTTGGAAGTTATTCGCTTGCTCTCCTTATTACGAATCGCGTGTATAAAGAAGGAAAGTATACGACAAAAGAAGCGGCGATTATCGCTACAGGATTTTCTACAGTATCCGCTACATTTATGATCATCATCGCAAAAACATTAGATATTATGCATTTATGGAATGTTTATTTTTGGACTACACTTGTTGTAACATTCATCGTGACTGCTATCACCGTAAGAATCCCGCCCCTTAGTAGAAAACCAGATACATATGTAACAGAAGAAGGGTTCCCAGAGCCTGTTTATAAAGAGAAAATGTTAGAACGTGCTTGGGAAGATGCGTTAGAAGTATCAAAGTCTGCACCGAGCATTATGAAAAATATTGCAATGAATTTAAAAGACGGATTTATTATGACAATGGGAATTTTACCATCCATTATGTCAGTAGGATTAATTGGTATCGTCTTAGCGAAGTTCACGCCAACATTTGATTGGATTAGTTATATTTTCTATCCGTTTACATGGCTATTACAATTACCGGAAGCAGACTTAGCTGCTAAAGCGGCATCCGTTGGTATTGCAGAAATGTTTTTACCGTCATTATTAGTTGTAAGTGCGCCACTTGTGACAAAGTTTGTCATTGCAGTTGTTTCCGTATCATCTATACTGTTTTTCTCCGCTTCCATTCCTTGTATATTATCAACAGATATTCCGTTAAAAGTATCTGAACTTATTATTCTGTATGTGCAGAGAACGATTTTAACGTTGCTTATCATTACGCCGATTGCTTATTTGTTGCTTTGAACTATAATGTAAGTTCTGAATATATGGCGTTTACTAAATTGTGTAAATGAATATTTATCGTAAAAGCGTAGGTAGTGTGAAATTATAAGTGCGATGCTTGAATAAAGGCATCGTATTTTTTATTTTTAGATGTACTATATGTTTATGGCGCTAATTCATTAATATATATTAATAAAACTATGTTAATGATGTGTTATAGTAACAACAAAGGGGGCTTAAAAATGGAAATTATTCACGAAAGAGCAAAGTTGCGGTTAATGGATAATATTGATGTCGAAACTTTGTTTTCGATTGTAGAAGGAAATCGGGATATTTGGGCGTATTTAATCTCTAAAATGGATAGTGTGCAAGATATGCAACAATACGTTCAAAAAGCAATAAAGGGTTACGGAAGAGGTACTCAAATACCTTTCATAGTCGTAGATCAACAGTCGAATAAGATTGTAGGAAGTACACGGTTATATAATATTTCAGTAGAAGATAAGACAGTTGAGTTAGGGCAAACGTGGTATCATCCGAGTGTGCAACGTACGAGTATAAATACAGAGTGTAAGTATATGCTTCTTCAGTATGCTTTTGAAAAACTGCATATGCTTAGGGTACAAATTAAGACGGATGCAAGAAATGAAAAAGCCCAACGAGCAATTGAAAGATTAGGCGCAGTAAAAGAGGGTGTGCTTCGAAATGAAAGAAAATTACCGAATGGTTATGTGAGAGATGCGGTGGTGTACAGTATTATCTCGAGTGAATGGCCAGGCATAAAAGAACAATTGTTAGAAAAATTAGAGTTGTATAAAGAAAAGTTATAATTCGTGTTTTGAAAGGTATATTGTTCGTGAGATATGAAAAATATACCTTTTTTCTTACAAAATGCTACTTTATTTTAATTCCTTTTGTTTCATCGTTCCCTTCTGAGAAAAAATTCGTTACAATGTAGTTGTATGGTAATAAACTTATGAATTTAAAAAATGTAATGAAAACCGCAAATGAAAATGAATTGATAATCCTCAATTTTAAATGAAAACCCTTTTATACATAAATAACAAGTAAAGTTCCTTCTTTTAAATAAACTCAAACAAAACGATTTGATATAAATGTTTTTTATAGAAGTATGGATGATGTACGGAGGCAATTACAAATGAAAGAAAATAAGAAGAGTAAGAAAAGACGAATCTTTCAAGTATTTTTACTAATGATTTGTTCTGCTATTTTATATGTAAGTTATGCAGCTTACGATATTTGGAGTTATCGTTTTAAAGCAAATGATGACGTGAAAACGGATGCTGGTATCGTACTAGGAGCAGCTTCATGGAACGGAAAACCATCTCCTGTATTTAAAGAAAGAATTAATCATGCGATTTCTTTATATAAGAACGGAAATATTAAAAAGATTATTTTTACAGGTGGTACAAAGTTCGAGGCAGAACTTGAGGAAGCACGTACTGCAAGAGTATATGCAATGAAACAAGGTGTAAAAGAGGAAGATATTTTAATTGAAACTAAATCCCTTTTCACTGAAGAAAATTTAAAAAATGCGAAGCAAGTTGGAATAGAGAACGGCATACAAACATACACGATTGTAAGTGATCCACTTCATATGAAACGCGCAATGAGAATCGCAAAACATATTAATATTGAAGCGTATGCTTCACCAACGCCGACATCAGCATATAAAACGTTAGATACAGAAATACCATTCTTCTTTAAAGAATTATTCTCGTATATTGGATATGTAACCTCTTTGCCATTAAAAGCATTGAAGGGGGACTAATATAAGAAAAGGATCTATCCTTAAATAGGAACTTTTCTTATTAGTCAAAAACATTGTATTTTTATCGGAATAGTGAAACAATAGAGAGGTAGCTTCATATAATCATAATGACAAAATGAACGGTTTATGAATCGAGCATAAAGTGAAACTTTAATCAGTGGGTGGGTTTCTCACTGATTATTAGTTGAACCAATCGGGCGTTTACGGGCAGTTGATCTCCCACCTAACTTCCTTTGCTTCACCTGAATTTTTAGGTGGGAGTTTTACTGCCCGCAAATAGCGGGATAAAGGAGATTATAGTATGGCACTCTCATTTGTTGAAACAGAAGAACAGTCTTTAATTATTGAGAAAATAAATAAATTGATCCCGAAGTTCATGGAAAGGGAGCATCAGCTAAGTGAATTAGGATCATTTCCGTATGAAAATATAAATGATTTGAAAGATATCGGATATACGAAATTAACGTTACCGAAGGAATTTGGTGGTAGTGCGATTTCTTTATATGACTTCGTTTTATTTCAAGAGAAAATCGCGGAAGGCTGCGGAGCTACTGCATTATCGATTGGCTGGCATCTTGGCATTGTGAAAGAGTTAGCGGAAAATCGCTCTTGGAATGATGAGATGTTCAAATGGTTTTGCGAAGAAGTACGTAATGGTGCGCTCTTTAACAGGGCAGCAACAGAACCGAAAACAGGGAGTCCAACGCGTGGTGGCAAACCAGAAACAATAGCGGTTCAACAAGGCGAGAAGTGGGTTATAAATGGAAGAAAAACTTTTACAACGATGGCGCCAGTACTTGATTATTTTATTATTTCAGCAAGTATGGAAGGCCGTGAAGAAGTTGGTGAGTTTGTTATTCCAAGAAATACACTCGGTGTATCTATTGAAGAAACGTGGGATAGCGTTGCAATGCGAGGGACTGCTAGCCACGACCTTGTCTTACAAAATGTAGAGATAGAAAGTCGCTTTTTTACAGATATAAAGGGCGGGAATGTGAAACAAAAGGGTATTGGCTGGTTGCTACATATACCAGCATGTTATTTAGGAATTGCACAATCAGCAAGAAATTATGCAGTTCAGTTTGCGGGATCATACAAACCAAATAGTTTAAACCATTCTATTAGTTTATTACCGAATGTTAGAAGATTAGTTGGAGAATTAGAACTCGAGCTTATGCAAGCTCGCGTCTTTTTATATCAAATTGCGAAAAAATACGATGAGGCAGAAGATAAACTGTCACTGCAAGCAGAATTAGCGGCAGTGAAATACGCCGTAACAAATGCGGCGATATCTATAGTGGATAAATCAATGCGCATCGTAGGAGCAAAAAGTTTATCAGAAAAAAATCCGCTTCACCGTTACTATTTAAACGTCAGAGCAGGACTGCATAATCCACCGATGGATGATGCAACACTGTCTATGCTGGCGGATGCGGCGTTTCGGTCGTGATTTTTGAAGTTTACATTTTATTGTTTATGGATATTATAGTTGTTTTGAAAGCACGGGTTTGATTAGTAATCAAACCCGTGCTTTTTATGTGTATGAAGTACTTAATGGAGATGTAGGTTTTTAATATAAATAATTATCATGGTGTTGTGATTGTTTCTTGTTGAAAAATTCTTATTGTAATGCCAGTTTGGAGGCTGTATAAACATTTTTCGTATTTAATCCCAAATTAAAGGTCTTTCCAAGTTAACCATTCGCAAATATTGTAAAAATTGACCCGCATGGACCGCATCATGATAGGCAATTCGTAATAGCATATCACCTAAATATCGTTGATAGCCAACATCACTTCTATCAATAAGTCTTGAATCTAGCTCGGCTATGCTTATTGATTGAACATATTCTATGAAGTCAGTAAAGTGTGATTGTGCCAATTCAATTTCTTTTTTTACACAAGTAATTGGCTCGTCATCATACGGGGTACGTATGTCGTTTATTGAACCGTTGTTTTTTATAATCATATGATAGTAAAAAGTTGAGCTCCATACGTGACGAATCATTTCACCAAAGGACATAGCCTCATGATCAGGCTTCCAATTAAGAAAATTATCGGGAAGAGAATTCCATAATTTTTCTGAGCGCCTTCTCGTTTCTTTTAAATTTAATATACTAAGATCAATTGCATTCATAATACATTCTCCTTTACTATTAAACTTAAAATAATTGTATCAATTTAATAGTTAGGGTATCATCGAAATATGAATGTATATCCGAATATCTCATATATAGCTAAACTAATTGCTGAACCTACAAGAGCAATCATCTTAGATTGTCTAATGAATAATCAGGCACTACCTGCTAGTGAATTGGCTTATATGGCAAAAGTGTCACATCCAACAATTAGTTCGCATCTTTCTAAATTAGTAGAAGGGAATTTACTTACAGTTGAACAACATGGTAGACATCGTTACTATCGACTTGCTAATCAAGAAGTTGCAGAAGTGCTTGAAAAGTTAGGGACAATTGCACCAACAGTTCAAGTTCGCTCTTTAAAACAATCAAGCCAACTAAAACAAATTCGTTATGCTCGAACTTGTTATGATCATCTTGCAGGTAAACTCGGTGTAGAGATAACTGAAAAATTACTAGATAGGCAATTTATAATTTTAGAGGGTGGAGAATACATTGTAACGGAACAAGGTAAGGAATGGTTTCTGAATTTTGGAATAAATGTTGATGAGGCAGATACAAAAAGGAGGGTATTTGCAAAACCTTGCCTTGATTGGAGTGAACGGCGTTACCATATTTCTGGTTGGTTAGGGTCTGCAATTGCAAAACTGCTTTTTGAACAGGGATGGATTACGAAAACGGATAAGAACCGAGCTGTCCATCTTACAAAGAAAGGTGTAAAGTTATTGGAAGATCAATTAGGCATTGATATGAAAACTGAGGAAAGAAAAGCTTGAAATTAGAAAAGTCCGTCAAAATGACGGGTTTTTTCATTATGGTAGGAGTGTACATGAATAATAGGATGTTACCAATAATTGTTGCCAATAAAAAAATCTTTCTTTTCATTCTTCTTTTTTAAGTTTTAAAGGAGAAAGCTAGGCTTCTTATTTTTACTAATGTTATAATAAGAAAAAAGCACGAAAAGAGGTCATCTCATGCTAGAGGTTATTGCAACATGTTTAGAAGATGTAAAACGAATTGAAAGCGCTGGCGGCAAGCGGATTGAATTAATTTCATCTTATACAGAAGGTGGTTTAACACCGAGTTATGCTTTTATAAAAAAAGCGGTAGAAGCGGTAAGTATACCAATTCATGTTATGATTCGTCCGCATGCGAAGTCTTTTACATATACGGAAGAAGAAATTGAAATGATGAAAGAAGATATTATAGTTGCGCAGAAGTTAGGAGCAGCTGGTGTAGTGTTAGGCGTATTAAACGAACGAAATGAAGTGGATGAAGAGAAATTAGCGGATTTACTATCTGTTGTAGATGGAATAAATGTAACGTACCACCGTGCGATAGATGATATAGAAAATCCAGTAGAAGCAATGAACACTTTAAAGAAGTTTCATAAAGTGACTCACGTTCTAACTTCAGGTGGACAAGGAAATATAGTAGAGAATATTCCGGTGCTTACTGAAATGCAAAAGGTAAGTGATGGTCAAATTCAGCTTGTAGCTGGAGCTGGCGTGACGAAAGAAAATATAAAGCGATTGCTAGATGAAACTGGAATCAAGCAGGCGCATGTCGGTACAGCGGTAAGAGAAGGGAAATCATGTTTTTCTGAAATAGATCCTAATTTAGTACAAGAATTAGTTGAAATAATAAAATAAGTGCTTAAGAAAGAGGAGAAACGATGAAGGAAAATACGAAGAAAGAATTATTCTCTTGGGCTAAAACGATAGGTTTTACCCTTGTATTAATTGCTATTATTCGCGGTGTTTTATTTACACCTTCTTTAGTGCAAGGTGAATCAATGATGCCCACTTTAAAAAATAACGAACGAGTTCTCGTGAATAAGATTGGTTATAGTATAAGTGGATTAGATCGCTTTGATATTATCGTCTTCCACGGAAAAGAAGGATATGATTTAGTAAAACGAGTAATTGGTTTGCCAGGCGATACAGTTGAGTATAAAAATGATGTTTTATATGTAAACGGAAAAGCGATGGAAGAACCATATTTAAAACAGTTTAAAGAAAAAGCAGTAGGCCGTGTATTAACTCCAGACTTTACGTTAGAACAAATCACTGGGAAAACGAAAGTGCCAGAAGGCCAAGTATTTGTTTTAGGGGATAATCGTGAAGTTTCTAAGGATGGTCGCATGTTTGGCTTTATTTCAGAAGATGAAATCGTCGGAAAAGGACAAGCTGTTTTCTGGCCGTTGGAACAAGTAAGAGCGTTATAAAGTGTGGTGAAGTATGGGAGAGGTATCCTTCCATACTTTTTTATTTGCTTAAAATCTATTGATTGAATTGAAAGAATATTTTATAATTTTAAATTATATGTTTGTTTCGAAAAACGGAATTTAAGTTCCATAATTCGGAACGAAAGGGAGATAGAATGAGTATAAATAAAACGGCAGTTAAGACAATGGATATTTTAGAGTTGTTTTATGAGCATGAAGAGCTAAGTTTAACTGAGATGGTTCAGCTTACAAATATGCCGAAAACATCTGTTTATCGTTTAATTGGCTCGTTGGAAGAGATGGAGTTTTTACAAAAAAACGAAAAGGGGAAATATCGTTTAGGGGTCGTATTTTTACGGTTCGGTCAACTTGTTTCACAACGATTATCAGTAAGAAATATAGCAATTCCTTATATGAAAGAACTTAGAGATAGTTTAGGACAGGCAGTTAATTTAATAATTCAAGATGGTAATGACGCAATTTATGTTGAAAAGATGGAAGGTGTTCAGCCAGTACGCGTGTATACGGCGGTTGGAAGAAGAGCACCGCTTTATGCTGGTGCATGTCCAAGAATTTTACTATCGTATTTCTCTGAGGAAGAGAAACGGAGATACATAGAGGAAGTGAATTTAAAACAGTTTGCAGATGGAACAATCGTGGATAAGGAACAATTGTTAGAAGTGTTGCAAATGGCAAAAAAGGAAGGCTACACAATTAGCTACTCTGAGTTAGAAAATCATACAGCAGCTATAGCAGCGCCTATTTTTGCGAGCGGTGGAATGGTTGTAGCAGGCATTAGTATTTCGGGATTAGCAATTGAGTACAGCGAAAGTAACATTTCATATTTTATTGCGAAGGTGAAAGAAACAGCGCATCGCATTTCGAAAGAACTCGGCTTTTTGGCATAGAAAGAGGGAGTAGGATGAAATTTTCTGCGTTAGGGGATCAAGCAATTATTGTTACATTTGGTGAAGAAATTAAGATGGATATATATGAGAAAGTACAGCGGTTATTTCAAGCACTGCAGCAACATCCGTTTGCAGGAATGATAGAGTGCGTTCCGTCGTTTACTTCATTAGCTGTTTACTACAATGTATACGAAGTATGGAAGGGAAATGAGAGAAGTGAAAGGTCACATGATTACGTTCGCCAGTATATAAAGGAACTGTGTGATTCTTATAAAGAAGAAGTAAAACAGAATGTGAAACATATTTCTATACCAGTGTGCTACGGGGGAGAATATGGACCAGATTTAGAAGAAGTCGCGCATTATCACGGTTTACAAGTAGAAGATGTGATTCGAATACATAGTGAAACTACATATTTTGTATATATGCTAGGTTTTACACCAGGATTTCCGTATTTAGGAGGACTTTCAAAAGAATTAGAAACACCTAGAAAAGAAACACCACGGTTACAAATCTCTCCTGGTTCAGTAGGTATTGGCGGAAATCAAACAGGTATATATCCGCTTGAAACACCAGGAGGATGGAATATTATCGGCCGAACTCCTATTTCATTATTTAATCCGGAAGAAGAAATACCAACATATATTCAAAGTGGTATGTATTTACGATTTATTCCAATAACGAAGGAAGAGTACGTATCACTTGAGGGGGTTAAAGAATGGATGTAGAAGTTTTGCATGCGGGAATGTTTACAACAGTCCAAGATTTAGGGCGATCTCATTATCAACAATACGGTGTGCCAGTTGGCGGGGTGATGGATCAAAGTACACTTCGGATGATCAATATGTTAGTTGGTAATGAAGAGAATGAAGCGGGACTCGAAATGACGATTATGGGACCTAAATTGTTAATAAAGAAAACGACTTTACTTGCGATTGGCGGAGCAGATATGGAACCGTTATTGAATGGAGAACGTATCCCCTTATGGCGTCCCATGTTAGCGGAAGAAGGTAGTATGCTTTGTTTTGGAAAAGTGAAAAGTGGTTGCAGAGCGTATGTGACCTTTGCGGGTGGAATACATATTGAGCGTACAATGGGAAGCAAAAGTACGTACATACGTGCTGCGATTGGTGGTATAGAAGGAAGAATGCTGAAAAAGGGTGACTACTTCCAAATTGGTGCACAACCAGAAATGGCGAATCGTTTCATACAAGACTTACAAAAAGATGAGCGTATAAAAACGAAATGGGCAATTAGCAACAGTGTACTACCAAAGTATAAGAAACATCCTAAGCTTCGTGTCATAGCTGACTTTGAATACGATCAATTTACAGAAGAAAGTAGAAAGGCATTTTTTACGAAAGAGTATAAGGTATCTAATTATGCTGACCGTATGGGCTATAGGGTTGAGGGAGAAGTTTTAAATAGGAATGAAGAAAAAGAGATTTTATCGAGTCCTGTTACATTTGGAACCATTCAAGTTCCTAATGGTGGACAGCCGATTATATTAATGGCAGATAGGCAAACGACAGGTGGCTATCCGAGAATGGGAAATATCATTTCAGTAGATTTACCTCTTCTTGCCCAGCTAAAGCCGGGGGACTATGTTTCTTTTGAGAAAATTACGCTTGAAGAAGCGGAACAATTGTACATAGAACAAGAAGTAAATATGAATCTATTAAAGAAATTCATCGCTTTACGAAGCTAAAATTAGGAGGAATACATTATGACTACAATCGATTTAAACTGTGATTTAGGAGAAAGTTTTGGCGCTTATAAAATGGGGAATGATGATGAAATTCTTCCGTTCGTTTCCTCTATAAACGTTGCTTGCGGTTTTCATGCGGGTGATCCGTCTATTATGCGTCAAACTGTTGAAAAAGCTTTGGAGCATAACGTAGCAGTAGGGGCGCATCCTGGATTTCCTGATTTAATTGGATTCGGTAGAAGAAACATGAATGTTTCAGCAAGTGAAGTATACGATTATGTTTTATATCAAACAGGCGCATTAGACGCATTTGTGAAAGCGGCAGGCGGGAAAATGCAGCATGTAAAGCCGCACGGTGCCTTATATAATATGGCGGCGTCTAATCCGGAAATTGCAGATGCAATTGCAAAGGCAATTTATCATATAAATCCAAGTCTATTACTTTATGGATTAGCAAATAGCGAGGCGTTTATACAGGCTGCAGAAAAATACAAAGTAACTCTCGTACAAGAGGCTTTTGCGGATCGTACATATAAGCAAGATGGTACATTAACGAGCCGTACAGAAGAAAATGCGCTTATAAAAGATGAAGACGAAGCGATAAAGCAAGTACTTCAAATGGTGAAAGAAGGCTATGTAAATTCGGTGAATGGTGAGAAAGTAGCAGTTCAGGCGCAGACGATTTGTTTACACGGTGATGGGGAAAAAGCAGTACAATTTGCAGAAAGAATATACAGAACATTCAAACTCAATGGTATTTCTATTTGTGCACCGAAATAAAAAATAGGGGGAAGTGCTAGAAATGATTAAATTAATCGGAATACTACTTGTTGCAGTGGGCTTTTTATTTAGATTAAATACACTTTTAGTAGTTATGGTTGCAGGTATTGTTACTGGTATGGTTTCAGGGTTAAGTTTTTATGATGTGATCAGCATGTTCGGTAAATTTTTCATAGAAAATAGATATATGTCTATGCCAATTATATTAACTTTACCGGTAATCGGAATTTTAGAGCGTTACGGTTTAAAAGAAAGAGCAGAAGCACTTATAACGAAATCAAAAGGAGCAACAACTGGAAGAGTATTAATGTCATATTTTACGATAAGAGAATCGTCAGCAGCACTAGGGCTTAATATTGGTGGGCATGCGCAAACAGTAAGGCCGCTCGTTGCACCGATGGCAGAAGGGGCCGCGCAAGGTAAATACGGTAAACTTCCTGAAAAATTAAGAGAAAAGATTAAAGCAAACGCAGCAGCTGCTGAAAATACAGCTTGGTTTTTCGGAGAAGATATTTTCATCGCAACTGGAGCTATTTTATTAATGAAAGGATTCTTCGATTCAGTAGGTATGCATGTCGGAGTATGGGATATGGCACTTTGGGGCATTCCGACAGCAATATCTGCACTTATTGTAAGCTGGATTAGATTTAGAAGGTTTGATAAATATATAGAGAAAACAATGAAGGCAGAAGGAAAAGAAGAGAAGGAGGCAATTTAATATGAACATCATCACAATGGATACAATCTATTATGCATTAGGGATAATCGTTGCTTTTATCACTGTTCGTATCGCATTCGATCGTGAACATCCAAACAGATTCGGTTCTAGTTTATTTTGGGCATTGTTTGCAGTTACATTTTTATTTGGAAATGTAATTCCTTCGTTTTACGTTGGCTGTATCGTGCTCGCTATGGTCGTTTTAGCCTCGCTAAATAAAGTAACAAAATCAGAGGAAAAAGAAGTTCCAGTACAAGAACGTATGAAACATGCTGAGAAATTAAAAAATAAAATTTTTATGCCTGCACTATTAATTCCTATTTTTACAATTATCGGTACGTTGACCTTAGGGAAAATTAAATGGGGAAATGTCTCTCTTGTTGATCCAGATAAAGTAACATTAGTTGCACTAGCGTTTGGTGCATTACTTGCATTTGTTGCGGCGATGCGTATTACAAAATCAAAAATAACAACACCTGTACAAGAAGGAAGCAGACTATTACAAGCTGTTGGCTGGGCGGTAATTTTACCACAAATGTTAGCAGCACTTGGCGGTATATTCGCGAAGTCTGGCGTTGGACAAGTTGTTTCAGACTTAGTCGGACAAGTGCTACCGACAGAGTATCCGTTCGTTGCCGTTATGGCGTACTGTTTAGGCATGATGCTATTTACAGTCGTAATGGGAAATGCATTCGCAGCGTTTGCTGTTATTACTGGCGGAATTGGATTACCTTTAATAGTTCAAATGCACGGCGGAAACCCAGCAATTATGGCAGCGCTCGGTATGTTTGCTGGATATTGCGGAACGCTGCTTACACCAATGGCAGCAAACTTTAATATCGTACCTGCGATGCTTTTAGAGCTAAAGGATAAAAATGCGGTTATTAAAGCGCAAGTACCAATTGCTCTTTCAATTTTTATCATAAATATGTTTATTATGTACGGCCTAGTATATCGTTTCTAATTAGGAGGTAATAACAGTAAATGAGAATCTATAAAAAACTATAAAAATTTACAATTACAGGTTTTATATTTTACAGAATTCAACCTATAATATTTTCAGGTGATGAAAAGGGGGGAAAGGATGAAAACAACACGTACTTGTAAAATCAATTCTATTACAAAAGAACAAACGGAAGATTTAATTACTTTAATCCGTACGTTCGAAAGTGCAAAACGATATAGTTTTAATCGTTTGATTGAGGGCGAAAACGAGAAAGAATTGATAAAAAAACTACAACCTAAATATTTGTTAAATAAACGTTTTTGTGAAGATGCGATTTTACAAGCGCAATCGATCCTTTTCTCTCAAAAAGAACTTCTTCCTGTTTACCTAGAAAACAATCAAAAAAAGTTAGAAAAGACGTTACAAAAAATAGATGATTATGAACGCGGCAAAAAAAGACCTAAACAAGTTGCATTAGAAACTTGTTTAATTGGCTTAAGAAAACGAAAACAAAAATTAGAACAAAGAATTGAAACGTATGCAAAACATATTAAAAATAAAACATTACCTCCTATTATTTTTGGTGGGCGGAAAAATTTCTATGAAAGAATGAAAAACAAGATATCCAATCAAGAATGGAAAGATTTGCGGACACGACAATTATATTCTCGTGGAGATAAAAGCAAAAAAGGGAATTTGAACATGCGCATTACAGTTGATGACTGTGGGCAAGGATGGTTAGAAATTGCAAATCCATTAGGACGAACAAATGGAAAAACAAAAAGCCCACGAATCAAAGTTCCGATTATCATTCCATATCATTTTTATCATCAAATCACAAATGTCGTTATGGGAAAGCGAATCGGTGTAAATCCAAAAGGAAAACCGATTATAGAGCATCAAAAATATAGTGTAGAAATCATTCGTAAACAAAATGAATTTTATGTAAATATTACGTTTGATGAAACACAAATAGGTCGTGTACTAGATTTGAAGGAAACACCACAATCAGATGTAATTGCAGGAATTGATGTAAATCCGGACCGTATTGCAGTTAGTTTATGTACAAAACAAGGTAATTTTAAAGGTTCAAAAAATTTTTATCTACACAATCTGAATGCGTTTTTAACAAATAAACGCGCAACGATAATTGGACAAATCGTACAACAAATTAAAACATGGTTATTGGAAAACAATGTAGGTGGAATTGTTTTAGAAGATTTAAAGTTTCAACAATCTCATGATACTGATAAATACAGTAATCGTAATTTCCATCAATTTACGTATAAAAAGATGTTGAACAGTTTAATTCGTATGTCTCTTCGTAACGGATTTTCTGTTAAAACAGTAAACCCCGCTTATACAAGTGTGATTGGAAAATTAAAATACAGTAAAAATTTCGGTATTAGTGTTCATGAAGCAGCCGCATTCACGATTGCAAGACGTGGATTGGAATTGCAAGAACAATTACCACAAGAGATTATATTATTATTAAAAAACCAAATTACAACAAAACTGCGTATTCTTGTTGCTTCCATGGAAGAAAGTAAAAAGAATACGAAAAAAGTATATAAAAAATGGTTACAAACAATTCAAACGTGGAAAGAATATCACAATTGGAAATTGTGGAGCATTCTTCACAAAACTGTTTATATGAGCAATCAACAATTCATATTTAAAATTTAAATGAGAAGGGGGGGGACTGGTTTATTTCTTATAACCTCTTGCATACTACTGACTTGGATGAATGGTAGTATGCAAGAACAGATCGTTCCTAACAGGAACCTGCCGTCATTCTTTCACAATAGGTGGATGAAAAGGTCACAACCCTTACGGACAGGAAAAAGGTGAAATTCCTTTTCGGTAGTTGGCATTTGACTTGGTTCGCCAACAATTTATAGATTTTTATAAGAATTTTAAACCAGGATAAAACTATGAAAACAGTATTATTAACAGGGTTTGATCCGTTCGGCGGAGAAAATATCAATCCAGCTTGGGAAGTAGCAAAAGGTTTGCATGAAAAAACAATTGGAGAATACAAGATAATAAGCAAACAAGTACCAACTGTATTTCATAAATCAATAAGCGTATTAAAAGAGTATATAGAAGAACTAGCGCCGGAAATTATTATATGCATTGGACAAGCTGGGGGCAGACCAGATATTACGATAGAACGTATCGCAATTAATATTGATGATGCAAGAATCGCTGACAATGAAGGGAATCAGCCGGTAGATGTACCGGTTGTAGAAGAAGGAGCGATTGCGTATTGGTCTACACTTCCGATGAAAGCAATCGTAAAAAAACTTCGCGAAGAGGGTATACCGTCATCTGTTTCACAGACGGCAGGCACATTCGTTTGTAATCACTTATTCTATGGACTTATGCATGAACTAGAGAAACATGATAAGAAAATAAAAGGCGGATTCATTCATATTCCGTTTTTACCAGAACAAGCGAGTAATTATCCAGGGCAACCGAGTATGTCACTTTCTACTATTCGTAAGGGGATAGAATTGGCAATCGAAGTAACGACGACAGTTAAGGTAGATATTGTAGAGGTTGGGGGCGCAACGCATTAAGTAAAATGAATTGTACAACACCTCCTGTAAACAACTGGTATAATAAGAATAGGAAAATACATAGAGGTGATTTTTGTGCAACAATTTGAAGAAGTACGTTCAATTTTAGAAAAAGCGAAGAAAATTACAGTATTAACAGGCGCTGGTGCAAGTACGGAAAGTGGTATTCCAGATTTTCGTTCAGCAAATGGATTGTATGCTGATGCGAATGTGGAGATGTACTTATCAAGAGGGTACTATAACCGAAGTCCGAAAGAATTTTGGAAGCATTATAAAGAAATCTTTCAAATTAATACGTTCCATCAATATAAACCAAATCGTGGCCATCGCTTTTTAGCTGAGCTAGAAGAACAAGGGAAAGATATTACGATTTTAACGCAAAATATTGACGGTTTACATCAATTAGGTGGCAGTAAGCATGTCATCGATTTACATGGAACACTTCAAACAGCACATTGTCCAAAATGTAAATCAGGCTATGATTTACAGTATATGATTGATCATGAAGTACCGCGTTGTGAGAAGTGTAATTTCATTTTAAATCCAGATGTTGTTTTATACGGAGATACACTGCCGCAATATCAAAATGCGATGAAACGTTTATATGAAACAGGTGTACTTCTCGTTATGGGAACGTCATTAAAAGTACAACCTGTCGCTTCATTCCCGGAAATCGCAAAGAGGGAAGTAGGAGCAACAACTATTTTAGTAAATGAAGAGTTAACAGGACAGGAATATAACTTTGATTTTGTTTTTCAAAATAAGATTGGTGAGTTTGTTGAAGGGTTATCTTCAATGAAATAAGTTATCGAAAAAACTGAGGTATCTGCCTCAGTTTTTTATTTGAGTTATCGCTGTTTTAAGCCATATGAAAACATTTTGATAATGTAGTAACAACATCTCTATAATTTATAAAAATCAATTTGCCCCATTTTTCTTTTAGAATAATATTCATGTTATTGTGCATTAAGGGAATGGTAATAAATAGGATGTAAAAACAAAAAAACTGAAAATTAAATCTTTTATTTCTTTTATAATTAATATAAAATTCTATATATATCATATAAATAAATTTGATACATAATGATTTTGCGTAGAAATGTTAATAGAATGAAGCGAGGGAGCGAAATGAGACAGAAAAAGGAGCAGAAAAAACAATCGAAAAAGAAAAAGACTCATATTCCATTTCGGTTAAATGTACTATTTTTTATTGTCTTTCTTTTATTTTCAGCTATTATAATTCAATTAGGTAAAGTACAAATCATTGATGGAGAAACGTATAGAAATGAAGTAAATAAAAAGGAAGATGTAACGGTAAGCACTCCCGTTCCTAGAGGGAAAATGTTTGATCGGCAAGGTCACGTTATTGTAAATAATAAACCATTGCGAACCGTTACATATACGAAAATGAGAGGAGTAGACTCGAAAGAAGTTTTACAAGTAGCAAGAGATTTAGCCAAACTAATTGAAATGTCGCAAGAGGACATTGATAAGTTAACAGAGACAGATAAGAAAGATTTTTGGATGCAGTTAAATGAAAAGCGGGCAGCAGCGAAAGTAACGAAAGAAGATGAGAGTAAATTTAGAAAGCAAGAAATAGAAGGAAAAGAGTTAGATAAAAAAGTAGAAGAACTGCGCCGGGAAAGAATTACACAAGAAGAATTAAATGAGCTTTCAAAGGAAGATATAGAAGTATTAGTAATTAAAAGCAAAATGAATGCGGGATATAAAATGACGCCGCAAATCGTTAAAAAAGATGTAAGTCAAAATGAATATGCTGTCGTTAGTGAAAGGTTGGCAAGTTTACCAGGGGTAGATACAACAGTAGATTGGGAACGTGAATACCCAAATGATAAAATACTGCGCTCTATACTAGGTAGCGTTTCTAATGAAAATGAGGGGTTGCCAAGAGAACAATTAGATTATTATTTAGTTCGTGATTATAATCGAAACGACCGTATTGGTAAAAGTTACATCGAAAAACAATACGAAGATGCACTACATGGAACGAAAGAACAGTCTAAAAATATTATGGATAAAACAGGGAAGATTGTTCGAACAGAAAAAGTGACTGAAGGAAAAAGTGGAAATAACTTGATGTTAACAGTCGATATGGATTTACAGAAAAGAGTAGAGGGAAGCCTTGAAAAGAATTTACGAGCCTTTCATGCTGCAGAGCCGATGATGGATCGTGCGTTCGTAGTAATGATGAATCCGAAAAACGGTCAAATTTTATCAATGGCAGGAAAGAAAATTGTAAATAAAGATGGCGGGATGCAAATAGAAGATTATGCCTTAGGAACGATGACAAGTTCTTATGAGTTAGGGTCAACTGTAAAAGGGGCTACTTTATTAACTGGATATCAAACAGAAGCGATTAAGCCGTATACACATTTCTTTGATGCGCCAATGTATTTTAAAGGAAGTTCTAAGCCGAAGAAATCGTGGAAAGAATTTGGAGATATTGATGATTTAAGAGCTTTGCAAGTGTCATCGAACGTTTATATGTTTAATACAGCTTTAAAAATGGCAGGCATTAATTATGTCCCAAACAATCCATTAGACATTAAACAAGAAACATTTAATAAAATGCGCTACTATTTTAGACAATTTGGCCTAGGTGTGTCGACTGGTATTGACCTGCCAAATGAATCAATCGGTCAAATAGGTAGAACTGATAACATACCCGGATTTTTACTTGATTACGCGATTGGACAGTATGATACATATACGCCGCTTCAGCTTGCGCAATATATTTCAACCATTGCAAATGGCGGTTACCGAATGAAACCACAAATTGTACAAGAAGTTAGAGAGCAACCGAATAGACCAGAGGATGTAGGAAAAGTCGTTCGGTCGATTGAACCAGTTGTATTAAATAGAGTGGATATGGACACTTCGTACATTAATCATGTAAAAGAAGGATTTAGAAGAGTTTTTCAAGAAGCTGACGGAACAGGTACCGGAACGTTTAAAGGTTTACCATATAAACCAGCGGGAAAAACAGGAACAGCTGAGACAGTATATGGTGGAGAAAGTGATATTGGAAGAGATGAGAACAACAACCGAAAAAAATGTTATAATTTAACTCTTGCCGGTTATGCGCCATATGATGCTGATCCGGAAATAGCTTTTTCAGTTGTTGTGCCGTGGGTGAATGATGATAAATCAGGAATTAATTCTGCCATTGGTAAAGAGATTTTGGATGCGTATTTTGAATTAAAAACAAATAGATCAAATGCAAATTCAATTCCATTAGAACAACCGAACAAAGCACAATAAAAATAGTATCACTGCATGGAAACATATTGTGCAGTGATATATTTTTTGAGTTAAAAAGCGCTTTATAAGGTGGGAATGGATATGAAAAAGGAAATTAAGAGAGGCTGGGGAAAGTACATACTATTTATATTGGTGATGGTAATAGGCTACCATTCTTTTACTTTATGTAAAGTGGAAGGGGAATCGATGCAGCCGACTTTATATGAAGAAGATTACGTATTTGTAAATAAAGCGGTAGTACGTCTTTCTAATTTACAACACGGAGAAATTGTCATTATAAAGGAAGCGGATGAATCGAAATATTATGTGAAACGTGTAATAGGGCTTCCGGGTGATGTAATTAACATAACGAACGGAAAGGTATATGTGAACGATAAAAAGCAAGAAGAACCATATACGAACAAAGATTTATTTAACAACACACAAGTGTTTTATAACTTTCAAAAGACAAAAATTCCGCCAAATAAGTTATTTGTAATGGGAGATAACCGCGAAGTAAGTAGAGATAGTCGCAATGGCTTAGGATATATTGAAGAAGATAACATAATTGGCAAGGTGGAATTTGTATATTATCCATTTTCAAAAATGAAAATGATAGAATAAGTGGGGGGATGAGCAAAACCCCACTTATTAAAGTTTCACTTTATTTTCTTTAAAAAACCTTTTGGATTAAATGATATGAAAAATTTATGTTTAGACTCGTCGATTATGAAGTTATTATTTTTAGTTAAAAACTCATCCACAGCTTCCATCGGGCCAGGACCCCAATCGGGAAGAAGCGGATTTCCATTAATGGAGGTATCTTCTACAATTATATAACTGCCAGTAGTGACGATAGATTTATATAGTAAGAGTTCTTTGGATACATGCTCTTTACTATGATCAGAATCTAAAATAACTAAAATCACATCATCAGGTTTGCGCATGCTTACTATTGTTTGGATGGCCTGCACAGAAACAGAAGATGCTGTTAAATACGTAATCCGATTATGTGATGGCCGATTTGGCTGCGGAGTTATATCGATAGTAAGTACGTGACCTTTTCCAATTAAATCTAACATAGAAGCTAAATACAGTGCACTACCACCGTGAAAAGTCCCGCATTCAATAATTAAATCGGGCTTTAATTCATAAATGATTTCTTGATACAAAAAGAGATCAGAGGGAAGTTTACAGATTGGAACTCCAAACCAATGTGTATCTTTTAACCACACAAGGCTATCGTAATATTGTTTTAGAAATTCATTGCTTATAGTATCGATTTTAAATTCTCCTTTCTAAAAAGGCTTCTCTCGTTTGACGTAAAGTGTTTACGCATGAAAGTTGTACTATATATTATGTAGTAAGGAATTGTAAGGCGAGTGTTTTTACTTGAAAATAAGCCAAATAACTCATGTGGAAAATGAAAGGAAATAATCGTATGTACAAATACACAATTTGCTTTATTAGAAAAAGTGATAAAATATTGCTATTAAATAGAAATAAAAAGCCGAATATGGGGATGTGGAATGGTGTTGGAGGAAAAATATAAGAGAATGAAACGCCATACGAAGGAATAATTAGAGAAACATTTGAGGAAACGGGTATAGAACTTTCAAGTGTAACGTATAAAGGGACTGTTGGTTTTAAAGGTAAAGATGAGCCCCAGGCTAGTGAAGGAATGTATGTGTTCGTTGCTGATCTGCCAGATGGCATGCAGATGAATACACCATTTCGTACGGCTGAAGGATTATTAGAATGGAAAGAAATTGATTGGATATTAGATGGTGATAATAGAGGTGTAGTTAGCAATTTACCAAAATACTTACCGACAGTATTAACAGAAGAAAATAAGTTAAAACATATATTCACGTACGATAACCGGAATATTATTAATTACACAACTGCATGTTTGACAGAAGATGATGCGAACAAGCGATATGAAAAACAACTTGTTTCTCAATAGAAGAGGATAGTGAAAAATCACGTTTTTACTCTCATTATATATGCGAGGTGATTATATGCTTCAGAAATACAATTCATTGGTCATAATTGTAATATGTATGATATAACTTTTCTTATGGTGAAAGAGTAGAGAACATACGTAAACGGAAAAGAGGTGGCTTTGCCACCTCTTTTCCGTTAGTCACGAATCGCCTTAATGATAAACCGATGTTGTTTCACATCAAAATATCCTTTTTGTAAGATAATTTCATGTATACGATATAACTCCTCATAATACCTTTCGACAGTAAAATCAGGAATTTGCCACGGAATTGCTTTTAAATAATAGACGATAGCGCCAATATCATAAAAGCGTTGGAAAGGGAATTCTTCCTTTGCTTCTAAAATAGTAAATCCAGTTTCCTCTAACTCACTACATGCTGCTTCAAGTGACCAACTTGCAAATTCGTTATTTAGCGGTGCGTTAAATTGCTCATTAAGTTCCACACAATCGAGACCACCAACTTGTTGTGTAAGGAAAATCCCATTTTGAGAAAGGATTCTTTTTACTTCAGAAGCAGCATATGATTCATGTTGGTTTAGGATTAGATTAAACTGACCATCTTGAAATGGCAATGCAGTATCATCGTTCACCTCTACAACAGTAACCCCTAAAGGCTCTAATTTCTTTCGAGCAATTGGCACGTTTGGAGCGTAGCCCTCAGTAGCATAAATAGTTGACGGGAACGGTTGTAACATAGATAAAAACTCTCCACCGCCAGTTCCCATATCTAGCATTGATTTAGTGCGTTGCATAAGCTGGAAAGCAGTACTGCCGTACGACCATGATAAAGGCTCACTCTTCATTCGGCCCGTTTCTGAAATGAAAGAAAAATCCCAACCGCTAAAATGTGTATTTGAACTTTCTAATAAAGTTAAAAATAATGGATCACGTTTCATAATTGTATCCTCCTATTTTGTAAGTAAATGATATGGTGAGAAAAGAAAAAAGGAGGACCTCTTATGAAAGGGGAACGGTTTTACGTTTCGTGTTCGAATAGATTCATATAAATTCGCTCCTTGTGAGAATGGTTATTTATATATTCGGGATAATTGAGTGGAAATCCTTTGAAGGAATAGAAGAAGGCAGTTGTTTAATGAAAAAATAAATTGAGTTATCTATTTTTATAGTGTAATTGTTCATTCATACGCATAAAAAACTATTCTCTCCATAAAATAGTAAAATTATATTGGAGGTTGAATTATGAAAAAATTTAGTGTATTTTCAATAACCTTGATGACTTTTGGACTATTATTATTTGGATTAAATAGGATAATAGATAGCTATTCTGAGCCTATTATCCTATTAGGGTATATTACTTTTTTAATTGGAGTGGTTCTGAGTATTATAGCGATCGCTAGACGTGAAGATGGAAGCTTAAAATTCATATCACTTATCTCTTTCTTTGTTGTCCTGTTTTTCATTACTTGGTTTGAGTCGGTTCAGGTACTACGAATTATTACTTGGATAAAAAATATTTATTAAAATTTAAATTGTTGGTAAAAATGGGAAACCTTAAATTTAGGTTTCCTTTTATTATATTCGATTATCAATATTAAAATTTAATAGAGCCATTAATAAAAGAAAAAAATATATAAACTGAGTGTAAAAATATTTTAATTCTTTGAAAACATTCAGCGATTTAGTATTCTTTATATATGGAATATTTTGTTTATGCGAAAAGAGGGCAAGGTGCTATATGAAAAGAATAAAAAATGTAATGTTACTATTGTTATGTTTCTTATGTTTAAGTGGTTGTAATTATGAAGATGAAGATCAGGTGAAAAAATATGTAAAAAAAAAGCACGGAATTGATGTGATTGTAACAGATTGGGGTGCTATACACGAAGGGAATATGGGGCATACATACCATACTGTTCAAGCGAAAAACAATAAAAATATTCAATTTAGAGTAGAGGTTGATGGCTTAGTATACTCAAGAATAAAAGGTGATGAATATCAATACGGAAAAAAAACATATGAGGAATATAAGAAATTTAAACCAATGCTAGAAGAAATTAAAAAATTAGGTTACGTGGAACCTGAAAATAAAAATGTTTTTCAATATATAGTGGATGATGATATAGAGGAGAAACCAACGGATACGTTATTATTAACTTTAAAAATGAGTGACAAGATTGATTACAGTCAATTCCAATCAAAAGAATTAGATCGTTTATATGCTCTAATCCAATTCATTCAGAAGAGTAATAGAAAGATAACAAAACTTGAAATTGAGGATTATAATGGTAAATCTATAGGTTTCCCTTTTCAAAATATACAAAAAGCTATAACGAAAGAAGAACTGCTTTTAACAATGAAAAACACAGTAAACGGTTATTGGACATATTTGGTTCAAACTGAAACCAAAGTAGGCGAAAGATTAAATGAGATACAAAATAGCCACTTTGAAATTGAGGATATTATTTGTCCACACCCGAAAGACGGCAATTGTCTAGAGTATGAATTGACATTAGTTTTCAATGACAGTGAGATAAAATATAGAAATGATCCATATGTAATAGAGGATTTGAGAAAGGTAGTCACTATTCTTAAAGAAGAACTATATAATAAGGAATTTAACATATTTTTAAGGAACAAGGATGGAACAAGTTATTCACTCTGGCTATCATCCGAAAAAATTAAGGAAAGTAATAACATAGAAGAGTTAGTAAAATAATGATATAAAGAAGAAATTTAAAGTACTTTTTATGTTTGTTATTTCTGTATTCAAAAGGAAAACCGCTTATACTTCATTTTTGAAGCATAAGCGGTTTTGTTTAAAATACTCAAAAACAAAAATCTTTTGGTAAAGTACCATTTTTAATAACTGTTCTTAACCCATGTTTTATAATCCAAGGATTAATAGGATGCTGTTTATCACGTAATTGCTGTAACCACTGAAAAACGAGTTCTTTATCTTCTTTCGTAATATCGTTAATATGATTGGCTACAGATTTTTGAACATATTTAGAAGGGTCATTCATTAACGGTTCAAGAAGTTGTAAATTGTACTTAAAATTACCTTTTAGAGCTCCTATTTTTTTAGCCCAAGGAAGCCTTGGTCTTGTACCTTCAGAAACTAATCTTCTAATGTGGCTGTTTTCGTCATGAAGCCACTGTTGTAATATAGTTAGTGTGTCTTCATGATATGTTTCAAGAAAAGGCCGAATGGCATATTCAGCAGTATTTCTTTTCGTTATTTCATACATGGCGTTGAATGAGGTTTCAAAGTCGTTAAGTCCATATTTTTCAACGTATTTTGCGATAGGCATGTACATATATCCATTTGTAAACGTGCCTACTTCTGTTGTATTTTCTGGTCCTAATGTTTTCAGTAATATATGTATTGCGGCATTAAAATCTTTTTGTAAAGCATTGTGTAATTCATCTGCAATTACTTCAATACGCTGTTTTAACTCTAAATTTTCAACTTTACAAGCTACAGAATCTACAAAGATGCTTTTAGAGAAACAAGGATCGTGTTTACAAATAGAATCAGCTATTTTTTCTGCTAATTCTTCATTAAATAAAAATTTTAACGGAACATATTTACCCATTTTTTCACCTCGGTGGTCAAATGAAAACAATTTTTATTTTTTAATCGACAATCCATAAACCAAAGTCTCACTCGGAGTCGTAATACTAAAACCTGTCGTCTTATAATCAAGCTTCACTGTATCACCAGTGTAGTCTTTCGTAAATGAATCCATTTGTACGATAAGCTCCGCATCTTCATATACAACATCATCTGCGTTAAATGTATCCCAAATTAAATCGACATCAACGAAAATACTACAAGAGTTTGTCATTGTTCCTCTAATGCCAATGATCTTTTTGTCTTCACGTTCTAATCTATGTATAGCTGCTTTTGCTTCATCAGTAATGCGAATGTTCATTGTATCCCAACCTTTTATTTATATTTCTTCTATTATGGCAAAAACAGGAGCAATAGGGAAGCAAAGAGGTTTGCAACAAAAAACGAGCAAACAAATTTGAACTGCACCCCAATTGTTAGACACAGTCTAACAATTGGAGGTGCAGTTTTTCTATGGCTAAATTTACAGCTGATGAAAAAATACAAATCGTTCTACGTTATTTGAACGG